>NZ_CAJHBO010000001.1 GCF_904846645.1 Psychrobacter sp. Pi2-1
GGCAGAATGTCTTTAATTCTCGCCCATTGGTCATCTCGTAGGGCATGGCGTCTTGTCATGAGGGTTTTACTCAGATTGCTAAATATAGAGTTACTATAGCTTATTCTAAAATAACTGTGCTAATTGATGACACGCCCTAGTAGTACAGGCTAAACATAAATAAATCTTAAACACAACAGCAAGGCTGATAAGCAAATAACTTATCAGCCTTTTTATTTGTATTTATAAAAATGAATACAACCCATGTTAGGTCTTCCTTTTGTCTTTACACAATGATACATTAGTACAACAGATAGAAACACTAGTGCGTTAAGATAGCCGAGCACCATTACAATAGATAGGTGTTTATACTTCTTCTACTGAAAGGTGATGATTATGAAAGACAATAACTATATAAACAATATGTCGCTATCAAGAGACGCTGATTTAACTGGTGTTAGTAGGTCAGACATTACCTATGACGATAATAATTATGATAAAAATAGCTATAAAGATAGTGCCCAGTCTAATAAAAATCCTAAAAACATCACTGTAGAGCATTATTCAGAAAACATACCTAAAAAAATAAAAGAACAACCCACCTTTATGATAAAAAATAAAATATTACTGCCTGTATTTGCAGCGCTTAGCACAGCTTTATTCAGTACCACTAGTATGGCCAGTACATCGACTGAGTTTACCAGTCAAGACTGGCAAGTCGTTTGTGATAATACGCGTACGTGCCGGCTGGCAGGCTATCAAGCAGAGAATAACAGTGAGTTCCCGGTTTCTGTATTGCTCGTACGCCGCGCAGGTGCGAATGCTGGCGTGGATGGTAAAGTAAAGCTTGGCGGGGCAAAGGACAGTTCGTCTAAAGCCCTAATGCAGCTCGGTAACCGTCATCGCATCTCGTTGTTTATTAATGACAAAGACTATGGTGAGACGAAACCATATTCAGCCGCTGCAGGTAACGCTGAGCTTACTCAAACGCAGGTAATTGCATTGTTAGAGGCGTTGACCAAATCTAGCAAGATTACGTTGGCCTTGCGCAATTCACGTTGGCAGCTCTCTGACAAAGGTGCCAGTGCTGCTATGCTAAAAGCCGATGAGTTCCAAGGTCGCGTTGGTACATCCAGTGCTTTTGTCAAAAATGAAGATGCTGTTAAATCTAGTGGCGGTATATTACCTCCTAAAGCCGCGCCAGTACTGCGGTTTGTCGTGCCAAGTGCCAAAGCGGACGATGGTAATGACAAAAAATTTGTGATGAGGTCCTCTCAGTTGGCATCGTTGGTAAAAGGCACAATGAAAGATGCAGACAGCGTTTGTCCCAATCTTTCAGACAAATCACCTTGGCGTATCAGTCGTCTAAATGGCTCGCAGCTGTTGGCACAGCATGAGTGCTGGACAGGCGCTTATAACGCTGGAGCAGGGGTTTGGGTGATCAATGACAGTAAACCTTATAAGCCAACGTTGGTAACGACCAATGCTACTGGCTACGATAAAGGCAAGCTTACCTCTGTACAAAAAGGACGCGGCATCGGTGATTGCATGAGCAAAACCGATTGGTTATGGACAGGCCGTGCCTTTGAAAAAAGCCATGAAAGCACCACAGGACTGTGCCGTTTAATCGAGGCGGGCGGGGCATGGCAGCTACCTACCTATGTCACAGAAGTTAAAGTAGTACGATAGATAAATCGCTAATAGTTCATTTACTTTGGTTATTAAATTTTGCTGTAGTCATTAAATAAAACACCTAAACTTGTTTATTATCAACACTGTTAGTGCTTATTTACTCAGTAATTGAAGAAATAGGTACATATAATTTTTTATTGTGCTATACTGCGTCGCCACGTTAGCTTAGGCTTTCGTGAATTATGAGATTGATAACATCGCCTGCGATTTTGGGTCTAGGATGACCATAAGTAATTGTTGCCGATGATTTTGTGTACTTAAATAACCTTTAAAAATATCCGTTATTTTTGACTCATATCTTATCTACTGGCCTACAACTAGGGTCTAGATTGGTTGCTGTTTGCCTTTATCTGCTTTGGACAAAGCATTGATAATGAGCGTATATCAAGCAAGGATAAGACACTCGGCACTACCACCAAAATACGTCAGACAGCACGAACGCATTTATTATAAAGACGCTAAGCTCTATTGGCTTGGTTTCTAATTATCGACAATTTTATGTTGCTCGGTAATGCTAATAAGAGCAGCGTGGTGAACGGTTATCAGTGGTATGCATCAAGTTTGCTGAATTTACAGCAACTTATACTTACCAAGGATTCTTATGACTGACATCTTATCTGCAATCGCCGCTGAAAACGGCATCATCGAAAGCACTGACACTCCAAATACTGATAACAATACTCAAGCGGCTACTACTGACGCCACTGAAGAAAACAAAATCACCTTTACTGATCTTGGCATTGCTAAGCCAATTCTTACTGCGCTTGATCGCAGTGGCTATACCAATCCAACACCTATTCAAGAACAAGCCATTCCTTTTGCTCTAGCCGGTCGTGACCTTTTATTGTCAGCGCAAACGGGTAGTGGTAAAACAGCGGCTTTCGTTATCCCTGTACTTGACCGTTTAAGCCGTGCTACTAGCTTTGACAAACTAACCAAAGCACTTATCCTAACGCCAACGCGTGAACTTGCTCAGCAAGTACATGACAGCGTTCGCACTTATTCTAAAGACATGCGCGGTCTATTTTGTGTACCACTAGTTGGCGGCGCACCATACAACGGTCAGATCACTGCTTTGAAAAAGGGCGTTCAAGTAATCGTTGCAACTCCTGGTCGTCTACTTGACCATATCAATGCAGGTCGCGTTGATTTGTCAAACCTAGAAGTATTGGTACTTGACGAAGCTGACCGTATGCTAGACATGGGTTTTGCTGATGATATCAGTGACATCCTTCGTGCAGCGCCAATCGATCGTCAAACGATCATGTGTTCAGCAACTTGGGATGGCCCAGTAGGTAAAATCGCTGCCAGTTTCACTAAGAACCCTGAGCGCGTATCAATCAAAGTAGAATCTGCACACATCGAAGAAAAAGTGTACTACTGTGATGATTTTGATCACAAAAACCGTTTACTTGACAAAATCGTTTGTCAGCAAGATATGGAACAAATCATTATCTTTGCTGCTACCAAACGTAGCACTGAGAAATTGGCTAAGCAGCTACAAGAAGCGGGCCATAAAGCAAGCTTCCTACATGGTGACTTGCCACAGAGCAAGCGTAACCGTATCGTTCAAGACTTGCGTAATGGTAAAGTAAAAATCCTAGTAGCGACTGACGTTGCTGCTCGTGGTCTAGATATCCCAGCTATCTCGCACGTTATCAACTATGACTTGCCGCGTCAGACTGAAGATTACGTCCATCGTATTGGTCGTTGTGGTCGTGCTGGTCGTACTGGTGTTGCTATTAGCCTATGTAGCATGGATGATCGTCCACAGCTTAACGCTATCAACCGTTATTTAGATCGCAAAATGGAAGTATGTATCATCGAAGGTATGGAGCCTAAGAAAACTTACGTACCTAGCGAAAACAAAGGTAATGGTCGTGGCCGTGGTCGTGGTCGTTCTAACGGCGGTGGCGGTCAAGGCCGTGGTCGTTCAGGTGGTGGCTATGCTGGTAAATCTAGCGGTGGTGGTCAAGGTCGTGGTCGTTCAAGCGACAGTGCTCCAACTGGTCAACGTGCTAGCAACGACAGCGGTTATCAAGGTAAGCCACGTGACACGTCAGGCAAACCAAATGAGCGTTCAGGTGGCAAGCCGTATCAAGGCAAGCGCACTGGTGGCCCAAGCCGCGGTGATAGCAATGGCGTTCCACGCGGTGAGCGTGCTGCAACTGGTCGCGGTCGTCCAAGCGGCAGCCAAGGCCGTCCAGCTGGTCGTTCTGACAGCCGTGGCCAAGGTCGTCCAAACGGCGGCAACCGTGGTAACAACTCGTAATACAGCTATATTTGACGATTAAAATCATTGATTCATTAATCGTCTAAAGATAGCACTAAAAAAGCCAGATACTTGTTATCTGGCTTTTTTGCGTTTACCTGTTTTGTATTGCTCAATAATGGGCGTATGACGTTACGTGTCTAGCCATTACCTTGCTGCTCATCCTGTCAAATACTACTCAGCAAATCCTAGCTAATAGTTGATGGCTGCTTGCAGGAGTTTTTTGCCTTGTCTATACTGATTTACTTTTGCCCGTTGTAACTCTTGGAGCGCCTTGATGCCAGCCACCTCAAATTTAGCAATTGATAATTTGCCATTAGCCTTTGGCATCATCATGGCCATTATTGGTCTGGTTTTTTATACCCAAGGCTTGCCGGGTAAGTTTTGGCGTCGGTTTTATGCTGTACTGCCTGGTATTGTACTTTGCTGCTTTATACCAGCCACTTTAAATAGCTTAGGCGTTTTTGCCGATGGCGTTGGTTCGCAGATTTATGGCTTTACTGCGACTTATTTGCTGCCAGCAAGTTTGTTGTTGATGACCCTATCTATGGATGTGCCCAAAATATTGGGCTTAGGCTGGAAAGCGATCGCGATGTTTTTTGCTGCAAGTATTGCCATTGTCATCAGTGGTCCAATCAGTTTGGGAGTCGCCAAGTGGATATCGCCTGCGATGTTTACCGATGATACGTTATGGCGTGGGTTCTCGGCAGTAGCGGGCAGCTGGATAGGCGGCGCGGCCAACCAAGCAGCGATGAAAGAGCTGTTTGGGGTCAGTGATGATTTGTTTGGTATGATGATTTTAGTCGATACGACCAATGCCTCACTGTGGCTGCTAGCTATCTTAGTAATGGCAAAACATAGCGACAAGATAGACCGTTTTTTGCGCGCTGATACCAGTAGTATTGATAAAGTGGTCAAAGCAGTCGAGAGCTATGAGCGTGATCATGCCCGCCCAGCAACTATTAACGATCTAATGGTGATGTTTGGCTTATGCTTTGCCATGGTCGGGGTCGCACACTTTGCCGGTGGCCAGATTGCAGAGTTCTTTGCGCCTTATAGTTGGGCCGTTCAATATAGCTTTGCCAGCTCGTTCTTTTGGATGGTAGTGATTATTACGGTAATAGGCGTTATATTTTCGTTTACTAAGATACGTAGGTTAGATCATGTTGGCGCGTCAAAAATCGGCACGGTATTTATCTTTGTATTAATCGCCGCGATCGGTATGCAAATCAATCTGGCAGGTATCGTCTCACAGTGGCGACTATTACTAATCGGTCTGTTATGGATGAGTATTCACGTCGTGATTATCTTTGCTGTCGCTCGACTCATTCGAGCACCGTTTTTCTTTTTGGCGGTTGGTTCTAATGCCAATACTGGCGGTGCATCGTCAGCACCGATTGTCGCTACGGCATTTCATCCATCGCTAGCACCAGTAGGAGTGTTTTTGGGTATTTTAGGTTACGCAGTAGGGACATTTGGTGGTTATATCAGCACGCAGTTGATGCGCTTGGTTGTATCTTAATACCTAAATTGCCAGCCTCTTAGCAACTTAATAGCATTTCTTGCTAAACAAAACCCGCCTTGATGCGGGTTTTTTATTATTAATGATTGGATGACTTGAGTTATCGTTTTGTCTATCTATGCTATTGATACGTAAGCCTAGCCACAGCCTTGCATAAGTACGTGTTAACCTTTCTGCTAATTAGGAATAAACAACAATTCATAGGAACAATAACGCTATGGCGAACTCAAAAAAACTAGAAGAAAAAACAAGTAAAACAAACACAGTAAAAAATGCCCTTTATAACCTTGATCAAGACAATATTCAGGTCAGAGGCTCGCGCGTACATAACTTAAAGAACGTCAATGTTGATTTGCCTCGCAATGCACTAGTGGTCTTTACCGGCATCTCAGGCTCAGGAAAGTCGTCATTAGCATTTGGTACGTTGTTTGCCGAGTCACAACGCCGTTATCTTGATTCTGTATCGCCTTACGCAAGACGACTCATTGATCAGGTCGATGAGCCAGATGTCGATACCATAGAAGGGTTGCCACCAGCAGTCGCTTTGCAGCAGAAGCGGGGTACGCCATCAGTGCGCTCGTCCGTGGGTAGCGTAACGACGATATCCAATGGCCTGCGTATGCTCTACTCACGCGCAGGAGAGTATCCAGCAGATCAAGGAATACTATATGCCGATGCATTTTCCCCCAACACCCCAGATGGCGCTTGTCCGACTTGCTCAGGTATTGGCCGCGTATTTGAAGTCACTGAAGAGCTGTTGGTGCCAGATAACACTAAGAGTATACGCGAGCGGGCAATTGCGGCATGGCCACCAGCGTGGCAAGGTCAAAACCTCAGTCGTATATTGACCACATTAGGCTATGATATCGATAAACCATGGCACACACTGCCGAAAAAAACACGTGATTGGATTTTGTTTACAGATGATACACCGACGGTACCTGTCTATCCTGAATACAACATCGAACAAACACGCGATGCGATTGAGAAGGGCGAAAAGCCAAACTATATGGGTACTTTTACCAGTGCCAAAAACTTCATTTTGCACTCTTTTGCTACCACTCAGAGCCCGCGTACCAAAAAACGCGTCTCGCAGTTTATGCAGATATCTGAGTGCCCTGAATGTCATGGCAAGAAACTAAAGAAAGAATCGCTATCGGTTAAGTTTGCAGGACTCGATATCGGTGAGCTATCACAGTTAACATTGACTGAAATGGCGGAAAAATTAGAAGCAACCGCTCGTACTAAGGTAGGCGATAACACACCAAACCGCGAAAAAGCCATCGTCGCCCAGCGTATCGCCAGTGATATTCTCTCTCGTGTTGAAGCGCTGACAAGGTTAGGGTTAGGCTATCTCTCGCTTGAGCGTACCACACCGACTCTCTCTCCTGGTGAGCTACAGCGACTACGGCTGGCAACCCAGATTCGCTCGCAGTTGTTTGGCGTGGTATATGTCCTTGATGAGCCATCGGCAGGTCTGCATCCTGCTGATACTCAAGCATTGCTAGGTGCGTTGGATGAGCTGATTGCCACTGGTAATTCGGTGTTTGTCGTTGAGCATGATGTGAGTGTCATCAGACATGCCGACTGGGTAGTCGATGTCGGGCCAAAGGCAGGCACGCATGGTGGCGAGATTGTCTATAGTGGCCCTGTAGATGGACTTCGTAAAGTTACGCAGTCGCATACTGGTCAATATCTATTTGCCAATGCTACGTCTAACGCACAGTCAAAATCTAACACAAGGCAGCCGGCAGCCTGGCTCAAACTTGCCAACATTGAGCGAAATAACATAACAGGATTAGATGTTGAGTTTCCGCTTGGGGTGATGGCCAGCGTCACAGGGGTCTCAGGCTCAGGCAAATCAAGTCTCGTCAGCCAAGCATTGGTAGAGCTTGTCAGTGAAGCGTTGGGGCAGAAGACAGTTACAGAAGCGCCTGTTGGTGAAGCAGATTTACTTGAGCAGGAGCTTGAGTCAGTAACTGGCGGTGAGATCGTCGCTGGCATGGAGCACGTCCGTCGGCTTATTAATATCAATCAAAAAGCAATTGGTCGTACACCGCGATCTAACTTGGCAACCTATACGGGCTTGTTTGACGATGTACGCAAGCTGTTTGCAGCGACCAAGCAAGCAAAAGCGCAAGGCTATGATGCTGGCAGGTTCTCATTTAATACGACTAAAGGCCGCTGCCCAAATTGCGAAGGTTTAGGGTTTGTCAGTGTTGAATTATTATTCTTACCAAGCGTCTATGCACCTTGTCAGGTTTGTCATGGTCAACGTTATGATGAGGAAACACTAGCAATCACTTATCGAGACAAAAAAATCTCTGAAGTATTGAACTTAACGGTTGAAGCGGCTCATGAGTTTTTTGTTGATGAAGCACCTATTTTGCGTGCGTTAGAGGCATTACTACAGGTTGGACTTGGTTACTTACGTCTGGGTCAGCCTGCCACCGAATTATCAGGCGGCGAAGCACAGCGTATTAAACTTGCTACCGAGCTGCAACGCACGCAGCGAGGCGACACGCTATACATCTTAGATGAACCAACCACAGGTCTACACCCTGCTGATGTGTCCATGCTAATGACACAGTTAAATGGTCTTGTCGATGCGGGCAATACTGTCATCATGGTTGAACATGATATGCAGGTGGCAAGCAATAGCGACTGGATCATTGATATTGGGCCAGGGGCAGGGGATGCGGGCGGAATGATTGTCGCTCAAGGTACGCCATACGACGTTGCCCAATCAAAAGACAGTCGCACCGCACCATTCTTATCAGTCTAATGAAAATATAATTCTGCGCTAATATGCTTCACTTGAATGAGTATTAGAAATAGAATTTTTCTAATAATCATTTTTTATAAGGATAAATAAATATCTATGCAGGTGTCTCTTGCTGCACTTGCAAACGCTCAATCCTATCTAGATAACTATGTCCCAATTCTGGCTCTGCCGAGGCTATCCAAGCGGCATATCCTGCCAGCGTATTTAAAGTCTCATCCGCGCGTAATTTGCCACCTGACTCTAGTTTATGAACGGCTGCACGCAACATTTTTTTGATTTGACGAGATACCCTGGGTACGCCTTGTCCATTGACCACCATGCCTGTCACTTGTTGCTGATTGCCTTTACGAATCACGCGCGTTTTATCATTATTCAACGCAAAACCTTCTTCGCGTAATATCTTATGGACTGAGCCGAGCAGTTGCCCGATTAGCTTATTGTGCTGCGTATCGGCTTGTTTCTTTGCGATGCTGGTCGTGGCTTTAATCGTTGTTTTAGCCTTCGATTTGGGTTTGGTGTCTTCAATAGCGGGAACACTAAAGGTCAAGTCATCGGCGTAACGGCTATAACGTAGCCCCAACTTTTCTGCCAACCCTGTCAAGCGGCGATCAAGATTTAGGCAAACGATGTTTGTTAATGCAGGACTGGTAGGCGCGCCTTGTGGCAAGGCTCTATCACCTAATGCCACATAGTAGGTAACGCCATCTTGCTGCACCACTTGTCTGGGCGACTCCGTACAGAGTAATGCCAGTAATGTCGAAATTTGCTCTGGGTAGCCAGCATGACGAAAGACCCCTTTGACACGGCGCCAGCTCACGCTAGGAAAGAAATCTTTGACATCCAACTTAATAAGGAGCTCGCTGTTGCTATGTACTGCTGCGTTAGTCACGATGGATTTGCCACGTACAAAGCCATGGGCGGCACCATGTGTCGTTAAGTTATTCAAAATATTGTGCAAAATCCAGCGTTGCACAAACTTCAAACGTGGTATCGGCGACCATATTTGACGCGCTGTGCCATTGCGTTTGGCAATAGTAAAATGCGAATAAGACAGATTGGTGGCAACCTCTCTTTGATAGCACAATCCTTTTAACTGCGGGATGGTAAGGTTAACTGCTTCTGCTAACTCATTATGTTTACGCAGCAGTGGCAGTTTGTTTTCAATCAGCCGATTGGCCGCGTCTTTGATATCCCATTTATCGGTACTGGTATCGTCCGTCCAATATACTTTCCGGCCAAGATAAACCATGTGATGCGCTTTGTATGCTTGCCAAGCAGCCTTTTTGAGACTTTTTTCTTCAGCTGCTTCCTTTTTTAAGGCTTTTTTATAGCGATCCCGTTCTTTTGGGCTCATATTGTCGACAGGTTGACGCTCGACCATAAAGCCTTGACTGACTAGCTGCTGCTGAACATATTGGTAACGTCCGCCTGCCAGCTCAATATCTTGCCATAGTTGCTGCCACTGACGCTCAAAGGGCGTGGCATTAGGCACAGGGGTTATATAATCATTCTGCTGCTCTGTCTGCGTCGTCATACCTTACACCCCTTGGTTTTCGATAAAGCCTTTGGCTTCAAATCTGGCAATATGTTGTAAAAATGCGGCTTTGGCTTGAGCAGGCTGATTGAACACCAGCTGCTGGCGCGTATCCTTGTCACCTATTGTTTGTTCAATGGTAATCTTCTTATGGGCAATGGTGATGTAAACATAAGCAATAGCGGTCTCTTGTGTGGTTAACGCTTGTGTCTTATCGCTTGCAGTTGCATGTGACTGGGCGGTTGGTTGTGCTAAGGCCGTCAAATCAAGTGTCGTTGCAACAGGTAATGTCATTAACGAGCTATGGGTTGCTTTTACTTGTACGCTTTCTTGTTTGTTCTTAGGCTGATGTAAGCGCTTACTCGGTACACGTTTACTCAAGACACGAGTGTCATGCCAGCTATCATTGCCGGTGTTATTTGGGTCGTATTGGTTATATCGAAGTCGTAGCGCGATAAGATGCGCGCACACACCATGAGTGAGACGATGCTGCAAGTACTGCGGACAGCTGCATTCCGCCTTGGTAACTAGCCCTTCATCGCCTAATTGCAGCTGGCTGTGATAAGTACGTCTGTCTTCTTCGACATGAATATCTGCACGAATGGTAATACCTTTGACGGCAACAGTCTGAACAGAGAACTTCTGCACGGCATCCGTACGGCTAATCAAATCAAAAGCCTGCTTTTCTGCCTCATTGTGGTAAGCAAACTGCGCCATATCAAGCGGCACTTGGGTCAAAGGTCTGTAGTGATACAGCTGCGTCGCCATCTCATAGCGAATTGAGCCTTGCTGAGTACCTGACAGTAACCATTGCTGCACTTGTGAGTGAGAAACAGTCACAGATTTTAATGAAGCATCTGCTGATAGCGACTTTACCAAATCTTCTATCGTACTAGGAGTATTTGCCAGGGTTTTAATCAATACGGACAAGCCATTATGCTCATCGTTACTATAGTTATTGCTGTCATCTAAGGTTGCTTTACTACTGTCTGACAAGCTTTCATTGGTAGCCAATGTATTATGCAGTGGGCGCTTGGGTAGTAACAAGTCAAAGTTCAATGACTGTGACCAGTTGGCTTGGCTGAAGCCTGTCATGGCAAAGGTGAAATGAAAGCCTTTACCTTTTAGTGTCCAATAGCTTGGCATGCCTTGACCCAGTAGCGACACCGAAACGCTGTCAGTATGTGGCAACAGACGTTTTAATAGGCTGAGACGACGGCGACCCCATAAGCGAATCAGCTTTGCTTGTTGACCTTGATAGGGCTTTTGCTGTTGGCTGACTTGGCTAGTAACAGTGATGTTAAAAGGCTCTAATATAATCACCGGCAGCTGCTGAGGTCTAAGCTCAATTAATAATCCACGGCGTTTGCCTTTGATATCAGCATGCATACGCAGCTCAAATAGCACGTTATACAATGCGATTGGATCGAGATGGATGGTGTCTTGTGGTAATTGACCTGCAGACTGTACTTGTAGCAGCGCTCTGATCCAGCTTTTGGGCACGTTGATGCGCTTTTCTATGATCTGTTTTTTTACGGTGGGCGTGCTTACTGTACTATCAGTATCTGCTTCAGCTGTCTCTGGTTTGGCTTCGAGTAACTGTAAGCCGACCGCTTCATGACCGATATCTAATATCGTTTGTTGATGATCGCGTATTTTCTCAATACCATTAAACAACGCCGCACTGTAATCAATGCTTGTTGTGCCAAGGGTAGGTTTAGCACTTTGCTCAAAAATCTCATTGGTCAAGGTCAATTGAGCATAGCAGCCTTCATCACGGCTAAATACCTCAAAGCTAACACCTTGCTCATGCACCTGAATAATCGGGTCCAAAATACAAAAAGCCAGTGGGTCATTATCGAATAGCCACGTGAAATAATCACGCTGCGCAGTAAATAGGTTTTTGTTGCTGCTGGCACGGCGCATCTGCATAAATACCGTATACGCTGAGCGGTCTTTTGGCACATAGCGATAATCACTACTGACCACATCAAATAAGGCTAGCAAACTGTCACGAAAAACCAGGGGAGACTTGACCTTACCGTGGAAGTTAACCTCCGATCGATTCAGCTGAGCAAATAGAGCCACATGCTGAGTATGTTCGGTCGTTTGCGCCTCCGACAGTGAATCTGACGATTCGTTAACTTGACTGATTTGGCTAGGTGCGGCGTAGTCCAACTGCATCATCAGACCATCAGTGTTTGCTACTTCTGACTCTGTTTCTGATGCTTGGTCTAATTGATTGTCTATAGTCATTGACTGTCTCCTTCACCCTGATTGCTTTTTTGACTGCTGTCCTGACTACTTTGTGCTGCGATAGATGACGACGGACGCTTTTGCTGTGCTCGTATCATGGCACGTTGCCAGCGGCGTAGTACTTTATAAGCAAGTCTCTGAATGTCTGAGTTTTCATGTGCCATAAGCGTCGTCAGCCATTGTTCAATATTTGGATCATGTAGCTGCCCAAGCGCTTCGATAGCACGGATGCGAACCGTCATCTCCATGTTGTCATTACTTGCACAATGATAAAGTGCGTCAGCGTCTTTTGCTCTGATCCACTGTAGTAGCTGTTGGTTGATTGGTATCTCGGTAGACGAGCCCTTATGTTTCAGCGCATTCTTTACTACAGTTATTATGGATTTTTGGGTAGATGTACCGCTTTGTTCAATACGAGCAATCACAGTTCCTAGCAAGGATTGGTTGTCGTAAGTGAGCTGCGATTGAGTTGCTGTCGAGACAACGCTCAACGTTGGCACGATGCTTGATAGCATCTTATCTTCAGCGACAGGTCTAGCCAGCAATGCTAACAGCGCTTGCTGCCACCAACCGCTAATAGTCGTAGAGAGCAGTGGAATAGAGGTGATGATCAATGGTTGACGAGCATCATTGAGCCACTCAAGCATTGCCGCGATCTGCTTGGCTGCTACTTTATCGACAGCACCTTTAGCAGTTGTGATAGAAACATGACGCATGATTAACCACACCAGTTGCGAGATGGTGGTGCGTACTTGCTCAACCATGCTAATCCACTGACTATTATTGATGGTCGTCGGACTGCGGTTGATGGTATCGATAAGCGTGTGCCATTGCTCGCTTGCAGTGTCAAAACGCTGCTGCAACATCGCAACCATCTCTTTATCAAGATAGCTGGTCGGATATTGGGTCAGATAGCACAGTCCAATATGCTGTGTCAGTATGTTACTACTGCTAATCAACGCGGTAAGCTGCGATGTTGGCATATCTTGCTTAGCCATAATGGCATTTTGCAGTGCCATCAAAGTATCGGCTGGCAAGTGCGCACCATGCTGCGTGATAAATGTTGCCAGCTCATCGATGCTGCTATTATCAATAATACGCTTTAGGCTCAAACGCTCCGTCTCTTCTACAAAATCATCATTATGGCTTTGAATGGCTGCCCAATCATAAGGATAAATCTGCGACGCCAGACTGCCCCAAGTTTTTTGTGCCGCAGTATAAGCCACCATAAGCACTGCACGGTCTAGGTTTCTCATCTTTAAGATATCTAAAATTAATGCTTTATTGGCATCGTTATCATTCATCTGCAGTAGCCATACCGCATGCCTTTGCGGACGGGAAAATATGGCTTTATCAAGATGAGTGCGTATATAGCTGCGTATTTGTTCCCAAGCAGGCGTTGTGTTGAGCCAGCGCAGTCCATTTAACCAATGGACAATGGCGGGATTGGTGAAATGGACGGCGGGGTCTGACAAGTGCGATTTTAATAGCTCAAAAATATGCGAACTATGCTCAAAGTCACCACCTTGTGCAAGGCGACCTAAGGCTTCGCTAGCCACGTCTTGCAGGTAATGCTCGTCGTCCTCGGCCAGTTTGATTAACTTATCATAGGCTTTGTATAAGGTATGAACCTGTAAGTTTTTATCGGCATTGTCCGCAGGCGAGCTAGCATTAGGCGAGTTATCACTTTGATTTTGGTTTTGATGGTCACTGCTGCCTAGTAGCTCGCCAATGGCTAACACACTGCAGCTGCGGAACTCAGCATCAGGGTTATAATCGATCGTGGCCATCAAGATATTGACTCCATCAGCATGACCACACTTAGCCAGTCCTTCAGCCGCCGCAAATTGCACATCGGCGTCTTTATTACGCAGGGCGTTTTGTAATGAGGCAATGCTGCTATGTCGTCTTTTGGCACGATATGCCAGTGCCTCGACCAATTTAAAGGTATGATTAGCTGGCATCTGCTCGTAGGCTAACGCCAAAGCACTATCAATGCGCGAGGATAAATCACTGTCGTCCGATTGTACCCATGCAAGTGACGGCAATAGCAGCGCGGCAAGTGCATAATCACTATGACTCATAAGGGTCGTAAACAGTGACAGCAAGACTTTCGAGTCTCTAGGATGCTGACGTTGTAACCAACGCGTGTCTTCACGCTCATCTAGGTAGTCATCGATGTTTTGATCGTAACCGCTGATTTTCACCAAAGTGTCAAATAAGTATTTACGCTCTTCTTTATGCTTTTCTGGCGTGTACTCAAACAGATTCTCTAAACGCTGTAGTAATGGTGCGACCAGATGCGTATTACGCAGGTCAGCGATATCACCATAAATAAACTGCTTAGGTTTTTTGATATGGGGATCGTCAAGTAAGGCTAATAATCGTAAGTGCGCTTCATTAGCAACTTGTTCAGCAGTCGCAATATCAAAGCTGCTCTCCAAACCATTCTTTAAATGACCCTCTAAAGTGTTCTTATTGATGAATTGGTACGAGGTGAGTGCATCGACAAGCAAATTCCAGCTACGGTATTTCTCATTACTCGCTTGAGCATCTTCAGCAAAATCAAATAAGCTATCAAATAGCGTGCTGTCTGCAAACAGTACGTCATGAAACTCGACCAGTTGACTCAGTGCTTGATATTTTGCATTCCAATCATCACTCTTCACAGCGTGCAGCAAAAATGTCAGTTTGTCTTGACGCTGCCCTGACGGCGATTGACTGTCTGCAAAGGGCGTGACGATGACTTGTTTCCATTCAGCAACGATCTGAGGCAGTAGCGACTGACAATATGTCTGTAGCCCAAGCAAGCTGGCTGGCAGATGGCCTAGTCGGCCTTTTAGCAGCTGATAGGTCTCTTCTGCTAAGGTGTGATTATTGGTTTTTAACAAATCAATGAGTTGTTGATCAGCGCTACTACTGACAGTCGCTGTATCCGATGGTTTGCTTTGCTGCTGTATGGCATCGTTCTTTGCGGTATCTAACAATAAATCCAAGCCGCGTTTGACCATATCTCGATAGGGCGTGCTCATGGCATAGTCAGCCAGCTTTTTGGTAGGCATGTTTAGCTTGTACAAGCATTCCCATGCCAGCTCACGAGTGTCAAAACTACGGTGGTTAAGTAGTGGTAATAGCACGCGACTGGTACTGTCCCGCCAGTCCTCATCGTTATTAGTGTTAAGCTGCGATGATTGAGTAGCAAGCCACATTAGCCCTCGAATGGCTTGGTCTGTAGTGCTGCTATTAGCATAATAATCATCGCCTGCGCGTATGACGCCAATCCAAGCGCCAAAAGCAAGAGATTGGTATGGATAATGCAACTCGGAACTGTCTTGCTTATCAGTAGAAGAGCTACCTACTGTTTGCGCATCGTCGTTTGAAACATCCTGAATAGAGGCTGATACAGGGTGAACACTTAACAATGCCTGCAAACTGCGTTGCCATTTTTGTAATGTCTCAAACACATCGTCCTCATCGTCATAGTAGTCATGGGCGAGTAATTCAGATAAGTTGCAGATAACATCGATAGTTTGGGCGCGTACCAATGGCTGCTGATGGCGACTGAGGTTGGCGAGCTGTTGTAAGTTTTCGGTACTGACGGTTGTCAGGATACTTGCTCGGATAGAGGCCGTATTATGCGATTGTCCTTTAACACCACCTTTATCTGCCGTGTTTGGCATGGCATCTATCGTCATCGTAATGACTTCAGAGTGAGAAGATAAAATACTGCCTAATTGACGTGACAAGTAATCACTCAAATACTGCCATGCTGACGATAGTGCTGACTGGTTATTAGGGTGTTGTACGTCATTTGGGTAACGAGCGAGTATGTTGGCGTAGACTACTGCCGTGTCATTATCGGCAAAGCTTAGGGCTTCTATCAGTCGGTTGGGTCGACCAGTGCTAGTAGCGGTCTTTTCAGGAGTTGGCCTGTTATCGTGCCAGCCATTCTGTAAGTCATTAAATATCAATAACAGTCTGGCTGATACTGCATAGGACTCTGACTCAAACAAAGGCTGTAATTGCCGTGCATGTGTAATACCTAAACCGTGCTGCGCTTGTAGCCAATGCGTAGGCGTCATCGGTGCAACAAGCGTACTAAGATTGTCTGTTTCGTCTCTTATGTTATGAGTAAGGAAGTACTGCCCGCGAGCATCACCCAAAATAGCCAAACACAAACTGGCTGATTGATTGATAATGTCGCGCTCATCTTTTTGCCATTTCACCAGTAGATCAATGTCCTCGAAAGAAACTATCTGCGTAATCTTTGGTGCAAGAGGTTTAAAATCAGCATCAGAGTGGTGTAGATATTTAGCATACCAACCTAACGCATCATGCTTTGATGGGTATGCCAGTTTAGACAAACCAAACAGTGCTTGGCTTACATGATTGTGCCACTGGGTATAGCTATCACTTTTCTTGCCTTGAGAGGGCATAGGCAGTTCTAGATAGTGTTTAAAGACTTGATACGCTTGTTCATCACTCCGCTGTGCCTGTTCTTCGTCAGCATATAGGCGTGATTGACTGGCCAGTAGTTGCGCGACTGTTAGCTGAATATCAGGATAAGGGCTGTTGAGGGCTGCGGTAATCAATGCTTCGTGATGATTCGGTTGATCATCGGCGCTACTATCATCTAGGCTACTGTGATCCGCTAAAATAGTAGACTGTAAGTCTGTCAGCGCCAAAGCGACCGTCAAAGCTTGTTTACGTAGCTCAATACTGTCATCAGCGAACATGGCCACTAGAGCTGGCATCAGTTGTGTCAGCTGAGTCGTATTCGCTCTGGCTTGCACTGTCGTAAGGGCCAGTTGCTTAGTGTCCGCATAAGGGCTGGCAAGTGCATTTAACATGACGTCAGCAAACCCTAAGTGTTTGCTCTGTTTCAATGCGATGTCAAAGGCTTGCTTACGGATGGCGGCAAACGTATCCGCAAAGAACAGGGTCAGGACAGCTTGATTGGTCTTTTGGTGATTCGTTTCTTCAGTGTTATTGGCTTTATTTGTTTTATGCTTCGAGTTCATCGCTAGCAACAGTCGTTGCCATTCCTCTATAGCCACTTGGTGCACATCTTCAAAGAGGCTTTTCTGCAATAACTCAATGATGTCAACGATAGCCTTGTCAGGTGACTGCTTAAATTGGCGGTTTAATAGAACTTTAACCACTTCTAACCGAATACTGGTAAAAGGGTTGTTCAATGCCTGTAGCAGTATGTCTATCATCTCTGACGACATCTGAACGCTTTTATCACTGCTATCACCACTATTTGAGCTATCTGCTGCAACATGCTTTAAAAACAGCGCTAAAGACTGCTCGTGAATGTCTTGATGCTTAGAAGCAAAACCCGTCGCAGCCCAAGACAATGCATTGTCTGCCAATTTGCCATAGGCTTGCATAGCCACTTGGCGCACGCCAGCGTCCTTATCATCTAGTAATGTCGGTAGGACTGCTTTGGCATCTTCTATATTTAAATGACCAAGCGCGGTAGCGACACCAGCACGGATGATGGCACTGTCATCATGGCTCATTAGGCTAATCAGGGTGCCAAACGCTCGTTTGTCTTGTAGGCAAGCCAGCGCATAAGCTGCTCGGAAACTGATATCTTCGTGACTATTGCTTAAGCTTTGTAATAAGGGCTCTAACGTATCATTGCCTAGATTTATAGATTCATCAGTAGGCTTCTTGGATTTGGCCGTTTTAGCCTTACTTTTAGACTTAGATGCTTGGGTACTATCTGCTTGCGAGATAAAATCTTGCGTAGATAAGGTTAAACGGATCGCCTCATCGGATTCTGATGGTTTAACACTCTTATCATTCGCCGCTGTACTACTAGCGTTATCTAGTAGCGTACCGCGCAGTAAGCGAAAGTCATCAAAATCAGACAGGGTACGCAATGTTTGCGTGTCACCTTGCTGTTTCAACGCCTCTATCAACTCAGGCTGAGACAGTAATGAGACGTAAAACGCCGTTTGCCTAATCTCTGTATTACGATGATTCTGTAGCAGCATCAATTGACGTGAGACTTCAAGATGGTTTAGCATGCCGCGCTGATACAGACGAATCAGTCCTGACTGGACAATGTCTGACTGATTGCAGTCTAATGCCATCAAATCTGCTTGCGGACTATTCTCTGGCAACAGTGTCTCAAGTGAGGCCAATGCTTGCTTGCGAATATTCGCAAAACTGTGTGACAACGCGTCTCTTAAAATAGGTAAGATGCGGCGCTGGCTGGTGGCATCCTTCATCGCGACCTTTAGGTAACCTTGTAACGCAGAAGCCACCACTTCTTCGTAATAACGGTTTTTAAAAGCTTCTTCTAAATAATGCAACGGGCGCTTCGCCGTACTTGCGCGATCGGCCAAGGCATGAAAAGCAGCAAGACGTACTTTTGCACTGTGCTCCGAGCTTAGTTGCTGCTCTAAAACCTGTGCAGTTTTATCAAGATTAGTAGTAGCAACCCACTGTACCAATTGCAATGCTTGGTTGGCCGTGAGCGTATCGCTGTCTGCAAGTAATTTTTTAACCAGCTCTAATGTTTGGTTATCTGCTTGCGCCTGTAGCAGCGCCAAGCCTTCTTTAAACGACACATCGTTATTGTTTGAGGCATCTGTCAGTAATTGGCCGATTCTCTGATAGCCATCTTTGATAATATAAGTGACTGGTAATAGCTTGCTATTTTTTGCCGTACTATTTTGTGAGGTGCTATTCTGTGACGTACTTTGAGTATGGTCAATAGGTATGAAACGTAAGCTCTGATCAGCACTGACGACGATGAGCGCTGGTTGTTCAGCATAAGAAGATAAGACGATCTGTCGAGCCTTGGTTAGATCCTCTTTACAGCTGTTTGGTTGACCTTTATCAAATGCCCACGATTTAACACTCTTGTCATCTGCTGCGGTAAATAACCGTGTGTCTGAGACACAAAGCGCCGTGATCATTTCACTGTGTTGGCTAGACTTGGCTCTATCAACAGGGTGCAGGTCGCCTTGGACATGAGTACGGTACAAGCACTTATCTGCACCTGCTGAGAAGAAGTATTGACCGACCGGCTCAAAACAAAGCGCGTTCACTTTACCTTGATGGAGCTGTTTGCGGCTACTTAGATTAAGCTGAGCACCATCTGATGCCCATTGATAGCTACTAACATCTCCCGCTTTATCTGCCACCACGAGCCACGAGCCATCACTTGACGTTGTTAGCGCGGTTAATGCAGGCTCCTTACTTGATACTGCTATAGAAGACGAATAAGGTTCAATGATGACAGTACTGCTGGCTTGGCTGTCCTGATAAGGCCATACTACGATATGTTTTGGGTATAGAATAGCCAACGCATCTTGTAGTGGTGCCATTGCTACGGCACGGCCTATAGCATTGTTATTATTTTTAGGTGCATCGAACAAGGATGTAGCACTGGTCTTCTTAACTTTCTTTGCTTGCCAATCCGTTTGGTAAAGATGACCATCGTCACCAATCATCACAATAGTGCTGTCATCTATTTTGGTGATGGCTTGCATCGCACAAGGCAGCGCTGTTGTCGATAAGCTAAATTGCTCACCTTGTTGATCAAGGATGTATAAGACCGTAGTAGATGCTTGCTGCTGGCGAGTAATAAAAAGACTGCGCCCATCTTGTTTGGTTGTCTTTTGAGTTGCCGCTTGGGTACTGTTGGCCTTACTGACTAAGCCCATAATTTGACCCCAATAGGGGAGTGTTATTGTTTTCATGGTGTTATCTCAGTTGAGGTGACGTCATATTTTTTTGAGTATCTTTTTTTGAATATAAAAGCTTGCTAGTAGCTATTTATCTATATCTGTTTGCCAAAGCCGTTAAGCCGATGCCACTGGCTGCAGATTTTTAGATAGCTCAGGATAGCGATGCAATAGCCGCGTGACGGCAACCAAACACGCATGACGCTCCATCTTGCCTGCCGAGTGCGTAAAGGTGAATAGTGTTGGCATAATGAGCGCTGCAAAGGTGCTGTCAGCCAATGCCACATCACGAAAGGTCTCAATCAAAGCCAATTTGGCACGACTCGCAGATATGGGTTTTAGCGTGATATTGCTATCTGACTCAGTTGCCTCATATGACTGTGATGATGCTGATCTTTTATCTGAGTAGCGTTGTTGTTTATGCTTACTGCTGTCACTAGCAGCCGGCTCTTGCGAACCGCCTAGACGGCCAGGTGGTAGCTCAAAAAGACCACGGCGTAGCAGCATTAGTAGCTGATCGATTTCTGCAGGCAAGCTTGCCAAACGTCTATCTGACTGCTCTGTTATGACTGGTTGATTACTGCTGTCTGTATTTTTGACAACATCTTTATCGGTGCTGGTTGGTTGCCAGTTTGGGGATACGTGACGCGCCTTATAGTGTTTCCATAGCATGGTCACGGCGGCATAACGTACTTCTCGGTCTGTGCTTTGGGTTAATCGATATAAAGACTGCACATCTTGGAAATTGGCATGACGCTGCAGTAAGGTGATACCGATTTGGCGAGCGACTCGCGCTTTGCTTTCAATCAACGCATTCAACATGCCAGCATTCAATTGTGCTGACTGAACGTGATAATGTCGATTGGCAACGGATGGCTTATCCAATAGCGCACGCTTTAGCAGTTGCGTGACCTCAGTATAGGGAGATTCTGCCATCATCAGCCATAGGGCTGGCGTCGGTTGCCATGTCGCCATCTCATACTCACTCAGTAATAAGCCAAATGCTCGCAGCTGGCTGTTACGGTGTTGCAACAAAGGAATGACACGCTCCGCATCAAAAAACGAAGAAGGAACAATCGCATCAGGATCGACAGGTCTGTCTGTCAGTGCCATACAGATCTGTTCATGATGATGACTAAGGTAGCTGATCGCAAGCTCACTGATGGGTGCAGTGGCGTCATCTGTTGCCATATGCCACAGTGCATTGGCACCTGCAAAAGTATCGTCTTCAGACACCTCTCTCGATTGACCACTCAGCATCTGTAAAAATGCAGTTTCGGAAATAATCTTTAGCGGCGCACCATCGGCGATTAAGCTTTCGGCTTTAACTTGCTTGCTACCTTTACGGCCATTGCCATATAACGGTGAACCATCATCACCGATGACTAGATAATCCAACTTGCCATTAACAGCACCACTGATGGCACCATTAGCTGCTTTCACAACTTTTTCGGCCTCGCCACGAGTCATGCTTTGCATCTTGCCCGTGAATAAATAGCGTTGGCCGGTTAAATCTACTTCAGTAGCAGCGTCGCTACTCGAGTCTTGATTGTCAGTGCTATTACTGGAAGCATTGTCAGTAGAGTCGCCTTCATTGCTGTCGAGATATGCGATAAAGTCGGCAGGCAAGAACCCTTTGTTAATGCGTTCAATCGCAAATTCACGATAGAGGGCTTGTTCGCTATGCGCAAGATTCATAAGCCAGTCGAAACCTAAATCTATCGGCGCAAACCGACGCACATCAGACAGCCAATCTCGCACGTTTTCTGCTAAGTACTCATCAAAGGCCAAGTGCTTTTGCCAGTTTTTAATAGGAGTGTCAGCAGATTTTAACTGTTCAATATATTCACTCACTTGCCAATCAGGCTCATAGGCAAGTGCATGCCAATAGCTCATATCAAGCGTTGCTGCTGACAGTACATCTTCATCAAACCAATCGGTAATAGTCGATTGTGATAGTGGATGTAATAGCAGTGTTTGCCACACGGCAGCGTTTACTTGGCTCAAATCCAAACGCTTGAGCTGATCCAACGCAAAGTCCATACAGGAGCTGTCGTTATTAGCAGCGAAGTCCTGTTGCTCTGGTATGTCAAGCTGCTGGGCAATGCGAATAAAGTATTCAGTCCCTAGCTCTTTTGCGCTATAAAGCTCAGGCAGCTTTTTTATCGCAAACTTTACGCTGTGTGTTCTGCCGCTGGTCAATCGTTCAAAAAACCACTCAGGGGTCAAATCGCGCCTTGTAAAGTGTTTGCTAAGTTGTTTGCTCGCGGTTTGATAGTGATGCTCTGTGTCTAATAGCTGACCCCAACCGTTGACACCAATATCAGCAACAGGATTACGACTTAAGATATTGTTGATAGCAAATGCTCTAACAGGCTCATAATCTGACATGGCCAATAACATCAGCTCAGTGAGCGATAAGTCTTGAGCATAGCTTTTGGCATAGCCAATCGCATATTGGTAGGCGGCAGGATAGTGTGAATGGAGTAGTTGCAGTACGACTTGATGCAAGCCCAATACTTGAAATTTAGACTTTTCAAAATGTGGCGAATTTTCTAATAACCAAACAATCATCTCATCACGTGCTTTGCTATGTGCTTGCCCGGCAGATAGATACTGTAGCGTTTCACCACTCACATCACGTAATTGGGTCTTAAAGTCGTGTTTTAGGCTATCGGTTGCGAATTGTCTGATAGCCTCATTTTTGGCGATAGCCAATAGCTGGATAAGTGGTTCAGAGTCTCGTTGCCATACCTCAGAGAACGCGCGACCTTTTGCATCAAAAAGCTTGCGAGGTGAGCGACTGCTGAATCGATTGACGCCATAATCAAGGCTGTTATGGAAGCAGATATGATTGAGTACCCAGCTATTCGTTTGTTCAGGGCTGCCTGCCGTCATGGTTTCGTCATAGCTGGCGAGTACAGAGACGGCGGCATCAATGTAGCCAATTGGCATTTGCTGTCCTAGCTGGCGCAAATAACGCCATGCTCTAAGGCTCATATAGGTTTTTGTAGCTAGGCTGACCGCAGAGTTGGCGGTTTGATTAAAACGCTGCAAATCAATCTTGGCAGCTATTTGTCCAAAAACCTCATAATCTTGAGAAAATTCAGCTTGCTTATAAATACGCTTTAAACCCTTCCACACACCATAGCTGATTGGCAAGGCCGTAATGGCTTGTTTTAAAATAGTTCTAGAATACGCGCTGCCATCTTCCCACAGTGCGGTCAGTATTATGTGGATTTTGTAGCGATCTGGGAGAGGGTAAACGCCTTCGTCTGCTTCCAATTTGGCAATCATTGCCACGCGCTCTGCAAACTGTACTTCGGGATGTTGCTCCCGAAATTGATGACTAAATATCTTATCTAAAAACCGATCAAAAGTAAGCTCATGCTCAGGGATGGGCGACTCAGGAATATCATTAACTTGTGTTGCTAATAAACATAACTTATCAACCAAGCTAGGATCTTGGGCTTGCCAAGCTTGCTGAATTTGTGCGAAGGACAGACTCATAGAAATTTGCCTTAATTTTTATTTTGTCGGTGCGCGTAATTTTGTAGCATTATAAAAGCGCGTTTCACAGAAAATATCAAGGACTTTTGTAAGGAAATATATGGACTGCGACATATAGCGTCGCGCATGATTTTATTTGCAATTATATATTGACAATAATAACTGTGATGAGGCAAACTTAACGAGTTGTGAGATTTAGCGTTTCACCGTTTACGGTGAGGGGCGACGTTGCGTCGTCCACGAGTCAAGCCATTACATTTTACCCAAGGAAGACTGTTTCAGTCCTGCTAATACCTAGATAAAGGCCCTAGTGTCATTAGCTCGCTGGCGCAATCACGCAATCGTGATTGAGCTAATGCACTAGGGCCTTTATCTAGGTGCAGTCCAGTGAGTCTTCCATGTACCAGGTCATGAGGTAGATTACACAACAATTGAGTGCTACATCATTATGATGGTATTCAAGGCCTTTAAAGCAAAACCGGAGTAGCGCTGTTTATTCAGCGCTACTCCGGTTTTTTATTGCCTGATTATTAGTTGATAATAAAAAAGCCCTTTGTGATAGACAAAGGGCTTTTTAGTGCAGAAAATATGATTTTATACGGAACTATTTATCCCCAATAACCATCAGGACATTTAGGCAATTCAACCAAAGTCCGACGTAACGCATCTGACCACTGATGACGAATCGTATTAAAGTACTCATCACGCTCATCAATACGTCGGCCGTTTGGCAGAGCTAGGCTGTCATTGTCATAAAGTACAAAATCTATCGGCATACCGACTGATAGATTTGAGTGAATCGTGGAATCAAATGACAGCATCAGCGCACGTGCCGCGTGTCTTACATCCGTGTTATAGCTGACAGAACGATCCAAAATAGGCTTGCCATATTTGCTTTCACCTAACTGAAAGAAGGGCGTATCTTCAGTGGCTTTGATGCAATTGCCTTCAGGATAAATCAGGTATAGCTCAGGAGGCTGTCCTTTGATTTGACCACCAAGCATAAATGAGCTGGTAAATGCACCATCGCGAGTAGAGTTAGCGACTGCTTTTGCATGGTTCATAACATCACGCATACATTCACCAACCATTTGCGCGGCATCAAACAACGTCGCTACCGTATTGAGGTTGCTCTCAGCACGCTGGTCAATGTCGCTTTGTAGTTTATTGAACACTGCCTGCGATGTCGCTAAGCTGCCAGCTGTCTGTAATACCATAAAGCGCTCGCCCTCAACGCCGTATTGATATAACTTTCTGAATGTCGATATGTGATCAACACCGGCATTCGTGCGCGTGTCACTGGCAAAGACCATACCGTCTTTTAGACGAATGGCAGCACAATAAGTCATAAAATACCCTTGATGAATAAACGTAATAAAAAATAGCAAACGCTATGATAGCTTTTTGACTAATACCAAACTGTAAAGATTTTCGTAACCGCCGCCCATACGCACGCCGCGAACAGGCGCGGTATCTAGATAATCTCGCCCAATAGCCACATACACATGTGAGTTTGGGGTAAATGCCTGATTTGAGATATCAAAAGTATACCAGTAACCATCCAGCCAAACCTCAGCCCATGCGTGACTGGCCATGTGATTTTCGGTATCGTCATACAGATAACCGGACACATAACGCGCTGGAATCTGTTGATCGCGCAAGATACCTAAAAATACATGCGTATGGTCTTGGCACACACCGGCACTTGTCGCAAACGCCTCAGCAGCGGTCGTGCCCACATGCGTGACGTCTTTAACAAAAGGCATCTTCATAATAAGGGCATTCGCCATCGCCTTTAAGCTGTCATGAGTAGGGGTTTTCAGGTATGGCGCTGCAAACTCTCGCATCTCTTGTGAGCATTTGGTCAACGGGGTTTGTACGGTAAATAGCAGGTAGGGGACATGATCCATATCCTCTAGTCGTTCGGTTTCGGTGTTGATCTCAACAATACCCGACGCCTGCATTTGTAAGTTGTTATGTGCCTCGTTACGACTGAGTGTAAGCCATGCATTACCAAAGCCGTCCTTTTGATTGGTCGCCACTTTAGGCAGCATGACATCCCATTTATGAATGGTCTGATGCGGCATTTGCATGGGGGTCATGCGTATATACTGTACACTGCGCTGCGCCAGCTCATCGTAATAATAGTTGGTTTGGTGACTGATTTGAAGTTTCATGGCATTTTCCTTATAGCATCTTTCTATTTTCTGTTTATTCCATATGTCTCATGAGCCGTTGTTATTGGTTTTTGGCTAGACACCTTCTATACACCTTGACGCAATATGAGATTGAACTCTTTGCTAATCAGCGCAAAATCACTAAATTTCTTTGACCTGATCATCTGGTTGGTCAAGCGGATAAGCTCACGCCAGCGCGTATTCTCCGGCAATTCATTAATCCAATGTCTGAATTCAAAACTGATCTCTGTTGAATCTTCTCCCAACAAGACGGCACGCTCAAGCTGCTCAAAGTGACGCCCTAATTGCCAGAAGCAAGTCACTGTCGGATTTTCTTGTTTCATCGCAGCGTTACACGCGTGTAGCTGCAAGGTGGCCGCTCGATACGTGCCAGCACTTGATAAACGCTTAATCAAGTTATATAACTCAGCAGTATCTTTACCAATGACACCTTTGGCCTCTTGGACATTATCCTCAATCGATTGCACGATATTGGGTATGATGTTTTGTTCCAAGTCAGACATCATTTGTGCTTTCATGGTGGTAAGTGACGCTTCACCATCAACGGCAAACCCTAAATGACTGATTAAATGCTTGATCTGTGATTTTTTGAGATCGCCTTTGATGAGCTGTTTCATGACATCGTCATAGTAATACAAGCGCTCACTATATCGGCCTAGCCATATTAAGTGACTGGCGGTAGAGAGTAGCAGTATCATGGGCGCATCATCTAAACTCTCGTAACCGGTTTCTAAGGGCTGGACGCGATTATAGTAGTTCGCATGCCCTAAAGCGTTGCCTGTAGAATTGACACTTACTGAGGATAAAGGCGCGCACTTGTCGGCTTGCTGGCTGTCTAAATCACTGTCATCAATAACCCATGTGTCTTTGATACCGCCGCCTTGCGATGAATTGACGACCAACGAGCCTTCAACCATGGCCACTCGTGTCAGACCACCAGGTACGATATCTACCGTGCCATCACCATGACTGAGAATAAAGGGACGCAAATCAATATGACGCGGTGCGATACCATCGCTCACGGCAGTGGGGTTGGTAGATAGTGAGATGGTTGGCTGAGCAATAAAGCCGGCTGGATTTTCAAGCAGACGCAGGCGATATTCTTCGATTTCTTCTTTGGTTGATGTCGGACCAATAAGCATCCCATAGCCGCCTGAGCCTTGCGTTTCTTTTACCACCAGCTTGTCTAGATTGTCGAGTACATATTTGAGATCGTCGGGTTTACGGCACTGGTAGGTCTCAATATTAGGTAGGATAGGCTCTTCATTTAAGTAGAACTTAATCATATCTGGTACAAAAGGATATAAACTCTTATCATCGGCCACGCCCGTACCTGGTGCGTTTACGATAACGACGTTGCCAGCGCGATACGCACTCATGAGCCCCGACACACCCAAGATAGAATCTGAGCGGAATGCTAAAGGATCAATATAAGGATCATCAATGCGGCGGTAGATGACATCGACTTGTACTTTACCGCGAATACCTTGCATGTAGACTTTGCTGTCCTCAACGACCAAATCATAACCATGAACGAGTGGTACATTCATCTCATGCGCTAAAAAAGCATGCTCATAATAGGCACTGTTAAAGCGACCTGGCGTTAGAATGACGACCTGTGGATCATATTTGGATGTTGAGCTGGCAAGACAGGCTTTGAGACGGTTGGGATAATCACTGATGCCCATGATAGGCGTTTCAGTAAATATATCAGCTAAGAGCGTCTCTGATATATTGCGGCTCTCAAGCATATATGAGACGCCTGACGGGGTACGCAAGTTATCCTCTAACACACAAAATTTACCTGTCTCGTCTCGAATTAAATCGATACCGCTGATATGAGAATAAATAGGTTTGTCGAGCTCAATGCCCATCATCCATGGCTCATAGCAGCCACTGGCATAGACGTAGCTGGCAGGGACAATATCTGCCTTCATGATGGCTTGGTCATGGTAGATATCATGTAAGAATGCATTGAGAGCGGTGATCCGCTGTTTACAGCCTGCTTCTATTTGTTTCCATTCGCTCGCGGCAATAATGCGTGGAATGATATCAAACGGAATCATACGCTCGATGTTTTTGGCATCGCTATAGACGGTAAAGGTGACGCCTTTACGGTAAAAGATATTTTCTGCTTGTTCGTTTAGATAATTGAGGGCATCCATGTTGATGTTATCAAGCCAATGGCCAACAGCTTGTGCCACTGGGCGATACTTACCCTTACTTATCTGCAATTCATCGAAACTTTGTGGTTTTTGCTCAGGTTTTTCTGAAGTGTCTTTTGTTAAGGTATCTTCGGTCGGTGTTGACGCGGGACTTTTAGTATTGTCATTGGGCACTTTGATGGATTGACTCTGACTTTGATTTGCAGATTTTTCTTTATCTGGGTTTCCATCCTTAGACTGACTTTGAGATGCTATTTTATTCATAAATACCTCACGTATCCTTGGTAAAGTTATACTTTATGATGAATACACTGTCTATGCTAAGTAGAGTAGCACTTGTACTGCGCCCAACAGGTAGTCTATCTCCTGTATGGACTATACAACGGTTAATGAGCAATATACAACAAGAGTTAAATAATAGATTTTTAAAAACCTGAACCTAATTCTAATAAGTTTAACTCAATAGAAACAGGAGGAGAGAAGACGTGAAGCTACGTGGAAGGTTCTTAATGCTGGCAGGTATGGGGTTGTCAGCGACTATCAGTGTGGCTGGCTGTGGTAGCGAACCACAACAAGATATCTTGCCCGCTGGTAGCACAGTGGTCGCACTTGGCGACTCATTAACCTATGGTTACGGCGCAAATCCTAAAACAGCGTATCCTACGGTGCTAGCAGAGCTAAGCAAATGGAACGTCGTTAATGCAGGCGTCAATGGTGACACTTCTGCAGATGTACTGACTCGAGTGAATGAGATCACTGAGCAAAACCCTGATTTGGTCTTACTGGGTGTGGGAGGTAATGATGTATTGCAGCGCATCGCACCTGATACCACTCGTGCCAATATCATCGCGACTATAGATACCTTACAATCCAATAATATTGATGTTGTCCTAATCGCTGAGCCGTATTTCAGTACTAGTGCTTTGTTTGGAAAGGTAAGTGATAATCCACTGTATAAAGATATTGCGGAAGCTGAAGGCATACCTCTGTATTCTGATGGCTGGTCAACTGTACTGTCAAATGAGGCTCTAAAGTCTGATAAAATTCATGCCAATGCGGCAGGCTATAGACAGTTCGCTGAAGGGCTGCATGAGTATCTAAAAGATGAAGGGTGGGTACGCTAAACCGAAATTTAAACCAAGGTTTTTAAGTTTAAAAGTTTTTAAGTTTAAAAGTTTTTCAGTTTAAAAATTATGAGTAGGGCGTATGTCTGTAGTCAGTATATAACGCACAAAAAAAGCAGAGAGCTTATTGACTAGGCTCTCTGCTTTTTTATTTTATTAATGGCTAATAAGTAATGATTTCATGGGAAGATATTTATAATGCAGTACTCTTATTCATCGTCACCCATGACTACTACCAAACCTTCATCAGCAGCTATTTTACCTTCGCAGATATCTTTATAAACCTCCAGTAAACCCTTAACTCCATCAAGCTCCTGAATCTTTAACCACGCACTAGTTTTTGCGGTGCTATTCATGATGTAACGCATAGAGCGTTTATTGAACTCTTCAGGGCCCCATTCTTTCATACGTTGCTGTACATGACTGGGCGCAAAAAACTGTTGGCTACGTTCTTGAATGATACCTTCGGTATGACGTGGCTCGTCCCAGTGCGTAAGACCGACATTGCTGGTGTAGCGCATGTTATCGCCTAATTGTCTATGTAGACGACTCAGAACATCAGTGTTGGCCGACATATCGACAATAACCGTCGGCTTAGTTGCATCAATCTGCTCTAGTGTGTCATAGCTAAGCACACTGTCATAAGCGTCAATTGACTGAACAAAATCTATATGACGGTTTGAGGTGAGACCGATAACGTGAGGCGCATCTTTATCATTTACTAAGCCATATGCCAAACCTGTACTGGTCTTACTAGAGGCACTGATAATCACTACTTGCTCTGCACCAAACCAGTCATTACTCTTCAATAGATCATGTAAGCAGAATGAGGTAAGGTGCAAGACAAACAACAGCATGCGCTGATCGTCATGGGCGCGGTCATAGCCTCGTTCATGATTGACGCGCTGATACATATTGTAGCCAGGCGGCAGCTCGGCACGATGGGCACTACCATCCAGCAGGCTGCTCTGCGTGACTCGCTTGGGTGTTACGATTAATTCATTGGCGGGCGGGAAGTAACCGAATAAGCGCTCACCGACAGGTAGTGCATCACTATTGGACTCTACAACATCGCCAAATCCCCAGACTGGAATAATACCCCATTTCTCAGGCTCGTCACCATTTGGCGGAAAAAACTGCCAATAGCGTAATTGGTCACCCATGACTGCATAAGTAATGTTGTTGGCGGTAAAGGCAAAGCGGTCGACTTTGACACGTACTTCGCCATTGCCTAGGGTATGTGCAGGCGTCTCTTGCAGGCGAGCTTGGGTTAAGTTTGCTTTATTGGTCTGAAATTCTTGCATGGTTATTTCCTTTTTTATTTTATAGTTATCAGATTAAGCATTAGCAGTTTTGGCTTGACGCGCTGCCGTAATTTGCATGATTTCACTCATGAGTTTTGGCATGTTGGCGGCAGCTTTTGGTCCTGCTTCTTTTAAACGCTTAAGAATAGCAAGCTCTTCAGGGGGCGTGTCTTCGCTGGCTCGTACCAATTTGGTGAAGCCATCTAAGCGATTGTTGATCATCCACTCACGTAGCGCAGGCTCTTTTGACCAACGCATTTGATTCTGCATTTGTTTAACAAGCCCAACTAAAAAGTCCGTATCATGATTTGGGATTGGCACTACTTGGCATAACTCATTTTTGATGGTTTCATCATCATAATTGGCCTCGATGTGGGCGATAAATGCGGCACTAAATACAGGCTGATAGGTACGTACGGTTTGTACCACTACAGTATCACCTTTGAAAACATCGTACGTCTCTGTCACTGGTACTGCCCGTGCAGAGCAGTCGATATGCATGGTATTGGGAGTGGTAGAAATGCTGTCCTCACCAAAATAAATTTTGTCAGTATCTAAGCGAGTCACGCGCCCTTTACGTACAATGTTTTTAACACGGCGTAACTGCTTAAGCTCGTCGCTACTAATGGTAGCGCCATGGAACATTTGCGGGCGTACATTTGGATCAATACGCATTAATACGCCGCCTTTTTCTAATCGATTAAACAGGTCTTCGATGTTTTCAGCTTCAGCAATCGCTTCTGCTTGAGTAGCCTGTGCTCCAATAGTATGGGTGAAAAAATCACGAGAGGGTTGGGTGTTTTTACGATCGATCAGCCAAGCATCTCTTGGCATAATCCACGTGATATTGTCTGGGTCAATTTGATTCTCTAGTAGCCATAAAACCGCATCTATACCCGTTTTTCCGCCACCGATAATCACGTAACCATCACGGGGTTTGGTTAAACTCGGCAAATCATTTAATGGGCCAAACTTAACACCTTCAGCAATCTGAAAGTTTGGGGTATGGGTTGCTGGTACTGAAGTTTTAAAATAAGTACCATCAATGATTTTCTTATTAACCTTAACCTCATAGCTGGTATCAGACAGTAATGATGAAAACTTGCCGTCGCCTATGTACTCACACATCGGGAAATACTTCACGCGGCCACTTGGTAAAAACGTGTGCTTCATGACTTTATCAAAGTACGCCATAACTTCTGCGCCTGACGCCAGCTCAGACAAGCCTTTATTTAAACCAATTTTATCAATCATACCGCCGCAAAGCTCACGTGAGCTAACGCCATAAAAAGATGAAGGCTGATGCAGTGTGACAAACGAATAGGCATCGTTCCAATGACCGCCTGGCTTATGATGTTTATCGACGATAATAATATTAGCATCTGTTTCTGTGAGCAGCACATCGGCAAAAGCCATGCCTACCGCGCCACTACCAATGATCAGATAATCCGTTTCTAGCTGTTGAATACTCATAGCGTCCTTACTCTAAGTTGAGTTTCTATCAACACAATCAATTCATAATTGTTTGTGCATAACAGTGTTATATACTAGAATAACACTGTTATAATTGTCAAGACATAGTGAGAGCTAAATGGACGCTAGAACCAAAATACTAAATGCTGCATCTGAGCTTTTCTTAGAAGGGGGCGGTGCGGCCTTGAGCGTGCGTGCCATATCCAAGCGAGCAGGGCTATCGACGATTGGTATATACAGTCACTTTCAAGGCAAGCAAGGTATACTAGACGCGCTATACATCGAAGGGTTCAATCTGGTGCGTGAGGCCATGGACGTGATTCCTGATGAGGGCAGGGCCAGTAAAGAGCAAGTGCTAGAGGCCTGTACTGGCTACCTCAATGTCGGCGAGCAGCATGAGGCGCATTACCGCCTGATCTTTGGAGAGTCCGATGCAGGGTACCAGCCTTCAGAGGAAGCGACGGCTGCTAGAGACAGCGCTTTTGCAAAATTGGTACGGGTGGCAGGCTCTTATCTGACAGATAGCTCGAGCATGACAGAGCGCCGCCAAATTGCTTTGGATATATGGGCGATCGTTCATGGGTATGTGAGTATTAGTCACCATGTGGTGTTCGCCGATGAACCGGAGCTAGACTGGAAGACGATGGCACTTCGTGTGGTTGGAGTACAGTTGGATGCCATTGACCTAACCAAAGCTAAGCCTTAACAAAGCCTTCCCGAACAACCCAGTAAATCAGCAGTATGAAGGTGGCAATGAATATTAAACAGCGATTCGTAAGTATTGCTCATGGATAGGTAACTACATAGGTACATAGTGTTTAAATAATCCATCGCTTTACTTAAAAATCAAATAAGCAAACATATGTCTTTTATCTTGTAAACTGCATTATTTTAGGTTATTTTTCACTGTTGATTACCGTTCTTTAACCAAGGAGAAGCAGTTTGGATACTAACTTATCACCGCTTAAGATTTCAGTGGTTGCGGCGCTGACACTGCTTACAGGCTCGCAAGTATTTGCAGAGGCCAAGTATGGTGATTATGGGACAGAAACCGCGCTGACGCTTGCCCGTGACTATGCTGGTCGTTATACAGGTTCAGATAAAGAAGTCCAAGCTGCTGATTATATGCAGCAGCGTATGACCATCGATGGCAGTAACAACCAAGTCAATCGTCAAACTTTTGATTTCGTAGCGCCTCGTGGTTTATTCAGAGGTCAAACGTTAACGAGTAATAACGTTGTCGTGACCCAAAAAGGCAGTGCTGATACTAACAGGACGTTGTTTGTTGGCGCACATTATGATTCTGCCGTCGCCTATCCAAACTACGAAAATCTAGAAGCATTGGATGACAACGCTTCTGGGTCTGGCGTCTTAACTGAGTTAACAAAAAACCTGACTGGCATTGAGACAGAGCACGATATTCAGTTTGTGGCATTTGGTGCAGAGGAGGGCGGTCTCAATGGCTCAAAGGCGTTTGTTGATCAGCTCACGGACGCAGAAAAATCAACAGCGTTGGGTATGATTAACCTAGATAGTCTGATTACAGGCGACAAAATGTATGCCAATGCAGGGCGAAATGCTTACGACAATGATGGCGACGAAGTGGCTGCCAATGTAAGTTTGCGTGAAAATGCACTGCGCATCGCTAAAGAGCTTGGTATTACACTGGAAGTCAATCCAGCCATTATTGCACCAGGTGAGACCGAACCCTACGAGCCTTATGGCGTTGGCTGCTGTAGCGATCAGGAATCTTTTGATAGTGTCATGCAGGTCGTCGGATTTGAGGCAACCAACTGGGGCCTTGGGCCTGATTATGATGGTTACACGCAAACTGAAAACCCGGATATTCCAGGTGGCTATACGTGGCATAACCCTGCATTAGATAACGAAGAAGTGCTTACTGCGGCCTTTGGTGAAGAGCGCATAGCACAAAGAATGCGTGACTACTCTCGTATCATCAGCAGATTGATTGTGGAGCAAACCAATGCTGATATCATTGCATCAACCAAAAGTGCGCTCAATCTTCAAAATACAATGGGCACTGCGTTAAAAAATAATGCTACCGACTCGCACTCAGCGGTGCTTGAGCGCGCCAATGCTTTAGCATTACATACTCTCGATGATGCGCAGCTTTTTGATACCGAGTCGCGTACTCAGGTTTGGGTAGATGGCTCCCAAAGCTACGTGGATGCTGATGAGGTGCAAGAGGGCATTCGCGCCAATATTGGTCTATATGGCGAATATATGGTACAGCCGAGCTGGCGTGTTGGTGCAGGTGTGCAAGCGGCCAATCAAAACAATAACACCGTAGAAAACGGTATTAAAAAAGATACGAGCTATGGCATTCAAGCCTATTCGTTACTGGGCGGAAAAGACACGGCTTGGTGGAACACCACGTCTCTAAGTCTGTCTAAGCACGATTTAGATGTCAATAGAACGGTAAAACTAGATGGTAATGACGGCATAAACATTATCAACAATAGCGAACGCGGTGATGCGGATGCCGATGTGTTTAGCGCATACAATGAGCTTGGCTATAATTTCCTTATCAAGAAAAACGTCGCGCATGGTGCATTTTTGGGTCTGAATTACAGTGATACAGATATAGATGGTTATACCAGTGGTAATGCAAACTCTCGCACTGCGTTAAAGGTTGATAGCACCTCTAGCGAGGCATGGGATTCAGAGCTTGGTTACCAGTTACAATATGGCTTTGATTTGATGGGCACGCCTGCCAAACTTCAAAGCAAAATCGCTTACGTGCATGTTATCGACGATGGTTTAACCGATAGTTTATCGACAACGTCTTTAGCTGACGGTCAAACAAGAGAGGTTAGTATCACTCAAGTAGATAAAGATGACGACTATGGACGTTTTGAGCTGAGTGTGAGTAACAAGGTTCATAAAAACGTTTATGCGTATCTGAATGGCGATACAACCTTTGCGCGTGACGATAAAGACAGCTCAGTGCAACTAGGCTTGCAATATCAATTTTAAATCTTGATGTGTGAATGTCAGACTGCGCTGCTCAATAATTCATTTATGAGCAGCGTTTTTTGCTTATGCATGTCAATATATTACTTATAAGGGCGTATTACTGATTGCCGCTACAGTAACCAGATTCAGTAATACCAATATGTGCAAAATACTAAAAGAATAGGGGTAGCGTATATGTTTGGCATCATAAAAGACTGGCGTGAACAGCGCATACTAGATAATAGCGAGTTTACCCATGCCGATTGGATGCATGCGGCTGAGCGTATCGTGATACTCGATAGATTAAGTGTTGACGAGATGACACATTTATTTGAGCTAGCAACGTTATTTTTGGCTGATAAATCTATCACTGGTGCACAAGGTTTTGAGATTACCCATGCTGTCAGACAATCTATTGCACTACAAGCCTGTTTGCCGATCTTGAACTTAGGTCTTGACTGGTATGCTGGTTGGTCATCCATCATCATTTATCCTGGCTCGTACAAAAGCAACAGTACCACGGTAGATGAGTTTGGTATCGTCCACGAAGGCACTCAGCACCGTAGCGGAGAAGCATGGCTGCGAGGGCCTATTATTCTTTCATGGAAAGATGCCAAGCACTCAGGCGAACGTGACGGACACAACGTTGTCATTCATGAGTTCGTACATAAACTCGATATGATGAATGGCCGTGCCAATGGCTTTCCGCCACTGCAACCTGATATGGATCCTGCAAACTGGACACAAGTTATGAGCCGCGATTTTGAAGATTTTCAAATACATCGCAAGTCAGGGCTTGATCGTTATGGCGCAACCAATCCTGCAGAATTTTTTGCCGTCCTCAGTGAAGTGTTTTTTGAAACGCCACAAAAGCTGGTTGATGCTTATCCGGATATTTATCAGATTATGGTGAAATTCTTTCGTCAGACGCCGCTATAAATGATATTTATAGAGATGGTGATAGTAAGCTGTATTCAAGACAGCATAAGCATATTGGAATTGGGGAAGCTGAGGTGACTAACACTATAAGTGATAATGTGGCAAAAGTAGAGATCTATGAAAGTGCTGATGGAGAGGCGCAAGTAGATGTACGTTTTGAGCAAGAGACGGTCTGGTTGTCACAAGCACAAATGACCGAGTTATTTGGTCGTGATCAATCAGTAATTTCTCGTCATATCGCCAATGCCATAAAAGATGAAGAAATCGCTGAAAAAAGCAATATACAAAAAATGCATATTGCAAATTCAAACCGTCAATCGTTTCTCTACGCCTTAAACCGTCCATTGGTCATTAATGATAGCCACTAGATATCGCTTGCCTTGATACTCATCAAATACCAAGCGTAGTACCCGCCAGTCCATGCCATCATACTCATCTGTGCCTTCATAATAAAACTCTACAACATCTGACGCTTGGTATATTTCTTTTAAGTTATTGATAGAATTGCCATTATTTTTGAATTCATTGACATTGATACTAGCGTTATTAAACTTTTTGCCATCCACCCAAGTATCCAGATAAGCAGGCAACGGTGTTACCAATAGGTCGCCAGTACCGTCTTTTTCGCCCCAAATAAATTGGATGTTAGACTGCTGTAAATACTGTGCAAATTGCCCGCGGCTAAAGACTTTATCTGACTCAGGCCGTACATAAGCGTACATCGAAAAACGAACGCCACGTGTTGGATGGATGTCATTAGTGATTCTAGAAAAGTCCTTATTGGCCAGTGCGCGCTGTATACGTAACGCTTGCTGTCTAAGGGTTTGCTGACTGATATCAGTATTAATAGGTGTTGATGAACTACTGGTTGGCTGAGATACAATGGCTTCACTGGACTCAGAAGCAGACTGACAACCCGTCGCAGCTAGCGTAAATAACAGAAGGCTGCTAGAGGCTAATGTCGCAGATTTTTCCTTAAAAAAAGCAGGTAATGTCATCATAAAATCATCCTTAGCACAGTTATTAGCGAAAGAAACATCACTATAAATTGTCATGGGAACCAGTAAAAAATACCACAAAAGCGCTATGTAATAGATATTTTGGTAAGTAAACCTGAATGATACGATAATACAGCAGAGTCCGAATATAGGTATGATGTAATAGTCGTAACACTTATAGGACAGAAGCTCGCTGAGAATAAGATGCCAACATATAAATCGCTGACATTACTATTGACCATAGGACTGATGACTGTCGGTAACGCCATAGCCGATGTATCAAAAGTAGATCAGAAGCAAAATGCCATGGCTGATATAAAGATTGCGACTATCACGAAAATGTACCAACAAGATATTGATGACCAAGGTATGAGTAATCCTACGGTGCTGCAGCAATACGCCGATGCTGATTTGCAAGCAGCCATGCAACTTGAGCAAGAATATTTTGATAAAACTCAGACGTCCTGCAATATAGATTACGATGTACTTTGGAACTCGCAAGATCCTGACTATACGCAAGACAAAAAGTTTTCAATAACTGATCAAGGATTGGTTCAGGTTAGCTTGGCGCAAGGTAGCGATATTTATTATGAGTTGTCATGTGATGACAAAGATAAAACTTGCCAAGTCGCAGACGTGGTTTTAGATCAGGATGGCAAAACGTTGCGGAATCATTTATTTGAAACTTGTCGTTAGTAAAAGTCTATAACTAATATTAAATCCGATCTAAGGCACAAGAATGACATGGTATAAATAGTTTTTCGCCTAACTGCTAAAACCATTGGTTTGTTTTCGCATAATGTATATTATGTTAAATAAGGTCTGTTAGGTCGTAGGCTCAGGTCTTACTAACTATAGAATCAGGATTATCAGATACTTCTAATGTTACTGGATATAAACATCCTACCAAAATGTTTAGCTCTTACCGACTAACTCTGTCCTGTTAATTCAACCGAATCTTTTGCATGATAGTTCACGCTTGATCAGTTTTACTTCTAATAAGCATCTCTGACAGGTATATTATTACATCGGTCACCTAACGATTTATTAGGCATTGAGATTTGAATGCTCTATATGATTGGCCATTAATATTCTATGCTTCGCTAAAATACTAATGGCTACGTCCAAATATGTTCTTATCTTTTTATTCGAGATGATCACAGCTGCTCGTCTACGATAGTTTATTTATTATCTGTGTCCGCCGGCTAAGTCTTTAATATAGATATGCTAATAGCCTATTTTTGATAACCATCATTTGTGTGGCTAGACATCTACTAAGATTACCAACCTATATCTAATTGCAAAAACTCAGCCAGACGTTATAACTCCTTCGAATATTTCTAATCTTATCTAGCCTTCAACACTATGCCTAAGTCATCACATATAATCTTTCAAATTTAAATAGCAGACAAATTGTTAAATCATTAGAACTGACTCTATTTTCTTTTGCGTAGCGATAAATCTTATCTACCCCCAAACAGCAGTCCTCTATTTATTGTTACCAAGCCATTTTTAAGATGAATAAGCTGTCTATTGACATTTTTTAAAATATTTGGCCTTTCGTTATATATTTTCTATATACCCCTCAAAATTGATGCATTCTAAATTTGCACAGAACAGTACTATGACCCTGATTTTTATATTCTGTGCGAGTACAGGAGCACGTGTTTTGTAGAAAATATGCTCAACTCCTTGCCGAATCACTCATGGATATTATAATCGCATTTAACTATGTATCGAAATAACTGGTAGAAATGCTGTGTAACCCTCTCAGCGTATAGCCTACTCAATATTTGGTCACTATGCTATAATTATCCCCAAGTGAACCTTGGGGATAATTAAGTGTTAAAACTATTACTCTATAAGGTTTTACTAAAAACACTAATGAATACCAGTGTCCATGACAGTGTCCAATACTTCTATGTTTTTCTACAGAATAGACTTTTTATAAGTCATCAATCATAAACCTATCATTAACCTTAATTATCATATTACGGATATACCTTATGGCTGTCGATCACATAAACGATATCAATAAGCTTGAATACCGAGACAATGACTATTCAGTTAGTGTCTCAGGTGTGGCAGGCTTGAGCATTCGTGTCTATCCAAACGGCAAAAAAGAATACTACCTGCGTTACTCTCATCCGCATATCGAGGGCAAGCGCCCCAGAATGATGCTCGGTAAGGTCGAAGATATTGATTTATATGAGGTGAAGTATAAAGCCGAGACTATCCTCAACATGGTCGCCAAAGGCTCTGACCCTAAAGCTATTCAGCAAAAAGAACAGGTCAACAGATACACACACCTCAAAAATGCAACGTTTTCTGAGATTGCACAAGCATGGCGCGACCACAAGACAGCAGGTCGCCATCAAAATAAGTCTAAAAAATCCGCATTTAGTGACTCTACCCTTAAATTTTGGGACTTATGTTTGGGGTATATGTGTAGCGAGATTGGTGATTTGAGAATGAACGATATCACCAGCGAGATGATACTGAGTGTGTGTGAGTCAATTCAAAATAATGACAATCAAGCGACTTTTGTTGGTGCGAGCACTCGTTTGTATACTGAAAAAGTGTTCTCGTTTGCAGTGGCTCGAGGATTGTGCGATAAAAATGTGGCGATTGATACCCGTGGTGAGCTTGCACCTGCCAATTCAGGCAATCACTTGCCTGCCATCACTAAGCCAGATCAATTTGCGACACTTCTAAAAGATATGACTGAATTCAAAGGTGCAAGTAAAATCACATTAGAGGCCATGAACCTACTGCCTTATGTGTTTGTACGTAGTATCGATCTACGCTCGATGCGCTGGGATGATATCGATTGGGATACTAATACATGGGCGTTCTCTCCGACCAAAGGCGAAGGTCGTGAGGATATGGTCTCGCACTTAGTTGTTCCCTTAGCCACGCAAGTGATTACGCGATTACGAAACATTCAGTCAATTACTGGGCATAAAGAGTACGTGTTTGCCTCGATGCGCGGCTCAGACAATGCCTATATCAGTAAAGCCACGTTGGTACAGATATTCCATCGGCTTGGATACAAAGATGTGCAGTGTGCGCATGGATTTCGAGCATCCGCTAAAACTTTGCTCATGGAACAGCCTGAGCTACGCTATTCAGATATCGTCACAGAATTACAGCTGGGTCACAGAATAAAAGACACACATGGCGGGGCTTACAACAGACTCGATGAAATCGATACTAGGGTACAGATGATGCAAGATTGGGCAGATTATATAGATAAGCTTCGGAGTCGTTAGAGAAATAAACTAAATAAGTTTTGTCTAATAACTCCCGAAAAATAAACTAAGCAGACATGAGCAATAGCATAATAAAAGTCAGTAAACCAAACAATTGACCATTAACATTAAGCAGGTCTCACCTATTTATGTTAAATTGCAAAAAACTATAAGGATATTACGTATAAGATAACCATAGTATTGTATCCACTCATTTGATAGGAAGGTTGAAGATGACACTAGATAACAACGTACTACGTAAACGCACCAGCTTGTTGGGTTCATTATTAGGTGATGCTATTTCTCGCCAATCTGGTGAGCAGACGCTAGATACAATTGAGACGCTGCGCAAAGGCTTTATTCAACAGCGTCGTGAGCCGAATGAGGCACATAAACAGCAGCTTATCGATTTTATTGCTTCTTTGGATAACCAAACCTTAAAAAACGTCATACGCGGCTTTTCTATCTATTTTTTCCTAGCCAATCTAAGCGAAGAGAATTACTTGCGTGAGCAACGTCATGAGCTGCGTATGCAATCGGAACAAAGCTGGGAAGGATCATTTCGTCGTACCTTACTTGAGTGTCGTGAGCGCAATATCGAGCCCGCTCAAATGCAAGAGCTGATTGATCAGCTGAAGTTTACACCTGTATTTACGGCGCATCCTACCGAAGCGCGTCGCCGTACAACGATGAATATCTTACAAAGTCTATTCACGCATAGCGACGCTTTAAACAACGTGTCTGAAAACAGCTTCGCCTACGAGCAAGCTAAAGAGCAAACGGCGCAAACGATTGATCTATTATGGTCGTCTGATGAAGTGCGCACGCGCAAGCCGTTGGTATATGATGAGATTAACAATGGCTTGCATTACTTTAATGCCAGTTTGTTCAATGCCATTCCTAAAGTATATCGTAATATCAAAAAAGCCATTGTCGATATCTATCCGGAGCTTACAGACTATCCACTGCCTGCATTTATGAGCTTTGGTTCATGGATTGGTGGCGATAGAGATGGCAATCCTTTTGTGACTTTTGAGACCACAGAACTTGCCGTATTGATGCATGCTGATACCGTGCTGCGTCACTATCAGGTGCTACTCAAAAAGCTGCGCCGACAGCTGATTCATAGTGACACCATTGTTACCGTTTCACCTGACGTCTATGCCAAGATCAAAAGTTACGATGAGCTTGATCAGCGTGTGTTTGACTATAATCTCGATGACTATAGCAATGAGCCATATCGTCGCCTGCTCTCTATCATCCTGACTAAAGTCAAAGCCACCAATCGCCGTATTCAAAGCAAAGGCACGGATATCGAGGCTGAAAAAGACGCCTATGCCAATCCAGAAGAATTACTAGAAGACCTGCGCATTATCCGTCAAAGTGTCAATACACACGATACGGCACACGCAGAAGGATTACTGCTAGATGTCATTCGTTTGGTCAAAACTTGCGGCTTTCATTTGGCTGCGCTCGATATCCGTCAAGAGTCGTCATACCATGGTGAAGTGATCGCAGATATCTTTGCTAGTGCCTCCAACCTGCCTGATTATCAGACGTTAAGCGAAACCGAACGTCAAGAGTGGTTGACGCGCTTGCTAGAAAAACCGGGCACACCACTCATCTATGCTGACAACCTAGCAGACAAAACACGCGAGCAGTTGGCACTGATGAATTCAGTTGCCACCCTACGCAAACTGGTTGGCCAAGACACCTTTGGCAGTTACGTCATTTCAATGACTAATAATGCCAGTCAGCTACTAGAAGTATTGCTGCTCATGCGGTTTGCAGGCTTATGCAGAATTGATGACGAAGGTCAGTTGTCTGCTGACCTACCTGTCGCACCGTTGTTTGAGACCATCGAAGATCTCAAAAATATCGATAAAATCTTGCCTGCCGTGCTAGACAATCCACTGTATCGTGGACTGCTACAGAACACGGACAACACGCAAGAGATTATGCTAGGTTATTCAGACTCATCAAAAGACGGCGGCATTATCACCTCTGCTTGGCAGCTTTATAGTGCACAGCAAACCATTAATAACATTGCTGAGCAATATGGCATAAAAACACGCTTGTTCCATGGTCGTGGCGGCTCTGTAAGCCGTGGTGGTGGATCAACGCACAAAGCCATTACAGCACAGCCAGCAGGCACGTTGCATGGGCAGATTAAGGTAACTGAGCAAGGCGAAGTGCTCTATGCCAAGTATGCCAATACTGACACCGCTGTGTTTGAGCTGACCATGGCTATTACAGGTACACTCAAAGCCTGCTCTACAAGGTTTGTGGTACAACCGTCTGAGTTGCCAGAGTATGAAGCGCTGTTTGCACGCTTAGCAGACGCAGGTGAACAACGCTATCGCGAGCTGACCGATCATACCGAAGGGTTTTATAAATTCTACTCCGAGGTCACCCCAGTACAAGAAATATCTCTGTTAAACATTGGCTCACGTCCTGCTCATCGCAAAAAAGGCCTACCAAGTAAAACCACCTTGCGAGCGATTCCTTGGGTATTTGGTTGGTCATTAGCACGCTTTACCCTACCTGCTTGGTATGGCGTTGGTAGTGCGCTAGATAGCGTCAAAAAAGACGAAGCATTGATGAAAGAGATGAATAAGCACTGGCCTTTTTTTAGCGTATTTATCAGTAATATCGAAATGGCTTTTACCAAAGCCAATATGAATATCGCCGAGGCCTATAGTCAACTGTGTGATGATGAGCCGTTACGCGAAAAAATTATGACAGCGGTCACCGATGAACACACGCTGACCAATTCGGGTCTCAACTCTCTGCTTGAGCAAGACTCTTTATTGTCCAATCAGCAAAACCTTGCCTCATCTCTGCAGTGGCGAGACGCTTATCTAGATCCTATTAATTATATCCAGATTGAGCTTTTAAAGCGTGCTAGACAGCAAGATACTGTGAGCAGTGCCAATGCTGGCGACATTAACGTAGAAGACCCATTAATCCGTAGTATCAATGCGCTGGCTGCAGGGTTACGAAATACTGGTTAGGGTAGCTTTTCGATAAGTAGCTTTCGGATAAATAAAAAGCTTATACCAATTATCGCAAATATTAGGGCTTCGTTCGCGAAGCCTTAATATTATTCAAAACCCTTCAAAAAATATCTCGCCAGATATCAATCGCAGTTTAGTACTGCGTTGATTGATATTGCCTATTAGGTGATTCGTAATTCATTGTTTGAATAACCGATCCGAACAAGATACCGTAAAATATATTTTTACTTCATGTATATGTAGGGTCTGCTCCAATGGAAACGCCTCAATCAACACCATCTCTAGACATCGCCGTAGCAACTGACTACCAAATAGAATCCATTGCGCTCATTGACCGCGCTATTCAAATACGCTGGAATGATGGTATCGACAGCACCTACCACTATATCTGGCTGCGTGATAACTGCCCATCGGCTTTTCATCCGCACACTGGCGAGCGTAGCTTTGATTTGCTGAGTATCTCAAAAGATATCCATCCACTATCCGTCTCTTTTGATGAGACAACGCTGACGATTGAATGGTCAGAACAAGCGCATATCAGCCACTTTGAACAAAGCTGGTTACGTGAGTTTGGGTATTCTAGTGCATTGGCCAAGGACCATAGCAGTCCTTATGAAAGCTGGAATGGCACGTTTATTGACCACATTCCGATGTATGACCAACACAGCATCATGACCAGTGACAGCGCTTTATATGAGTGGATGAGTGCGCTGGATAAATATGGGCTTACCATTATTGATAATATGCCAGATGACTCTAATGCTGGCGTACAGACCGCCATGCGAGTCGATTATCTGCGGCAAACTAATTTTGGCATGACCTTTGATGTCATATCAGAGAAGTCGCCGATTAATTTAGCTTATACCTCGCTATCATTACCGTTGCATACCGACTTGCCAAATCAGGAGTTACCTCCGGGCTATCAATTTTTGCATTTTTTGAGTAATGAAAGCATAGGTGGCGAATCTACTTTCGTAGACGGATTAAAGGTGTTAGAAGGGTTACGAGAAGAGCAGCCGGAGTATTTTCGCTTGCTGGCCGAATATGCGATCCCCTTTCGTTTTCATGACACTGCCCATGATATCCGTGAGCACCATCCCGTCATTAATTTAGACAACTTTGGCAATATCGTCGAAATCAAATACAACGCGCATCTTGCAGATGTTTTTGATTTGCCAAGCGATGTTATGTACGACTACTATCTCGCTTATCGAGAGCTGATGGCTCGATTAAAAGACAGTCGCTATAAGATTGAGTTGAAATTAGCAGCGGGTCAAATGGTGGTCTTTGATAACCGCCGAGTCCTGCATGGGCGTAACGCATTTGATGAAAACGTCGGTGAGCGTCGTCTCAAAGGCTGTTATGTTGACCGCTCAGAATTTAAAAGCCGTTTACGAACGCTTAAAAAGCAGCTGGCTTAAAACGACCCACAAGCTAGCTGATGCTGTGATTGTAATATAAAGAGCAAGAGCAACAGTACTTGACTCAGTGTCTATTGATGACTCTAAGCTGCTTCCCTTATGAAAAATACAAGCGCTCTATCAAGCAGATTTACGACCTTTCACAAATAAAACCATGTTAAAGCATGGAGCACTGAGCCCACAAAAAAGCCCCATTCCTCTTCTCTTATGTTTAGAGATGAGAAATGAGGCTTAATATTATTCACTTACTAATTTATAGTTATCAATATAATACGATAACGCTAATAGCAGCCCTAATAACTGGATTCACGATATAAGGTTTTATGTGCTTCTACTCTAAAGTCTGCAGCGCTGACAGCAGGCGCTATACCATGTGCACTGTACTTAGCTTGTATGATCTTTTCTTCCTCATGGAATAGCACATTTTGCGCTTCTTGCTTGAAGTCATGATAGCTAATGGCGGTGTCATTTTCATGACCGTCAATAACTATAGGTTTGCTAGGTTGGTTTTGGCTATTCAAATGCTGTTGTACAGTCTGATTAGCATTAGCCTCTTTAGTAATGTTACTGACTGCTAAACCGTTATTAGTCGATGCTTGAGATAGCGTGGAAGAAATACGGCTAGACATATAGAAGGCGGATATTAGAACAATACAGATGACACTGATAATAGCAAAAACAAGACTACGTGGTCTGATGCTTTTTGGCTCGATATCATTATTCACGTTTTCTGAGTCGTTCATAGTTACGTACCATATAATTCATATCATCAATGGCACAGAACCATGCCTTTTACATAATGATACGAATTTTATATTGTGTTGCAACAGTTTCTGGTACGAGCGTCTCGAATAAATTGATAGACGGTTATCTAACCGTCTGAAATGGTATAAAACGTAGACACTTTAATCATTGGTTTCGCGGTACAAGGTAGTCTGCGACTCTTGTCTAAAGTCCTCATAAGTTATAGCAGCTTCCTCAGTAACTATAACAGTGGCATCATTTTCTGGTGTAGGATCTTTAGAAGTTGACTCTCGCTCATTAGCAGCTGGCAGGTCCTGTCTATTGTTGTCCAAAGCATCTTGCTGAGTAGTGGCTGGTTGCGTACTTACAGGGTCAACGCCATCCGTAGTTGTTTGACTATCAGTAGACAGTACTGGATCAGCACTAACAGCTGGTGTACTGTCTGTCTCTACATTACCATCAGTGCTGTTGTCTATACTATCAACCGTAGAAGTAGATAAGACTCCTGAAAATACAAGCACTAATATAATAGCAATCAATACTACTGAACCAATTACCATAGCCATCATGATTGGTTTTTTGCTTTTGATCACTTTATTGTTTATGACTGGCTCTTCGATAGCTGATTCAGACACATTCTCGATGTTTAAAGAATCATCATCCGATACCTCATTTATGGTAGATTCACTATGGGCAATCGTAGAGGCTGACTCTGCTTGATTGCTACTATCTATATTGTTGCGATCTATATATTCTGAGGCTTCTGTATCTGAACTGACATCAATACTAATACTGTCGCTATCGTTAGCGATATTCAGCACATTATTTTCAGATATATTTTCAAATACTACATTTGTATCTGAAGCTTCAGAGGTAGTATTTGCTGCTGTAGCATTTTCTGTTCCTAGCAATAATTCTTGTTCACTGCTTTGATCTTCAAACAGTTGCAACTCTTCTGTGCTCAAGGGTTCGAAAGCGGCAAGGTTCTTTGCACTTTCTAGTGTTTCAAACTCAGCCTGATCGTTCTCTTCAGAACCATGGACTCGATTAATAAAGCGTTCGTAGATGTCATTGTTATTACGCTTACGCGATTTTTGGTCAATAATTCTAGCCAATTTTTCATCAAAATCGGTGCCAGCGTCTTTTTTTTCGTCGCTCATAGAATAATACCAAACCAGTTTTTCTACTGGTGTTAAATGATTGCTAGAATGAATTTTCTTACTATAGTGTAACAGTGTTATTAGCCAACAATATAGTTGCTCGACCTATTATCTTCAAGCACAATTTATGGAATAGCGCTAATATTGATAAGAACTATTCTAAATAATATGATAAATCAACCTTAAGAACTAATCTATGTAGAGATAGCATAGACTATGACAGGCTCAATAGTATGGATTTAAAACAGCTTAATGCGTTTATCGCGGTTGCAGATTTGCGCAGCTTTAGCGCTGCCGCCACCAAGACAGGATTGTCACAGCCGAGCCTGAGTCGATTGCTAAAACAGTTAGAGACTGATATGGGCGTGGTGCTTATTGATCGCTACCACAGGCCCCTACATCTGACTGAAGCGGGCAGTTTTTTCTACGATAAAATAAGCACTATCCTGACCGAGATTGATACTGTAACCAGTATGACTCAGCGTCTATCAGCACCTAGCAGCGTTTTAAATATAGGTTTTGTGCCCTCAGTGCTATATGGCCTGTTGCCTGAAATCATTGCCACGCTTAAACAGTTCAGCCCTGATATCGACGTTAATTTAAAAGACATCAGCTCATATCAACAAATGGATGCCCTCAAGTCTGGTGAGATTGATATAGGCTTTGGCCGATTTGCGCATCAAGATCCATGGATTCAGCAGATTCTGCTACGTCATGAACGCTATGTGGTAGCATTACCAAAGTCACATCCGCTTGCCAATGTACGTAAGCAGCGCTTGATAGACCTAGCGAATAATCGCTTAATTTTATACCATCAAACACATTTGCCAGTCTCGTCCACGGTGACGACAGAAACAGCGACCCACAAGCTGTCTACAAGTAGAGTCAACCGTGCTGCTAAGCATGACGCATCATCTAGCGAGCCTATTACTGAGCCTTTACTACATCTTTTTGCCCAGTATGGCATCTCACCTTTTATGACCACGACAGTCAGCGATTTGCAGGTCGCATTGGGGCTGGTCGCGGCAGGAGAAGGCATTACATTGGTGCCTGCCAGCTTGCAAACCGTACGTACGGAACAGATCAGCTACCAACGTTTGGTTCATGAAAATGTCACCTCCCCTATTTATTTACACACCCTCAAAGACTTCGTACATCCAAAAATACCTGACTTGCTTACGGCCATTTATCACGTCTACGAACAGCGCGGCATTACTTATCGGCAGCAAAATTTTGTGTCACAGGCCTAAATGGGCAGATATCCGATGAATATTGTGTTATAAAGAACCGCCAAAAATAATTCATTTTAAATATTGATATTATTTTATAACTATGCTAACTAACAAGAATAGCAATGCAAACAAATAGTAATAATAACTAGAATAATCATTCTCCTAGACAGTGTTGGTGTGATAAAGTCGATACGATCTAAATCGTTTTATATTTAGACGGTTTATAGGACGTTCTTTTCTGATCATTGGCAAGCTGACACAGGTAAGTGATAATTTGCTGTTTTAACCATTTCGAGGTATTCATGTCCACACAACAACTCAACAACCCAAGTGCCCCTGACGATAGCGTTGCCTCGCAACAAGAGGACTTTAGCTGGCGCATCTTTGGCCCAGGCATTTTGATGGCAACTGCTGCCATTGGTGGTTCGCATTTGATTTCATCAACACAGGCGGGTGCTATCTATGGCTGGCAATTGGCCATTATGATTGTATTGGCCAACGTGTTTAAGTATCCGTTTTTTCGCTTTGCAACTGACTACGTCTACGATACTGGCGAGAGTTTGATTGCAGGCTATGCCAAACGCTCAAAGGTATATCTTTGGGTATATTTTATTCTTTCTATCTTGTCAGCGGTTATTAGTACGGGTGCGGTCTCACTTATTGCTGCCGTAATTTTGGGCTTTATGTTGCCAGCCTCACTTGGTCTGTCGACAATGGCGTTATCTCTCATTATCGTCGCGGTCTCTTGGTTCTTTTTGATTGCAGGGCATTATAAGTTGCTCGATGGTGTGACTAAGTGGATTATGATTGCGCTTACCACGGCTACTGTTGCTGCAGTTATCATTGCTGCTGGCAAGCCAACCGTTATGGCAGTAGATTTTGTGGCGGTCTCTCCTTGGAACCTGGCCACGTTGGGCTTCATCGTAGCACTCATGGGCTGGATGCCAGCACCGCTAGAGTTTGCAGCGATTACCTCTATGTGGACCTCTGCCAAAGTCAAAGCAGATCACACCACGCATAGCCAAGGCTTGTTAGATTTTAACGTTGGCTATGCAGTCTCAGCGATATTGGCATTGCTCTTCTTATCGTTAGGTGTGTTTGTCCAGTACGGATCAGGACAAGAGATTGAGTTGGTCGGCGGTGCTTATATCAACCAGTTGATCAATATGTATACCGCAACCATTGGTGAGTGGTCGAGACTGCTGGTCGCTTTCGTCGCCTTTATGTGTATGTTTGGCACGACCATCACCTGTGCTGATGGCTATGGACGCGCTAATGCTGAATGTTGGCGCCTACTAAAAGGTGAAAGTGAAATCAACAAAAAGCAAGTCGCTTTTTGGACCACCTATGCTATCGGTGGCGGGCTAGTGATTATCACGTTCTTTACCGGACAGCTAGGCTCAATGCTTAAGTTTGCCATGATATCAGCGTTCGTCTCTGCGCCTATTTTTGGTTGGTTAAACTACTCATTGGTTAAAAAGCATAAGAAACTGTCAGCAGGTATGAATGCTCTATCTATCGCAGGCTTGATATTCTTAGCAGGTTTCGCGTTATTGTTCTTGGCCAATATGGCAGGTTTATTTGCTTAAGCTTTTTGCTTAATTTAAAACTCAGCACTTAACAATCTTATTTAAGCGGAACATAAGCCCTAATAGCCTAGCTGTTGGGGCTTTTTGATGAGTGTAATTATATCAATAAGGCAAGGCAGCCTTAGTAATTGTAACTAAATGTAAAAAATGGGAGATTCTAAAAGCTGTGATTTTAAGCAATATGAATACTTATTGTGAGAAATTACCAATAAATGCATAATGCTATTTATATTATGAATAATATTAAAAAATTTAATATATATCTTTATTTATTATAATCAATAATTCCGTTAGCGAGCTTTTTAGAGTTTAATAATTGGGTATAATCAGTCACAACAACGATAATACTTCCTCTATCTGCAAGGATACTAGCATGACCACTTCTTCAGCAGGCGCACGCTTTCGCAGTGTACTCACTCAAAAAAATGATAACAATCAACCATTACAAATTGCAGGCGCTATCAACGCTTATACAGCGATGATGGCCACCCAAGTCGGTCATCAAGCGTTATATCTCTCTGGTGCTGGCGTGGCCAATGCCTCATTTGGTTTACCTGATCTTGGTATGACCAGCCTTGATAACGTATTAGAAGATGCTCGCCGTATCACTGACGCAGTCGATACGCCACTACTAGTCGATATTGATACGGGTTTTGGCGGCGCATTCAATATTGCCCAAACCATCAGAAAGATGGAAAAAGCAGGCGTCGCGGCAGTACATATCGAAGACCAAGTGGCACAAAAACGTTGTGGTCATCGCCCAAATAAAGAAATCGTCAGCATCTCAGAAATGGTAGATCGTCTAAAGGCGGCATTAGACGCAAAAACGGATCCTGACTTTGTAGTGATGGCTCGTACAGATGCCCTATCAGTAGAAGGGCTGGACGCTGCTGTGGAGCGTGCCGTCGCATTCCAAGAAGCTGGCGCAGACATGATCTTTGCAGAAGCGCTAACTGATATCGAGATGTATCGTAAGTTCACTGATGTATTGGACATTCCTGTACTGGCAAACATGACAGAGTTTGGTCAGACCGATCTATATACCACCGATCAGCTCTATAGTGTGGGTGTCGAGATGGTGCTATATCCGCTATCAGCCTTCCGCGCTATGAACAAAGCGGCACTGAACGTTTATCAGCATCTACTCAATGACGGCACGCAAGAAAAAGTCGTCGATACCATGCAGACTCGTATGGAGCTCTATGATTTCTTAAACTATCATGAGTTTGAGCAGACACTAGACAAGCTATTTGCTGGTAACAAGTAACCAATGATTGGTTGTTAGCAACGCTGAGAAGATAAATTACCTCTGGGTGTTTTATCTTCTTAAAATTCGTATTCATTTGCCTTTAGGTTATTTATGTCATTGTTCACTTCCCATACAGCGCTTAAAGCGACACTACTCAGTAGTACACTTGCGGGGCTACTACTCATCACTGGCTGTGATAAAACGCCAGAAACTGTCGATAACGTTGACACGACTACCAGTGAAACAAACGATACTGCTGTGACTCAAGCTGCGCCATCAAATGCTGTCTCTCAAGACGACTTGGTTATGACGACCATTACGTTAGATACCGTTAATAGCTTACTGCTTGCACCAATTATCAATAGTGGTGCACTCAGCGAAGAGCAGGTCAGCTGCCTTGAGTCGCGCGATAAAGATTTGGGCAAAGCCGAAGTTGATAGCTTTTATAAGTCTCAATTCACCGACGCAGAGCTAAAAGAGCTAGATAGCTTTTATACGTCAGACGTTGGCAAAAAGCTGCTTGCTTTTGGCAATGAGCAATTGCGTGTCATGAATGGCGAAGAAGTCGCAACCCCGATGGCTGACCCTACCCCAGAAGAAATGACTGAAATCCAGACATTTATGGAGTCGCCACTGGGTGTCAAGTATATGGAAATCAATAATGCAGAAGGCGAAGGTAGCGCGATGGAGGTCTTGAACGGCCCTATTGAAGCTGAGTTTAAGCGTTGTAATGTCGACTTAGACGGTCCACAGCCTGAACAGCCTGCATAACGCTCAACTGGCGCTATAGTCAGTCATTAACCAATAAATTTCTCATCAGAAACATCGTTAGATATACTGTTTTCACCCAAAAAAGCTACCCACAAAAGGAATGTAAACATGGCAGCACAAAAAGAACTTTCAGGTGCAGGTCTACGCGGACAAGTCGCTGGTAAAACCGCTCTATCTACCGTCGGCAAATCAGGCTCTGGTCTGACCTATCGCGGCTATGACGTATCAGAACTAGCCGACAAGTGTATTTTTGAAGAAGTGGCGTACCTGCTGCTATATGGTAACTTGCCTACGCAAAGCGAGCTTGATGCCTATCAAGCCAAGCTAAAAAAACTACGCGGCCTACCACAAGCATTAAAAGATGTGCTTGAGCGCATTCCAAGCGACGCGCATCCAATGGATGTGCTACGTACTGGCTGCTCTATGCTTGGCAACCTTGAGACCGAAACTGATTTTGCCCAGCAAAACGATCAAACTGACCGTATGCTAGCGGCCTTCCCATCGATTATCAACTATTGGTATCGTTTTACCCACGACAATGTACGTATCGAGACCGATACAAATGATGCCACTATTGGTGGTCATTTCTTACATTTGCTCAAAGGCGAAAAACCAAACGAGCTGCACGAAAAAGTAATGAACGTCTCGCTTATTCTTTATGCAGAGCATGAGTTTAACGCGTCGACCTTTACCGCTCGTGTGTGTGCATCTACCTTGTCTGATATCCATTCTTGTATCACTGGTGCAATCGGTTCACTACGCGGTCCATTGCATGGCGGCGCGAATGAAGCGGCGATGGATATGATTGAAGGCTTTAGCTCACCTGATGACGCTGAAGAAGAGATGATGGGCATGCTGGCTCGTAAAGACAAAATTATGGGCTTTGGTCACGCAATCTATAGCGAATCAGATCCGCGTAACGTGGTGATTAAAGGCTGGGCTGAGAAGCTGGCTGCTGATGTTGGTGATGAAGTGTTATACCCCGTCTCGGTACGCTGTGAAGAAGTGATGTGGCGTGAGAAGAAACTGTTTTGTAATGCTGACTTTTTCCATGCATCTGCCTATCACTTCATGGGTATCCCGACCAAGCTATTCACACCAATCTTTGTCTGCTCACGTTTGACTGGTTGGGCTGCTCACGTGTTTGAGCAACGTGCTAATAACCGTATCATTCGCCCAAGCGCAGAATACACTGGTGAAGATCTGCGTCCAGTACCAGATATGAGCGCGCGTTAATTTTTTAAATCTTAACCTTGCAGGGTTTGCTTAATAAGCAAGCCCTATCACCTGAAAATTAAAAAAATTTATTTCCTTTATAAAAGAAAAAATAATTATGAGTGAAAATATCTTGTATATCGTTCCAATTGATAGAGACTATCAAGCAACAGCAGAGCACGTAGAAAATGCTTTTTCTTATTTTGAAGAAATGATTATTGAAGCTGAGCATGAACCTTGCGTTTGGGAAAATGCCTCTTTTTCTAACGATGATAATCAGGTCATAGTAGCAAACACTGCTCTAACCGCAGGTTGGATATCTGGTAGTGAGGAGCATTGGAAATTAGATGATGAAGAATATGAAGAAGGCGAAGAATATTATGAAATTATGTACGGTACTCAACTGAATGACAAAGCACAGCAAAAGCTTGAGCAACTGTTTGGAACAGAACTTGAATTAATTTGGGTACGTAATTGAGTATATGGACGAGTAGAGATACAAGCTAAAACTATCATTATATACATTCCAGCCAACAGCCAAAGGTGACTTATGGACAACGCCCTAGTACAACCAATGAACGAACAATTCAAAAAGCCACTTCCCGGTACTGACCTTTATTACTTTGATACTCGAGAAGCCGTCGAGAGTATCGAAGCAGGCGCTTATGATAAGCTACCATTCTGCTCAAAAGTATTGTGCGAAAACCTAGTACGCCGTTGCCCACCAGAAGAGTTAACCGATGCGCTAAAGCAGCATATCGAAGGCAAGCAAGACCTCGACTTTCCTTGGTACCCTGCCCGCGTCGTTTGTCATGATATCTTGGGTCAGACGGCCTTTGTTGATTTGGCGGGTCTACGTGATGCTATCGCTGAGCAAGGCGGTGATCCGTCCAAGGTAAACCCTATCGTGCCAACCCAGCTTATTGTTGACCATTCATTGGCCGTTGAGCATGCAGGCTTCGAAGATGACGCGTTTGAGAAAAACCGCGCGATTGAAGAGCGCCGCAACGATGATCGTTTTCACTTTATCAACTGGTGTCAGTATGCCTTTGACAATGTGAATGTCGTACCGCCTGGTAACGGCATCATGCATCAGATCAACCTAGAAAAAATGTCACCTGTCGTACAGGTCGTGCACAATAAAGCGGGTGAAGAAATCGCATTTGCCGACACCTTAGTTGGTACTGATAGCCACACACCGATGGTTGATGCACTAGGTGTGATCTCAATCGGGGTTGGCGGTCTAGAAGCTGAAAGCGTCATGCTAGGTAACCCATCATATATGCGCCTGCCTGATTACGTTGGCGTCAAGCTCACTGGCAAATTGCAAAAAGGCATCACTGGTACGGATCTCGTACTGGCGATGACTGAGTTCTTACGCGACGCAGGTGTGGTCTCTACCTATATCGAATTCTTTGGTGACGGTGCACGCCAGCTAAGTGTCGGTGACCGCGCTTCTATCTCCAACATGACGCCTGAGTATGGTGCCACTGCTGCGATGTTCTATATCGATGAGCAAACCACTGACTATCTGCGTTTGACTGGTCGTAGTGAAGAACAGATTAAGTTGGTTGAGCAGTATGCCAAGCAAACGGGCCTATGGGCTGACGGCATGGAAAAAGCCGAATACGCACGCGTCCTTGAGTTTGATTTGTCATCAGTTGGTCGTAATATGGCAGGTCCTTCGCGTCCACATGCCCGTGTATCGACCACTGACTTGGTTGCCAAAGGTATCGCTCATGGCGCTGACGAAAAACTGCCTGAACCGAAAGATGGCCTGATGCCAGATGGCGCGGTTATTATCGCTGCTATTACTAGCTGTACCAATACTTCAAACCCACGCAACATGGTGGCCGCAGGCCTTGTCGCTCGTAACGCCAATGCCAAAGGCCTATTACGTAAACCTTGGGTGAAGTCATCCTTAGCACCTGGTTCAAAAACGGTCAAAATGTACTTAGAAGAAGCAGGGCTGATGCCAGAATTGCAAGAAATTGGCTTTGATGTAGTCGGCTTCGCTTGTACGACGTGTAACGGTATGAGCGGTGCGCTAGACCCTGATATCGAAAAAGAAATCATCGACAATGATTTATTTACCACAGCAGTGCTCTCTGGTAACCGTAACTTTGATGGTCGTATTCACCCATACGCCAAGCAAGCATTTTTGGCATCGCCACCACTGGTTATTGCTTATGCCATCGCTGGTAACATCCGCTTTGATATCGAAAAAGACTCATTGGGCAAAGACCAAGATGGCAATGACGTCTATCTAAAAGACATCTGGTTTGATGATGAAGAGGTGGATGCCATTGTCGCTGCTGCCGTTAAGCCTGAGCAGTTCAATGCGGTATATATTCCAATGTTTGATGAAGCCAAAAAAGACACAGGTAAGGCATTAAGCCCATTGTATGACTGGCGTGAAATGACCACTTATATCCGCCGTCCGCCGTACTGGGAAGGCAAAATGGCTAAGAAAAATAAACTGACAGGCCTACGTCCGCTTGCAGTCCTTGGTGACAACATCACAACCGACCATATGTCACCATCAAACGCTATCCTTGGCTCATCGGCAGCTGGCGAGTATCTCGATACTATGGGCTTGCCTGCCGAGGACTATAACTCATACGCAACCCATCGCGGCGACCATTTAACCGCGCAACGTGCCACCTTTGCCAACCCTAAGCTATTGAACGAAATGGTACGCGATGAAGATGGCGAAGTTGTCCAAGGCTCACTGGCGCGCGTCGAACCAGAAGGTCAAGTCATGCGCATGTGGGAAGCGATTGAAACCTACATGAACCGTGAGCAGCCGCTTATCATCATCGCAGGTGATGGCTATGGTCAAGGCTCAAGCCGAGATTGGGCTGCCAAAGGTGTCCGTCTCGCTGGCGTAGAAGCCGTCGTCGCTGAGGACTTTGAGCGTATTCATCGTCAAAATTTAGTGGGCATGGGTGCGCTGCCTTTACAGTTTGAGGAAGGAGTGACTCGTCATACGCTAAATATCGATGGTACGGAAACCTTTGATGTCACAGGTGAAGTCTCGGCTGGCGGGTTGATGACTCTAGTGATTCATCGTGCCGATGGTAGCAACACTGAGACACCTATTATCTGCCGATTAGATACGGCTGATGAGGTTAAAATGTACAATGCTGGTGGTATGCTACAACGCTTTGCTAAAGAGTTTATCGAAGGTACGCTTGATATCGTTTAAGATTATCCTGTAGGTTTTAGCATGATAAATAGAAAAGTATAGAAGTCGCCGATGTTGTATAACCTTATATGACATCGGCTTTTATTTGCTTTTGCGTTCTATACACTGAGTTTTGTCACTTACTCCTAAGTACTAGATAATAGCTAAATATTGAGTTTACTTGCTGATGGCACCATACCTATTCTTATAACAATATAAAAAGGACTTAATACAGTGGCTCAAACCAACTCTCAATCAAAACCCTATTTCGCCCCGCAAATATCCGTTCCTGCTACCTATATGCGCGGCGGCACTTCAAAAGGCACATTCTTTAAATTGTCTGATTTACCTGAACGTTGCCAAGTTGCAGGCGCGGCACGTGATAACTTCTTATTGCGCGTCATTGGTAGTCCAGATCCTTACGGTAAGCAAATCGATGGCTTAGGTAACGGTAGCTCTAGTACGTCAAAAACGGTAATTTTATCGGCCTCTGACAGACCAGACCACGATGTGAATTATCTGTTCGGACAAGTTAATATCGCCAAGCCTATGATTGATTGGGCGGGTAACTGTGGCAACTTAACCGCGGCCGTCGGTGCCTGTGCCATTAATATGGGTTTGGTGGACGCTGGCAAGATTGCTGACAGCATCGATGACAATGCAGATAGCGGTATTTGTGAAGTGCGTATCTGGCAAGAAAATATTGGTAAAACCATTATTGCTCATGTGCCAGTCTATAAAGACGCAAATGAAAAAGTACAGGTTCAAGAGACGGGCGATTTTGAATTAGACGGTGTCACCTTCCCAGCGGCTGAAGTCAAAATTGAGTTTATCGATCCTGTAGATGCCACCAGCGACATGTTCCCTACTGGTAACTTGGTCGATGACTTCGATGTAACTGGCTGCGGTCTACATTCTGACAGCGTCAAAGCCACCTTTATTAGCGCAGGTATCCCAACCATCTTTATGAAAGCAGAAGATTTAGGTTTTACCGGTACTGAATTACAAGGCGATATCAATAGCGATGGTGAGCTACTTACCAAGCTTGAGAAAATCCGTGCCACAGGCGGCGTGGCGATGGGATTATTTAAAGATGTGAGCGAGGCACAGACCAGCCAACACATTCCTAAAGTCGCTTGGGTAGGTGCAGCGCAGAGCTATACGGCCTCTAGTGGTAAGTCGGTCAATGCAGAAGAGATTGATTTAGTAGTGCGTGCCATGAGTATGGGTCAATTGCATCACGCCATGATGGGCACAGCAGCAGTCGCTATTGCCGCTGCGGCAACTACACAAGGTACACTCGTCAATCAAGCAGCAGTCGCTGGCGAGCTGACAGAGGTACGTTTTGGCCATCCATCAGGGACATTACTGGTCGGCGGAAAAACCGAACTGGTAGATGGACGCTGGCAAGCCAAAAAAGTGTCGATGAGTCGCTCAGCAAGGCGTATCATGGTTGGCGAAGTTTTTGTGCCAGCGGATGCGTTTTAAGCGTAGACACGGCTTATTTTAATTTGCGATAGAGTTTTATGCCAACATCTCCCCAGCCACGCCGTGTGCAATTAGACAAGAAGCCTCCAGTCGAAAAGAAAGAACGGCGGGCACTGCTGTGGGATATTCTAAAAAAACTGGCGGTATTTGCTAAACCTTATCGCTTGCTTATTATCGCTACCTTGGCGCTGACGGCCTTAGGCTCCTTTACCGCACAGGTTAATGCATTTGTACTACGTTATACCGTCGATACCTTGACCGAAATTGCTACGCTTGCCGAGCCATGGCAGGCAGGTCTACGTATGCTAGGCATTATTAGTGCGGTATTGCTGACCAAAGAGATACTGTCGATATTCATCTCTTTTGGACAGCGTTTTTTTGGTGAAAAGATTCGTATCAACTTATCTCGCGATTTATCGCAGCGCATCATTGAGCGCATCCTTACCTACCGGATGGCGTTTTATACCAGTAGTGAAAATGACAGTGGTAAATTGCAAACCCGTATCGATTACGGGGTTAGCAGTTTAACCAGTCTCGTGCAAAACTTCTTTATCGACATGCTACCGCTATTTGCCAATGCAATTGTGGCACTTATCATCATGTTTTCGACCAATTTTTGGGTTGGTATGGTCGGTCTTATTATCATACCCATTTACTTCTTTATCAGTCAAAAGCAAGCACGGCGTCTGCAAGGGTTTCGTCGGCAGATGCGTGGGTTTCGAGAAGCAAAAAGCGGTTTGGTGATCTCTTTGATTAATTCGATCAGCGTGGTGAAATCCTTTGTCCGTGAGTCCATCGAGGCTGAGAAGCACTTAGCCATTCAAAAGGAAATGACGGACAATCAACTGCGCATTCGTAGTATTGGCTTTATTTATGATGCCATCAAAACCTTTATCGAACAGATTGGTGTGGTGGTTATCATCCTTCTCACCGCTTATTTTGTGCTAAAAGGTGAGATGACCATTGGCATGATTCTATTTCATGTCATGCTGTTTCAGAACGTCGCCGCCCCTATCCGTCAATTACACCGCATCTACGACCAGATAAATAATGCATTGACCTATGCCGAAGGGTTTTTTGATATTTTAGAAGATGATAAACAAGTCGAAAACATCGACGGTATCAGTAGCGAAAACCTAAAGGGTCATATCGAGCTTAAAAATGTCGATTTTACCTATCCTAACGGTACGCAAGCGCTAAAAAACGTCAGCTTCACTATCAAGCCCAATCGTATCACCGCGTTGGTTGGCCTTTCTGGCGCTGGCAAGAGCACGATTATCAATCTATTAGTCAAGTTTTACGCGCCAGACGCTGGCACGATTTGCCTAGATGGGCATAATTTGGCTGACTGTGACACCCACGAGTTGCGTCAGCGCATCGGCCTAGTACTACAGAGCAATCATATTTTTTCGGGTACGATCAGTGAAAACATCCGTTATGGCGATATGAATGCTAGCGAAGATGACATCATCGTGGCTGCAAAAAAAGCCTCTATCCACGAGCAGATTATAGGGTTAGCTGATGGCTATGAGAGCACTGCTAAGTCCTTATCAGGCGGTCAACAGCAGCGTATTGCGCTGGCAAGGATGTTTTTAAAAGACCCACCTATTGTATTTTTGGACGAGCCGACCGCCAGTCTTGACGCTATCGCCAGTCAACAGGTCAAAAAAAGCCTAGATCTGATCAAAAAAGACCGTACCGTGATTATGGTCTCACACAATATCGCGCAAATCATCGATGCCGATGATCTAGTGGTCATAGAAAATGGCGAAGTGGTTGAGACAGGTACACATGAGGTACTTTATGCCCAACGCGGCAAATATTTTGAGATCTTTAGCGCCATGTCTGATAGCCTAAACTTAGACAAAATCAGCCAGACCCTAAACGGTTAGGAATGGTTAATGCCTGCCTAAATCGTTATAATGCCAATCTTTTACTGCCTATTGCCAGAAGCTAGCCCACTATGACTTGTGAATTTTCTTTAAAAACCTTTGACGAGCTGACCTCAGTTGATCTTTATCATATTTTAAAGGCGCGCTCGCAAGTGTTTGTCGTCGAACAAAACTGTGCTTATCAAGATATGGATGAGGTCGATTTTGATTGCTTACACTTGATTGCTCATCAAAACGCTGCATTGGTCGGATATTGTCGTATCATTCCACCTGAGTTTAATAAGCTAAAATCCAACTTATCAGTAGCTGATCCTGCGATTAAGACCAACCACACTGCAATGCCTGCCATCGGTAGAGTGCTTGTGCTATCGGAGCATAGAGGTGATGGCCTAGCACGGCAAATGATGAATCAGGCTATTGCACAGTGCCGCAAAAAGTATGGTAAAAAGCGTCCGATTATCATCTCGGCACAGGTTTACTTACTGAGTTTTTATGAGTCGTTGGGTTTTGTACCTGAAGGCGAGCACTACCTCGAGGACAATATCGAGCATGTGAAAATGGTGCTATACGTTGCTAAGAAAAACAAAATCAAAAAAGAGAGTACGGATACTGCGTCAACCACGACTAAAGTGTTAAGTTTCCTGCTGTTTATCATGGCCGCTTTGTTTGTTTTAGGTCTGTTGTACTTAATGATTTAGACCGCTTGTAAGGTCTTAATTCTTAACATAATTCAAATTGGTTGTTCCATATTGAGTATGCTACTTTTAAATGATGATTCCTTTAAAAGGATGGCTGAGCCAATCAGCTCAGTCTCAGTCAAGGAAGTAGTACACTCAGGATGAGGAACCAACCATGTCAAATACCAATTCAAATAAAAATGATGCAACGGTAGAGAGCAACATCCGTCCAGAATATGACGATGAAATTCAAAAAATCGCCGATTACGTTCTCAACTATTCAATAGACAGGCAATCCCCAAACCCTACTGATGCGTGGAATACCGCGCGCCACTGTCTGATGGACACGCTTGGCTGCGGTCTATTGGCGCTGCGCTTCCCTGAGTGCACCAAGCACTTGGGGCCTGATTGCCCCGATCAAATAACGCCGCATGGCGCTCGCGTCCCTGGCACCTCCTATAGACTAGACCCCATCAAGGCAGCTTTTGATATTGGCTGTATGGTGCGCTGGCTTGACTATAACGATACGTGGCTTGCCGCCGAATGGGGCCATCCTTCTGATAATCTGGGTGGTATCTTGGCGGTCGCCGACTATATTAGTCAAAAAAATATCAGCCAAGGACAAGCACCACTGACCATGAGAGCAGTGCTTGAAGCCATGATCATGGCGCATGAAATTCAAGGTGTACTGGCACTAGAAAACTCATTCAACCGTGTGGGGCTCGATCATGTGTTCTTGGTCAAGTTAGCATCAACAGCCGTCGTTGCAAAACTTTATCAGCTACCCCGTGAGCGCATGATGGCAGCGATTTCACAAGCCATCGTCGATGGTCAGGCACTGCGCACCTATCGGCATGCATCCAATGCTGGCAGCCGAAAATCATGGGCAGCAGGTGATGCAACCAGTCGTGCGGTACGTCTGGTAGATATAACGGCGCGCGGCGAAATGGGTATCCCTGGCGCATTAACTGCACCGCAGTGGGGATTCTATGATGTGCTATTTAGCCATACCAACAAGGATCTAGCGACAAAGCCTGAAGGCGATCGTCGCTTTAAATTCCAGCGAGATTTTGGTAGCTATGTGATGGAAAATATCTTATTTAAAATAAGCTTTCCTGCTGAGTTTCATGCGCAAACTGCTTGTGAAGCTGCGGTAATTTTGCACCCACATGTGAAAGGTCGAATTGATGATATTGAAAAAATTGTCCTAACCACCCATGATTCAGCGATTCGCATCATCTCAAAAGAAGGCGCGCTTGCCAATCCGGCCGATCGTGACCACTGCTTGCAGTATATGGTGGCTGTGCCGTTGTTGACAGGCGATCTGATGGCAGAGAACTACGAGGATGACTATCACGAACAGCACTTGTCAATCGATGAGCTACGTAGCAAGATGGTTGTAGAAGAAAACGCGCAGTATTCAAAAGACTATCATGACCCAAGTAAGCGCTCTATTGCTAATGCCATTCAAGTATTTTTTACAGATGGCAGCAGTACAGAAAAAGTGGCTGTAGAGTATCCTATTGGCCATAATCGTCGCCGCGCTGAGGGCATCCCTGTACTGGAAGCCAAGTTCCGCGCCAGTCTGGCCACTCGTTTTATCGAAAGTCGCTGTCAGCAGATCATCAAGTTATGCGACGATCAACAAAAACTGGAACAAACACCCGTTAATGAGTTTATGGCGCTGTTTGAAGCGTATTAAATTGATGGCTTACTAGGACGCTAGCGTCAGTCTAACGACTACCAAGGTATTGACTCTCCAGCCCAATCGACAAAACTGCCTGATTGAGCTGCAGTCATCTCTGAGAGCACTTCCAATAAGCATTCCGCGCTATACGCTGGCGAGAACAGATGTCCTTCAGCGACATTGCCTTGAAATGGTGCAGACAACTGAGTATTCACGGTGCCTGGTTGCATAACGACCACACACACATCTTTAAGTGATCTGCTCCATTCGATACTCAGGTTTTTCATCCCCATATTGAGCGCCGCCTTGCTCATTCTATAGCTATACCAGCCGCCTAGCTGATTGTCAGTGATACTACCGACGCGGGCTGATACGGTCGCAAAAACAGCAGGATGGTTGGCGCTGCGATTAGCCTTGGCGAGCAACGGTTTGATGTGTTTGGCTATCAGCAAACTGGCTAGGGCATTGATTTGCATGTTTTGCAAAAAGAACTCCGTCTCCATCTGTCGCAAGGCCTTTTCCGGCTGCGCTGTCTCCGTATGTAGTAATCCCACGCAGTTGATTACCCAATCCATATGACCGACCATCTGTTTGATCGTATCGGCAGCTTTTTTAATACTATCCTCATCACTGACATTCATTGGCAGCCAGTGCAGGTTTTCTGCTTCAATGTTTGGCTCATTTCGATGATAAGTAGCAAATACTTGTGTGCGATGGCTTTGATTAGATTGACTATCCGTTTGATTAGCAGTCGTTTTTTGTATTAGCTGCTGTACCATGGCTTGACCAATGCCGCCTGTTCCACCGATGATAAGATAGGTTTTATTATTCATTTCGTTATTCATATGGCACCTTCCTTTTTTTGATAGGTCTCTTAGATACGCTTTTTGGCACGATTGGGTTTCATTTATTCATTTTGGCTGACTTTATAAGCGTTTACTATGATAAAAATAATACAAGTCATCCTCATTCTATATACGCTACAATAATCTATAACGATTAGAACGCCTGTTTTCGGATTGCTATTTATTATATTGACGCCTTCATACGGATATTATCGCATTATGCTATCACCCCAAGATCAATTGACCGAGCTGGTACGTGCCTTAGAGACCGATCAGCACGTCTTTGCCACTGACCCGTTATTAATCACGGAAAAGCTACAGGGCGAGGACGGTACGCCTATCCAAAAGCTGCATCGACGGGCATCACGTATAGACAGTAACGGGGCGCTTGCGCGTGTACTGGGTAAGATTGACGGCCGTATAAAAGGCATCATGATCGTTATGAGTGTGGTGTGGTGTATCTCGGGATTTTTGGGGTTATTTACGTTATTGCAGTCTAATGTTGTGAACTTCTTTTATGTGTTGGTCTGTCTGCTTGGTTTTCATACCATTATGCTTGGTGGCTGGCTTGTCATGACCCTTATCAATCGAGATCAGCAAGCGCCCAGTTGGTTTGCGAGCTTTGTCAGTCCAAGTTATCTCATACGCGGTAAGGATGATGTGACCAAGGCGGCGGTCGATCTGTATGAACGCCAATTACAGCATAGCGGTATGCGCTGGTATTTGGGGCGGTTTAGTCATCAGTTGTGGCTTGCGACATTGACCGGTATGTTGCTTGCGATTATATTTTTATTAATTGTGCGTCAGTATAGCTTTAGCTGGGAGTCAACCTTACTCTCTGATCAGGCGCTTGTGAGCCTGACTCAGATATTAGGTTGGCTACCTAGTATGGTGGGATTTGGTGTGCCAGACAGTACAGCGATCGCACAGAGCAGGCTTGTCACCGAAGCCATGCCGCTGTCTGTTGCACGGCAATGGGCAGGGTTACTAGTTGGTAGCTTGCTGATGTACGGCATTGTACCGCGAGCGATAGCATGGGCATTTTGTGCATTGATATTCCGCCGCAAAAAAATGCGTTTGGATATCAAACAATCCTATTATCAAAAAATCCTAAATTTTTGGCAGCGGCATGTGGTTGATGCTGATGACTTTACTGAGGCGCCAGCCCCTATCGCACCAAAAGCGACAGTCAGTGCGGGCAAGAAGTTAGTTGTGCTGCTTGAATACCCTGCAGATCAGGATAAATGGTGGCAGTCAGGTCTTAAAAAATCAGCAGGCTTTACATCAGAAAATATTGAGAATTTCGGTATCGTCGATGACCGTGAGGACATGGCACGGCTCAAAAACTATCTAGACGAGCACCCTGTACAAGTCATATTAGGTATCCATAGCAAAGCGCTGCCTGACCGTGGTACGCTACGCAAACTCGATCAAATCGCCGCTCATGCAAAAGATGGTCTTATTGTGCAGCTGCTCAGTGATACCACCCCTTCTGCTGGCTTGACTGACGCTCGTACGGATAATGAACCAGTAGATAAACAAGCAGTACGCTATCAGCAGTGGCAGACAGCGCTCTCTGCGCGAAAAATTGGCTTGGTGGATATCGATTCTTAAATTTTTTGAATATGCTATTTAATAAAAATTATTTTTATAAAAAGGACAAAATAAACCAGTAATATAGAAGATGATTATCTCTTGGATAACAAGGATGTTTTATAGTGGCTAGGAGCCAAATATGTCAACAGACAACACCCTCTTAACATCAGGTGAGTGTGGTCCGATATTGGATGGTTACAAAGAGGCGTTAAACCAAAGTATCTTAACGGCTGCGCCAGAGTCGTGGCAGCCAACGATGGCAAGTATCTTACCTGCTCACTGGCAAGAATGGCTGTTGCCGTTAGCTGGTGGCCCATTTTTCTTATTGTTTTTGGCAGAGTGGTTCTATCAGTCTAAGCGTGGGAAAAATGAAAGCTTTAGCTGGCGCCGTACGATGACCAATTTTAGCTTGGGAGGCTCTTATCTCGGGTTTGAATTGATTGTCCAAGCACTTATTGTGCTGCCTATTTGCTTATGGCTATATCAATACCGACTATTCACTATTGAGGTGACATGGCTGACGGCCATACCCATATTTGTCGCCGTTGAGTTCAGCTATTACTGGTTCCATCGCGCGTCACACCGCATGAATTGGTTTTGGTCAGCGCATGTCGTGCACCATTCAGATGATAAGATGAATCTATCCACCGCGATGCGTCAAAGCCTGCTGTACTCGGTGACAGGTTGGTGGTTGTTCTTTGTTCCATTAATGCTGCTGGGTGTGCATCCTGTCTGGGTATTTTTCTTTTATGCTTTAGATTTAATTTATCAGTTCTTTATCCATACCGAAACCTTTGGGAAATTTCCAAAATGGGTTGAGTATGTCTTTGATACCCCATCCAATCACCGTGCCCATCATGGCACCAATAGTGAATATATTGACCAAAATTATGGCGGTGTCCTCATTGTTTTTGATCGCTGGTTTGGCACTTATGTTGAAGAAGACACTATCAATAATCCAGTCAAATATGGGGCTGTTGGTGAGACCAGTCACGATAATATTATTGGTCTGATATTTGGGGTGTTTTACCGAATGTGGCAGCGATTTTTTCGTGCCAAGGGTATTAAGAAAAAAATTAAGGTACTGCTGCGCCCACCTACGGCAATCTCATAGCGTATCATGAATACATAAAATACAGTTTACGATATGGACACTACGCATCCATAACCAACATGCCACCAGATTTGTTTTACAATAAATGGCTAAAGTTTGATCATCAATAACAATAAGACGCGACTATGAATAATGACAATAAAAAAGAAAATTACGAGCATCACAAGCCTGCAGGTCTTTTTGCAGATAAAGCGTTGCCTAGTGACTCAAATAATAACGCCAATACCTCGCAATCACCAGCCGCTCAGTCGGAAAAGACTCATGATAATCAATCTATATCAACTGAATCAGTACCACCAGCTGCAACCACAAAGGTGACAAAAAAAACCATTGCCAGTGGTGAAGCGCTCAAATTGGCAGTGGTAGGTCACACCAATACTGGTAAGACCTCCATATTGCGCACATTATTGCGTGATGTCTATTTTGGTGAGGTCAAAAACGAAGCGGCGACCACACGTCACGTCGAGCAAGCACAGCTGACAGACAGTCAAACAGGTGAAGTGTTGGTCGCATTATACGACACACCAGGCTTAGAGGACGCATCAGGACTCATGGATTGGCTTGAGGACAATACTGCCAGTCGCCGGGATGGTATTGAACGCTTGCAGCAATTTTTGGCGGCTGATGTCGCTCAAGGTGCAGATAGCGGTGTTCTAGACAGCTATGATTATAGCCAAGAAGCAAAAGTCATTCGTCAGCTACTGGCAAGCGACATGGCCATCTATGTGGTAGACGCTCGTGAGCCAGTATTGGGAAAATATAAAGATGAGCTAGCGATTTTATCTTGGGCTGCGATTCCTGTGATGCCTGTTTTTAATTTTACAGACAGCCAGAATGCCAATATCGACGACTGGCAAACGATGCTGGCAAGACGCAATCTGCATATTTCAACGCGTTTCGATTCGGTCGCGTTTGAGTTTGAAGATGAGATGCGCCTATGGAAAAACCTAGCCACTATGCTCACCCACTCTGAGATGCTTGAGCAGTTGATGCAGCGCCGGACTGAAGATTGGGCGCAGTTGTATGACGAGGCCAATATCATTATTGCTGACTTTTTATTAAATGTCGCTTCTTTTGTACGCGAGATCAATGAAGATGACGACCCGATGCCCGTATTAGAACAAATGCAAGAAGCGGTTAGACAAAGTGAGCGTGCGATGCAGCACAATTTACTTAACCTTTATAAGTTTTATGATAACGCCGTCGCGGCAACCCCGCTTGAGTTACAAGCGTATCAGCAAGATCCATTCGATCCTGAGCTACTCAAGAGCTATGGTATCCGTACCACTTCTGGCGCAGCAGCGGGTGCGCTGTTAGGGTTGGGTATTGATGCAGCAGCCTTAGGTACGACATTGGGTTTGGGTGCAGCGATAGGTGGTATCGCGGGCGGGTTACTATCTAATACCAGTAGTATTGCAGATAGGATCACTGGGGTAAAACGCTTGTATATCGATCCTGCGACGTTGACATTGTTAGCAACGCGAGCGATCGACTTACTCACTGCCCTACGCCATCGCGGCCATGCTGCTACTGATGCCACTCAACTATTATATAAAGGCGAGAAAAGCAGCCTTGAGACATCGTCAAATGATGGCAGTTACCATAATAATAGCAATGACAATACCGATGAAGAGAACCATCCAATTACCGTATGGCCTGCGCATAAATTACCCAACGAGCTAAAAAAAGCTCGCGGCAAACCGCAGTGGTCATCGCTTAGCAGTGGTAAGTCAGAACAGGCGCAGCTGCTGCGTGCAGATATGGCATGGTCGCTGTCGGGCAAATTACAGTCCTACAAGCGTGAGTCTTAATTATTTACTATACATTTATTCTAGCAGCGCGCTTAATGCCTCCGTGCCACGCACGTCTGTTTGCTGCAGATAAATTGGATACAGCGGATATTTGAAAAAGTTCTCTTCAATATCTTGCATCAACTGCTGCTGGCGCTCAGCACGACGCTGCCAAAACTCATCCGACTGAGTCGGTGTTATCAGCTGATTTATGATAATCGCTGCCGGCGTGAGCTTGCTGTCTTCTAGCTGCTCGATAGCTCGTGTAGTCTCAGCCAGCGGCAACACGTCAGCCGTCATGACTAGCACAATCGCTGTTTGTGTACGATCATGCAACAATAGTCCTGCTTGACGAAACAGCTCTTTACGCTTTTCTAGTACGGATACTGCTTGCTCCCAGCGATCAGACTTTTTTGAGGCAAACGGATTGGCGACATCGTTCTTTTGAGCGCCATCCGTTTGACTGCTTTTTTGATTGTGACTGTCCAAATGCGTCGCTACTGAGCGCAGCTTTGCCTGCCGTCGCTGCTGAGCAAGTAATCCATCTGTCCATGCCCCCATCATTTCCGGTAATACCAATAATCGCAAAGTATGACCTGTCGGTGCGGTATCAAAGATGATGTGTTCATACCCAGCATCTGCCGCTTCGACCAAATGCTGACACATGGATTCGAGCATCGCCGCTTCTTGGGCGCCGGGTGCTGATTTTGATAGCCTCAGATGCTCACGAATTTTGGGCATCATGTCTGGATTGGCATAGGATTTAATCGTACGCTCAACTTGAGCAAAATGCTTGTCAACGATCACATCAGGATTTAGCTCAATGGCATCTAGATAAGGTGATATTGCTGTTTTTGCGTTATTAAGCTGTGTATTTAGTACATCGCCCAAGCTGTGTGCTGGATCGGTTGAGACAATCAGCGTCTTTTGCTGCTGGCTTGCGTAATAGCTGGCAAGTGCAGCAGCAGTGGTGGTTTTCCCCACACCGCCCTTACCACCGATAAATATAATCGGTTGTGCTTTTAGCTGTTCTACGAGTACATGCAAAGGATGTAATGCCATATATTTATCTCATTTCTTATATTATTCTTATTTTTTAATCATAAACAGACAATCAGCAGCAGCCAACATGATCAAATGGACATCTATCCATACCCATGCGCGTGTGCCATTCGTGGAAGTTTTCTAAAAACAGCGGCTGTAACTCTAAGGTATAAAAGCTGGCGGGATTATCAATACCCAAGCTCTCAGCAAACATGAGCAACATAAAAAAATCTTCTTCATCACGTGCCGCGCGTGCCATCGTCTGACGATAAGGCGCATGATAAAATTCATTTAATCCATTCTTAAACCGTTGCCACCATGGTTGAGTGTCCTCTAATGGTTGAACGTTTACTATATTATTTGATGTGTTTTCATTTTCCATAATGTGCTCGTATTTTACTTAATTCTTATGATCTATCATGCCTATATGATACAAAAAACGCCAGCAATTGCTGCCAGCGTTTTTGAGTTGATAAATATTTAGTATGGTTTAGCGTCTAAATGTTATCGCTTTTGCCTTTGTGTATCGACCACTCTTTACGCAATACAGACAGACTCTCAAACGTTACTAAGATGGTTGCTATCAAGATAATGATATCCATAATGATAAGCAGCCAATTGCCATCAGTGAAGAAGGTTTTTAGCTGAATGAGTAGTGCGAAAACGGTCATGACCAGCAAGAACGACAATGGTGCTAAAGTGTACCAAACTGGTTTGCCTTTACGTAACAAGATAACCGTTACGATCATTAGTGTTAATGCCGCCATTAACTGGTTAGTCGTACCAAATAGTGGCCAGATAATCATACCACCAGCACCATCAATACCACCGGCACCGAATGCTAATAGCAAGCAGCTGCCGACAGCAAGTAATGTTGCGACCACACTCTTATTGAGGACTGGCAGGTTATAAAACTCACCGAACTCTTGGAAAATATAGCGTTGCAGGCGTACACCAGTATCCATGGTCGTACCTGCAAATAATGCCGCCATGACCGTAAGCATCGTCTGTGATAGTACCATATCGATGCCAACACCTGCGTTTAATATGGTCGCACCACCATCAATAAAGGCACCGATAGAACCGTCGCCAAATTTTTGATAGACCGCTTGCCAATCACCAAGGGTAGCAAAACCTGCGGTTGCCGCTAGAATTGCGCCGAGTGCCAGCATACCTTCGCCTAGCGCACCAAAATAACCAACGAAACGCGCGTCTTCTTCTTTATCAATCTGCTTAGACGTCGTCCCTGTCGCGACCAATCCGTGGAATCCTGATATCGCCCCACAAGCAATCGTCACAAACAACAGCGGCATCAGTGATGGCGTGCCAACTGGCAGTGCTGTGTTTATTGCTGGTGCGACAATATTTGGCGTGCCGATAAAGATGGCTGCGTATAGTAAAATCAAACCAACGAATAGCTGCAAACCATTAATATAATCGCGAGGTTGAAGCAGCATCCATACGGGCAACAACGACGCAATCGCCGCATAGGCGAATAAAATAAGAATCCATACAGCGTTATCAGGTAAGCCCATTACGGTCTCAGGTAACACAATCGGGAACATAGGGCCAAGATAGATCAGCCCATATAAAGCGCTTACCCCGATAATAGATACCCAAACCAAATTCATCTTGTAGCGATAAATACACTGACCGATGATAAAGGCAACCACCAAGGCGCCCCAAACAGGCAGTACAGCGGATGGCGTTTTGATCATCATATTAGCAATAGCAACACCAAACACCGCGTTGACCATCAATAGTAATAAAAAAATCACAACCATCATCAAACTGCGGACACGTGTGCCCATGACCGTACCCGCAATAGAGCCAATCGATTGACCTCTATTGCGCATACTTGCCCAAATGGCCGACATATCATGTACACCAGCCATAAAAATCGTACCGACCACCACCCAAATGATGGCAGGTACCCAGCCCCAAATAACCGCAATTGCGGGACCAATAATCGGTGCAGCGCCTGCCACCGAGGTAAAATGGTGCCCCCATAGTACATATTTATTGGTAGGAACGTAATCGACCCCATCTTTCATCGTATGCGCTGGCGTGGGACGACTGTTATCCAATGCTAAAATTTTGGTAGCAATGAATTTTGAGTAAAACACGTAGCCACAAAGCATAGCAGCAACGCCGAATATCAGTACAATAGCACTATTCATCTTATCTCTCCCTAGACAAGTAGTAGGTAGTCTTATAAGTTCAAGCTTTTTAAATCAAAATATAAAAAATATGCTAAATTAGTGTGCAGCGAGTCATTCATATAACCCGACCCGTCACCGAATAAATTGTAAAAATCATATGTGATGAATATTAGCCAACAAATTTTCATATTGTATAATTATGATGCGTCACTAAATAGCATATGGCGTGGTGAATCTTTGTTTAAAATACTGGTTGAATGGTAACCGATTTCACGACAAATGTAACGCAAGTAAGACATGAAAAACAACAAATAAAGGAAGCATAATGGCACATTATTTTGGATTCGTACCTTCAGATAAATTAAAAGTATTAATCAGCGAGGCCGAACAAGTCGTTGCTTCAAATGAGAATGTAGAGTACTACCCTTATCGCGATGCTCTTACGCATCAGACAGCGCGTGATCTTACTGATAATTTATTGGTTGGTTTGGTAGACATTATTCCGAACCCTGAGCGTCAAGCCTCTATGCGCAAAATTGTTGGAACGATTGAACGCGCGACAGATACTCTGCTCAATATCTTACTGGGTAAAGAAAACAACAAAGACGTGTTACCAAGTTTTCATTTTCTAAGAGATCATGCAACCTTTATTGATAATGAAGGTGTTAAACGTATCGGCTTTAAACTGTCAGAAAAAGATGCCAATACCATCACTGAAGGTTTTGCTGCTATCACGCCTGAACATGTGGATAGAGCCAAATTTAAAACAGCACTCGAAACCATGAACGAAGAAACATTGACCCACTTCATCAGTCGTTATGCTGAGACATTAAAGCTAGGCATGATCAAACGTAAGTCAGTTCCAGTTGCCAAATCGGCAATTGATAAAGGCATGAGTATGGCACTTAATAAGCTATTACCTGACCTACCAAATGACTCATTGAATAGATTGGCCAATTATTACCGTCCATTTATTATAGAAAAGCCAGAATAACCCCAAAAGTTGGATTAATTTTGTCCCAAAAGTCATATGACGTTGGGCAAATTCACTAAAATTTGCTAAAATAAGCGGCACTTTTTACCAAAGGCGCACCCGATGACCCAAATCAGTAACCAAGAAATTGAAAAAACCTTACGCAACTCAGAGTGCCTTATCAGCAGTATCGAAGTAGCTGCTGCTTATGAGCGTTTGGCCGCTCAGCTCAATCTACATTATGCTGGTCTAAACCCAATTGTTATGGTCGTGATGAACGGCGGCTTGATCCCAGCTGGTCAACTACTGACACATCTTACGTTCTACCATCGCATGCACTATATCCATGCGACTCGTTATCGTGATAACGAAGGTACTAACGAGCTTGATTGGAAATTCAAGCCTGATGTTAGTATCGAAGGTGAGCACGTATTGTTGATTGACGACATCTTTGACGAAGGTATTACCCTAAAAGCAGTTGTTGAAGAATTAAGCAAAGAAAAGCCTCTATCACTTGAGTCTTGTGTCTTGCTTAACAAGCAACATGATCGCAAAGTTGCAGATTTTGACGTAGATTTTGTGGGTATTGATGTTGCAGATCGCTATGTTTACGGTTGTGGTATGGATTTCCATGGTTACTTGCGTCACCTGCCAGGTATCTATGCAATCAAAGAAGACAAAGTTTAATTCTAGACTTAATTGATTAAAATAGTTAAGTCCTAAAAAAGCATCCAATTTGGATGCTTTTTTATTGCGCTGACTTATTGCGTCGACAACAACTTGAATGAATCGTTAAAACTGTAATGCCAAACCAGTATGGCGCTCAGTCGGTGTTTGAACCGCTTTTTCTAAAGCGTGTTTGGTACTATATATCGTTACCTGCTTCTTAGCACGAGTCACTGCCGTATAGATAAGCTCTTTGCTCAGCAATCTTGCATGGCTGTTATCGAAAGTAATAGCAACATGATCAAATTCGGATCCTTGTGACTTATGAATAGTCATTGCATATGCCGTGGCTATCACCTCTTCATTTAGCAAATTAACAGCTATCCCTTGTGTCTTATTTTCAAAGAATACCTCTAATTGGCTTCTTTCATCTGATGTTTGTAAGCAGAAACCAATATCCCCATTAAATAGCCCAAGCTCGTAGTTATTTTGTAGCACCATAACAGGACGTCCATGGAACCATGTGTTTTGACCCAATGGTAACTTTAGCTCAGCGAGATGCCATTGAGTAAGATAGTTATTGATATAGTGGTCGCCCCACTCACCATTATGGCCAGCAGTGAGGATTCTAAATTGATTAAATACCTCCATTAACGAAGAGGTAGTATTTTTAACTGATTCTGGCACGGATTTTTCTATTGGATTTTTTAGTAAATTTTTAACTTTATTTACGTATGATTGGTAATTACTGGAGATTCTTAAAATAGTTTTATTTTTGCTTAGGCTATTTTCTATCTTGTTATTTGATACGGACTCTGCTTGTAACGTATTAACATATTGAAAACTCAAAGCAGCGTCTTGCCTTAATAATTGCCAAATAGCTTGAAGATTTGTCTCTGCTTTATTGATTTGCGTGGCCAGTTTACCGATACCTGACTCGGCGCTAAATCGGCGGCTCTCTGTTAGCTCTGCATGTATGGGTTGCAGTAGCGGAATGCGACAGAGATCAGCCAATACTGCTCCTGCATCAACGGCTGCTAACTGATTAGCATCGCCTAATAGTATCAGCCTAGCACCTGGCTTTACCGCGCTCACAAGATAATTGGCCAACTCAACTCCGAGCATAGATGCTTCATCAACGATGATAATATCCTCACCCAGTGGGTTGTTGGCATCGTAGCGCGGTCTACCCGTTCGACCTATGCCTAGTAGACGATGGATGGTTTTTGCCTCTTGCAACTGCAGCTCTACATTTGCGTCGTCTAAAGCCGCCTGCAGAGACTCTTGCATACGTTGGGCCGCCTTACCCGTTGGCGCTGCTAATGCTAGACTAGCACTGTCTGTGCTAAACCTAATATATTCAGACTCATCTCCCCTACTCTCTGTCGCCTGTTGTAACGCAATAACCAATTGAGCCACAGTGTAGGTTTTCCCTGTCCCTGGGCCACCAGTAATGATACTAAATGCATTATTGTTCGCCACATTGATAGCAGCTATCTGTTGGTCATTTAAGTTCTCAGGCATGGTAATGTCTAAAGGCACTATCTGCTGATTCAAAATATGATTGATATGCTGTGCTAAGTTAAATTCTGCTTGCCATGTGCGGTGTAGCCAAAATGTGATTTTCGAACTTTGGGTCTTTTTATTCTTAGCGATGTTATAAATAATTGGTTGATTATCTCTGCTTAGGCTATTTTGATAGTTATTACAATCAGTGTTCGCATTAACATTAGCAAATAAAGCATGCTCATGGATTGAATAAACGAAAGTATTTAAGTCGCTATTTTTCAAGCGATGATATAACGTAGTTATCGCATCAAAACGTTTGATCAACGTCTCTTTTTCATGATTACTCAGTGCTAGCTGCGCCCACAAGTAATCTCGCTGACCAAACAAAGTATCTAGTAATACAAATAGCGATGTCTCCGTTGTAGTGTCATCGTCTAGTTGCGTTTTTATCTGAGTATCAATCAGCGCAAAAATTGGTGTTGCCAGTATCTCTAGTAAGTTCTGCTGCCATGCATATAATGTGACTATTTCCCCATTAATCTGACCTTGCATGGGAGCTTCATGATCGGCTGCATTAATGGTTAATACAGTATGCCCTTCTTCCAAATGAGCCGCTAAAATAACGAATAGAGCCGTAAATAAATCGCTATCTTTTGACTTATCGATTCTTCTATTTTCATCGTTTGTCTTTGCATCTGCCGCGTCATATGCTACATGTGTTTGCTGACGGCGCAGCAAAATATAATCACTGAGATTACTTGCCCAGCTCTCTTGTAAACTAATGGCTGATTTGCTCTTATTGTTATTATTACTCATCGTATATTTATCTCTTATCAATCTGATTAACTGCTATAACAATTTTTATCTACCTAGTTGCTATATAAGGTTTATTAATCCGGCAGGCCAAACAATGCATCTAGACCTTTAATAAAGGCAATGGGAATATCCCAAGTAACCAATCCATAGCAACTATTACTACTCAAGCTATCGTGGTTAGACTGAGCCCTATTTTGCGATGTAGGCATAGTAGCTGTCTGAGCATTCGGGTCATACACACCGCGTAAAAACACATACTCTACAGCGCCTAAGTACTTATCTTCGTTACCCGTATAATCACTGATTCTCATAGCAAGGAACCGATGCAATGCTACCTGATAGATTGCTGCTTGTAGCCAGTACCCCGCTTTAGACATTGCTTTTTTGAGGGTATCTTCATCGTAATCGCTTAGGCTATTTCCTAGAAAGTTACTCTTATAATCGACCACATAATACTTGCCAGCATGCTCGTACACCAAGTCAATCTCACCACGCAAATAACGATACAGATGTGCTTTGTTTTGTGGGACTAGAGTGACGTGTTTATCTGTTTCATCAGGTAAACACTGTTGGAAAAGCTTACTAATATCCTGTGCTTTAAAATTCTCTGACAATCCCATGTTGAACTCTAACTCGGCAAATCGCTTACCTTTATCAAGAGCAATCAAAGGTTGATTAGAAGCTAACAGTGGCGCATGCAGCACCTCTTCAATCCAATTAACTAATGCCTCATGCTTGGTTGTATCTATTGACTCAAGATCAAACCCATCACTATCTCTTTGTTTCTTACCTTGTGATCTGCGGCTCTGCTGCTCAGCACTGCTATATATCAGCGGCAACTGATAGCTATTAATCGCTCTATCAATAACCTGATGCCACTGGGCTTTATTGGTGAAATCGATTTGTTCAAATATCTCATGCAAAAACGTACCGGCATTAGCACCTTTTACAAAGGTAAAGCGGATATCATCTTCTGACTTGAGGCTTATTTCACTGTCTTGTTCGAGAGACTCTTTACTATTCAGTGAAGAAAGGTCTGAAGCTGAAGACTCCGTCATATCAATATCTATCGCATCATCAATACGCTCATCCACTATCGCCATTGCTTGTGTAGATTCATCTAGCTGACGCGCTAAGGCGGTAAAACTGGTCTTGGCCCAGCCATAAAAATAATTGGTTTTCATAACCTCGGCAAAGGGCGCGTACTCAATAGCTTCTGTCGTAGGCTTATGAGCATTTGACTTGGTAGCAGCCATATGAACTTTGTCATTTATACCTGCTGAGCTAGCACCATTGCTTGCGTAATTATTGTCATAGAACTCATTAACCTTATGCCCTCTGAGCATGCCTACAATGCCTTTGAGCCTATCAGGTAGCTCGAACTTTGCTTCTGACGATTCAAACCAATAAAACACTGGCTTTAGCTCAAACCCTGTCTTGTTACTCGGATCTCGCAGCACCACATAAAGCTGCTCACTGGCCCGAGTAAATGCCACATAACCAAGCCGCCTTATCTCATCAAAACCTTCTTGTGTTTCGATATCAGTATAGTAATCCTCAACCGTGGCAGAGCCTTGCAGTGGTGAGAAGCGGCGCTGATTTCCCGTCGATTGACTGTCTATCGGCTGCCGCACTAGCGCTGAGGGCGCTTGTTGCGCGTTGTATAAATACAGCCCATAGTCTTCTTTATTACCAGACTTCCTACTGGCATCACCCATTCCCAATACATAGACAATAGGGAATTCAAGCCCTTTTGACTTATGAATGGTCATCAGTTGCACGCCAGACTCTGTCGGTAGCGGATATTGCTTAGCCCAATCACTATTAGGCGCTTTATCTATCTGCTGCCTGAACCACGCCAGCAACTCATACTCACCCATACCTAGACCATACTGCGCCAAGATGTCCATCACATGACGCAAGTCCATGATATGACGGTCACCTTCTGGATGAGCAGCTAGGGCCTGCCAAACGCCTTGCGGCTGCACGGGACTTTTATCTAATAAATAATGTAGCGCCGATAATATGCCAAAGTGCTGCCAACGCTGGGCACCTTCTTTTAGATAGGTAATAAAGTCTTGATAGCTTTTTTTAGTATCAGTAGCTTCATTAGTTGAGAGATTTTTCGAACTAGAATGGTTTGCATGGGCGCTTGGCTTACTACTACCCTCGGTAATTCCTGACTCATGATCCGTCATCATGGCTTTAATGTTTTTGATACTTAGTCCATATAGATGGCTGGTCAATACCCGATTAATCATGTCATGACGATACGGATATAGCATAGCACTCAGTAGCGCCGCTACATCTTCTGCCATGATAGTCTCAAATATGCTGACATCACTGGTGGTCAAGGTCGGCACATTGAGTTTTACTAGCTCGTCTTCGACTCTTTTCAGATCTTTTTTGGCACGTGCTAGCACCCCAATATCACTCGGCTGAATCGGCTTACCTTTAAGTGTCTGACCACTATTAAGCAAAGTGGCTATATGGCGAGCTGTTATTTCATACTCATCATAATCAAACTCTTTGTCCTTATCATAAGGCAGGTGCAATAAGCTCACTGGCTGAGCAGAAAGCACCTCTGTCACCAGCACATCATCCAGACTATTTGACTCATTAAACCAAGACAGCTCATATTCTGGTTTTGCCGCTTTGATATGTTGGTAATGAATACCGGTTCCTAGTTGCGACAGCTTATTCTCAGCAGTTGTGGCATCAGCCATACCAAACCAGCAGTTCAATGCGTTAATCACACCCGCATTAGAACGGCGATTGATATCAAGCGTCCAAAGGGCGCTTTTATCAAACTGGGCTTTCATGTAGTTGTAGTTGGCTACATCGCCACCACGAAACCCATAAATAGCCTGTTTGGGATCACCAACCAATAGCAGAAACTCATGATTGGTTTTGTCAGTGGTTGATTGCTTGTCACTGTCCGACTGTTTACGCTTATTCTTTGGCAAATAAATGCTTTCAATCATAATGGCTTGCTCGCCATTGATATCTTGCGACTCGTCAATCAATGCCACAGGATAGTGATGACGAATATAACGCGCCAGCTTATCTCCTTGGCGACCAGTTAATGCTTGGTTTAAGCGTACCATCTGCAAACTAAAGGTCGTCTCGCCACGCTCTTCCAAAATAACTGGCAGTCTATTACGCACAGCCAGCACAATATGACGGTTAAGATTGGCCAATACCAACAAAATATGCTGATTTAAACTATCAAGCATGTCTAAGATAGCCATTAACTTACTAATAGTCTCTAACTCAAAAAGTGTCTGATGCTCTTTTTCTTTATTCTTATTAAAGTTCTTAATTTTACCATCTTCATCGGGATATCTAGAATCCTGCAATGATGTCAGAATCTTATTCTCGCTTTCATTTAAATAGCTATTAAATGTCAGCTGATACTGCGATATCTTTTGATGCACCTCGATAATGGCATCAAACTGTTTGGTTAAATTAGAACCTCCACGGAATCCTTGAGACTTTCTATAATCAGGATTTAAATAAGGCTGGATATCTACTAAATCTAACTGAGAAAACTCATTAATTAGTTTTTCGTATGCATCAAAGTCAAAGCCTTTCTCAATTCTTATCTCATCAATCGGCGCAGAGATAAAATTAAGCGAGCGAGTCACATACTTTTTATGATCGCCTACTGCAGACAGCTTACCTTGCTGATCCATTAGCGCGTAAAGTTTAGGCTGCTTATAGTATAAGCGGCTCTGAAACTGACGCAGCTCATCATGGATAATACTATCAGTCACCTGCTCAATACTGTTGTCTTCAATAATGCCCATGCCCTGCTGGTGACCAGTTTCGCTACTGTACTCAGTCAACCATTTTTGCGCCAAGCTATCGAGCGTACCTACAAATAGCTTATCCAAGGTGGTTAGTACCAATGCAGTGCGCCTGATAGCTTCCGCCATGGGGTAACTGTACACGTGATCTAGCAAATAGCCGACGAGATGCAAGTTAATAGGATCTTGCATAATGCCATCTAAGCGCACATATTTGGCCTGATTAACCAACCAATCTTCGCGGTCTTTTTTTGCTTGTTTACGTTGCTCAGCCGCCGCTTGCTTATCAGCAGCAAGGTCTTGATTTAAATCGTCAATGCCTGTCTCAACGTTTGCGTCTACGTCTGAATTACTGCCTGCTTGTGCGTCTTTATTACCCTCAGGCATAACTTGCAGTATGTTGGGATAGAGACTCTCTTTATTGCCAGTATCAGCACTTAGGCTATTGACCCACTGTAATAGCTGATAAAAATCTACCAAACGATCATGGATACGCTGACGCATTTCGGCAGCGGCAGCTCGAGTAAAGGTCGTGGCAATGATCTGCTCTGGCGCACGTCGCGCTTCGATCAGTAGGCGTAGTACAATACCGGTCAACGTCCAAGTTTTGCCCGTGCCCGCTGAGGCTTCGATTAGGTGCTTGCCCGTTAGATCAACATCAACTGCCGGTATGACATCATTTTTACGTTCAGGCACAGCAGATAAAGTCAGTTCATCTGAATATTCATCAAATAAATTCGGCTGTGTAGACGAGTCAATGGTATTGGTTGGATCGGTAAAGTCTGTCATATAGGCGCATACTTTTAATTATTATTTATTAGAACAAAATAGCAAAAACTAATTAGAGGCTGCTATAGATAATGGGCTAACTATCTAAGTTAGTTAACGCGTTAAACATCGGCTCATACAGTGGCTGGGCTAATGTAGTCAACGCTGATGATAACGCCTTAAACGCATCTTGGTCACGTAGCACGTACTGCCAAATAGCATGCTGCGAGCAAGTATCGTATACCGTGTCTGAGTTATAGTTAGGTCTTAACCAGTCGGAGAAGTCGGCCCGTTTTGGCCAGTAGCTACTACCGTCACTTTCTTCAGGCTTTAGATACTTATCAAGGTAGTTAAGTGCATATTCTGGTAATAAAGTAATGGGTACTTGACCCGTTAACTTGCCAAAAACTGCCCATTTTATCAGCTCAATGACTGCATCTTCATATACAATCGGGCTTAGTTTAAAGGCGATGACTTTGTCATACTTTTTGACTTGTGAGCTAGGCTTATTAAAACGCCAAATACTTACGCCATCATTTGAGGCTACTTGCTCGGTAGTGGTACGTCTAGCCACTTGCCAATATAAATGTGACAACCAAAACTTGAGTAAATGCCTAGGACTGGCAGAATTGGGCAGTATATTTAACCACTGCTTGGGTGATTGCTGAGCATAAGGCACGCTCGCCTGAGTAACTGATATGGGTGCCAATATTGGTACTGAGCCTTTGATCTTAATGATTTTTGGCAACAGCTTAAGCAGTGTTTTCATACCGTCTATATTCGTCTGGTGCTTTGACTCGTTGTCAGTGCTACTAAGTATATTTTTTAGCTCTATTTGAACGGGATGCTCGGCAGTTGGCGTCAGTAGCTGTAATACACTGCTACTATCTGCCTTACTCTCGTTGATAATACTGCTTTCATCAAAGCCATTAGCCGTTAACTGCTCTTTGAACTCTAGACATTGCTGTTGCAGTTTCTTCTGTTGATTGGGTAGCGTGGTTTGGCGAGCAACACCAGCGGGCATAATTTTTTGATACATCAGAATTGGAGTGGTAGTTTTATCCGCTGCATCACTATCATTCTTCTTATTCTCATCAGTAACCAATTGTTTAATCAAATGATCTTTGATTTGATAGGTAGTTAAACTGTCTAAGAATAGCGGCTCTTGCTGCGACAATGCTTCTTCACCTTGTACCACATGCACCTTTTGAGACCGTAAGAATGCTTTGGCAGGATGGCGCACTTGGTAAGCCAATGCCCCTTCAATATCTATCTCTCCTATGTTAAATATGCTATCGGACAACACTTGGATGAGCACCTCTGTCATGCCACTGACATCGCTAGGAGCATCAACAACTGTGTCGAACCCCAACAATTCAGCCAATGCAGACAAGGTTTGATTGTCTACTTGACCTAGCTGACCCAAGCCTTGACCCAACACCTGAGCGATTGACTCATACTGCGCCTTCGTGGGTAAGCCTACCAACTCTTTATGCTCACTAGATATTCGGCCTTTTAATGTGTCAAACACCGCTTGCCAAAGCGGTGCAGGCGGAAACTGCTTTTTCTGAGCCAGTTTGGTTTTGCGCATGGCTGTATTTAATAAAGTATCCAGCTCATCAATCATATCGACAGGCCTGGTATCCTGAGCATTGATATTAATATTGGCATTAACGTTGGCATTAGCATTGTCACCAATATCAGGAGATGCTTGCTCGGAAACATCAGTGCCTTCAATTTCTGTCTCAAACAGACTCTCATGGAAAGGAAGTGCAGGATGCTCAGTCACTAGCCACTGCTTAATCAACTTAGGCAAATAGCGCTTGAGGCTTTCGGTGGTGGGATCAATATTCTCAGGTAATGTTTCAAGCGAGTTCACCTGCCATTGCACCTCGCCTTGTAGGAATTGCAATAGCTCGCTCACTGGATTGGCAGGCAGATGCTCATGAGTGTCCGTCAAGCTTTGACCATTGTAGAACATCCAGCAAGCACTGCGCGCGCACAGTAGCGCATCTAAAAATGCGCCGTTGTCATCATCTTCACTGACTCTGTCACCACGGCGTGCATTGGTCGCTTTCATCAAATCATAGCGATTATCACGATCACGCCCAGGAAACTCAGAGAGATCCATATTGAGCATCACCACCAACTCAAACGGCACGTTTCTTAATGCACCGAATCGACCAAAGGTAATCACACCTGTCGGCTCGGCACTGACCTGCTGACTTTCAAGCTCTGCTTCAATACTGTCTAGCATAAAGCTCAGCTTAAGCGGCAACTGCTCCACACCTGCCAGCCTCTGCTCTACTTCTCTGTTGTCGACATCACCACTAGCGTACTGCCTATAGTGACGATTGGCTCGCAGACTTGATTTAAAGCCATTCATCGCGTTGTAGATGGCGCGCATGGTACGCGTTTGATCCACATCGCCAAAGTAGCGATGGATAACTTGTGTCTCAATCTGATCGAGCCAATCTTCCGCTTTCATTTTTTGTGTATGATCATCACGTCGTGCAACCAAACCAGTATAAATACGGCAAAGCGCTTCAACAATCAACGCATCATTTAGGCTCACTTGTGGTAACGGCAAGGTCATTTCTGGTAAAGCTGTACTTGGCCATTCATCGTCATTTAGATCATATAAGCAGTCGCTCAACTCAGCCTCTGGCATGACCAGACCTAAAGTTAATCTGTCTAATGCCTGTGCAAAGCTGAAGCGATAGTCGTAGTCATTACTGTCTAAAGTTTGCTTAAGATGCAGCTCGTCAAAACCGCGAATAAAGCCCGCCTCTACCAACAAATCACAGCCACGGCTCATCTGCTCATGAGTCAGTCCAAAGCTTTCAAACAAGGGCGGTAACATCAACCAGTCTAAGACTTCAGCTGCTTCAAAACGGGCACTATGGCTACCCAATAGTTTGTAAAAACCGATAATCGCTTCCCATAACTGGCGAATATCGGCGTCAACAACACCAGTCACTTTAGCAGGCAAAGTCAAGCCGTCTTGACCCTTACCATTGACGAAGATAGACCCAATCAATGCATGATGACGTTCAACATCAGGTAGCAGCACAACGATGTCGGAGATATGGCGTTTCTTTTCACCTAGTTTGATAGGTTCATTTAGCCAACGACCAATCATAATACGTAATACTTCAAGCTGACGCTGCAAACTATGACACGAATGAATGTTTAGGCTATTATCTTGGGAAGAGATTGCCCAAAAACGGTCTTTCTCAAAACGCTTATTCTCTAACGCTTCATCTTCATACCAAGCCGTTGCTGGCTTAGCTTCATCAAAGCTTGACTCTATCTGCTTACTTACTGCTTGTGAGACTGTAGCAGCCGTTGCTTGCTGAGTAGATTGCTCATCAAGCATCAACACATCATTTTGCAAACGTTTTAATAAGCTCAGGTTACCTTGCGTATCTTGAGTACTGACAGCGTCTTCAGCAGGAACGACACTTTCATACATGCCTTGAACGAGCGCATCATCTACACCATTATCAAAGTTATCTTGCCATTCGACTAGCGCATCGTCGTATTGCTCATTACCTGATAAATTGGCAAGCATGGCAAACGCATCGCGCGACTGCTTGCCCAAACGCGATAGCAAACTGTGACCGTAATCACGCAAAAACACACTCTCAGGGTTGATAATCTGCTGGCGTTGTAACCATGATTTATCAACGATATCTGCCCAAAACAGCTTTGATGGATTGTAATGTAATAGCGTGATATTCATGTATTGTGACAAGCGCTGTAGAAAATCAAGCTCGGTCTGTGGCAGTTGCTGGATGGTAAAAATACGCAGTATGGTTGGCAACTGAGCACGTTCGTTCGCCTTATTACCTTTTAAAGCTGACCAAAACGCACGCTCTAGTGCCACACGGTGTAGATGAACATCAGCAAACAAATGCGACCACAAGAATCGTTGGGCGATTTCTAACTCAACATAATGCTCAACCAACCACTCAGGCGTGCCGCGCGCATACTTATCAAAACGCAGGGATAAGGCGTCTTTATCTGCTATCAACTCACGTACGCTCAACGGCTTATTTTGCGACCATAATGCCAACCAATCCTCACGGTGAGTCAAATAGCGGTTAAACACCCTAGCCAAATCGCTTGCCAGCTGCCAAATACGAGCATCTTGTTGCGCCTTATCCTGTTGTAAGCTGTCTTGTTGAGCATTGGCCTGTGGGTCATCAATCAAAGATGCTAGCAACGGATGAACTGGATGCTTTTCATCTGCAACGATTGTCTCTTGATAATAAGTCAAATAACCAAACAATCGCCACTGCATTACTGTCGGTGATAACACTGCCACTTCGGGTACATTTAGAGTTGTCGCTTCAGGGTTTCGCGACAGTAAGTACGTATTATGGCGGGTCAATACATCTTGCATCAGTGTCCATTGATACTGACCCCAAAATTTAGTACGTACCAAGGTACTAATACCAGCACGGCTAGCAATAGTTTTATCCAACCAATCGCCCAATACCATTGACGGTACAATGACGATGAAGGGTTCAAAAACCGGCTGATCCTTGGACTGGTATTGTACAAGCAATTGATCAACGAGGTTTTCGGTACGGTGCGACTGAATAATAGTGAACATAGACAATAATCTGATTGCAATAAAGGTGAGATATTAGGATTAATAAAAAAGGCTTCACTTGTAGATGAGATGTCTGTATTCAATGTCAAAAACACCATAAAACATCTAGACAAAACAAAAATCGATACTCATCAATCCATGCTTGATGGTCGTTACTATGATGCATTTCTGCTAGCATGAGTGCCATAAACAAAAACAATCATAGTAGCAAATTCTACATATCCATTGATAACGTTGACTTGCCAAATTTGCTATCAGTGTGCCATTGATGGTTATCGTTTACTAGTGTAGATGCCGATATTATAATAATCTTGCGACATTTAGTGTCGTTTTATACTATCATTCATATTTACTATGAAATAATCTCATTGTGGTTTTTAAATTGCCCTTTACAACCTGTATCTAAATAATACTTTCTATTGACGGGATTACTTAATATTATGCCATTGCGTCCCATTGATGCCATTTTTGTCCATCCAAAACAACGCTTATACGTCGTGTATTATCGCGGTGAGTTGTGGCAACTGCCACGTATGAAAATCGATGACAGATCATGGCAAAACAGACGACCCTATACGGATGATAGTAGCTCACTTTATTTGAGCATTCATCAAGCTATCAGCGACCCTGTACTTGCGCAGAAATTGAGAACGCTAGATCTCCCTGTAGCGGTACGTGGTAGCACGTTGCCACGTTTCGAAGCATGGTGGGAGGCACATGGGTTTAGATGGTTAAAAGACAGATTGTTAACCGGTGAATCGCCGTTAGCAGCGCATCAAACTACTACGCCTGCCAAAGTATTAAATGACCGATCTGATTCTCTAATAAATCGCCAAACCAATGACCATACTGATGAAAATAGTGAAGTTAATGAAGAACAAGTATCCACCCCTTCTGCGGACACGGATATCTTTGCAGACATGTTGGCTGAATTGACCGATGAAGTACTAGAACAAAAGCTTTAAAAACTAGATACCACCCTGTATATAAAATTTGCTATGAATCAACTAATAATAAAAGAGCAGTAATATATGAAAGACTACAAACTACTGCTGGCTGGGCTAATCTTGCTGCTGCTCACAATCTTTATCGCGGTCTTTATTTGGTTGTGGACCAGTAATCGAAAAAACACAGACCCATTGCCAATCATGGCAAGTGAAAGTGAAGCAGACCCTAGTACGAAAGGTGATGATTCAAGAGAGATTGCTGACAGTGTTTTATATATTCGAGCAGAGGAGAAGTTACAGGTACCTTTGGACGATATCATTGTGAGCTTTGAATCTCGTTATCCGCACGTGCAAGTGCTAGCGAGCTATGTCTCCTCTAACGACCTTCTCACAGTACCAAGTAGTGGTTCGACCAAAGACAAACTCTCTGACTTTGTGTTTGATACAGATATGATTATTACCAATGACGATAGCCTATCTACAGAACGGGTATCACTCCTACAGTCAGAATTGCAACAGGCACAAGATAGAAATGGTCAAAGTCAAAAAAGCATTGAGGGTGTTGGTACAAATGATGCTTTTGACAAGAATAATGATACCCGTATGCATAATAAAGATAAAAAGATACACACTCTAAATCCCTTTAACTATGCGCTAAAAGATGAACAAGCGCTTGAAGGTGTCATCCTGACAGACGATACAACTGCTATTAGCTTCCGTAATTTTTTACTATCGAGCACAGGTCAAGATATACTAAAAAAATATGATTATGAGAATATAAGTGGTTATAAGAACAGTGTAAATGACTTATTTAAACCAACCTCACAGGCAAAAAGTGCATCAGGTGATCACGCTGTAGATGTCACTGACGCGCTTAGCAATGGTGAGTAAGGATAAATTTTCTTTATTTATCTTTTGTTGATTGCTTTTATGACTGCTTTTTTCTACAATGTCACTCCATAATGCGCCTATAGCTCAACAGGATAGAGCAGTTGCCTCCTAAGCGATCGATCCGAGTTCGAGTCTTGGTGGGCGCACCAATTAAGATATGATTAGTACCGATTAAACCCTTGTAAGCCTTATGCTACAAGGGTTTTTTATTGCGTGTCGATAATACACCCTGACCTTCCATACCTTAACGATAGAGGTATCGACTAACACCTCTTAGAATACCTTTAAAATATCTGAAATTATCAAGGCGTTGACTAACTCACCACCAAAATAAGCGACCATACAGACCTTATAGTTTTATATTAATGCATAGAAAAAAATCACCCTAACTGTTCAAGTTAAGGTGATTTTTTATGGTGTTTGCAATATTGATAATAGCTAACTATCTAATCTCTAACTTAGAAAGAAGTACGGCGATAGTTACGATATTCAGGTAACCAAAAGTTCGCTTTTAATCGGCGTTGTAAATTTTCCGATGTGATAGGTAGTGCTAGTTTATCTTGAGCCGCTTGCAGTGCCACTGCATACGCTATTTTTTCACTGATCTCTCTGATAACTTTGATCGGCGGTAAGATGGCACCAGGTGCTTTTTCGTATTCCATTGATATATCTGCAAGGGCTTGGCTTGCTGCCGTTAGCATATTATCACTGATACCTGTCGCACGTGCTGCTAAAACACCTAGACCAATACCAGGGAAAATATAGCTGTTATTACACTGAGACACCTCAAAAGACTGACCTTTATAAGTGGTATGAGGAAACGGACTACCCGTTGCAACAATTGCCTTACCTTTACTCCAATTCATGACTTCTTGCGGCGTTGCTTCCACACGAGACGTTGGATTTGAAAGTGGTAGTACAATTGGGTGCTCAGTATTAGCACATAGCGATTCGATCACTTCTTGGGTGAACAGACCTTTTTGTCCGCTAACACCAAATAATACGGTGATTTTTGCTTGTTTAACCACTTGCGCTAAGCCGAGTTTCTTACTTTTGTCCCAGCTTGCAATAGCTGATTCTTTTTGTACTAATGGTTCTTGGAATTTTTGCAGCTCTGTCATGCCATCTGTCAATAAGCCATAGCGATCAACCATGAATACTTGACTACGAGCTTGCTCTTCAGTCAAACCTTCACGCTGCATTTGGCGAATAATATGCTCAGCAATACCGCAACCCGCAGATCCTGCGCCTAAAAATGCGATATTCTGTTGGCTAAGTTTTTGACCTTTATTTAGACACGCTGCAATTAGAGTACCAACCGATACCGCAGCAGTCCCTTGAATATCATCATTAAAGCAGCATAGCTGATCACGATATTTATTCAATAACGGGGTCGCGTTTTCCTGAGCAAAATCTTCAAATTGCAATAACACTTCTGGCCAACGGCGCTTAACGGCTTGAATAAACAATTCTACAAATTCATTATATTCATCGCCAGAGATGCGCGGATTTCTCCAGCCCATATACATAGGATCGTCAAGTAGCTGTTGGTTATTGGTGCCGACATCCAGCAAAATAGGTAGACAATAAGCTGGGCTAATACCACCACAAGCCGTGTATAAAGACAACTTACCGATTGGAATGCCCATACCGCCAATACCTTGATCCCCCAGACCCAATATACGTTCACCGTCAGTAACAACGATCACTTTGACGTTTTGTTTGGTGGCATTTTGTAGCATATCGTCGATTTTGTGACGCTCAGGATATGAGATAAACAAACCACGTTTACGACGATAAATTTGCGAGAATTTTTCACACGCCTGACCAACGGTTGGGGTATAAATGAGCGGCATGACTTCCTCGATATGCTGCTCAATCAGATGATAAAATAAGGTTTCATTGGTATCCTGGATGTTACGCAAGTAAATATGCTTATCCATCGCGTCAGTGAATGAGCTCAGCTGATGATAAGCACGTAATGATTGCTCCTCAATCGTTTCAATATTATGAGGTAATAGCCCCGTTAAATTAAAGCTACTACGTTCTTCTGATGAAAAAGCACTACCTTTATTCAATAAAGGTGTCTCTAAAAGAGCGGGTCCAGCAACAGGAATATATAAAGGACGCTTGTTTGACATAATGTAATCTTCTTATTAAAGGCATATGAGTGAAAGCCATACTGAGTGAAAGCTATGCTAGTGCTGCATTATACATAGCATCGACTGGTATTTAACAATAGATAACAAAATCATTTTGAATAAATATGCTTCTGAACTCGAGGCCACTGATACATTTACCGAGAAATAATAAAAAAGCACTACCAATCGGCAGTGCTTCTGAGGGTGTATTGAACAATTTATAATGGACAAACACTGAACTATTCAGCAACTTAGCTACTGATAAATAATCAGCCTAATACCAATTTTATAGTTCAGTTTTAAGGTTCAGTTATAAACAACACGAGCAATTGCGTTTGGTTTTCGAAATTTTACCAATACCCGGATTAAAGGTATTGGTTGGGTCCAAGCTTTTATAAAAGTTCTGCAAATCAGGTTCTGCTTCGTATAGGTGTCCGACATTATGCTCAGCAGGGTATTTGGCTCCGCGTGCGCTCAGTAGCTCTAACATCATTTTTTTAACAAGGTGTGCATCACTACCCTTCTTCAGAATATAGTCTTGATGGAATACATAACAAAAGAAGTGTCCGTAATACAGCTTCTTTTCTAAGTGTTGTTCAATGTCTTCAGGTAGGGTTTCAAGCCATTCTAATTCGTTACGTGGTATAGCAATATCCAATGCCAATATATCGCCGATGTCTTTTTCATGTATGACTTCATAACGTAATGCAGCACCTGCAGCGGCAAAGCGATGTAAAAAGGCACTTTCTGACTCTTGCTGACTACATTCAAAATAGCTACCCGTATTTGAAGCGTCGAAAAATACCTTCAGAAAATCCTGTGCTTCTGCTATGCCAGCATCACTCATTTTTAAGATAAGATGATGCTCATATTGGTCGCGATACTCTAGCATTCGCTTCGGTAAATGCTTTGGAAATATATTGGCGATGAACTGCATGACTTTGTCAGTGAAATGCTTTGGCATCCATGACCATTTATGGAATTTTGCATCCATAGCGCCTTTGATAGAAAACAGTCGAGGTAAGGCATTGGTACCAAGATGCTTAATACTTAAGAACGTGTCTTTACCGTATTTAGCGGATACATCGAATATATCACGATGCATGTACTCACCCACTTCAGGGATATTATCGAAGCTCGATAGTATCTGTCTTCTGAGCTGTGCAAGCTCACTCACACTGTTGGTGCCTATATAAAAGGTTTTCTCTTTTACAGCCGTTGGATAGGTATCAAGACGCACTGCAAATACCGCTAGCTTGCCAGCGCAGCCGCTTGCTTCATACAGTCTTCGCTTGTCAGCATTGAAACGACTTGGCGTACTTGCATTAACGTCTTTGACTCTGGCGATATATTCTTTGTCAGATGCCATCTTACCAGTGTCAGGTAATGCTCTTTTGTCAAAACTACCTGTTTGTAGGTTAGTAAGTATTTCTTCTGGAGTATCTCCTAACTCGACGTCTAGGTGATTAACCAGCACTAGCTGACCGTGCTTGTCTATTTGGGCAAACAAAGCAAGCTCGGTATAAGCAGGACCTCTTTTAACCAGTGCCCCACCAGAATTATTAGAGACACCGCCAATAATAGACGCACCTAATGTCGAGGAACCAATAACGGAGTGAGGCGCTCTATTTACGGCTTCAAGCTGACTTTGCAACTGATGCAACGTGGCGCCAGGTAAGCTAATCACTTGCTCGTTATCATTCACCAAATACAACTGGTTCATTGCAAGGGTGTTAATCACCACCACTGGCCTATCGTAGTCATTACCGCTCGGGGTTGAGCCTTCAGTCAGCCCTGTTTTTGCTGCTTGCATGATAATAATGCAGTCGCCTTCCACACATATTTCTAGACTACGCCAAATCTCCAGCAGCTTTTGTGGAAACAAAACGGCCAATGCAGCTCCGCCGCCAGAACGCCACCCCATTCTATAGTGCTCGTTTTTCTCTGGATCTGCTTGTACATTGCTAGCACCTAATACGTTCGTCAGCTTGTCTAACACTTGATCAGGGCTAATGATGTCTTGAGAAGGCATATTTGATGAGAAAAGGTTTGATGAATGCATATCAATCTCTTTATCTTGGAGGTTACATGTGCTTTATGGTGCTAAAGGACCTTGAAAACCGAAAATGTAAATGGTAGCCATAACGATTATTCCGCAGAACAATACATAATAGATGGTAGGTAAAATAGTGATTAGAACCTTTTAAACCGTCATATACAGTAATTGCTCATCAGTGTATCGATTAAATATTCAAAATTCCCTAAAATATTCTACGCCTTGTCAATACATTGATATATTGCATCAAAGGACAATGTTATTTTCTTTTTTTGCTATAATCTAAAACGTATTACACCAATTGGGGAACAAGTATGGGCAAAGCTGACGATATGGTTTTATTCGTCCAAGTGGTTGATGAAGGGTCATTTTCTCGGGTCGCTGAAAAGCTGTCATTAACGAATTCAGTGGTAAGCAAACGCATTGCAAGATTAGAAGAGAGCTTAAATGCTCAGCTACTTTATAGAACAACCAGAAAGTTAAGCTTAACCGATGCAGGAAGGACGCTTTATGACAAAGCTAAAATCGCTAAATTTGCCTTTCAGGAAGCTGAAAATGCTGTGACAGGCTACGGTGAGGACATGAAAGGTAACATACGTATAACCATGCCAGCAGTCTCTGCAAATCTAATATTGAGTGAATCCATTGCCGAATTCTGTAAACAACACTCAGAAATATCAGTAGATTTACAGATTACCAATCGATTGGTTGATTTGATAGAAGAAGGATTTGATCTGGCGATAAGGACAGCAGAGCTTGAAGACTCATCACTCATTGCAAGACGTCTTATAGATAGCCAGTGGGTCATATGTGCAACACCAGACTATTTAGAGCGACACGGTACACCTCAAACCCCTGAACAATTACGGAGTCATGAGTGTTTGGTCTATAAGTTTGATCATACGGCGAATGGTATATGGCCGCTATATATAGATGGCACGGAGCAACTGCTTCCTGTACAGGGTCGGTTTCATAGCAATCATCTTAATGCGATTAAACAAGCCACGCTCAGCGACCTAGGTATTGCCTTTTTACCACAAGCGCTTGTTTATGAAGAGATGCAGCAAAACACGCTCACTCAGATTTTGCAACGCTTTACACGAAAGAAAATGGGCATGTATGCGGTTTACCCCAAGGCACGGCAACCGGACCAAAAATTGAAACTGCTTGTAGCGCATCTGCGAGAATCATTACATCAAAAACAGGCTTACTACTGCTAATAACCTTTAGACAGATCAATAGGCTTGTCCACTCTAGCTGCTTCTCCGCTAATGCAATCCTTACGCGCATGGCATAGTTGAAAAATGGCGCATGATACAGGTGTAAACCTTCGAATGTGTCAACGGGTTCATACGTAAGAATAATGATAGGGATAATAGCCTGCCTTGCATGTTTAATACGTTAAATGCGATTTTCTTCCTACATCACTGCTTATGTCATTCTTCACGTAGATAGGATTTTGACATCAACAGTCATTAAAAATGTCGTTCTGATATGAAACTAGCCTTCAATTATCATAAAATACTCAGGTGTAAAGTTAGTAATATTATTATTAAACTGTTGAATTGTTTAATAAAATAATAAGTCAAGTGATGTGAAATTATCTGATACCTGCATAGCGATATTTTTGGGTTTTCTTTAATGTTTTTATAAAAATGAAGGTTGAATAATTAAGAAAAACCATCTAATAATAGATCTATAAGTTCTAGACATTTATCTAGCAACTTATGTCCACTACTATTAGGAAATAAATACAATGACGTATAAAAATGTAACTGTCGCGGGAAGCGGCATCCTAGGCTATCAAATTGCTTTTCAGGCCGCATTTCATGGTTTTAATGTCAGTGTCTATGACATCAATGATGAGGTTTTAGAAAAAGCAAAGTCAAAATTTCAATTGATGTGCAAGGCTTTTAGAAAGGATCTGAGGGCAACTCAAGAGCAGTTGGATAAGGCTTTTGATAATCTAAGCTATACCTCAGATTTAGCAGAAGCGGTCAAAGATGCTGACCTAATGATTGAAGCCATACCCGAAATTCCTGAAATTAAAATCGAATTTTATGAAAAACTTGCCAAACTAGCGCCAGAGAAAACCATCTTTGCGACCAATACCTCAACCTTACTTCCTAGTCAGTTTGCAGAATCAACGGGACGACCTGCTCAGTTTTTAGCGCTACACTTTGCCAATAAAATTTGGATGCATAATGTCGCCGAAATCATGGGGCATCCTGGCACAGATCCTAAAGTATTTGATGAGGTTGTTGCTTTTGCTACTGCCATCGGTATGGTGGCAATGCCGCTGGATAAGGAGCAACCCGGCTATATCATGAACAGTTTGTTGGCGCCTTTTATAGATGCAGCTTTGCAGTTGGTTGCAAAAGAAGTTGCCGATCCACATACGATAGATAAAACGTGGATGATAGTAACTGGCGCGCCGTCAGGCCCCTTTGCCATATTGGACACTATCGGTATCAACACTGCCTACAACATCACAAAACTATCTGCTGAAAAAACTCAAAATCCTGTGAGGTTCAAGGCTGCTCAATATTTAAAAAAGCAATTAATCGATCAAAACAAATTAGGATTCGCGACTGGTGAAGGATTTTATACGTATCCAAACCCAGCCTTTATGCGCCCTGAATTTTTGAAATAATAGATAGCTTTCAAACTGGATCTAAAACACAAAAGGCCATTCAAGCTTTATATTGCATCGCTTGAATGGCCTTGTCAGTTGCGCATTTTATCTAACTAAATATCTTGATATTAGGGTTTGCTTTCAGCGATAACTATCCAAACCTATCTAAGTTATGTTTGTTCACTAAAAAGAAAAGTCATATCGCGTCAATGCAATTATTTCAATTGGCACTGCATACTTCCAAGGCATACCGCCCGTACAGTAGAACTGGCCGTCTTCAAAAGCCACAATGCGAGATGTGAAGTCATTACCTACCTGATCTTTTAGAGCGTTCTCATCACTCTCGTCACACCATATACTTTGATGACCATCCTCAAGCATTGAACGAGTCAATTCGCTTCCAACAATTACTGTATCCATGTTGTTACTCCTATTCAATGACAATGATTAGTAAGCTAAACAAGTGGCTTAATAACAGCAATTACTTGAGCATCTTCGAACCTGTTTTATCTATCGTTAAAAAATATTGGTGGTTAGACAGATGAGCTTATAAATAGATAGTACAGATGTATTGTCAGCTAGAACAAGAAGTTGTAGACAGATGGTAGATTTTCATGCATAGGCTGTAAAACTAATCTGTATGTAGAACGTAACAGTCATTATATTGATAATGAGTTATAGCCCTACATCATCATGAGTAAGTGCCACTCTCTTTACTGAGACAGCGTACTCCCATAGATCACCTTTATCACAAACGAACTGGTCGTTATTGAAAGCTACAATAGGAACCAGTAATTCGTAGTAACCATTATCTATGGTTGCTATAGCATAATCATCGCTGACGTTGCTGACAGCACACCATACACAGTTGCTGACATTTTCCAAGATGGCTTTGGTTAACTCACTGCCCTGTAATTCAGCAATCATCTTAAGCCTCCAATATCTATCAAGTTAAACTATTACTTTATAGATAAATTCGTTTTTTGCAATATACGTGTATAACTCATAAGTTCTCGAAATACGCCTGACTCACTTCAAGCAGATTTTTTATAGTTAGAATTTATACTCAATCTATTCAAAGATATTTTTAATCTTATGCTCGATATACTGTCTTTTTAGCACGAAAAAACAGCTTTCATTTATGCTATAAAAGACTGCTTAATCGATGCTCGTTAACGCTTTACTAACATCTAAGAAATTGACAGCGGGGGGCAGCTTATACTACCCTTTATCACTCATTCACTTTATTAATCTTACTTCTTAAATAGTAAGATCGTTCCGGAGTAATCCCATGCAGTGGACCAAACCAGCTTTTCAAGACATTCGTATCGGTTTCGAAGTTACTATGTATTTCGAAGCACGCTAAAACTCATTAGCACTCAATCCATTAAAAGCCCTAGATGATTAGGGCTTTTATTTTTTTGGAAATATTGATTTATGTATATTCACGTTTTAGGCTCAGCTGCTGGTGGCGGTTTCCCGCAGTGGAACTGTAACTGCGATAATTGCCACGGTGTCCGTCAAGGCACGATTCAGGCAAAAACCCGTACCCAATCTTCGATAGCCATATCAGAAAATGGTGTGGATTGGATCTTATTCAACGCGTCACCTGATATCCGCCAACAATTATTTGAGTTCAAGGCAGCACAGCCAGCACGTCAATTGAGAGATACAGGCATCACCAATGTGGTCTTGATGGACAGTCAACTTGACCATACGACGGGGCTATTGACCCTGCGTGAAGGTTGTCCAATGCCTGTTTGGTGTACTGACATGGTCTATCAAGATCTAACGACAGGATTTCCTCTCTTTAACATGTTGAAGCACTGGAATGGCGGCTTGCAATATAATCAAATTGATCCAGAAAAGACGTTTAAGATTGAAGGATTTGACAATTTAGAATTGACGCCTTTGGTGATTAGAAGCTCTGCACCGCCCTACTCTCCGCACCGCAATGACCCGCATGATGGTGACAATATTGCGCTAATTGTGAAAGATGTAAAAACACAAAAACAACTCTTTTATGCGCCAGGTTTGGGCAAAATTGATGATGACGTTATGCAGATCATGCGCGCCTCTGATTGCGTGATGATTGACGGTACGCTATGGACAGACAATGAAATGCAAGAGTGCGGCGTCGGTACAAAGACCGGCCAAGACATGGGGCATTTACATATTAGTGGTGAAGACGGCTCGCTACATTATTTAGATCAGTTGGATAACGCTCGTAAGGTGCTGATCCATATTAATAATACCAACCCGATATTGAATGAACAGTCTGAACAAGCCGCGACATTAAAACAACATGGTGTTGAAGTAGCATTTGATGGTATGCAGATTGAGCTTTAATACAAACGGTAAGGCAAAACAGCAATCGTAAGGTGAGAACAATGCAAGAAGAAAACACAGCGCTAAGCCCAGAAGCGTTTGAACAAGCGATTATGGCTAAGGGTCAGTATTATCATATTTACCATCCTTTTCATATTATGATGCACGAAGGCAAAGCGACCCAGCAGCAGATCCAAGCGTGGGTCGCCAACCGTTTTTATTATCAGATCAATATCCCATTGAAAGATGCGGCCATTATGGCAAACTGTCCTGATCAGCGCGTGCGTCAAGAATGGATTCAGCGCATGATTGATCAAGATGGCGTCTATCCTGACGGCGGCGGCCGTGAAGCGTGGTTGGGTCTGGCAGAAGCAGTTGGTTTGACTCGTGAGCAAGTGATTTCTGAAGAGCTAGTGCTACCGGGTGTGCGTTTTGCCGTCGATGCTTATGTGAACTTTGCGCGGCGGACGTCATGGCGAGAAGCGGCGAGTAGCTCACTTACAGAGTTGTTTGCCCCGCAGATTCATCAGTCACGTTTAGAGTCTTGGCCCAAGCATTACCCTTGGATAAAGGAGCAAGGCTATACCTATTTCCGCTCACGCTTGAGTCAAGCGCGCCGCGATGTTGAGCATGGTCTGACCATCACACTCGACTCGTTTAAAACAGCCGGGCAACAAGAGCGTATGCTTGAGATCCTACAGTTTAAGCTCGATATCTTATGGACGATCTTGGATGCCTTGAGCCTAGCCTATGTGCATAACCAAGCTCCTTATCAAAGCGTTACCACTGACAATGTTTGGCATAAAGGATTGTTTAAATGAGTATACCTGCTAGTTTACCTAAGCTGGATCAATCCATCGTACCGGTATGGCGTCACGGTTATCGTTTTCAGTTTGAGCCTGCGCAAAACGCGTATGTCTTGCTCTACCCTGAGGGTATGATTAAGCTCAATGACAGTGCCAGCATCATTGGGCAACATATTGATGGTCAAGCGTCCATTGCTGATATTATCCAAAAGGTGCAAGCTATGTTTGGCGATATTCCCGAAATCGAGCAAGACATCATCGAATATATGCTGGTCGCCCAGCGTGAACATTGGATTGATTTAGTATGAATACGCCAGTCGGCCTACCGCTATGGCTGCTTGCTGAGCTGACCTATCGCTGCCCCTTACAATGCCCTTATTGCTCAAACCCTATTGATTATGCTCAGTATAAAGATGAGCTAACGACGCAAGAGTGGTTTGATGTGTTTGATCAGGCGCGTAAAATGGGCGCGGTGCAGCTTGGTTTTTCTGGCGGTGAACCACTGGTTCGCCAAGACCTAGAAGAGCTGGTCGCTTATGCGCACAATCAAGGCTTTTATACTAACTTGATAACATCAGGTATGGGATTGACCGAAGCTCGGATTGCGCGTTTAAAAGAAGCAGGTCTTCAGCATATCCAGATCAGCTTCCAAGCCAGCGATCCAACGGTGAACAATGCCTTGGCAGGTTCAAAACATGCCTTTGAGCAAAAGTATGAGATGTCACGTCTGGTCAAACAGTACGATTACCCGATGGTACTTAACTTTGTCATTCATCGGCAAAACATCGATCAGATTGACCAGATTATTGATCTCTGCTTAGAGCTAGAAGCCGACACGGTCGAGCTGGCTATTTGTCAGTTTTATGGTTGGGCGTTTGAAAACATAGAAGGTCTATTGCCAACCAAAGCGCAAGTGGTCCGAGCTGAACGCATTACCAATGAATACCGCAAGCAGATTGAAGAACGTGGTATTAAGTGCAAACTTATTTTCGTGGTGCCTGACTATTACGAAGAACGTCCGAAACCTTGTATGGATGGCTGGGGCAAGATTTTCTTAACAGTCGCACCAGACGGTACAGCCCTACCTTGTCATGCTGCCAGACAAATGCCAATACAGTTTCCTAATGTACGACATACTCCACTGTCAGATATTTGGTATGAATCTGCAAGCTTCAATCAGTTTCGCGGTGACGACTGGATGCCCGACATCTGCCAAAGCTGCCCAGATAAAGAGCGCGATTATGGTGGCTGCCGTTGCCAAGCCTTTATGCTAACTGGGGACGCCAAAAATGCCGATCCTGTCTGTGGCAAGTCGCCTTATCACTACCTGATTGAGGAGGCGCGTATCAACAGCGAGACGCCTGTACCTTTTGAAGAACTGCGCTTTCGCAATCCTAAAAACTCTAAACGATTAAGTATGAGTCAAGAGCAACTGATTCCCACGCGTACGGTTACGGATTAATGATGAATAACCAGCCCATAATTTTTGACGGTCATAATGATCTATTAACTCGTCTATGGCTAAGTTCAGCTGCCGATCCAGTGCATGATTTCATTTATGGTACGTTACCGGGGCATTTGGATTTACAACGTTGCAAAGAAGCGAATTGGATGGGCGGATTATTTTCTATCTTCTTGCCGCCCTATGCTTATGTGAAAAACAACCATCCTGAAAAACTATTTACTCCTACAAACTCAGACTTTACTCCGCAAGAAATCGTCGATATTTGCTGCGCTCAGTTGGCGTTTGCACAGCAATTACAGGCAAGATCTGATGGTCAAATCCAAATTTGCACCTCGCTAGAACAAATCAAAGCCTGTCAGCAGAATCAACAATTAGCTATCGTTTTGCATTTGGAAGGTGCTGAGTTTTTAGCCATACAGCCTGACCTGCTGGATGTGTTTTATGAGGCGGGGCTTAGAAGCATTGGCCCACTATGGAATAGAAAGAGCCTCTTTGGTGATGGCTTGAATGCATCCTTTCCACACTCTCCAGATACTGGATCTGGTCTGACTGCTCAGGGCAAAGCGCTTGTTTTGGCCTGTCATGACAAGCATATGCTGATCGACGTGTCGCATATGAATGAGCGTGCTTTTTGGGATACGCTAGAGATTGCCTGCCAGCCTATTGTGGCGACACACTCCAATGCACATGCTCTATGTCAGCAAGCACGGAACTTGACCGATCAACAGCTGGCTGCTATTAAACAAAGCGATGGTTTGGTTGGGGTGAATTTCGATGTGGCGTTTCTTCGTGCAGATGGGCAACGTAATACGCAAACATCACTCGATGTGATTGTCGACCATCTCGATTATCTGATCGACCATCTAGGCGAAGATCATGTTGGGTTTGGCTCTGATTTCGATGGTTGCTTACTACCTGATGAGTTATCTGATATCAGTCAAATCTCTATGCTGATTGAGCGAATGCAACAACGTCACTTCTCAAACCAACTTATTGAAAAGGTAACGTCAAAAAACTGGTTTACGGTGCTTGATAAGGTATGGCAATAATTATAATACCCATCAAGTAATTACTGTCTAGGAATTGCTGTTTTGCTCGTCTGTTCAAACAGGGTAATAATTAGTTTTCGTTTTACCTTAATACCTGCTCTACCCGTTCAATCAAGTATTCTTTGACCGCATTAAATAATGGATCGATTAAGCGCCGCTCTGGACAAATCAAATATAGTGGATAGTTGGCCACTTGCCAGCCGTCCAACTCCACCTCGACCAGTCTCCCTGCCTTTAAATCGCCGGCGATATCTAACTGAGACTTTAATGCGATGCCTTTACCCGCCACTGCCCAGCGGCGTACAACGTCACCGTCTTTACTTCTGCGATTGCCATCCACTGCCACACGTTTAGTCTTGCCCGCTTTCTCAAAAGTCCACTCGCTCAAATATTTTTCATCATGCCCCAAACGTAAGCAATTATGCTGCGACAAATCTTCCGGCATTTTTGGGATACCAATATCCTTATCAACTTTGCTCAAATACTCCTTTGACGCACACAGTATAGGGCGATTATTCAACACTATGGGTAATGCGACCAGTGATGAATCTTTGGGTGCGCCGTAACGTAGTGCCAAATCAATCTGCTGACCGTACAAGTCCACATAGCTGTCTGACATATGTAGCTGCACCGTCACTTTTGGGTGAATGTCTATAAAATCGTCCAACCACGGCAAAATTAAGTTTCGTCCCAAATCTGATGATGCCGACAGTCGAATGGTACCCGTCAGTTCAGCATCATTGTCATGTAGTCCTGCATAAGCGTTGTCTAAAATAGCCACCGCATCTCGGCAATGCTTTAAATATTGCTCCCCCTTGCTAGTTAGACGCAGCCTACGAGTAGAGCGAACAAATAATACCGTCTCAATTTCCGCTTCTAATCGCTTGACCGCTGCACTCACAACTGCAGGCGACAGATCTAAGTGCCGAGCACAGGCAGATAGGCTACCTAAGCGAGCGGTCTCAATAAAAATACGTAAATCCTGCAAATTTTTCATCGTCATGCCTTCGCTCAATTAACGTCTAACTTAGCAACCACCATCGCTTGCTGCTGCTAGCCTCATCATTATATAAAAATTATTGAAACTGTTTCTCTAAACCTGCTGATTATCAAAATCATTAATTATAGTAGCATGCACCTATAAGGTTTACTCACACATTTGGAGATACACGATGGATACTATAATACGGCCTACGAGCACACAGGATACTTAGGGCAAACCAAACGCGCCATATTTAAACCTGGCATGGCGATTATTCATAGAGGCTCGGTGCCACACGCCGCACATCCAATCACTAGTGGCAAACGTACCAATATGGTGCTTTGGCTGTATGGCGATAATATGCAAGTACCACGAGGAGTTGGGCTTAATAGTCGTATTGATGCCACTCAACGTTGGACTGACTGCTACGCATAGTCAGCCTGATAATTTCGCACCGTTTTAACAGCGGTACGCTATTGTTAGGTCAGACACAGCATAAAAGGTTAAGACAAGCATAAACATCCAAATGAGTGAGCACCTCTGCGAAAATACGTACTTAAATCAGTAGTAGCTAATAATTGATATGTTATAATGTTTCATTTTAACTATACAAAGGCTATTGTATGGCGACACCTTTTCAACGGTTACAAGCGATTGACGCACTTCGAGGGCTTGTGATGCTCATCATGATGGTGGATCATGTTCGAGAGACCTTTTACTTACACCATCAAGTTCCTGATCCAATGGTAATACCAGGAACGGATGAACCCCTGTTTTTCAGCCGAATGATTGCCCATTTATGTGCACCTGTTTTTGTGTTACTGACGGGACTGTCTGCTTATTTGTACCAACACAAACACAATAGTATTCAAATGACCCGCGAATTTTTAATCAAACGCGGGCTTTTTTTGGTGTTTTTGGAGCTGATTGTAATTAATTTTGCTTGGACAGCACAATTTCCACCTGACGTGGTGTATCTCCAAGTGATATGGGCGATTGGCTTCAGTATGATTGCGCTCTCGGCAGTTATTGGTCTGCCTAAAAAATGGCTGTGGCTACTCAGCTTGGTGATTATATTTGGTCATAACTTACTAGATACCGTCTCCTTTGCCGACATTCCTATCGTCCATCAACTGTGGCTGATACTTCATGAACGCGGCTGGATTGAGTTTGGTGAGGTGATTCGTTTTAGAACCTCTTATCCTGTACTACCTTGGATTGGCGTTATCATACTGGGCTACTGTATCGGTACATCTGTGTTCGGTGACTCTACGTCTGTGCAAAAGAGAAATCGTACGTTACTTACATTTGGCATGGTGAGTATCGCGTTATTTGTGGTACTGCGACTGGCCAATGTATACGGCGATCAAGCATGGCTGATGATGCCCACTCTGAGTGGAACCTTCATGAGCTTTATGAATCTCACCAAATATCCACCGTCGTTACTCTTTATATTGTGGAATGTGGGCATAGGACTGGTTTTATTAGTGATGCTCCAAAAAATTGAAACCAAATTATGGATAAAACCACTGGTAGTCATCGGTTCTGTGCCAATGTTTTTTTATATCGTACATCTCTATGTATTGAAACTGCTGTATGTATTTGCCGTTCAACAGTTCGGTATGACGCATGGAGAATATTTTGGTGTAAATAACGTCAGTACACTTTGGTTCATTGCGATTGCACTGAGCATTTTACTGTATCCTTTAATGCGTGCTTTTGCCAAATTCAAACATAGTAATAAGCACATTACTATCCTCAAGTATTTATAGCGATAGCTCCCAACGATATAAGAACTATATAAGAAATCAAAAATCCTTTTAGCAGGCTTGGCCGTCCTATATGGGATATAGCAAAGTCTAAACCTTATCGAATGGTCAATAAGCATTATTTTAGCGTTGCTATTGACCGTTTGAGTTTCTGACGTTTTTTAATAAAATTTCTTATTAATCTACTATGTTGTTTTCAAAATAAATATAAATAAACATTCCGATCGATCCATCCATTACTTGCTACCAATAAGGCGAACACTTTATTTCTTCAGCGAGAAAGTCAATAAATTTTCTTTGTAGTGGTGTCACCTGCTTTCGATTGGCATAAACCACATAAACACCCAAGGTTTTGGGTTTCCATTCAGGCAATAACTCAATAAGTTGTCCAGATGCAATCAAAGACTTGACTGCGCCAGATGGTTGTAAACTAATCCCATGTCCACGCAACGTGGCAGAGAGCAAGACTTCAGAGATATTGGCGCTGATATTGCCAGAGATAGGAACAGATTCTAAACCATTTGGCCCGTCAAACACCCATGCAGACCGTCCAAAATACGCAAACGATAGACAGTTGTGATGTACAAGCGACTGTACATCTGTAGGTCTGCCACGCCGTTGTAAATACTCAGGTGCAGCGCATACGATAGAGTGGCACTCACCGATACGTCTGGCAACGACATTTGGCTCCAAGTCATTGGTGATACGAATCGCCAAGTCAATACGGGCATCAACTAAATTGACCGAATCATCAGTGGTAAGAATATCAATTGCTGTTCGGGGCCAGTGAGAAACAAAGCGACCAACCACATCCATCAAAAGGCTATCAATCAGCGAAAAGCTGGCAGTGATTCGCAGCTGACCTTTTAGCTCCAAAGTATTTTGATTGCGTATCTGATCCAACGAGTCAGTCAATTCAAGCAACTGGTACGCCACCTCAAGAGTCTGCTCACCAGGTGCAGTGAGGCTCAGACTTCGAGTAGTGCGATGTAATAAGCGCATATCCATCCAGCTCTCAAGCTCTGTCAGATAGCGCGTTACCTTAGCTCTAGACATGTCTAAATTGTCCGCGGCACGGCTCAAGCTACCTTGCTCGACGATCGTAATAAACACCTGCAACGCGGTCAGCCTATCCATCTCTACATCCTTATTTGCGCGAAAACTGAAACAGTAAATGCCGAATTATAGCGTATTTAAACGAAATACAATCGAATAGAATAGCCACTAACAACGAATACCGCTATTAACGCGGTCTATTTACTCAAACGAAAATATAGGTGAACTATGAAAAAATTAATGACAGCTTCTATGGCGGCCAGTGTGCTACTGCTCGCAACCCAAGTAAACGCAGCCGATCTACAACTGCAAGCATATAAACCTGATCAAAATGCTATTTTCCCAGTGACCTCTGTGCTGGCAAGTGGCGAGAAAGATGCTATTTTGTTCGATGCACAGTTTAGTGTTAAAGATGGTGAAGCATTGGTTGATATGATCAAAAAAAGTAATAAAGACCTAAAAATGATTTATATCACGGCAGGCGATCCAGATTATTATTTCGGTCTTCAGCCTTTAGTCAAAGCCTTCCCTAATGTGAAGGTTATGTCTAGCCCTTCGATTATTGAACACATTGAGACGACTAAAGATGCAAAATTAAAGCATTGGGGTCCAATCCTTGGCAAGCATGCGCCTACCAAGATCACAGTACCGCAAACCCTTGATCAGTCTACACTGACCCTAGAAGGTCACAAAATTGAAATCAAAGAGATGGGAACCCATCAAGCATACATGTGGGTACCAGAGTCAAAAACTGTGTTCGGCGGTGTGTCGGTAACATCAGGTATGCATGTGTGGACTGCTGATACCCAAACTAAAGAAGCTCGTAGCGAGTGGATGCAATCGTTAGAACAAATGAAGCAATTAGAGCCAAACCTTGTGATACCAGGTCACTATTCGGGCAACCTACTCAAAAAAGACTATGCTGTTGATTTCACTCTCAGTTATCTAAAAACCTTTGAGCAAGCACTGGATGAGGCAAAAAAGCAAGACTCTAAACAGTCAGAAAAAGTGATTTCTACTATGGAAGCAGCTTATCCCGCGTTATCTGGGGATACTAATTTACAAATAGGCAGTAAAGTAAATACAGGTGAAATGAAGTGGTAAATACGGACTATTAGATAAAAATATCATTATTTGATAAGTCTGTTAGCAAAATACGAGTGTCAAAGTGCTGGCGTATGAATGATTGGTCAATCAGCATACGCCAGTACTTTTGATGATCTCAGTCTCTCAAAGCATCTTCAATAAAGCTCAAACGGTCTTGACCAAAAAACATCTCACCTTTTACAAAGAAGCTTGGTGCCCCAAATACGCCTCGTGCTACTGCTTCTTCGGTACTAGATTTTAAACGCGTCTTAACCTCAGGCTCACTAATACGCGCCATAAAATCAGTCACATCAATGCCTACTTTCGACAAAACCTCAGCCACGACTTCTGGTGATTCCATATTTAACTTTTCAGCCCATAGCCCATTAAAGACAGCGGATAAATAACTCTCAAATTTGGGTGTCCCCAAATAAGCGGTAACACCGCGCATAAGCTGCATCGTATTGACTGGGAAAAATGGATTGAAGCGAAAAGGTACGTCATAGATGGCTGAAAAACGCTTAAGGTCTTTGAGCATATAAGCGCCTTTAGCAGGTACGGCAGCTGGTGAGGTATTACCAACGGCTTGAAACACTGCGCCAAGTAACATAGGTCGCCAAACGACCTCGGCATTGTGGCGCTGCGCGATACTCGCTAATTGAGTCCATGCCAAGTAACTGGCTGGGCTACCCACATCAAAGAAAAACTCTACTTGTTTACTCATCTTGGCATTCCTTGCAATAGATTAAAAGTCCATTAAAATTTTGATGGTTATTAACCAGATAGGATTAAAAAGTTTCCATCCATGGGCGTAAATCCAGCTCATGTGTCCAGCTATCTCTTGGCTGACAATGCAACTGCCAATACTGCTCAGCGATATGTTCTGGATTTAAAATACCGTCTTGGTCTTTCAGCTCATAGCGCTCAGGAAAGTTGTCACGAATAAAGTCAGTATCAATAGCACCGTCAATGATAGGGTGTGCGACATGGATGCCTTTAGGTCCCAACTCGCGCGCCATGCTTTGTGCCAGAGCCCGTAGAGCAAACTTAGCACTAGCAAAAGCTGAAAAACCCTTACTACCGCGTAAAGACGCTGTTGCACCCGTAAAAATAATTGTGCCTTTCTCACGTGGAATCATGACTTTTGCTGCTTCTCTACCTGTCAAAAATCCAGCCAAGGCACCCATCTCCCACACTTTTCGATAGACCCTCTCTGTCGTATCTAAGATAGAGAAATGAACGTTTGCCCCGATGTTAAACACTACTACTTCAATCGGCCCAATGTCTTTTTCAATATGAGCAAACAGCTCAACCATCTCTTGCTCGATACGCGCATCACAACCAAATGGCTTGACTACTCCTCCAGCCGCTTCGATATCACTGACTAATGCCTCTAGCTTCTCAACAGTCCTTCTGGTCACGCACAAAGTAAAACCTTCGCGCGCGAAACGTTTGGCAACAGCACTGCCAGTGGCATCGCCTGCGCCGATTACAACTGCTACGGGTGCTTTGTTCATGTCTATTTCCTTACAGGTTCCTTTTTAGAACTAACAAAAACATAGCTTTATTTTTGGACCCTGTCAAGCTAACCTATAGCTTAAAGATAAAGGAGATAACCTATGCGCTGGGATGAACTGGACAAACAGTCTTGCTCAGTGGCTCGCACTTTAGCAGTCATTGGTGATCGTTGGACGCTCATGATTTTACGTGATTGTTTTTTGGGAGTCAGACGATTCGACGTATTTGAGCAACGCTTAGGCATTACACGTCATGTCCTATCTAACCGTCTTCGTAAATTGGTTGAATACGATATTTTAAAAAGAGTCGCCTATCAGCAGCGGCCGCTACGTGAGGAATATAGACTGACCGAGTGTGGATTAGATTTGCACTCTGTCGTACTGGCATTGGTCAGTTGGGGTGATAAACACATGGCTGATGAACGCGGGGCACCGCTGTTGCATAGACACAAGGCATGCGGTCACATTATGCATCCTGTGACAGTGTGCTCCGAGTGCGCCGAAGCCGTTACCGCACGTGATATTAAGGTTGAGATAGGACCCAAATGGATCGGTAATGATGAAGTGAGTATTTAATATAGTAGCGGTTTATGAATCACTGGAGCTAGATATCAGAACACTTTATCTAAAAAAATTAACCTTTTACGGTTGTACTGTGCTTCAGCCTAAAGTGTTCCGAAACCTTGTTAACTTTTAATCTAAATGGCGTTATGCAGACCAGCCTTCTAATACAATCTTGCCATGCGCTTGCTGTTTTTCTAGCATTTGGTGCGCACTGCGTAGATGTTCAGCGGTGATAGTCCCAAAATTGTGAGCAACCGTGGTTTTGATCTCGCCTGCATCAATCAATTTTGCCACTGCATTTAATAAATGATGTTGTTCAATCATGTCTGGCGTATTGAACATTGAGCGTGCAAACATAAATTCCCAATGCAGGCTTAAGCTTTTGGTTTTAAGAGGGTTGGCATCTAGTGATTTTGGATCATCAATCAGTCCAAGCTTACCCTGCGGCTTTAAGCATTTAATGATTTCTTCATAATGATCTTCAGTATTATTGAGACTCACCACGTAGTCTACTTCAGCAATACCTGTTTTTTGCAGTTCATCAGACAATGGGTTGCGGTGATTGATGACATAATCAGCACCCAAATCTTTGAGCCACTGCACGCTCTCATCTCTCGAAGCCGTACCAATAATCGTGGCCGACGTTCTTGTTTTTAATAACTGAGTTAAGATAGATCCAACACCGCCCGCTGCGCCAATGACCAATACTGAGACGTTATTAGCATTCTCGCTACTACCGCTGACATTCGCTTTGCTATCAGAGACAGGCACTTGTAAACGGTCAAATAACATCTCCCAAGCTGTAATCGTCGTGAGTGGTAATGCCGCTGCCTCAGCGAAAGACAAAGAGGCTGGCATGTGTCCAACGATACGCTCATCGACCAACTGATATTCAGCATTGCTGCCTGAACGGGTCAAATCTCCAGCATAATAGACGTTGTCGCCTACTGAGAATAAGCTGACGTCTTCACCGACAGCCGTCACAGTACCAGCAGCATCCCAACCAATAACAGCATACTCACCCTCTGCGGCAGGTCGCCCTTCACGGATTTTATAATCTACTGGATTGACTGATATGGCTTTCACTTCCACGAGAATATCGCGGCCTGAAGCAATTGGCTTATCAAGGGTGATGTCTTGTAGCGATTGTTCATTATCGATAGGTAGATTGTTTTGATAACCAATGGCTTTGATAGTTTGCATAATACTGTGTCCTGTTTTTAATGAAAAAGTTTTTAATAATGAAATTTGAAAATGTAGTTAGTAATGGTTTAATTGTTCGAAATTCATTAATACTGCTAAATGTAAGTTTTAGGCATCTTATGCAAAAATTGACTGCAATACTGTCTGAGTCTGCTGCTCAAGCTCTGCAATGGCTGCTTGGTTTAGAGCATCAGCATGTGGTCGACCAAACGCCCCTCTTGCATCGCCATGTGCGCCATCTGTTATATCGTTATCAAAGTATTTACCAGTATCGTTAGCGAACTCATCTGAGATGGCCAATGCAGCTAGGATATTTGCGCCCTTGTCTGCTGATGACCAATATTGACCATACGCCTCATCGACCATTTTTGTGTTCAGTAGCGAGCCTGGATTGACGGCGATGACATTGATATCGTTGCTAGCGACGGTGTCAGCTAATGCCATACTCCACATCGTGAGTGCCAGCTTACTTTGGGCATAAGCATTCTTATCATCGAGGCGGGTCTGGCCTGCAAGTGCTTGATAAGATATTGACGCTTGCGCAGCTGAGCTTAAGTTCACGATACGCGCTTTATCAGACTGCTTGAGCAAAGGTAATAAAGCATTGGTCAGCTCATAAGGCGCTAGGTAATTGACTACGAAACGTACATCCAAACCGTCTTTAGTCAATGCTGATGCCGTGGTATAAACCCCTGCGTTATTTATGAGCACATCAAGCTTTGGCAGTTTTTCATTGACGTCTGCTGCCATCTTTAGCACATCCGTTAGATCAGAAAAATCAGCCACAAACCCATCAATATTATCTACTGCTGCGCCTGTCGCGACTGCTTGAACTTCTGCAATGACGCTAGCAAGTTTGTCAGCATCGCGGCCATGCAAGTACACTTGGTGCCCAGCTTCTGCCAGTTTTAGCGCTGCCAATTTGCCAATGCCATCTGTGCTGCCAGTAATTAAAATTGTTTTAGTGGTATTCAGAGTCATAAACCGCCCTTATTGTTTGAATTATTGTTTCAGTTTTGGATACCTGTTCTATTTTATCCGTCGTGATAGCGCTCATTGTAATGAAAGTGTTGTGGGTTAAACAGTAGCCATCACCTAAAACACTTTCAATATAATTTTGAAAGCGAGTTATATTTAAGGGGTTATGTAGAGCATTATCTAAACAATTTCAAGTTATACTTAAGTTCAAACTTCATGAGGAATGTTCAATGCAGTATCCCATAGCAATTACACCAAGTAATGAAACAACAGCTTATGGCATATTTATCCCAGACATAATGGGTTGCTATTCAGCCAGCGATGAACGTGCAGATATCTTTAATAATGCTAAAGAAGCGATTATGCTCCATCTAAAAGGATTAATAGAAGATGGCGAAGCCATTCCTCTACCTACCGATAATACTAGACATAAAGATAATTTAGATTTTGAAGGAATGGATTGGGCAATAGTAGATATTCAGATACATGAGCTATATGAATGACATCAAAGAATCGCTCATGCCTGTCAGATATAATAAATGAACTAAAAAAATTCATATAACAAAACGGACAAGTAATATAATCATGAAAAAAATGAAAAGATAATGAATAGAAAACTGCATTATCAATCTTATTTTAAGTCACGCTATGCAAGTTGGTGTTCGAATGACGTCCAATTCTCAATATAGGTTGACTGGCAAATAAGACAATCACACCAACTAATGAAAACATACCAAAGGCGTAGAATGCAGTAGCAGCACCATACCGATCCACAATCAAACCAGTAAAGATGACGGGTACACTAAGCCCTATATATGCCATCATAAAATAGCCTGCACTTGCACGTGCCTGCTCATTTCCAGCAGATTTTGCGACTCCTAGCATACCTCCTAAATAGACAAAGCCATAGCAACTAGTACTGGCCAAAAATGCCGCCAAAAGAATGACTGGTAGATTGGCGTTCAATGTCCCCCAAGCCAATAAAGCATATGCTGGTAGTAAGATTAAAAGACCTAGCTTACTTGAAACTTGAGGGTCAAGTTTTCGGGCGATTGGCTGAACGATCAATCCACAACTGATGGCTAACATAGAGGATATCCCTGCATATTTAGCGAGTCCATGCGTGGCCAGCACTGAGGGAATAACTGACAACACCAATCCGGTCGTTGCCCAACAAATCAAAATACCGCTGCCATACCAGATGACTTCACGATTAAAATAAGGTAGCCGTAGCATAGATGTGGGCAACTTAGTGCGTTTAGGTGCTGTCTCTGGTAATTGATATAACAAAAACATAGCGAATATCCCGCTCGCTATCAGTAAGAAAAAACTGGCTGGCTGATCGGTTTCATAAAACATCAAAGAAACTGTCGTCAATACAGGACCAAGACCAAAACCTATCGTCGTACTGGCCGTCACCCACGCTGTCGCACGCATTGTATCTGATGAGCCAAGCAGCTCAATCATATAGGCGGTCGCAGTCGCTGCCATCAGCGCGGTTCCCACGCCAAGTATAAATCGCGCTACTGCTAATGCTCGCGTGTACGGATAAAACAACATGAGAGCCGTCGCTGTTATTGATAACGCTAAAGCTATTAAAATTGTCTTGCGCCGTCCGATGCGATCAGACAATCCGCCAAAAGCCAACAATACAGGTATGACACCCAATACATAAAAGGAAAACGCTATCGTGGTTGCTAGTACACCATAGCCATCATTGTGTGCATAAACGGCATAAAGCGGCCCTTGGATATTGACGCTTGTCGTTATTACGCATAAGGCAAAGGCCAGATATTTATTATATTTTTTAGTGGTCATATATTGCTACTTTTTGAAGAATTACCATTGAATTGACTGAGGTTGGTGTGATGCATGTAAGAGTCTTACATTCACCTCTACATCGTTTACGTTTAATAATTAAAACAAAAGTACAGTAGGTTATCTATATACACTACAGTACAATTAGACAGAACTGTTTGGTCTATAAAACCCATACAGTTGGGATATCCTACCCATATATCGTCATAGCTGTAACCTTGAGATAAGACCTTTATAAAAGCCGCCTTACCAAAAATTGTAAAAAATATGAATAAGAAGCTAACACGCATCGAAGTTGTCATGGCTGACGTAAAAGAAAAAATAGCGACTGTTATCTACATGCCAGAGTCGCGACTACCCTCCGTCCGTGCCGCTGCCAAAGATTATGGGTTCTCACCTTCTACGGTGGTTGAAGCCTATGAACGCCTGCAAACTGAGGGGGTTATCTACGCTCGTCCTGGTGCAGGGTTTTATGTGGCAGAGACGACAGCGCCGCTATCATTGACAGATATAGCACCAAAAATTGATCGAGTGGTAGATCCATTGTGGGTATCGCGGCAATCGCTGGAGCCGCCCGATGGTGCATTAAAGCCAGGCTGTGGGTGGTTGCCAGCGGACTGGCTGTTTGAAGCAGGTATGCGCCGTGGTCTGCGAAATGTGGCCAAGGCTGATGCGTCTATTATCAGTGAGTATGCAACGCCGCTAGGACTGTTAGCATTGCGTCAACTACTCACGCGGCGTATGGCAGGATTGAGTATCAATGCAGAACCGTCACAGGTCATATTGACGGATTCAGGCACTCAGGCGATAGATTTGATTTTTCGATTTTTACTGACACCAGGTGATACAGTTGTCGTCGATGATCCTTGTTATTTTAACTTTCGAGCACAGCTGCTTGCCCATCGAGTCAAAGTGGTTGGTGTCCCTTATACGCCCAATGGTCCAGATGTAGAGGCCTTTGCAGCGATTTTAGATGAGCATAAGCCGCGCCTGTACATCACCAATGCTGCCATTCATAATCCTACGGGCGCAACGTTATCACCTGCTACGGCATACCGTGTATTACAATTGGCTCAGACTACTGGCTTGTACATCATCGAAGACGATATTTTTGCGGACTTTGAAGTCAAGCCTGCGGCGAGATTGGCGGCTTTGGATGGGTTATCACGCGTATTCTATATCGGCAGTTTTTCTAAAACGTTATCCGCATCCCTACGCTGTGGTTATATTGCAGCGCCTATAGAATGGGTTGAGAGTTTAGTAGATTTAAAGATAGCGACTGGCTTTGGTGGCAGTCAATTAGCAGCGGCGGTTGTGTTCTCAGCGTTGACTGATAGCGGCTACCGTAAGCATATGAATGATATCCATACTCGGCTGGCAAGCGCGCGTACTCATACACTACCACGATTGGCTAAATTAGGCATCGTACCGTGGCTGCTCCCACAAGCAGGTATGTTCCTATGGTGTCGATTACCTGAAAATAATAATGCGACCGAATTGGCCAATCGCTGTTTATCCAAAGGTGTGGTATTGGCGCCGGGCAACGTTTTTAGCCAATCGGACAATGCTGAGAACTTTATGCGGTTCAATGTGGCACAGATGAGTCATTCAAAAGTTTTCGAGGTATTGGCTCAATCGTTAGACTGACCAATCAGAGATTTATATAGTCATTCCACTATAAAAGTATTACAGCGTTAACCTCGCTTGAAGTATCACATGTACATCTATACTCGGTTGCCTTGTACTACTTTTAAGTTGAATCGACTATAGTGCTAGCAACTTCTTATTATATAGTGACCTTTCGACTATAATTCTAAGCCTAAATATCAGCCAAACATAAGCTGAACACAATTAAATCTAACCATTCCCCAAAACGGATAACAACTCTCTAGGATAGCTCATATGTCCCCTATATATACTGCATTGGCTGTACTGGTTACCTTTATCTGGGGCGTGAATTTTACTTTTATTGCGTGGGGTCTTGAGAGCTTTCCACCATTGATGCTTACCGCCCTGCGTTTTTTCTTTACTGCTGTGCCTCTGGTTTTATTTCTAAAGCCGCCTAAATTCAACCGTACCTTGTTTATTTATGCCATCGGTACATTTGTCATGCAGTACGCCTTTGTCTTTACAGCGATGCATCTGGGTTCATCCCCGGGGCTGACGGCACTACTGCTACAAATTCAGATTTTTATCACGGTATTGCTAGCATACTTTATATTGGGTGAAGCCGTCAGCCGTATGCAAATCGTCGGTATGTTGGTCGGTATATTGGGTCTGATCGTCATTGCGCTAAACCTTGGTGGTGATATGCCTTTGGCTGGGTTTGTCTGTATTTTGATTGCAGCCATCGGTTGGAGCTTTGGTAATATTGCATCCAAGCAAGCCTCAAAGCAGGCCTCACAACAGTCTTCAAAGCAAACAACAGCGCAAGCGGCCTTAGCATTAGCACCTAAGAAAACAGACTTATCTGCCGTTTCGCCTAATGCTCGTACAAACAAAGCATCTGCTTTGTCTGCGCTAGCACTAGTCGTCTGGGGTGGCTTGATTGCTTGCGTAATTTTAATGATATCTTCTCTTATCTTTGAGACTGAGGCATGGCAGCTGGCAACGTTTACTCATGCCTCGCTAAAATCTTGGCTGTCACTTGGGTTTATCGTCTATATCTCAACTCTGATTGGCTTTGGCCTTTGGGCACACTTACTCAGTCAAAACACCGCCTCTAAAGTCATGCCATTTGCGCTATTGGTGCCCGTATTTGGCATGGCAACCTCAGTACTGTTTACAGGAGAAATAGTGACTTGGTGGAAAATGCTGGCCATGATGTTGATTTTGTCAGGACTGTTATTGGCGAATGTGAAAATTAAAATGCAAAAAAGCTGCTAACGATGACCACTAAAACACTCGGCCATCATTAGCAGCTTTTTATTTTCTGCAGCTTTCTTTCTATAGTTATCGTAAATCATCCACGACAGCTAGCATGGCTATCAGTGATGCCTCTCCTAATTTGATAGAACGCTCTGGTGACCAGCCCATCTCCGCATCAGGCAGATTATCATTGTCTTTAAATGGCATCTCTAACGTATTGGCGAGGCAATCAAAACGCTCTGCTACCCAATTGGTGGCAACGGTCATATTGGCGGTACTTGGGGCATCAATCTCATAGCCAACTTCAGACTGAAAATCAGCACTGGCTAACTTTAATACCTCTGAAAATCGATCGCGTAGACCAGCGAGACGGTCACTATAGCTTGGCGTCCCTTGAGAGCCAGCAAGGAATACATACGGCAATGCTTCATCGCCATGTACATCATAAAACAGGTCTACGCCTGTCGCCTCCATCTTATTAATCACATGGAACACTTCAGGACTTTTATCTAAACTTGGACTTTGCCATTCACGGTTTAGGTTGGTCCCAACAGCGTTAGTACGCAAGTGTCCACGTACACTACCATCAGGGTTCATGTTAGGAACAATATGAAAGTTTGCCTTGTCTAACAACTGTTTGCCAGTCGCATTATCACTGTCTAACAAGCTATATAATAATCCCTCGATTAGCCATTCAGCCATCGTTTCACCTGGATGCTGACGGGCAGTAATCCATATGTTGCGTTTGTGGGCAGCACCATCACCGATTTTGACCAAGGTTAAGTCGCGCTTATCGAGCGTTTCCCCTAAATGCTCTAACGTCACTAATGGATGCACTTGCACAGCGGCTAGTAAATCTTGATGACGCTCATAGCTATAAGGGGCAAAATAAGCAATTTGGATGGTGTCACATTCTAACTCTGCCTCGATGGTCAATTTGCCATCTGTATAAGACGTTGGCAAACGGAACCAATGCTGACGATCGTAAGAAGCAATCGCTTGGTAGTCCTCCCACCCTTCTAAATAAGACGCTTCGCCTGCATTCATAATGTTGAGAACATACTGCTCCCCTACCTGTCCTGATAGGCGAAAGTTAAACCACTGAAAAAACTCGCCGCCAACATCGGGACGAATCGCCAGTTGAATATTCTTTTTATCTTCTATGTTAAGTACTTCAATATTACCTGCGTCAAAATTGGCCGTGATATGCATAGTCGCTTCCTAATTGTCTTTTATGGTTGATTAATTTTTATGATTGATTGTTATGATACTGTTTTAAACGCTATGTTCGTTATAGACTTACCCTTTTCTATCGATTGCTCTTTGATAATATCTACTTCTATTTAGCACGCTAGACATACATTTACTTGGTCGTCACAAGCTCGTTTTCAAGGCAATCATCTACCAAATTTATTTAGATTGAATATCTATCATTGACGACTAAAGATTAAACTTCCGCCAATAACTCGACAGCCACTTGAAAGTGATAATCGTCTTTTATAGTAATACTGACATGTCCGTTATGTGCCCCAACGATAGCCTGAACAATGGATAACCCCAACCCTGTACCTGAGTGCTTACTACTGGTCTTATCATGTCGATAAAAACGCTCAAACAGTTTATCCGCCTCACTTTGTGCCAATGGCTCTTCTAATTGGTTAGTGATGGTCATTCGTAGAATGGCTTGTTTTGATTGTTGAAGACTGGTTATCGTTGTGTCCACTATCTCATCTGAGTTTATTCTATCTGCAGTAATGGTTATAACGCTACCTTTAGCAGCATAATAAATCGCATTCGATATCAAGTTAGCAAAGAGCCTTTGTAATAAACTTTTGTCTCCTAAGACAGCGCTAAACTCACCTTTGGTTTCAATAGCGATACCTCGGTCTTCTGCAATCATTTCGTAGTAATCAACGAGCTTGGTGATTAAATTGTCCGTATCCACGTGACTGATTTGCGAGTCACTCAATCCTTTTTGGGTTTTTGCCAGCAGCAGCATATTATTTATCATGGCCGACAGCTGCTCTAACGTGTCATGCTGATGATGTAGCTGCTCAATGTATTCATCGCCCGCTCTTGGTTTGTTTAACATGACTTGCGTTTGCGTGCTGAGTGTCGCTATTGGAGTGCGCAGCTCATGGGCGATATTGTCTGAAAACCGTGACAATGATTCAAAATTACTTTCAAGCTTGGCCATCATTGAGTTGTAAGATTCTGCTAATGGTCGCAGCTCTAACGGCATATCACTGACTGTGACTCTATCATCCAATCTGTCAGGATTCATTCTTTTCATTTTTTGAACGATGGTCGCCAAAGGTGCAAAACCCCAGTACACACCCAACGCCGCTACTGAGACGAGCAACAAGGTAATCGCGAACAAAATCATACTAAGCTGACGATTGAACTGTAATAAATACTGATGATGCACATCTATAGGCAATGCGATAAGCGCGAGTATTTTGTCGTCTTCAATGACCATTGCTCGATAGTATCGGCTGTTGATATTCATCACAAACTGTTGCTTATCATTATCTTGTTTCAATGATGACAGATTAAACCCCTCCCCTAGCTCTTGAGCAAAGTTATTGGGTGTACTAGACAGTATCCGCCCTTCTTTATTAGCGATAATGGTTTTTAGATCGTAATCTAGCCAAGAAGAATGCTGATGATCAGCTTCATCTGATATCGCTGCGGTAGAAGTATTTCCATCAAGCTTTATGTCAGGTCCCGCTCTTAGCGGCTGTTGACTATTCAATGGATTTTGAGAGCTAGGTAGGGTTTGAGAAGTTATAGGGCTACTAGGTTCTATCACTCGCTTACGTAGGTTAAAAGCCGCATGGGTCATAATCTCAGCGTCCATTTGCTCGAAATGGCCTTTAACAGAACGTTGTATCCATATATAAATAATAACCTGCGATATAACAACAAATATCGTGAGCAGCAACACAGTACGCCATAAGAGTGGCAAGCGCCGATTATCAACCCTATATTTCATATTAGACATTGCCAGCTTCGTGAGATGGTTTGCTATCAAGCGCTGTATCGACAGCTTCTAACCGATAGCCCATCCCGCGCACTGTATGAATCAGCTTTTCTTCATGATCATCGTCTATTTTTATACGAAGACGCCTTATCGCCACATCAATCACATTGGTATCATTTTCAAAGTTCATGTCCCATACTTGAGAGGCGATGATTGAGCGTGGAAGCACTTCACCGCGGCGCTCTAATAAAAACTGTAGTAAGGAAAACTCTTTTGCCGTGAGCTTAATAGGCTTATCTCCTCTATGCACCGTACGCTTGGCAATGTCCATCTTGAGATCCGCTATTTGCATAATCGTACTTTGATAGTCGGCTTGATTGGCACGTCGTAATAAGCTTTTCATCCTGACGATCAATTCTGCAAAGGCGAAAGGTTTGGTCAAATAATCATCACCACCAATCTCAATCCCCTTTATCTTGTCACTCAAATCATCTTTTGCGGTTAGAAATAACACGGGCGTATGTTTGCCAGCCGCTCGGTAATTACGCACTAGCTCAAAACCACTAACATCAGGTAGCATCACATCCATCAATATCACGCTAAATTCTTCCGTCATCAATGCATGGTAGCCATCTAATCCTGTTAACTGATGATCCACGATAAACCCAGCCTCGGTTAAGCCCTTTTTTATATACTCGCCAAGCTTCAATTCATCTTCTACCAGCAGTACTTTCATTGTAATTCCTCAATACGGTCATGATTGTTTAACGTTCTAACCAGCACAGGTGACAACATTGACTGGTAGCTGACAAAGATGTCATGTGCTCGTAATCAGACTGTCAGTTTTATTTTGCTAATCTATATAAACGGTACATAGGTGCTCGTTTCAATACTTAGCTACGATGAATTATTTTTATCGGTAATCAATGTAAACAACTTACAAAAGAGGTTTTATATGAAAATTCATGGTTCATTTAAAAAAGTATTACTGCTATCAGTCTCGGTACTTATCGGTACTACCACTGCCAATGCGCATACGACGGATCTAAGCACTTCAATCATCAACAACTGCGACGCTGTGACTGAGTTTGCAAAAAACTTGGATCATAACGATGCTCAGCTCTCAAATTCACAAATGAAAAGCTATATCGATGCGAGAGTGGCTTGTGAGATTGAACACAAAGATCAACATCTACAGTCTGAAAAATACTTTATCAATAAATATGGTAGCGATAAGTAACATCAGCTCTGATGTCATACTAAAGGATTACTGACAACATTAAAAACCATAAATAGTAAGATGACAGAATTGTAATCTTACCGTCATCTCTCTGTCAGAATCACTAAAGTATGCTTTAAAGTAACTTAATATCTTAAAGTCTTTTCGAATACATACCAAATCAAATAAGGATTTACTATGTCACTATTCAAACCAATGCCACTGTCTAAATCAATCGTAGCAGCTGCTATAGCCTTAGTCATTTCAACGTCAGCCTTGGCACACGACCCAAAAATGCATGCTGAAAAAGACCAAATGAACTGTGAGAAAATGCAAAAGCATATGCAGATGATGCAAAAAATGGATCATAGCAAAATGGATATGAATGATCCTGCTATGAAAGCCATGATGGCTAACATGAGCAAAATGAAAGCGATGTACCAAAAGCACTGTGTAAGCAGCGATAGCGATTCGTAAGTATCAATTCATAAGTTCAATACTATTGTCAGAGAAGCTGATCAAGCAGTAATGGGATATTAAAGAAAATGGATTTTTAGGACAAACCTATGAAGTTTTTGTTAGGAATACTTTTTACTGTCTTTGTCGCTATTGTGGGTATTTTTATTACGGTGACTAGTGGCATGATAAATATCGGTGCTGATCGAGCTCATAGTCCGCTGGTTTACGATTTTTTAGAAACTGCCCGCACACGCTCAATTGAGCATGCCAGCAAGAATATTTTGGTTCCTAATTTAAAAAAGGCAGAGATGATTAGCTCAGGCGGTGCAGACTACAAAGATATGTGCGCAGGCTGCCATTTGTCTCCTGGTGTCACAAGTACCGATCTGAGCAGTGGTCTTTATCCAAAGCCTCCGAATTTCACTAACCCAAATATTGTTAAACGTTATCAGAGCGAGGCTGGTGCAAGACAAAGCTTTTGGGCCATCAAACACGGTATTATGGCTTCTGGCATGCCTACTTGGGGCGCTACTCACGATGATGACAGAATATGGGCGATGGTTGCTTTTATTAGATCGCTACCTAACTTAAATGAAAACCAGTACACCATGCTAACGACTCGGTTAGACGATAGTATGTTAGATATTTCATTTGATGGTGAGATGGATATGTCAGGTGATGAATCCGGAATGCAACATTAATGTTTCGTCAAAAATGCAGTGCTCAATAGTGCTGCTTTTTGCGATTTAAGTTTTAAGCTTTGCTAGCACTATTTTGTCCAATGATGTGGCTCTAATTTTTATAATATTTAATCGTCAGACAGACGCTCGGGAGTGGTTTTATGAGACGCTATACTAATAGATTTATTAATGAACATCATCTAATATCTGGCCGTGTGCTCTCGGCGATCGTGGTATTGCCATTATCGTTAACGATTGCCGCTTGTAGTCAACCTAATTCCGCTGCTGCTGACTCAACACTAGCGACTGAGCCAACTATTGCTACGCAAAACGTGCAAACTACGCACACGGAGCAACCAACAGCTGAAATAATGCCAGTCAGCGCTCCTTCAGATACCCAATCAACTATTTTGCAAAACGTCTCAGCCACCGTCTATAAAGATGCCAATTGTGGCTGCTGCAAAGAATGGGTCGGTTATGCCGAAGGCCATGGTCTAAACGCAACCGCACAGAATGTCGAAGACGTGTCCTTGTTTAAAGAGCGTTACAGCGTACCGCAGCAGATGCGCTCTTGCCATACCACTGTCACTACTGATGGCTACGTATTTGAAGGTCATGTCCCTGCTAAGTATATGGCGCAGTTTCTAAAAAGTCCGCCAAGTGATGCGATCGGTCTTGCTGTCCCAAGTATGCCAGTCGGTAGCCCAGGTATGGAATACCAAGATACATTCATGCCGTATAAAGTGATGCAGATTAATAAAGATGGCTCAATAGCTATTTATGCAACTATTGACTCACCACAGCAGCAGATATAGTTTGATTGACGTCTAAAATAGCCCACTCTATTTTGCAAATGAGCTGCCAAAGACATAGGCTTAGCTGATAAACATATAGACTCAACTCTCACTTTATGGATATAAATCAGGTGAATAATTATGAACAAAACTATGCTTAATCGCAGGCGTTTTTTGACAGGATCTTCTACCTTGTTAGGGGCATCCATGCTGTCCACCCTACCGTCTATTGCCAATAGTGCGCTCGGTAAAGGCCAGCAGAATGTAGCCGTCAACAGTGATAAAGCCGACCATATCGTACCTATCCTAACCGGTAATGAGTTTGACCTGTATGTCAGCAAGAAGCCTGTCACTGTCAATGGCAAGTCGAGTATGGCAACACTGATTAATGACTCGCTACCAGCACCAACGCTAAAGATGCAAGAAGGCGATACAGTAACCATTCGTGTTCATAATCAGATGGATGAGTCGACCTCTATTCATTGGCATGGTCTGCTCGTCCCATTTGAGATGGATGGGGTGCCAGGTATCAGTTTCGATGGTATTCCTGCAAATAGTACCTTTACCTATAAATTCAAACTTAAACAATCAGGCACCTATTGGTATCACTCACACAGTGGCTTTCAAGAGCAAACAGGAATGCTGGGTGCTATTGTCATTGAACCAAAAGGCCGTGAGCGTCATCCAGTCGCAGAAGACCATGTGATCGTGCTGAGTGATTGGACGCATCGCGATCCGCACAATCTCTTGAAGCTGCTCAAACAGCGCGCTGATTTTGATAATTATCATCTGCCAGACTTCAAAAAACTATTGTCTGATATTGCCGCAACAGATTTAGAAGCCGTTTACGACAAGCGCAAAATGTGGAATCAGATGCGCATGATGCCGACGGATTTTACTGATTTATCTGGCGAAAAGACCTTTACCTATCTAATGAATGGTAAAACCACAGCGGCTAATTGGACACAACTAGTAAAAGCAGGACAGCCCGTTAAATTACGCTTTATCAACGCTTCAGCGCAAACCATTTTTGATGTGCGTATACCGGGTCTCAAGATGACTGTGGTAGCAACAGATGGTATTGATGTCGCACCCGTTGCGATTGATGATTTCCGCATTGGGGTGGCTGAGACCTATGATGTCATCGTCACGCCTACTCAAGACGCACATACGATATTTGCCCAAAACATCGATCGTTCAGGCTATGTCGCGACCACGCTTGCGACCAAAAAAGGTGCGCGAGCTGCCATACCTGCTATGGACAAGATCGAATGGTTGACCATGGCCGATATGATGGGTGCGATGGGTGATAAAGGCTACAAAGCAAAACACGCCAAGACCGAGTATGACTTCAAATCTGATATGCGTGTCGACAGTCCACGTATGAACCTAGATGATCCCGGTATCAACCTGCGTAATATCAATCGTGACGTGCTGAATTATAGTCAGCTGCGCTCTGTCGATGAGGCCATATTTGCAGAGCAGCGCAAGCCTACCCGAGAGATCGAGCTACATTTAACGGGTAACATGGAGCGCTATATTTGGGCGTTGGATGGTGTCATGTTTAAGGATGCAACCCCTGTCAATATTAAGCCAAACGAGCGCGTGCGTATCACCTTAGTCAATGACACGATGATGAACCATCCGATGCATCTGCATGGTATGTGGAGTGACTTGCGCACGCCATCTGGAGACTTTCAAGTACGTAAACATACGATTGTGGTGCAGCCAGCGCAAAAGATTAGCTTCGATGTGACGGGAGAAGTTGGACGATGGGCATGGCACTGTCATCTGCTGTATCACATGGAAGCCGGTATGTTCAGAGAAGTTGCCGTCGTTTAACAAACCTTCGAATATGAGGCTTATTATGAAAATATCTAAGAAAAATCTGCCATTCATTGGTTTGTCATCGCTAGTCTTGCTCACATCACCTTTTGCAACAGCTGCTGAGATGTCGAGTATGGATCATAGTGGCATGGATATGTCTGGTATGGATCATAGCGGTATGGATATGTCAGGCGATATGTCTGGTATGGATCACAGCGGCATGGATATGTCAGGCGATATGTCTGGTATGGATCACAGCGGCATGGACATGTCAGGCGATATGTCTGATATGGATCATAGTGGTATGGATATGTCGGGCGATATATCTGATATGGATCACAGTGGCATGGATATGTCAGGCGATATGTCTGGTATGGATCACAGTGGCATGGATATGTCAGGTGATATGTCTGGTATGGATCACAGTGGCATGGATATGTCAGGCGACATGTCTGATATGGATCACAGTGGCATGGATATGTCAGGTGATATGTCTGGTATGGATCACAGTGGCATGGATATGTCAGGCGACATGTCTGATATGGATCACAGTGGCATGGATATGTCTGTTATGGATATGTCAGGGATGCAAGGTGGGCAGCCACCAGCTGATGCTCGCAATCCAGACTATTCAAATGGGGTTCCTTACGGGCAGTATGGTAAGCCAATGATGATGGGCAGCATGCCGTTATGGGGAGTCTCAGTAGACGACTTGGGCTATCAGTTTGATGAGGACCAAATCAACTTTGAGGCGACGGGTTGGTACGGTACTGACAGTAACCGTATAAGACTACGCACTGAAGGTAGTGCTCAGACTAAAGATGATAAAGAAATCGATAGCTTGAGCTCGCTTGCTTATTGGAAACCACTGAGTATTTTTTGGAATGGTGAAGCTGGTGTCGCTTATGATACTGAAAATGACAACGCTGCCCTTATGGCAGGCATTGTAGGCACCGCGCCGTATTTCATCGAAACAGATGCGAGAGCCTACTTATATACCGATGGTCAACTTCGTCTTGATTTGGGCGCAGAGTACGAATGGCGTTTGGATCAGCATTGGGTTGTCATACCGGAGGTTGGATTGACTGCCTTTAGTAAAGATGACCATGATAATGGTATTACCAAAGGCTTTAATGAGATGGAAGCTGAGGTTAGGCTGACTTACGAGACGTTCAGTCGCCAGCTAGCACCTTATGTGGGTGTTAGTTATGAGACAGCGCTTGGCAAAGCTCGTGGTCAACGACGTCAAGAAGATGAATCGGTTGATAGCAGTAGTTTGACTGCGGGAGTTAAATTCTGGTTTTAACTGTCTACCCATTTTAATTCAACAAAACAATGGAGGTCATATCATGGAAGCTGCTAAGCAAAAAAATATGAACCCTTATGTAAAATTTACCTTAATGATTCTGACATCGACTGTCATCATGTATATCATGATGTACTTCAATACCTACCAGTGGGATCACATTTACTTTAGTGAAACCCGAGCTTATATGGCACTCTACATGGGTGCCGGTATGGCAGTCGTCATGTTGGCATTTATGACCAATATGTATAAAAAGACCAAGGTCAATTTGATGATCTATGGTCTAAGTGTATTGATGTTTGCAGTTGGTATCTGGGGCGTTAGATCTCAAGCGACTGTCGATCAAGTCGATTGGATGCAGGCGATGATACCGCATCACTCGATTGCCATTCTCACCAGTAGCCGCGCTGATATTGAAGATCCGCGTGTGCAACAGCTTGCTGATGATATTATAAAAGCACAAAAGCGTGAAATCGCTGAGATGAAGCAGTTGATTGATGAGCTTGAATAAAAGAAAGCGGTGCCAGTGAACGCTGCGAAAAGCGATTACTTTTTTCTGCTCAGACGCTCAATGACCCAGCTTGCTAGTGGGAAAGACACTAGCTGTGTCAGTGGAACCAGTATGATCGTTTCAATTAATACCACCACTGGCAGGCTTAATCCTTGGGTCGCAGGCTGCAATAACGTTAATACAATTAGAAGTGTTGGATAAAGTCCGACGTATCCTACTAATATGAGTATAAGTTTGAAGAGCAACATTTATGCGTGACGGGTTGTGAAAATACCTTTGCAACAGAGCCATTGACACTGGTGCAAGTGGCTGCACACGCGCAGCTAGTCGTGTCACCCTCGCGTGCTAATTTACGTGGCTCTCATGATCAATGATTTGCAGAAAAAGGTCTAAAACGAAATATTGTGATGTCAGTTCCTAGCTTTTCGGCTGTACCAGATATTTTGCACACGACTGACATGATTGTGTTTTATCCTTCGCGATTATTGCCGAGCAGTAAGGTCAAAGAGCTTAAGGTTGAAGCATTGCCGCCTACTTTTTAAGGTCATCGCAGCATGGCACCCACGTGCTACTGACAGCGGCATACATCGTTGGTTGATTGAGCAATGACGAAATCTATAATAAGTAACTTAGCTATAGCCAACTTTAAAACGACATCGAACATTCTTAAACTTGATGTAAGTATTATCTAGACTAAAAACGGTCCTACACAAAATTCTGGACGGGTTCACATAATCACGTTGATAACAGTTTCTTAAAATAACCGTCTCTTAAACATAGTTATCCTACGCAATACGCTCCAAATTGGGCATTAAATCATTGCTGCTTATCACTTTATCAACATCAACATCAACATCAACAAACTCACCTTTACCCATGGCGCTAAGATTGTAGCCTGCAAACTCATGATATAAAGCGACCACATCACCCATGATTAAAAGTGCAGGTGTTGGCAGTTTTGCTTCAGCTTGCTGATCAGCGATATCACTTAATGTACCGATAAGTACTTGCTGCGTTGGCATACTAGCATGACTGATGATAGCAAAAGGCGTTTCGCTGTCGCGCCCGCCTGCTATCAACCCTTGTGTCATCTCATGCAAACGGTGCAAACCCATATAAAACACAACTGTCTGGCTGCTGTCCATTAGCTCACTATAATCGTTATTAGGCGCGCCATTTTTTTTGCAAGCAGTGACAAACTTAACCGACTGAGCATGGTCACGGTGCGTTAGTGGAATTCCTGCACGGCTAGCAGCGGCACTTGCGGCAGTGATACCTGGAATAGACTCAAAATGAATGCCATGACGCACCACTTCCTGTAGCTCTTCGCCGCCGCGCCCAAAAATAAAAGGATCGCCACCTTTTAGACGAACCACCATTTTACCTGCCAACGCGTGTTTGACCAGTAGCTCATTAATGCTCTCTTGTGGCAATGCATGGTTGGCGCGGCGCTTACCAACGAATATTTTTTCAGCCGTGCTCGCGCACATATCCAAAACATCCTCAGACACCAGGCTGTCATACAACACTACCTCTGCGCGCTGCATCACCCGCCACGCTTTTAAGGTTAATAGCTCAGGGTCACCAGATCCTGCACCAATCAGATGCACAGTGCCTCTTTTGTTGCCAGTTTGCACGTTTTCTGTGCCGTATTGACCCATTAGTGGATAGGCCTCATGCGTTGAGATAGCGGCAGATATATTGGTCATGATGGTGACTCCTAATAACAGCGTGAATACAGCAAAATGGGCAACCAAAAGCAAAGTTGTCAATAAATCCCTACTCTACAATGGCTTATTGTTCATAACACAACACTCAACCGGTAGTTGCATATAAACGGTTGCAAGCGACGTGCCATACCATCATTTAAGCTTGCGCCAATGCGGCGCATTCTGCGATTAATGCGTTGATTTGCCCCACACAAGATCCACAATTGGTACCTGCCCGGCACTGCTTGCCCACTGCCGTCGCACTAGTACAACCCTGCTGTGTGATAGCGTTGAGAATAGTGTTTTTTCCAACCGACATACATGAGCATACCAAGGGTCCTGGATCAACATACCCACTGGCAGGCCGTCCCGCGAGCAACCACTTATATCGTTGTTTGACAGGTATTTGGCTGGTATCCGTAAAGCAGCTATCGAGCCAATGTACACTCGGTAATTGCGTTTGCGTTGGAGCAACATAAACAGCCATGATCAGTTGTGTACTAGGCCTTTCATCATCTGATACTTGACTAACTATAGCAGTGTTATTTGAGTCTATCTCAGGCGCAGCATGCGTCACAATAAAACGTAATTGATTCTGTACATTATCGACCGTAAACGCCGTATGCATGACACGCTTTTGACAATTTGACTCTGATAATGATTGTATAGACGCTATAAACTGCTGCCAAAACTCGGGGCACGCTAAGGTACTGCTAGCCTCATCCATTGGGCTAGCGAGATTGATCAATATACTGTTATTCTGATGACTCAAACTCCAAGTAAGTGCAGGTAGCTCCTCTGGTAAAATATTCTTTGAACGTGCCTCGTATTTTATTTTAGACAATTCTTTCTCTGACGCTTTGGCAGAAAAATTGGCCAAAATAGTACGTAGTTGCACTATAACGGCATCTTGCCATTCAGGATGCACCAAAATCTTACCAAATGATTGCATAGGAACGGGCGTGACACTAATCGCCGTATTTTTGAGCTCTGGCTGCCCTGAATGCGGATCGACGACTGTTGGAATAAGAGGGCCTACTCGGGCGAAGCTAGCAAAAGCATTGCTCCAATGCATGGGCATAAATGCATCACCAACGCGCAACGTATCGCTAATGGCAACTTGCGCCATCACGGTACTCTCTGACTCGTTGCCATCCCTAGCCGTACTCATCACGGTATCATTGACTATGCCATTACTCGCCATGCCATTCTCATAGCTTTCATACTTTTCATACTTTTCATACTTTTCATACTTTTTGTAGTTTTCATACCTACGATGCAGTTGTACAAAGTCGTTGTCTTGAATACCCAGTTGCCGTGCATCATTAGGATGTATGGTCAGTGTCGGTATTGGCTGATGTTGATTTAACTGCGGTGCAAGGCCAGTGCGAGTCATGGTATGCCATTGATCACGCAGTCTGCCCGTAATCAGGCGTACATGAACCACCTGGCTTTCAGATTGATTATTATGCTCAAACTCACGTTTAGAGAGTGGTCGATGCTCACCAATCAGTTGGGGTTTCTGCCTTCTTTGACGTCGATGCCCATTGGCCGTACTCGCTTCATCAGAGGGCGTAATAGCGATTAACTGTGACTTGGTAACAGTAGCAGCGGAATTAATAATCTCATTTTCTAAAGGTTTTATCTTATCAATCATGGAGATACGCGTACCACCCCATTGAAACGGTAACATCTCTTCGTATGCTTGCTGACTGAGTACGATGGGCTGATATGTTTGATTGCCTTTATGATTAACATGTTGGCTAATATATTGGTGAGCAGATTTATCGGTTGGCATCTCATCTGTTATTAGAGCAGACAAGTCTTTGCTAAGATTCAGGTAGCGAGGATAGGTCTTATTGGAATGAGATACGCTTTGATTATGTGTATTACCATAAGCAGTCAATGCCACATGTTCGTTAAATATCTCGCTAGGATGTTGGTAATCAAACCCCGTTAATCCCATGCGTATGGCAACTTGAGACAGTATCCACCAATCTGGTTTGGCAAGCCCTGGTGCAGGCATTAATTTCCGCTGACGAGAGATGCGCCGTTCAGAATTGGTGACCGTTCCAGATTTTTCACCCCACCCCTGAGCAGGCAATACAATATCGGCACACTTCACCGTATCACTGTCTACCGAGCAGTCAGAAACAATCACCAAATCACATTCAGCAAGCGCTTGGCGAAAATTATCCGCATCTGGCAAGCTGACCACAGGGTTGGTGGCCATAATCCAAATGGCCTTGATACGACCATCCAATATAGCAGAGACCGCATCGCAGGCTTTGACACCCACGTTTGGCGATATAGGTTGAGGCGACTGCCAAAAGTCTGCCACGAGCTGACGATGATCGGCATTGTCTAGTTCTAAATGCGCCGCTAACAAATTGGCAAGGGCGCCGACTTCTCGTCCACCCATTGCATTAGGCTGTCCAGTAAGTGAAAACGGACTGGCCCCTACTTTGCCCACACGTCCTGTGAACAAATGGGTATTGATGATGGCATTGACCTTATCGGTTCCGCTTTGTGATTGATTGACGCCCATACTAAAGGCTGTGACTGTTTTATCAGTGGCGGCAACGCATTCATAGAACTGGCGGATACTATCAGCAGACACTTGGCAGGCGCTGGCGACTTCATCGATGCTCCATGCTTTGGCCGCATTCACCGCCTCGTCAACGCCCAAGCTTTGGCTAACATACTCATCATTTTGGCAACCCTGCTGATCTAGGTAATGCAGCAACCCATTATATAAATGTGTATCCGTGCCCGCAGCAATTGGTAAATGCAAATCGGCAAATTCACAAGAGTCCGTACGGCGCGGGTCTATCACAATCAGTTTTTTATTAGGATTGGCTTTTTTGGCTGCTAAAAATCGACCAAACAAAATAGGATGGCACCACGCCATATTGGAGCCTACCAGTACCAATAAATCACAAGCTTCCAAATCTTCGTAATTACCCGGCACAAGGTCTGCGCCAAACGCGCGTTTGTGCCCAGCTACTGCGGATGACATACACAGCCGAGAGTTGGAGTCGATGTTATTATTACCGATAAATCCTTTTATAAACTTATTGGCCACGTAATAGTCTTCAGTCAGCAATTGACCTGAGACATAAAACATAATGCTGTCTCGCCCGTGTTTGGCGATAGTGTCATTTAAACGACTGGCAACGTCCTCTAGTACGGTATCCCAGTCTGTCTGCTTTATAAATGGCTTCTCAGATAGGTCTTTAGCATTAAAATCACTACCCAATTGCATAGGCTGATGCTGTTTCATGACTGCTTGCTTGTTTTGATAATATGGCTCGGTCAAGCGGCGCGCGATGCCCAATGTTTGTGCCAGCGCACTCCCTTTTGAGCACAATTTACCAAAGTTAGCCGGATGCTCAGGATCTCCTTTGACACTCACCACCCCTGTCTCATTCACGCTCGCCAAAACACCACACCCCACTCCGCAATAAGGGCAAGTCGTGCGGATAGTAGTGTTCGAGCTATTAATCAAATCACTATCAGATGACAACGGTGCTTTTTTGATATGCTTGGCAGCACTTATATCATATATTTCAATGACTCGGCCTGTTGCTTTTTGCACGCTATTAGGCAGGCTGTTCGATTTATTAGCTGACACTACTTTACTAGCAGCAGATTGATTGGCAATAGCGTCATTCATAATGCATCCTCTAACAGTTCAGCCGCTTTATGATGATTGATGTTTTTGTCTGTATCATCAAGCTCTACATCTACTTGCGTAGTTGGCGAATTGTTAAGCGTGACTTCGTCCAAGTGACAATATGCTTCGCCAAATATGAGTGTGTCTTTGATGGACGTAATATCAACGTTATCTATAATCAACTGACTATAAAAGCTGCCATCGCTTGTGTCCCCATAAAGCACAGCGCCAATGAGTTTGTTTTCTTTGAGGTACAGACAATGATAATGGTTTAAGGCAGGCTGACGATATACGAGGGTTTCAACAGTATCAGCGGCTTCGTCATCAAAAGCGATTTGCCCTGCAGAAAATGCCGACATACCAGATACTTTCAATTTTAATGACAACGGCTTGCTGACAAAAGGAACCCAGTGATCTGGTACGGTGGATTTACCATCTATCACGTTTATATCGTTTTCTATCAAATCATCTTTTAAAACTGTGACCAGTGTATCTACCTGCTGATTGACCGGCGCCACCATTCCAAATAGCTCGCCCTCTCGCTCTATACACTCACCAATGGCATAAACATTGGGACAACTGGTGTGCATAAAATCATCGACCACAATACCGCGATTAACCTCGAGTCCGCTTTGCTTGGCAAGCGCTGTATTGGGTATCACACCCACTGCCATCACGATAAAATCAGCCGTTAGCGTGCGCCCGTCTTTTAAAGATAATCCGCATACTTCTCCTGCATCATTCATCTCAATAGCTTCAGTGTGTGCAGAAACCGCGAGACCAACCCCTCGGCGGCTGAGCTCGGCTTGCAAAAGCTCGGCGGCTGGCAGGTCTAGTTGACGATTGAGGACATAACCATCCATATGAATGACCGTCATGCTCGCGCCCTGTGCCGCTAACGCGCAGGCAGCCTCCAATCCCAGTACGCCACCGCCAATCACTAAACCCGTTTTTCCTTGACTAGCATAACCCATCAAAGCGGTCACATCAGCAAGGTCTCGAAACACATGCACGCCTTTAGCCGTGTGGTTGGGAAACGGAATGACTCGGGCAGTTGACCCTGTGGCCATTACTAACTTGGCATAGTTGAGTGTTTGCCCATTATCTAGCTCAATACACTGGTACTTGGTATCTATTGTCTCTACTGCAACCCCAGCCAACACGGTAATACCCAGCTGCTGATACTCTGAGCTATCATATAAATAAGTATCTTCAAACGCTGTGTCGCCAGCCAACACTGGTGACAACATAATTCGGTTATAACCCACGTTCGGCTCTTTACTGATTAACGTAATTGGCAAACGGGCGGTGTCATCATTCGATTGCGTGCGAGCAAGCTCAACGGCAAAACGACTGCCTGCCATGCCCGCTCCGATAATAACGATGCCAGCATTTTTTTGATGGTCTGATGCTAAGGCGTGATTGTTGGTATGAGTATCTACCCTAGTGGAGGCTTGCGACATAGATAGCGACATAAACAGAAAATTCCTTAGCCGCGCGGAGCAGCATTGAATGCAAAACAGCGTGTCATGAAAAGTACGCCAACAACAATAAAATGATGACAAACTCTATGAAGCAAATGCCATGCCATACCAGTAGAGGGTTACGCTTAATGAGGGGTTCTGGCTCGCGGCTGTGCGCCTTATTATCGGGGTTAAAGTCTTGTAAAAACTCGCCAATGGCTTGATAGCGCGCGTTAGTATTGATATGCAGCGCACGCATGAGTGCCTGTTGGCTGGCCTCAGGTACATTCTGCTGCCGTAGCGGCTGCACGGGCATCATTAGTATTTGGTTTGGCATCATTAGTATTTGGTTTGGCATCATTAGTGTCTGGGTATTAAATGGCAATTGTCCCGTCAGCAATTCATAGCCAATCACTGCAATCGAGAACAAGTCAGAATGCACACCTTTTGGTGCATCGGTGTAATATTCTGGTGCAGCATAGTGCAAATCACCATTTGGTGGTCGGGTACTGTCTTTTAAGATAGAGGAGCTGGTGGAACCAAAATCAATCAGTTTGACCGCGCCTGATTTGGTTAAAAGAATGTTTTCAGGTTTGATGTCTTGATGCAGCAGATAGTTGCGATGCATGACTCGAACCGCCATGCCAATTTTGGTGAGTAAATCAAAGGTTTGCCACACATCACAAGGCGCATGACGATCCATAAAGTCCCGTAAACTCTCACCGGCGATATATTCAGTCAGATGATATAAGTATGTGGTACTTGCTGGTACTGGATAGTAACGTAGCAGCCCGGACTCACTGAGCCCCGAACCCACACTATGACCAATATTATTGGATGTAGGATTGATAGGTAATCGATTGGGGTCAGCTTGATTGTAAGCCGACTCACCCGCGCGGCGATGTTTTGATAGGCTCAAACCAATTTTGCGTTCTTTTAAAAAATCACGCAGATAGTGGCCATCGGCAACAGAATCTAAACTGGGTGATTTTAGAACGAAGTCATGGTTGTCTTCATCTTGTACCCAGTACACGTGACTGCGAGCCGTGCGAGCAATGATACCAATCACAGTAAAGCCATCAATATGATCGCCTATCTCTAAACCAGTTGGCAGCTGGTAGCGATTCACATCATGTATGACTGTATCCAGATTATCAAAGTCAATGCCATCAAAATGACCAGCACCCTTAGCGCCATTGATAGAAGTAAAATGGGCTGAGCGTGTGTTCATACTCAGCATGACCATGCTTAGATTGTCATGACTGCCTGCAGTAAAGGCTTGCTCGCACACAGCTTGACTGGTATTCAAACCTAGCGGTAATTTGTGTGTGGTTGTCATCAACTGAAATACATCAGTCGCACTGCTGCACAGCTCAAATTGCAACTCTGTGGACTCTATATGCTCATACACCCCATCCGTCATGATGGCCAAACACTCGTTTTGATGGAGGGTAAATACCGATTGTTGTAGCTCTAACTGGCTATCTGCGCCGATAGCTGCAGCAAGCGCTCCTTTGTCTTGGCCGCGAGGCACACGATGGTCTTTGCTCAATACTGTCAGACAATCTACCCCAACGCGGTATATTCGAGAATCGCCTGTATGAAACAGGTGAATACGGTCACCGATACAGAGCAAGCCTGATAACGTAGACAACAGCGGCGGCACCCGTTGATACGCTTGAGGAAAGTATAAGATGTCGTTGGCCTTGTTGACTGCTGTTTTGATGATAGTGGCGACTTGATCATCATCAAAACTGATGGATAACGTCTCATCTTGTGAGTGTGCCAACTCGGTCAACCCCAAGGTTATTTTGTGAGCAATAGTATTCACCACCAGCCTACTTGCCTGTTTTGGAAACTGACAAGCGCTGACCCCATCTGCCATCAGCACCAGTAACGGTGCTGATGAGGGTGGGTGAGATACTGCATGAGGCATTGGGCGATTGGCACTAGATGTTTCTGCATCTGAACATTGATATGGTAGACAGGTAGTGATAAGCAAACTGTCTTGGTTTTCCGTCTTGCGACCTGCCATAGTAAAAAAATCAAGCCACCATAATGCAGTGCTAGCATCATCAACATCCTTACTTTCATTAGTCTCATCAATAGCAACAAACTGATTTGACTCTATCAAAGATGACGGATTGCCTTTATTGAAATGAACAGCCGTCTCATCAGCGTTCTGGTACATATCACCATCCGCATTTTGACTATTGTTTCTATTGGCGTGTGCTATCGTCATCTGTCTTCACCCCGTACTATCTATGACTCACTTGTATTTCGGCAAATGTACCATCTGGCATCTCTTCAATAATGATGCCTTCTGGCTCTTTTAAGAGAAACAATGCAAAGAATCCAACCACTGCTGTCGCGGCAATTACAAAGAAAAATACTTGATAAGACACCAAACTCAGCACCGTTAAATACACGACTGATCCAACATTGCCATACGCGCCTGTCATCCCTGCAAACTGTCCTGTCATACTGCGTTTGATCAAAGGAACTACCGCAAAAACAGCCCCCTCACCTGCCTGTACAAAGAATGAGCAAAACATCGTAATTAATAGCGCCAATGCAAGTGGCCACGTTGAGTCAAGGAAGCCCATCAACAGATACCCGATGGCCAAACCAGCTGTCAAAATCAACAAAGTTATTTTGCGACCAAACTTATCACTGAGCCAACCGCCGCCTGGACGTGACATGAGGTTCATAAAGGCATAGCTCGATGCCAACACCCCTGCCATCACAATCGACAAACTAAAAGTTTCTTGGTAAAACAGAGGGAGCATCGACACGACGGCAAGCTCTGAGCCGAACGTGGCAAAATACAAAATATTTAAGATACCTACTTGCTTAAAATCATAACGATGCGCCACTGGTACAGGCGTGGTGAAAACCTCTTTATTAAAACGGTAGCTACTAATGAACTCGTAAACATACAGTATCGCAAGGCCAATATAGACCATAGTGACACTAGACTGGCTCAACAAGCTCACACCATCAGGTGATAATTTCCATGCCAATAGCGCCAACGCCAAATACATAGGCAGTTTAAAAACCATCATTAACCAAAAATCACCTGATGACGTCACCATCATGGCACCTGATTTTTTGGGTTTAAAATAAGTGGCCCCTTTAGGTGTATTACGTGCCATCTTATAAAAAATGATGCTATATATCGCCATCACTACCCCTGATGTGGCTGTTGCATAGCGCCAACCTTCATCACCACCAAAAACTGCTGCGGCACCAATCGCGATAGTCGGCAATAACAGTGCCGCTGCTGCCGAGCCAAAATTACCCCACCCTCCATAAATACCCTCAGCCGTCCCCAATTCATTGGTGGGAAACCAATCACTCATCAAACGAATACCCACCACAAAACCTGCACCCACAAAACCCAGTAAAAACCGAGACAGTGCCAAGGTGTTGTAATCCTGCGCGAACGCAAAGGTAAAACAAGGAATGGCACCAATAGCCAAAATGGCGGTATAAACAATACGAGGGCCAAAACGGTCTGTCAGCATCCCGATAATCACGCGGGCAGGAATAGTTAGTGCCACGTTTAAAATGAGTAACGTTTTGACTTGGTCTTTACTCAGATTGAGTGTTTCTCCAATCGCTGATAAAAATGGTGCATGGTTAAACCATACAAAAAAGGTAAGGAAAAATGCCACCCAACCTAAATGAAGGATTTTATTTTTACCCGTAAACGACAAAACGTTGAGCTTGTCTTTACTAGATGCAACGGGGGCTGATGATGACATAGGCAACTTCCTCAAATGATTAACTTCAGGGTTCTGACAACGTACTAAAGGTACTAAGTGTTCAAAAAGTGCAGTATTCAAATATGATAAGGAGCAATGTTTCAAGCAGTGCAATGGTTATGCCAGTTATTTGTGTACGCTGCCAAATCCATATAAAGACCAATGCTTATTGAAGCTCTAAGCGCCTTTACTGGTGGGTCTATAACCATTGCCACACCTGACGCTTATGCTAATAAAGCATTAACACAGCAGACTTAAAATACTTCATCAGCCTCCCTTATAAATAGCAATAACATCCAATTTGGGGCACAGTAGTAACTATTTTGGTGCATTAACTTCTGATATCTCAGTCGATGACAACGGCGACCATCCTGTTTTTGGTAAGTCATAGCGCTGATCATGCTGACGTAGAAACCTTTGTACATAAGCGACTGGTCCTGATACCACATACCTTTATGTCTAATGGCAACACGCCAAAACCCAGCTAATAAAAGTGCTATGGCATGATTATTGAATGCTCTGTAATAGTAGGTATTAAATGCTGTTTATCAGCTGTTGTTGAGAGACGGAGCCGTTTATAGCGTGATAAAAAAATAAACGATGGCCGCGTTCAACCAGCCCCATTACTAAGGACAGACGCATGAGTAGCACTTCATTGAACACAGAAAACAAAGGCAATTTGGTGGTGATTGGCAACGGTATGGTCGGTCATCATTTTATTGAACGAGCAATTGAGCAAGGGCTACACCAGCAATTTGACATTCATGTATTTGCTGAAGAAGATCGCCCTGCTTATGACCGTGTTTATTTGTCGAGCTACTTTGAACATAAAGATGCCAGTAAGCTGAACCTAGTAGATTTAACGGCTTATGAATTATCAAAAGTTAATTTGCATTTGAATCAGTGTATTGTAGATATTGATTCGGCCAGTCAGCGTATTACTACTGAGGCAGGCGATATTATTGAATACTCTGAGTTGGTACTAGCGACGGGCTCATATCCTTTTGTACCGCCCATCCCAGGCCGCGAGCATCCGCACTGCCACGTATACCGTACCATTGCAGATTTAGATGATATTTTAGCAATTGCCGATCTGCCCACTGTTAAAAAAGGCGTGGTGGTTGGTGGTGGCTTACTGGGGCTTGAGGCCGCAAAAGCGCTCGTGACGCTAGGGCTTGATACTTATGTGGTCGAGTTCGCGCCGCAATTAATGGGCGTTCAGCTCGATGCCGCTGGCGGTGAGATCTTAAAGCGTAAAATAGAAGCACTGGGTGTCAAAGTACTGACAGGCAAAAACACCAAAGAGATTCTATCTAATACCGCATTTAACCCTGATGACTTCAGCAGTGATGATCAACATTTAACCATGGAGTTTACAGATGGCACCTCTCTAACAACCGATATGATTGTGTTTAGCGCCGGTATCAGGCCCCAAGATAGTCTCATTAAAAACAACCCCGAATGTGGTATTGAAATGGGCGGGCGTGGTGGCATCTTGATCAATGAGCAGTGCCGCACCAATGTAGACCATGTTTATGCCGTGGGCGAATGCGCAGTATGGGACAACAAAGTATTTGGTCTGGTGGCTCCCGGTTACAACATGGCCAGTATCTGTGCCGCGCAAATCGCTGGTGACAGCAAGCAGACGTTTACGGGTGCTGACATGAGCACTAAGTTAAAACTGATGGGTGTTGATGTGGGTAGTATTGGCGACGCACATGGCTCAAGCGAGGGCAGCTTAAGCTACCTGTATCAAAATCCTGCTGAGGGCATTTATAAAAAACTGGTCACCACACCGGATAACAAACGCTTGCTTGGTGCTGTATTGGTCGGCGACACCGAAGACTATAACAACCTATTGCAATTGTATTTAAATGACATTGACCTACCTGCACATCCTGAAAGCCTGATATTACCCAATGTCGAAAAACCCGTGATGGGCATCGACAATTTGCCAGATACCGCCACGATTTGCTCTTGTTATAACGTGACCAAAGGCGCTATCTGCTCGGCCGTCGAAAACGGCGCATACTCTGTCAGCGATGTAAAAACCGTAACCAGTGCTGGGAGTGGCTGTGGCGGCTGTGCACCTATGGTCAAAGATACGGTCAGCTATCAACTCACCGCCATGGGCTTTGAAGTGAATAATGACTTATGTGAGCACTTTGCGTACTCTCGTCAAGATCTATATAGTCTGATTCGCGTGCACGGTATCAAAACCTTTGATGAGTTACTAACTGAACATGGTAGCGGTCATGGCTGTGAGATATGTAAACCAACAGTCGCCTCTATTCTGGCATCGTGCTGGAACGACTACGTACTCAAAACCGAGCTAACACCACTACAGGACAGTAACGATTACTACTTAGGTAATATCCAAAAAGACGGCACTTATTCCGTCGTACCTCGTGTGCCGGGCGGTGAAATTACTGCAGACAAGCTCATCGTACTGGGTCAAGTGGCAAAACAGTTTAATTTGTACACCAAAATCACTGGTGGGATGCGGGTCGATCTGTTTGGCGCACGCATGGAGCAATTGCCTGATATTTGGACGCAACTGGTACAAGCCGGCTTTGAGACTGGCCATGCCTATGGTAAATCTTTACGTACTGTGAAATCTTGTATCGGTAATACCTGGTGTCGCTACGGCGTCGATGACAGTATTGGCCTCGCCTTGCGATTAGAGGATCGTTATAAAGGCGTGCGATCACCGCACAAAATCAAGATGGGTGTGTCAGGCTGTATGCGCGAATGTGCGGAAGCGCAAAGTAAAGACTTTGGCATGATTGCGACTGAAAATGGCTGGAATCTATTTGTCTGCGGTAATGGCGGTATTACCCCGCGTCATGGCGAGCTGTTTGCCACGGATCTAGATACCGAAACCATGGTCAAATATATCGACCGCATCATCATGTTTTATATCAAAACAGCGGATAAGCTACAGCGCACCTCAAAGTGGCGTGAAAGCTTAGATGGCGGGCTTGACTATCTAAAAGCCGTCATTATTGAAGACAGTTTAGGCATAGCAGATGAGCTCGAAGCACAAATGCAATTATTGGTCGACAATTACGTGTGTGAGTGGGCGGCGACGATTAACGACACCGAAAAACTCAAACGTTTCCGTCATTTTGTAAACAGTGAGAAAGGCGATGATAATGTCGTTTTCGTGACCGATCGTGAGCAGATTCGCCCAGCGACTGATGCGGAAAAAGCAACCATCAACCTGGTTGAATTGGCCTAGCCAATGATAAGTGCCTTGTTAGTTATCACAAAAAGCAAGGCGCTATTTTTTGACTCATGTTCCTAGACTCATTTTTCTCAAATCACGTTTTATAACTTGCAGCTTGTCACTCATGATTTACCACTCATACAGAGCAATATTATCATCATTAAGGATACCGCCTCATGAACCAACAGACCATTTGCACACTTGACGATATCATCCCTGAAACCGGTGTCTGCGCCCTGATAGATGGCAAACAAATTGCTATTTTTCGTACCAAACAGAACGATTTATTTGCTCTTGATAACTACGACCCATTTAGTCAGGCCAATGTATTGTCTCGGGGGTTGATTGGTGGCACCACGATTACAGATGATGCAGGAATAGCAAAAGAAGTGCTTTATGTGGCCTCACCTATCTATAAGCAGCGCTTTAATCTTGCTACTGGTCAGTGTCTAGATGATGAAAGTATCGTGCTTAACACCTATAAGTTCGAACTTGACGGAAATAATGTGGTGGCAACATATGAATAATAAGAGACGTTATCTCTAATTTGATAGGTCGTTAATAATTGCTCTACTAACCTAAAACATCCTTTGAACCTCGGATTCAAAGGATGTTTTATTTTTGACAACTACGCTGAAACACCATGATCGATGCTTTAGAACGAATAATCTTTCCACAACACTCTAACGTCTCGCTCAGGGTCTTTAACAACTTCAGAATCAGTATCAAATACCATTGTTGCTCGATCTGCTAGTCGATAGTTATCCCATGGTGCTTGTCCAGAACGAGCAAACTCGATCCAGTTTTGATGCATGGTATCGGCAAGCTTTTGCAATGGTTGATCGCCAACAAAGCTTTTGGCTTGCTCACTATCAAGAGCGTTAAAAGTAAAAGGTACATCCACAAAATGCGCGGCGCCTAACTTTCCATCAAAGGCTGGTGAAAACCACGAAAAGTTATAATGCCAGACTTTATTGCCGTTGTTAACCAAGTGCTCAGCAATATGGACTGCAGGCATCCGAAAGGTATAATCAGACTGAATGTCAGCAAAGCTATCGCCAATAGATTTTTCATTCTTAATTGGTGCGTAAACATTATGCGATGCACCATTCAAAGATAAATCACTCAACAACTGAGATCTTTGTGTTGCAGGAATTTGGTCGATAGCACCGCCTGGAACATAATACAGTCTAGCTTCTTGATCCGTACTACCCACGATAACGGAAATGGCTGGATCTGTATTGTTCGCCAAATCTCTCATAGGTGACTCTTTAATGACATCTCCGTCAGCGACAGGTAAAAATGCTGTTCCGCCCCAAGACATCATGCCCCACTGGTCTCGATTCTTTATAGTGTTACCAATATCAATAACTTCAGTGACTAACGTTTCAAGAGGAATTTGAGAGATATCGCTTATCGTTGCTGATACACCCAGCTCTTTGGCAAAAGTTTGGCTAACTCGATCTGCTTGCTCCATGGTCATGAATTGCATTGGTGGGCTCTGCATGATTGCTTGTTGAAAGAGACCTTTTGCCTTATCTGTACCCAAAAGTATGGCAACGCTTTCAGCACCTGCTGATTGACCGAACAAAGTAACGTTCTCTGGATTACCGCCAAAATTGGCAATGTTTTTCTGTACCCATTGTAGTGCCGCAATTTGATCGAGAATACCTCTATTATCTGGCGCACCATCTAAATGCATAAACCCATCCACACCAACTCGATAATTCACAGTGACGACAATCGCGTCATTTTTTGCAAAGCTAGTACCGTTGTACGTCTCTTCTCCTGCATCTGCCCGAATAAAAGCGCCACCTGGTATCCAAACCATTACAGGTAGCTGCTTATTTGATTGTAGAGCAGCTGTTGGCGCCCATATGTTTAATGTAAGGTCTCCTGCAGCACCGACAAGCTCAACCGTCTGCTCTCTGCCTGGCTGCGGAACTGGCGCTGTTTTTTTTGTGGCGTCCAAGACTCCTTCCTACTTTTCATACGCCTGAGGAGCTTTAAACCTACGCGCTTTTGTAAAAGGATCATGAGCATAAGGAATACCATAAAATGACGTAACGTCGGCATCCACTTTACCTTGAACGTCGCCTTGATGAATAGAAACCGTCATCTGTTGTCCTTCTATATCGTTATTCGCTGCAAATGAAGACGCCATATTAAAGCTTAAAATTATGACTGTCGCTTTGCAAAACCTTTTTACCATATGGTTCAAAGCCATCATTATGATTCCTTTTTTTGTTTACTTGTCTTTCTTATTAGAGTGGAAAAGTGGATACCCAACCTGAAGCTTACTGTTGCTTAGAATAATACCGTGCTCTGACCAAAGTTTTTATAAGATAAACGTAAGGGTTTTATAACGTTATGGTGAGCTTATATACGACTAGAAAATTCAGACTAACGATTTGAGATGAAATTAAAAAGTAATATCTAACCAAACTGAAAAGCAGACAATTGCGTTTTTAGCACTTGCTGGGAGTAAATCTTGTGCCCTTTGTCACATCCTGCTGCACCCACCGCTATCATAAGCGGTAACAAATGCTCCTCTGCCCCTAATGGATGTGAGTCAAGCGCGTGAGGAGCATTTTTCCAATTGGTCAATGCCGCAAGTCGCTTATTCGAGTCTACTGATTCTAAAGTATTCGTTAGCCATTCATCAAAACGCTCTGACGGTTCAGTAAAACTGGTATCGCCATAACCGCGCATATTATGAAAGCTCATGCCGCTACCGACGATTAGCACACCCTCTGTACGCAGTGACGCCAATGCCTGACCAGCATCTAAATGCGCTTGTGGGTCTAAATCATGACGCAAGGATAGTTGGACCACTGGAATATCCGCCTCAGGGAACATTAGCTTAAGCGGTATAAATACCCCATGATCAAAACCGCGCTCCGCATCTTGTTGATTACCTACCTCTGCCTCTGTCAGTAGCCGGCTGACTTGCTCTGCCAATGCTGGCGCGCCTAAGGCTGGATAAGTCAAACTATAAGTATGCTCAGGAAAGCCATAATAATCATAAATGAGATCAGGTTGCTTGCCAGCGGTAATACTAAATTCAGCCGTCTGCCAATGCGCACTAATGATTAAGATAGCCTTTGGCCGCTCAGGCAAACGAGCAGAAATACTTTTTAAAAACATTGCCATCTCATACCACATATCCGCTGGTTGCCAATCCATAAAAAAACAAGGCCCTGCGCCATGCGGTATAAAAAGTACAGGCTGACTGACTGGCTCATTAGATAAAAGTGTTGTCATAACTTTCCCCTTGTTGCTTGTCTTAAATGGCTATTTTCAAATGGCTCTATTCAGTAAAATTGAATGACCCCATTTACAACTATAAAACCTAGTCTAATTTTTCTGATAATACCTTATCCATACTGAGGGAGCCGCCACCTTGAATAGCTAGGGCAAGCGCAGCTACCATCAATGTTAGCGCGTATTCATAACCACCATTATCAGCAAATAGCCCATTGCTAATATGGACAGAAAAAATAGCCACTAACATGGTAAAGGCTGCGGCTAAAGCGGCTGGTCTGGTTAGCAGGCCTAACACCAGAGCCAGACCACCGAAGAACTCAGCACCACCTGCTAGTATCGCCATTAAATAGCCAGGCTCCATACCCATACTGCTTAACCATTGAGCCGTACCTGCTAGCCCATTACCACCAAACCAGCCAAATAGCTTCTGGGCGCCATGGGCTGCTAAAATCAGGCCAACGGGTACACGAAGCACTAAGGCCGCTGCTCCAGCTTTTGATGACAAGATAGTATCTAATAGTGATGATTTCATTGATGCTTACTCCATAAGGTATGATTAGAATAAATAGTGTCGAAAATGATATAAGCACACTTTACTATCAACGCTATAAAAGAGTAAGCTCATTTATATTGAATAATTATCAACATAATGTTTATAATGAATTTGATATCGAGAGAATGATAGGGACAGATATGGATAGAATCGATGCCATGCGCGCTTTTGTCGCAGTAGTGACAGAAGGCAGCTTTAGTAAAGCGGCTATTACGATGCAGCTCTCGCCGCAGCTAGTAAGCAAGTATGTAGCAAAGCTAGAGGAGGAACTACATACTCGCCTGCTCAACCGTACTACACGCAAAGTCAGCCTGACAGAAGCTGGCAGTCAATATTTTACGCATGCGCAGCAGATTTTATTGAGTATTGATGAGATGGCATCGCAGTTAGGCGGCTTACAGCAGCATCCCAAAGGCGTCTTGCGAATCAGTGCGCCCGTCTCCTTTGCCTTAAAGCATATGGCAAAACTCATCACTGATTTTCAGGCGCGCTACCCCTCAGTTACCGTTGATCTGCAGTTGAGTGATCGAAAAGTAGATATCGTTGAAGAAGGGTTTGATATTGCCCTGCGTATCGGACAGCTCCAAAGCTCATCGCTTATCGCCAAGCAGATTGCTCCGATTCGCGTGGTATTATGCGCCTCGCCCGAGTACCTCAAAGCTCATGGCACACCTAAGCAGCTTGAGGATTTAGAGTCGCATCGCTATTTGCATTATAGCTATATGAATGTAGAAACTAAGGGTCAAATCTACAAATACCTAAAGACCAAACAATTCAAAGAACATAGCGTTTTTCATAGTAATAATGGCGACGTACTCGTTGAAGCAGCTATTGCAGGCGGAGGATTGATATTACAGCCGACTTTTATTGCTAGTGAAGCGTTGAGCTCTGGCAAGTTGGTCGTAGTGTTGCCAGAATATGAACCTAGCCCTTTAGGCTTGTATGCTGTCTACGCCCATAGAAAACTACTACCTCACAAAGTCAGATGCTTTATCGACTTTATGACCAACTACTATGGCACGCCGCCGTACTGGGATGAGAATATAGCTTTAAATATAGAAACATAAAAAAAGCTACGATACATTATGTCTCGTAACTTTCGGTTTAAGCAAACTTAAGCGAGCTGATTTGATAATCAGATCCAACCTTCTTCCAATAGATGCTCAGTATTGCTGATTTTAAAATCATTGCATAAGTCATAGAATGCCATTGGGTCTTCAACATTATCGAGTAATTCTCGTTTATGCAGTGCCACAAACAGCGCCAACGCATATGCTGCACTATGGATAGATTTTTTAGGATTAAAGGTAATATCAGTAAATCCCTGATATTGAATCACTTCTTCATGTAGCTGAGGGTTTTGCTTGAGCGCATTCACGTACAGCCAATCATAAAATGTCGTTAACGGCTCTACGCCCCATTCCATACCAAAATAGTTGTAACCAATGAGTTCGCCCGAGGTCATCAATCGCTCATCTTTTCGGGCTTGTCTTGGCGCTACTGTTAGCAAATCTGTATAAGGACCACCATCTTCAAAGACCATACTGGCTTGAAAAGCATTTTCGACACTATATGGATTTCCATCATGCTCATCGGTAATTTTTAAGCTAAACGGGCTTAGCGGAAAACTCAGCTTATTACCAGATTTGCTAGACAGCTCTAATACATGCTTAAATCCATACTTTTTGCGAATGACTTGTTGTAAGTCATTGATGGACTTTTTCTTTTGTCTGGTCGCAAATCCCACATGCCGCTCAAACATAACCATATCCGTTTTTACCAAATTGTCACTGTTGACTTTTGGCATGAATACGGGTCTTTGTTCTATCGTATTTGGTACTTCTTCCATAGTGATGTGCCTTAATATCAATGGTCTTGTATAAATGTTTTGTGTTAACGGTGCTGATATCACCTGCTATTGACGGCGCACTCTGTCATTGATAGCCGCGTTTCTTATTATTATTGTTTTATTCGCTAGCAGCCAAATACAGTGAATTGATCGAGAGTTATCAAACCCTATCAGCGCTCGCTGGGCAGTTTATCTTATTATCAGCCATTTATCCTGCCCTATTTTAGAATTAATGCCGCCATACCTTCAACAATAAACCATAATCGAGCTATTTTGAACTTAACGATAAGTATAAGACGCTACTATAAACAGGTTTAAAAGTATTATAGAAATACGCTTGACCTTACCATGATGTCAACCTATATGCTGTCGCTATAGATTTGAAAATAAGATTAAAAATATAGTTAAAAACGACAGAGGTTGTTATGAAAACAAAAAATACTAAAGCCCCTACTTATCAAGAAGTGCTGAGCATTGAAGGCATGAGTTGTGCCTCGTGTGTCGGGCGGGTAGAAAAATCTTTGGCCAAAGTCGCTGGCGTGCAACAAGCCACAGTAAACCTTGCGACTGAACGCGCTTGGATTAAAGGCGATGCGCAAATACAAACGAGTGAATTGATTGAGGCCGTTAAAAAAGCGGGCTACGAGGCCAAACTGGTAGAACAAGACCAAAGTGATCGACAAGATAAGAAAGCAGCAGAGCAAAATCAGCTAAAACGAGATTTAGGACTTTCTGCGCTGTTGTCACTGCCCGTATTCATTCTAGCAATGGGCTCGCATATGATTCCCGCCTTTCATATGTGGGTAGTGAATAACCTCGGCACTCAGCAAAGTTGGCTGATACAGTTTGTTTTGACCACATTGGTACTACTTTTTCCAGGACGACGCTTTTATCAAAAAGGCGTGCCAGCCTTATTGCGTTTTGCGCCAGATATGAATTCGCTAGTGGCGATTGGTACTATCGCAGCGTATGGCTTTTCCCTCATAGCGACCTTTATCCCGCAAGCGCTACCTGAAGGCACGGTGCACGTCTATTACGAAGCTGCTGCCATGATTGTGAGCTTGATATTATTAGGACGTTATTTTGAAGCAAAGGCTAAAGGTCGTACTTCTGGGGCCATTCAGCATTTAGTGGGCATGCAGGCAAAAACGGCCCGTGTACATCAAGATGGCAAAGTCATTGAGGTCCCTGTAGAAGATGTCACCGCACAAATGATCGTTGAGATTCGCCCAGGAGAGCGTGTGCCTATCGATGGCGAGGTGGTTGACGGTCACAGTTATATTGATGAATCTATGATTACTGGTGAACCTGTTCCTGTGAAAAAACAAGCAGGCGATCAAGTGGTCGGCGGTACTATCAATCAAAACGGTACCGTGAATATTCGAGCAACGGCCATTGGTGAAGATTCGGTATTGGCGCAAATCATTCGTATGGTAGAACAAGCCCAAGGCTCTAAATTACCGATTCAAGCATTGGTGGATAAAGTCACCATGTGGTTTGTACCAGCGGTGATGTTTTTATCAGCATTAACCTTCATAGTTTGGTTGATTTTTGGCCCTGACCCTGCCTTAACCTTCGGCTTAATCAATGCGGTTGCCGTGCTTATTGTGGCCTGCCCTTGTGCAATGGGATTGGCTACCCCGACTTCTATTATGGTCGGCACGGGACGTGGTGCAGAATTGGGCGTGCTATTTCGTAAAGGTGAAGCGCTACAAATGCTTCAGGATGTAAGCGTGGTTGCCGTTGATAAAACTGGCACATTGACCGAAGGCAAACCTACGTTAACGGATTTTCAAGTCCAACAAGGATTTGAGAAAGAACAAGTCCTACGTGTGGTGGCATCGGTTGAAGCAAAGTCTGAGCATCCCATTGCCTTAGCCATTGTTCAAGCCGCAGAACAACAGAATATTCAACTGCTACCTATTACTGACTTTGAGGCGATGACAGGTTTGGGTATTCAAGCAAACGTGGCAGGCCAAGTGATTCACATTGGGGCGGATCGTTATATGCAACAATTGGGGCTTGATGTTGCGCCTTTTGCACAAGATGCGCTACGTTTGGGGCAAGAAGGTAAAACCCCGCTCTATGTATCGATTGATCAGCAATTGGCCGCTATCATCGCCGTTGCAGATCCTATTAAAGAGACGACTCATGCCGCCATCGCCGCACTACATCAGTTGGGCTTAAAAGTGGCTATGATTACAGGTGATAATCGCCATACCGCCCAAGCGATTGCCGCAAAATTAAATATTGATCAGGTAGTGGCAGAAGTATTGCCCGAAGGCAAAGTGGATGCAATACGCCAGTTGCAAGAGCAATATGGCCGAGTGGCATTTGTTGGTGATGGTATCAATGATGCCCCTGCATTGGCTCAATCCGATGTTGGTTTGGCCATTGGTACAGGCACAGACGTTGCGATTGAGGCGGCTGAAGTGGTGCTAATGTCAGGTAGTCTGCAAGGCGTGCCTACCGCGATTGCCTTGAGTAAAGCCACCATCAGTAATATAAGACAAAATCTGGCTTGGGCGTTTATTTATAATGTTGCTTTGATTCCGATTGCCGCAGGTGTCTTGTATCCCGCATTTGGTATTCTGCTCTCACCCATTTTTGCGGCAGCCGCCATGGCGCTCTCTTCTGTTTTCGTGTTGGGTAATGCGTTACGTCTCAAGTACTTTAAAGCACCTGTCATTACAGAGTGAATATAGAATCGTAAAGGATATCCATATAGGGTTTAAATACATAGATTATTTAAACCCTTTTGTTGTTTAAGTCCCTTTTTAGGTTAGGAGGAGAAATATGAATATTGGTCAAGCATCAAAGCAATCAGGTATCTCTACCAAAATGATTCGCTACTATGAGCAGATTGGCTTGCTAGAAACAGTCAATCGTTCGAACTCAGGTTATCGCTTGTATTCTAAAGACGATATCGACGACTTATGCTTTTTGAGACACTCTCGTGACTTGGGGTTTTCATCCAAGCAAATGAAAGAGTTACTGTATCTGCGTAAAAATACCAATCGTCAGAGCGCGGATGTTAAGCAACTGACACAAGAGCATATCGAAACGTTAAACCAAAAAATCGCTCAATTGCAAGAGATGGTCGACTCGCTACAGAACTCTTTTGATCATTGCGCAGGCGATGATAATGCAGAGTGCGCTATTTTAGAGGATCTAGGACAGGGTCAATAAAGTAAATGAGTTAGTTATACATTTTTTGCTAACCATACCTTGTGGGTTTTATTTTTAGGAATTAGCCCTTTGCTTACAAGTCCTTTTAAACATCCAAATCTGGAGTGACCTTCGACCAAATGTAATCCATAATCTAACTCAAGAAAAAGTGGTGCTCTTTTCCACGTGCGATTATGCTCCCAGTACATTACAGTCTGCTTTGTATGCCCAATTAGTTTCCAGTCTGAATCTATAGAAACGCCACAAGACTTTATATAGCAGGTATTTACCCACTCTTGAAAACTAGGAAAAACTGTAGCACATGATATTTCGTCAAAGGTAACACTAATAAGCTCCCAACTTAAATTATAAATGTCTAATTCAGAGTATTGTTCTTGAAACTGATCTTTACGTCCATGATCTCGATAGAACTGTTCTAACACATCTCTTGGTGTATTAGGCAGTTTCAAGATCAGCTCATCAATATCTATATTCCCTGCTTGATCCGAATGAAGACCCATCAAATCTTTAAATTTCAAAATTACCTCACAATGCAGATTTCGGAACGTGTATGTAGGCGTGATGATTCTCATACTATAAAGGTCACTTAATGTACTCATAAAAGGAGTTAATTTGCATTAAGCACACTCCATACCTCAAATAAGCTGACTAGCACACTTCCCTTACATCAACGCTCACTTCCTACTTTTATTTTCTCAACCAAGAAATCGACGGCGGCTTTTACTTTTGGTACTAGATAGCGCTGCTTTTGATACAGCAGATACACGGCCATATCAGCATGCTGCGTGATTGCTAATGGATGCTCAAATTTAATCTCTTGCAATTCGCCTGACTCAAGATATGAGGATAGTGCCCAGCGAGTGGACATCAAAATTCCTTCGCCATCACAAGCCTTTTCTGCTAGCCATGGTCCATTGTTTGAAATTGCCACTGCAGGTCCTGAGACATCATGCCACTGATCGTCCACATAGCAGAGCCAAGGCGTTGGCCCGTTTGGGGCTTTGAAATACAGACCTTTATGTTCTTTCAACTCCATCACATGACTAGGTGCGCCATGCATCTCTAAATAACTGGGCGACGCAACCGGTATAAATCCATTGTCCATGAGCCTAATGGCAAGCACTCGCTCATTTGGTGCATAACCCCCGCGAATCGCAATATCGACATCGTCACGTCCTAATGCGGATAATTCATCACTGAGACTAACATCTAGCACAATCTCTGGATACAACTCACCAAACTCATCTAGCAGTGGTAGCAGTATCTTTTCACCAAAACCCACCATAGAGCTGATACGTAACCGTCCCATTGGCGTCGTTTGATAACTGCGTACTGTTTCTTTGCTTTGCTCGAGCTGATCCAATACTTGCTGCATATCGTCATAATAAACCTGCCCTACTTCGGTCAATTTAACGATTCGAGTCGAGCGCTTTAACAGTGTCGCGCCCAAGCTCTTTTCTAAATCAGATACTCGTCTCGATAGTGAGGATGGCGGCACTTTGAATGCATTTGCCGCCTTAGTAAAACTGCCCGTTTCTACGACTTTGCTGAAATACTTGATGGCACGTAATTGATCCAACTGACCTCTCCATTTAGATGAATATGTGAGCATTTTCGCTTTATTATTGTCTTAAAAGCAATAGTGATTCACGTTATTCCTTATATATAACCACATTAAAACCAGTAATAATGTGTTTAACTTAGGGCGTGCTTGATATTCGACCATGGCACTGACAGAGACTATTTTTTAGACAGTTCGACGTTAAAAATAGTAAGTTTAGTCATTCTAAGCGTCTATGTTTTAACAATGAAGTGGCAAAAAATAGTCCTGTCTCCTTCTGTTTATATTGGAGCTGATGCTAAAACTGCCCCATACTGTGTTGTAAATCTAGTTAAGGCACGAGCATTACCGTCGTTTTACGCCTTGTCTAGAACCGTTTTAGCAATCAGCAGTGCCTATTTGTGAATATCAAACACGCCCTAAACGTTGCAATGAAAACACGATTAAAAATAACTTTTACGTCAACAATGGAAGAATGACTTATGATTACTTTGCACGGCTTTGCTGCAAGCAACTATTACAACATAGTAAAACACGCTCTTTTATATAAGGGCATTCCGTTCCAAGAGGACCTTTTGTACGCTGGTAGTGATGATCTACTGACCGTCAGTCCAGTGGGTAAAGTACCTGCAATCACCATGCCTGACGGTTTTAATCTGTCGGAATCCAATGTGATTTGTGATTTTTTGGAAGAAACATATCCTGAAAAGCCACTATATCCTGCCGATGCAGCAGAACGCGCGACTGTACGTCAGATTATGAAAATAGCAGAGCTTTACTTTGAACTACCAAGCCGTCGACTGATTCCGTATGTATTTTCTGGTACTCAAGCACCTAACGCAATCAAAGAGGAAGTTCGTCAAGTATTGGGCCGCGGTATTATTGCTATGAATCGCTTATGTAAATTTTCGCCTTGGATTGCAGGCGAGCAATTCACCATGGCTGACATCTATGTGCATCACGTCAACACTATTGTCAACGCTTTTGGCGCGACTCAGCTTGAGTGGGATGTACTGGCAGAAGTGGACGGTATGAAAGAATGGAACAAAGCCATGAGTGAAACCGACATTGCAAAAAGTGTTCAGGCAGACAGTCAAGCAAACATGCCTGAGTTTATGCAACACGTTAAAGCTCTAATCCAAGCCGCAAACACTAAATAACCTGTGGCAATGTGGCTACTAAAAATGAGCCACATTAAGAAAATTACTAAAGCTAAATAACCTAAAGAACGACCAATGCCGTAAAGGGATTGGTCTAAAAATCCAACTATTCGCAGGAGCAAATCTTATGACCGATAAAAACAAACAACTGGTTTCAACCATCAGTGATGACAACAAATTAACCCTGTCTTTAAAAGACATCGAGATGCCCCAACCCGGTGCTGACGAAGTTGTCGTTCGCATGGAAGCCATGCCATTGAACCCCTCTGACTTTGGTGTGATGTTCAGCGCCGCTGATATGTCAACCGCTGTACAATCAGGCACTGATGACAGCCCGATCATTACCGCTGATGTGCCTGCGAAATTCATGCCATCACTCAAAACGCGGGTAAATAAAGACACCCCTGTCGGCAATGAAGGCGCTGGTACCGTCATCGCCGCAGGCTCATCAGAAGCCGCACAAGCACTCATGGGCAAAATGGTTGCGGTGATTGGTGGCGGTACATATCGTCAATACCACTGTGTCAATGTAAGAAGCTGCATAGAAATGCAAGACGGCACGACAGCTACCGAGGCCGCATCGTCTTTTGTAAACCCGCTCACCTCACTGGCAATGGTCGAAACCATGCGCGCTGAAGGCCACAAAGCCATCGTACATGCAGCAGCCGCTTCTAGCCTTGGTCAAATGCTAAACCGTATCTGTATGGCAGACGGTGTTGATTTGGTGAATATCGTCCGTAAAGACTCGCAAGAAGAGCTATTGCGCGATATGGGCGCAAAATATGTGGTGAACTCAAGCAGCGAGACGTTCCTTGCTGATTTGACCGCCGCGATTACTGAAACAGGCGCTACGATTTCTTTTGACCCTATCGGTGGCGGTAAGCTCACCAGCGATATTCTAAACTGTATGGAAGCAGCTATCACTCGTGACGTAGAAGAATACAGCGTCTATGGCTCAAATACCTTTAAACAAGCTTATATTTATGGCGCCTTAGACCGTGGTCCGATCACCTTAAACCGTAACTTTGGTTTTGCGTGGGGTGTGAATGGATTCTTATTGTTCAATGCACTTGGCAAACTTGGTAGTGAAACGGTTCAGTCCATGCGCAAACGCGTGGCAGAAGAAATCACCACCACCTTTGCGAGCAGCTATACGCATGAAGTGACCCTAGAAGAAGCGCTACAGTTAAAATCAATCGCCGCTTATGGCAAACAGGCGACTGGTGAGAAGTACTTGATCAAGCCTCAAGCTTAATAATTGTTTGAAGCATAATATAGAAATAAAAAAAGCAGATATTCTAGGATGTCTGCTTTTTTCTATCCTTAGAATACATACTGATTATAGAGAAAGGTTCCACGAATTCTTAAGTTACTCCACTAAGAAATACATTTAAGAGCATGTCATTTCTCTGTATGGTTTAATATTTATTAAGAGGCAGTGAATTTGTCGGCTATAACTTGCAAGGAGTAATTAACGGCCAACTGATTCTTATGTTTTGTAATAGATTTTTATTCATTTTTACCTGCTTTTACCGCTTCAATGATTTTGATTAAATAATCAGGAGATACGGGCATATTTTGAATATCAGCAGTTTCTTGAATAATCTCTCGAGTAGTTTGATCCCTACTTATAACAGGGTTTCTTTCTACTTCTAGGAATGTGTAGATACATTTTTCAAGCAATGTTTTATCGTCAATTGAAATTGCTACTTCCAAAGCTACAAAGTTATGTTCGATATTTGTGGCTTCATTTTGGAAATATTTTATCTCAGCTAGACTCGATTTATACAGTCTTAAGAAGAAATATGAAAAAACTTCAATAATTAAGACAATTGATAAACGTGGTAAAAACTCCATTACAAAATCCCCCAAAGAATTATGCGTTCCTTCTTTCGCTAATACGAAAAAGGATAGAGCTATGACTCCCGATAAAGCTGTAATAACTCCTAACACTAAGTTAATAGTACCGCGGCGTCCTAACGCATCAATTTCTTTATAAATACGATCTAAAGTAGACTGCCCGCGTTTAAATATATCAAACCTATACTCTGAGTCTTTTATCTCGCTTTTTAGCTTTTCCAAATAAGCGTTATTTGCTTCAGAGTTTATACGACTAAGTATTTTATCAGTTAACTTCTTTTCATCTTCCTCTGTTACGGGGGAAGCTTGCTTTTGCCGCTTCAACCTTAATACATCCTGTAAATGCTCAATTTCATATTTATATATTATGTCTTTACTAGAAGATAAACTTGAACCACTCAAGAACTTAACCATGGCAAGGGCCATAACAGTTACCATTGCAATTATAGCAAGTAAGATACTCTCCTTATTGCTTACAAAGTCAGATGACTCTCCTTTCAATCCTGGAATTAGTAAAGGCACAAAAGACATGGTCATTATTAAAACCATAAAAGATAATAATAATGTACCTTTATCTTTAAGAAGTATGCGGATTATTCTATCCATGCGTTATTCCCAAATTAATATTTAAATTTTTATTCTTTGTTATTGCTATGATTTACAGCAACTTAAAATGCCTTGCATGAAACTGTACAATAGTTCCACTAAACCACTCGATTGTAAACAATTGATTGTAAATTACTAGAGATTTAGTACTAGCCTCGTATAGATTTACACTATATAAAAATATAGCTACCTGCCTTTTAGTGTTTACCAGAAATTTGTATATACGTTATTAAGTATTCCTGAAATATTTACACTCAAATAATGGAATCAAATACCAAGAGCTATAAATTAATGTTACTAACAAACCTGTGGTTGCATCTGACGCTTATTACGCCTAGTATTTCGCTCCTTTAAATAACTCTATTTTTAACAATAACACCTCTACAGGTTTGTTTACTCACAATAAAGAAGGATTCGTTATGCCAATAAACACAACCACAATTATTGATGGTGGCATGGGACGAGAATTGGCGAAACGCGGTGCACCGTTTCGTCAACCTGAATGGTCAGCACTGGCAATGATAGAAGCGCCAGAGATCGTTCGTGATGTACACCGTGCTTATATTAAGAGCGGCGCGGCAGTCATTACGACCAACAGTTACGCCCTAGTACCTTTTCATATCGGCGAGGAACGTTTTGCGGCGCAAGCACAAGATTTGGCAGCAGCGTCAGGTGAAATGGCACGTGCAGCAGTGACGCTAGAGGGCGCAGCAACCAAAGTAGCAGGCTCTATCCCGCCACTGTTTGGTTCCTACCGTGCAGACTTGTTTGATGCTGACCACGTAGAAGATATCGCCACCCCACTGATCAAAGGTTTAAACCCGTATGTCGATTTTTGGCTCGCTGAGACTCAGAGTCTAATCGCCGAGTCTATCGCTGTTCGTGAGCTACTTAATACGCTAGATACAGACAATAAACCGCTATGGGTAGCTTTTACTTTAGAAGACAGTATGGATATCGATGTACCACGTCTGCGTTCAGGAGAAACCGTCGAGGAAGCTGTGGCAACGATGGCTGCTCTCGATGTCGAGGCGATACTCTTTAACTGCTGCCAACCTGATGTCATCGAGCAAGCATTAGATGTCGCACAAACTATCCTACAAGCAAAACAAGCGCAGCATATCAAACTTGGCGCTTATGCCAATGCCTTCCCGCCACAACCAAAAAATGCCGCCGCAAATGATACGCTTAATGAAGTGCGTGATGATTTGACCCCGCCTGCCTATTTGCTCTGGGCACAAAAGTGGCAAGCACAAGGCGCTTCACTAATCGGCGGCTGCTGCGGTATTGGTCCTGAGCATATTCAGGAATTAAGCCAACATTTCACTGCTACTGCTTAGACATAGGCTGATCTGAATATAGAAAAATGTAAGATAATTAGATCGTTAAGTTCATCATGCTGATGACCATCGAATGTTATTTGATGGTCGGCATGTTTCTGGTCATGGTGCTAGTGCTGTAAGCGTATCGAAAATTCTAGTAGCAGCTACAGGCCTGAATGAAATTATCGACTAGCTTGTCATAAGTATGCGCATTGTATTCTTAACAGCCTACCCTTTCTCCCGCTAACTTGAAGTCTGTCTACCCGTTTGTATCAGTAGGACACCACTTAAAATCAGTACCAACGCTATAATTTCTAAGCTGGTGATGTCCTCTCCAATTACAGCGCCAATGATGACAGCAACGACTGGGGCAATATAAGTAGCACCAGCAGCCCGCACTGACCCTAACGTCTCAATAATAAAATAATAAATCAAAAAAGCAGCGCCAGTACCCAAAGCACCCAGACCAAGTATCGTTCCCCACATTGCCCTAGTATCTGTCGACAGCTGGGTTATACCATCGAAATCGATGAGTATCGAAAGCGTTATGACAGCCAATCCCACTTGCCAAGTGGCTAACGCCAGTGGTGGCAATCTCAGAGGAGACAGATAACGCCGCGCATATACAAAAGATGCACCCACACTCAAAGACCCTGCCAACATCCACAAAACGCCAACGAGAGAGACACCAGTGGCACCTTGCCATGGTCGCGCACTTAATGCGATACCAGCAAATCCTAGCGCAAGTCCAATCGCCATTTGCTTGGTCGGACGCTCCTCAGGTAAGAACAGCGCCGCCCCCAAAAAGGTAAATATAGGGATTGAACCACTTAATAGACCTGCGATGCTACTGGGCAATAGCGCCGTACCTGCGACAAATCCATAATAGTAAAAAGACGTGGCGAGTACTGACATCACTATAAAGTGTGGCAAATGCTGTAACTGCGCCCGAGTAATTACTTTGCTGTGCCAAGCAACGGCAACCAATGGCAAGAACCCAAATAACAAGCGTAAAAATACGGTTTGTGAGGGACTGATTAGAGCCGTCGCCCATTTCATAAAAATAAAATTCGACCCCCAGATGATACCAAGTAGTACCAGTGCAGCATATGCTCGAAACATAACATTGGCCTTAATAAACAGATGAACAGATGAACAGATGAACAGATGAGCTGCTTTTTTCAAACAGTTAGCGTCGATAGTGTTTTATTGCTTGTATTAACAGTCTGGTATTAACTATCTTGTATCAATAGGCTTGTATTGACTGACTCGTTAAACAGAGCGAATGACGCCACCATCAACCCGTATGCTTTGACCAGTGATGTATCCAGCAGCTTCAGATAATAAAAAAGCAATCGTTGAGGCGACTTCTTCAGAGGTACCATAACGTCCCATCGGCACGCTCTCACGGCGTTCATCAACTTCAGGCAAGCTATCAATCCAGCCAGGCAAGACATTATTAATACGCACACCTTTTGCTGCATAATCATCTGAAAAAATCTTGGTGAAAGCGCCAAGGCTGGCACGAAAAGCCGTTGACGTAAGAAAAAGCGCAGTCGGCTGCGTTACCCAAGAGGTAGATATATTGACGATAGCCCCGCTACCCTGTGCCACCATGATTGGCGCGACCAAACGAATTGCACGTACCGCACTAAGAAAGTAAACCTCTAGCCATTTATGCCAATCCTCATCAGTGATGTCTAAAATAGGTGCGCGCGGGCCATGACCAGCAGAGTTTACAAGCGCATCAATACGTCCCCACTGTTGCATCGCCGAATCAACCAAGCGCTGCACATCTTCATTAACAAGGTTGGAGCCAGTAACACCAATGCCGCCCAACTCTTTTGCTAAAGCCTCACCTTTCCCGGAGGAAGATAAAATAGCGACATGATAATCATCTGCTGCAAGTTTACGAGCAGCGGCAGCACCCATGCCTGACCCGCCTGCGGTGATAAGCGCCACTTTTTTTGTCGTTATAATATTATTCATCTGTTTTTCTCCATTAGTTATCGTTTCACTTATCATAACCAATAAAATCAGATTCCTAACATCATAATAAAAGATGCTAGACTGTAGAAAATCTATCGTCTAGGAAAATAAAGTGTCAGATAACCATCGTACGTTGCCACCGCTCAATGCTTTACGCGCATTTGAAGCTGCAGGGCGTCATCTTAACTTTCGGGTGGCGGCGGATGAGCTGTTTGTGACCCAAGGTGCCGTGGCTCAGCAAGTGAGAATGCTAGAGGAGCATATCGGCTTTCCTTTGTTTCAACGACTACCAAGAGGTGTGGCACTCACTAGCCAAGGCTCTATTTACTTTGCAGACGTCACTCGCGCTTTTAAGATTTTGGATAAAGCAACAGCTCAGCTACTAAAAGAGCCTAAGACGGTTACGATTAGCGTCACGCCAACTTTTGCCACTAAGCTATTACTGCCTCGCCTGCCCGCGTTGACCGCCGCGATTCCTGATGTCGAACTGCGTACTGTGGCGACCGAATCCATTGCAGACTTTGACCGTGATCAGGTAGATATCGCGGTACGCCTAACGCGTCCACCATTCCCTTCGGCATTTGATACTCAGCTGCTGTTCAAACAAACGCTCGTAGCCGTGGCTAGCCCTCACTTAATGGCCAATAGAGAACTACCTATATCACTCGAAGCGCTACAAGAGATGCCATTGCTCCATGACTCACATCATCATTGGCCACGATTTTTTGGTACTACAGGTAAGCTAGCCGGTGCTGTATTTAACCAGACCGCATTGGCTTTAGATGCAGCGCTAGCGGGTCAGGGCGTTGCGATTGCTTGTCAGGCGTTTGTACAAGCGGATTTGAATGCAGGGAGACTAGTGCAGGTAAGCGAGTCAACGCTAACAGTCGATCCAGATTATTATCTTGTTCGCAAAAAGAGTTCGTCATCATCACCAACTGTCGACGCTGTCTGGAACTGGTGTGTCACTCATTTAGCACTGGCTTGATTTAGTCAGGGCTAGCTAAGCATTAAGTTAAACGTCAATATAAATAATCTAATCTCAAACTTATTAACGTTTTTAGCTTCTGAAACTAACTACGATTTCAGTCGTGTTTTTCTATCCTACTACAGTCGTGCTTCAGCATAATGATGCAGACCTTCTTTCTTTTTTATCCTCGTTTTATCTTTTCACTAATTGCCCTAACTCAAAAATAAAAAACAGTTACCTACCCCCTTCTCAATCAAAAAACGCCCTATTTTTACGCGATTAAAATACTAAGTTTTTATGTCACATTACGTACAACTTACACAGTTAATTTATCACAAACAATTATCGACTAAATTATTACTCAATTTTGTATTAGTATTCATTGGTATCAACCAGCTGATTAAGAGAGCCGTCTTTTCTTACAAGCACGCCAGCCCCTTACACGATTTTACTTGTTGTACCTGCATAAGGACCAGACATGACTGCTAACACACAAGAAGCTCTAACTAGCGCAGCACTCAGTTTTCAATTGATGACGCGAGCTGAGCCTCCAGAGTTAGTTATTGCCACAATAAAGTCGTTATTAGCAGTAAAAAAAGCGTGTGACGAGATATTAATTATCGATAATAATAATAAAGAGACGTCGTTATATGAGCCGTTAGCAGCATTTTGCCAAAGTTTAGACGCTGAGTTGAATGTTCATTTTTATCACATTGATCGTGTCGAAGGATTTAAAGCGGGTGCTTTGAACTTGGCACTTGGGTTAATGAGTCCAGACTGTAGTCACATTGTAGTGGTCGATAGTGATTACCAAGCGTTACCACATGCTAGAGCCTCTATTATGCAGGCTATCGCCCAATATCCTGAGCATACCCTACTTCAGTTTCCGCAGTTTTATCGTAATGAAGGACAGAATGAAGGACAGCCGGATGCTCATAGCGAGTTGAATCACTATTTCAATCATCATCTGTATCGTCCTTTTAATCGCAATCGCGCCTTATCAACGGGTACTTACGCAGTCATTCGACGCTCAGACCTTTTGAGCATAGGAGGCTGGTCAGGTGCTTCTATCACTGAAGATGCTCAGATGGGCGTGCTTATGCATCGACAAGGTTTTCGTAGTCAGTTTGTGCCAGAAGTCATTGCCACAGGCTTATTACCTAACACACTAGATGACCTAATATGTCAACGCCGACGCTGGATCTACGGCAATATGCAAGTGCTCACGGATTACTTGTCAGTCCCCTACAACGCTCCAAGTCAATATGTTTCACAGTCCAAAAGTATGAGAGAACGTCTAGCCTATATACGCGCTCATCTGTCTCAGCTGAGTGCTTGGGTAAACTTTACAGGGTTCTTTATCTTTTTGCATATCTGCGCATTACTGGTGATGGTTGATATGCTTTTAATAAATAACGCTAACGTGTCGATGCTTATCCCTCTATATGTGGTTTATGCAGGTTATGCCTTTTTCATCCTTAGACGGTTGTGGGCATATTTCCGTGATCAATCGCCTCTTAACAAACAAATAGATGACAGCCATCAGTCACATTTTGGCAGAAAAATACGTGCATGGTTGATGCACTTGAATTTTTGGGAGATTGGCGCACTGTCATGGCTTCCGGTGCTATGGGGACGAGAGAAACCTTTTGTCTGTACGCCAAAACAAAATTATATCCAAAGTCGTCAGTCATTATTCCTTAAGAATATAGCAGCGTTACCAAAACTGCTGTTGGTGCTAAATATCATTACAGCCCTAGTCGTAGCGCCATTTTCACCGCTCTATTCTCCAGTACTATTTATATGTGCAGCGGCAGTTTGTATTCTTAAACTAAGCGCAGCCAAGGTAGCAATAGATAATTTCTCTGATGCTCGAGCAGATATACCAAGTATGAGTAAGGTTCTGAGACAGACTTTAAAAGTAGCCCATGAAAAGAAGACGACTATCACGACATCTTATGCGACGTCTTTATTTAAAGATAAAAAAACCATCGATTCATAAAAATCAGTACTTATAAAACTAGTACTTATAAAGATAAAGATAGCGGTTTATATAAGCCAATTTTGAACCAAGGTCATTCTATTGTCTTTTATCGTTTCTATACTAAGTTCCCTATACGCCACTCTACTAACCAAAACGCTTATAGCCATGATGCTTATAACTATAAAGGTCTTAAAAACATGATTAGGTCTTCGAATTCACCACTACGTATTGCCATTATTGCGCATTCACTGTACCCCATTGCCCAGCCTTACGCGGGTGCTCTAGAAATGATTACCCAATTGATTTGTGATGAATTGGTGGCACAAGGTCATGAGGTATTGCTTTACGCTCATAAAGATAGCGAGACGAAAGCAACGTTGGTGCCGTTATTAACTCGTCATGAGTTTAACAAGATGGTCTATGATAATGAGCATGAAACGGTCGCCATGGGCCGTGAAGAGATGTACCAATATCTCACTTATCAGATAGCCTTACGAGATATTATCGAACGTGATGAGCGCGGTGAAATTGATATCGTACATAACCACAGTCTGCATCATATTCCGATGATGACAGGCCAAGCGTTTGGCGAAAGGTTTTTTACCACTTTTCATACGCCTATTTTTCCGCAGTTACGTTTGGCACTTTTGACGCTACGCTCTGGTACAACCACTCAGTTTACAGCGATCAGTAAGCATCAACAGCAGTTGTTTGCTGAATTTGTCCCCTCACAAGTGGTATACAACGGTATCGACGTCGAATCCTTTATTGCCAATACGGAATCCCTTGGCAATACTAATGGTAGCGATGACGAGGTATATTTTTGGTATGGGCGTATCTGCCCTGAGAAAGGCACTCATTTAGCCATGCGGTACTGTATGGAAGCTGGGAAGAAACTTATCATTGCAGGACCTAAAAGCAACGAAGACTACTTTAATCAAAAAGTAGCCCCTTTATTATTTAAAGACAGTAAGAGTGGCGATGACAAACTATTCAGTTACGTAGGTCATGTCACCAAGGACGAGATTAACAATTACTTGTGCCAAGCAACTGCCATGCTATTTACTAGCACTTGGGATGAGCCATATGGATTGACCTTGGCTGAGAGTTTGGCATGTGGCACACCAGTCATTGGTTTTGATGCTGGAGCCAGTGCCGAAATTATTACCCCAGAGACAGGAGTCATCGTACCTAAAAAAGACAAAGCCGCCTTTATCAATGGCTTTGCTACGATTAAAAACATATCACGCCAAGCCTGCCGTGACCGTGCCTTAGAGTTTTGTTCAGTGTCAGCCATGGTAGACGGCTATCTGGAACTTTACCGAGCAGCGTTAAAAAATAGAACTGCGTTAATAGAAGACAATTCAGTAAGTTATATCAACAATATCAACAGCTATGAGCTCTCTGATTTAACAAAAGACTCCCTGCAGTTTTTCAATCAGGCCATTCAAGCACCAATTGAAACTGATAATGATCTTGTTAGCTTTTCTGAGGGATCGTAATGATGCGTATTGGATATTATGCTCATCATCACGGCTCAGGACATTGCCGACAGGCAGACAAACTGGCTGCATTGCTACCTAATGACGCAAGAGCGCAATTAACGGTATTTACGAGCTTAGATATAGATAGCTATCGTTTTACCGCTATTGATGAACAACAAATCGTACGTTTAAATGCAGAAGATGAACGCCCAGATGACATACTAGCAGGTCGTGCAGGAGAATATTGGCAACCAGCCAGCCTACATTACTCGCCCGTAGGCAATGGCGACATTCAAAAACGCAGTCACCAAATATTAGACACTATCTTTCAATGTAAGATTGATCTGATGATTATCGATGTCAGCGTCGAGGTGGCAATGCTCTGCCGTGCGGCAAGTATTCCTTACCTTTACGTTAGGCTTCCTGGTATTCGCGATGATGCGCCACATTTGGGTGCATTTGCTGGTGCGCTTGCCTTACTAGCACCTTATCCTAAAGCATTAGAGTCTACCCAGACATCTGAGTGGGTCTGTGATAAAACGCTCTATCTTGACTTTATCTACTCTCAAAAAGCTGAGCCATATACTTATGAGAGCTTTATAGATATTTTGGCAAAATTAAGCGTGAACAATGAAACTTCTGATCTTAAATCTACAAACCTACCATCTATCGAAGCTCAATTAGCATACAAGTCCGAAACTACAACACCTATTATCACCGTTATTAAAGGCTATGGTGGACATAAAGCGATTGACGAAAAACTACCGGAGTTGCGCTCACTGCTACCCAATGCATTAATTGTCTCTCTCGGGCCTATAGACGATGACAAACGATGTTATGTCGATATCTCAGCTGAGGTAGATGACGTCACACCATTTATTTGCCATAGCGATTATCTAATGATGGCCTGTGGCCTAAATGCTGTCGCGCAAGCGTATCATTACGATACGCCGCTCATAGTAGTGCCTGATGACAGACCTCATAATGAACAAGCGGTCATGGCTGAAGCGTTAGTCGCTCAAAATAAAGCGCTAAATTGGCAGCAGTTTAAAACCTTAATGAGCGTCAATGATGGTCAATCTGAATCTATTGCCCAAACAATTCATTACCGAAGCAAACAACACCCCACTACCTCGGTTGATAGCATTGAAAAAAATAACAGTGAGGAAGATAGCATTGAGGAAACCAACGCAGTTACGCCAATAGCTGCTCAAGCGTTTATGCATAGCACCACTGATTATCCTACTACTAATCTTTGGTTTGAAAACTGGTTGCTTCCTCGACTCAACTTAATGCCCGAATCAACAATTAAATACTGACTTATTAAAAATAACAGGCAACCTGATAGCGAGGTAAAGACAAGCGATGACCATTCAGCCAACGAATAACGCTAGCACAACTTCTGATACTGTATCGATGACCGTCATTACGACTTGCTATGGTCGTAATCGTCATCTCTACAACCTACTCAGCAGTCTAGAAAATAGTAGTGTAAAGCCAGCCGAAGTCATTATCGTCAATGACGATGCCGATCCCAATCGGTTAGCTGAATTCTCATTAAATATCGTGAAGTTGCCGACTACGGTTAAATCAGCTGTGAATGACGGTGACGATACTACAACTACAGAGTTTGATATCGGACATAATCGCAATCTTGGAGCGTTGCAGGCAACTCACGATATGCTGATTTTTTTGGACGTTGATTGTATCGTAGCGCCTACGTTTATTGAGCAAATGTATAAGAAGCTTCTGCAATATCCTAATGCGCTTTTGATGGGTCAACCGCGCTATCTAACGCGACCATTATCAGTAGAAGAAAATGCACTATTAAAAACCAATCATTTGCCTTTTTCTCTTTTAGACGAGCTGTCTGTCTATAACCCTTATCGTTATAATTTTGATGAAGCTGATTCAAACCAAGCAGGAACGAAGCAAACAGCTATCAAACAGACTGATGACTATGGTGCATTTTGGAGCCTATGCTTCGCTATCAAGCGGCAGACTTTTGATAAAATTGGCGGTTTCGACACCCAATATACAGGTTATGGTGCAGAGGATACCGATTTTTCCTTTACAGCACGTCGATTAGGTATCGATTTTCACCTTACTGCTGATATCGCTTATCATCAGCAGCATAGTGTCTACCGGCCACCACTCAACCATTTAGACAGTATCATTGTCAATGCCAATCGCTTCTATCAAAAATGGCACTGTTGGCCCATGGCAGGATGGTTGTCACAGTTTTCCGATATGGATCTGATTGATTGGACCGAAGAACAGTCATCACTGATAGCCGTACGACGAGAGCCTAGCGATAACGAGATAGAGCGTGCTCATTGTCCAGACGCTCCCTATGTTTAACTACTTCTAGCTAAACATAGTTTAGTTAATCAATATTTTAGTACCAATGAATAGTCACTCCTGTAGGTGGTCGACTCATTTCCTGACGTTCAAAATCCCAGTTATGCCCATGCCAAAAATGAGCAGTTTTATCATTGTCATTGAAACCGATCATTACTATCTCTAACGGTAGTTTCGTGTTTTGAATATGGTGTAAGTATGCTCGAGCTTCAAGCATCAGCCGATATAATAGAAAACCTGACGAGGGCGCTGACGAATGAATATCGGTAAAGTATGGGTAGTCAGCAACAACTTTATGATGCTCTGATAGCACACTGTGGTAGGTAGGGCTTGATAATAGTTTTTTCATGCTCGAAGGAATATCTAAGATGCGATGAGTAGTGACAGGATCGTCATTAGGACTTGGGTCATCCGCTAATGTTGGAAACTGATAAGGCTGGTTGCTCGTCAATATCCCTAATGGCGCGGTCTCTGCCATTTGCTCCACCACTGATATATGATTGCTTCTAGGCGGTAGGCCAAAATGCAGTTTACTGTCACCAATCTGACGAAAAAACAACAGCTTAGGCAGTAAACTAGCTAGCTGATGGCTAGCAAAAAAATCAGCGTGAATAAAGTGATTAAATAACACTAAGACATCATCGGGCTGTAACAACATCTCAAGCTGCGTCGTGGTTACAGCAGGATTATTTGCAATTAGAACAACTCGTTTAGCTTGCTCTAGTGCAGTCTGTATAACGACTGGTAGTGTTAAGAAAGCAGATTGCGCTGTATTTATGTCATTAGATATATATTCGCTATTCTTTGACAGCGCGATACTCTGTTTGAATATTGGTTTTTCTGTATTGGACTCTATATTAGACATAGCAACCTTAGTTAATGTGAACTTTTTATTGCTACTTTAGCATTATTAGCGATTTTTATAGACAAAGCTTTACCCCTATTATGCAAGGATAAAGCCTTATCTTAATAAAAGTCTGCGACCTCCGACCTCTTACTTATTCAACTCAAAAATCATATTTTGCCATTATTTCAATTTGCTGACCTGCTGGCATCCATGGGAATGTCGTTACGTCCTGATTTCTCCACTCAATACCCAAATCTAGATCTGGTAGATACTCATAGATAAGGTTTGCGCTTTTTACATTAGCAGAAGTGTCTGCCGCATCGTTTACATTTACTTCACCATAACGCAAGTTGCCACGCAGCTTTTGGGTAAATTGATGCTTATATCCTACGCTATAGCCAGTTTGCGAGATAAGTTTCCCATCCTCGGCATCACAGTCTACGCCGCCATTCATAATTAGTGGCCCGCCAACACAGATGGCAGAATAGGCACCCATGCCTTTACCATTGTATATACTCGCATGGAGTGAATCTTTACCCAATGTCAGCTTGCCAGCTAAAGAAACACCGATACCCACATCTGAACCATCTCCGTTCTCAGCATCACGAGCCGTGACAGCCACGTTATAGTCAAAGTTAGATATCTTATCTTTGTAGCTTACTACCATATCAGGTAAGCTCGCATTATCATAAACAGGGTCTTGCGCCGTAAAACGCAGCCCTTTATAAGTATAGTGCAACGTCAAATCTGGACGAATATAAGAACCACCACCAGAGGCCGTGCCCAAACCAGTACCCCAGAAGTCAAGCTGCTCCGTAGACAGAGGCGCCACTGCCAAAAACTGACCATTCCAAGTCTTACCCACTGTCAAATCATCAACCTGAACATACGCATGACGCAAGCGCAGATTTGAGCCGCCCTTGGCGTAATCGCCATAAAAATCACCTTCAATAAAACCCGTGAGTTTTTTATCATCTACCGATTTGGTCGTTTTAACATTGATACGAGACTGGCGTAAATTACTCTTAAATTCCGACTCGCCTTCATCAGGAGAGTTAAAAGCACCTTCTGCTTTGATGTAACCACCGATACTCAAAGTCGTGTCACCTGTTGTCACAAGATCGATTGCTTGTGCAGATACGCATGTTACAACCGTAGCAAAACCTACAGATAACCTTTTTATATAAAGCATCATTCATTTCTTCCTTGTTTTATGTTGATATCCTTATCAATCCAATTGCTATTACATTTTCTTTAATCCATAAAAATAAATAATCCTTTTACATGAAAATTAACTTCTACTTAATAAGTACTTTCTAATTAAAAACCCCAATCAGAATTTGACCGATATATTGGGTGTTACGCTTCTTGATTAATATTCTCTAATGCCGCAATGGCTTCTTTTTGCGACTCATCGATCGGTTTTTTTTGTCCACTCAACTTATCGAGATAGACCAATATAGACTCACCTATCGCAACGACTGTTTTCTGCACTGTACTGTAATAGGTATATTCATGAATCAGACTTGAATTACCGATTTTTTTGACCTTGACGCCAATCCATAACTCATCGGGATAGGCAACCGATTTGAGGTAACGACATGATGAGGCTGCCATCACCGAAGACGTTTGTTCGTTAAATAAACCAAGTCGCCTGTTGTAGTAGATACGAGCGTTTTGAGCATATTCGTAATAAACCACATTATTGACATGACCAAAGGAGTCCATATCACCCCATTCCACTTGCTGAGGATAGATAACGGTAAAGTCATGCAATGGGTGATTGTCGTCGCTTGCGACAATCTCTTGTATTTCTGGGAACATAGGCGCAGCTTCCATAGTTTCTCTCTTTTTATTAGATAGGCTCTGTTATATAGACGATAAATATGACTCAGGGTGTTCGTGACTCACACACCTCTCCCATCCCTAGCATTCAGTCAAACACTAGGGTTTATGCAAGTTTTCACTTTTGTCAAAGTCGATTTGATGGTGACCGGATTGTTTGATTAGATGAGATTTTCTGAGTACATCGAACGCATGCGTTTTTTATCGAGTTTGCCAACGCTGGTCTTTGGCATATCTGACAAAAACCTAATCTCACTTGGTACGCCATACTTTGGCAGATGGCCTCTCTCTACTGCTTGATGACCCAACGCCAAAATATCTTCCATTTTTGTGTCGATATGGTCTGGTTTTAGCACGATCAATGCCAAGGGACGCTCGCCCCAACGCTCATCTGGTACACCAATCACCGCAATATCAGCGACGCTAGGATGAAAGGACAAAATGGTTTCGACTTCAAGTGAGGATACCCATTCGCCGCCAGATTTAATGACATCTTTGAGCCTGTCTGTGATGCTTAGCGTACCATCAGCGGTCATGCAGGCGATATCTTGAGTATGCATCCAGCCACCTTTCCATAACTCATTACCTGCGTCAGGATTTTTAAAATAACTTTGTGTTAGCCAAGGCGCGCGTATCACAAGCTCGCCTGTCGATTTGCCATCCATGGGTTGTGGTTTACCATTTTCATCCCAAATTTCCATCGAAACTAGCATAATGGGTGAACCTGACAGACAACGATAGTTAAGGTTATCCTCTAGCGTCATTGACTCTGTTTTGTCATCGAATACTGCTCGAGACAGTACAGGGCACGACTCTGACATACCAAACCCTGACATAAATTCGATACCGCACTCGATAGCTGCCTTTGCCAAGCCTTCGTTAAGCTTTGAGCCACCTAGTAACAGTTTGAGATTCTCAAATTTGCGACCGCGTTCTGCCATTTCTTTGAGAAGCATCTGTAGTATTGCTGGGACACCATGTGACAGCGTGACCTTGTGCTGCTCAATCAAATCGACCAATTTTGGTGCCAGATACCGTCCTGGGTATACTTGTTTTAGCCCGATCATGGTAGCGCCATACGGCCAGCACCATGCATGGACATGGAATAAAGGCGTCATCGGCATATAGACATCGTTATAGCGAGCGCCTTGACCTTCGGCGTTGAGGGCTGACGCTAAGGTACTTGCCATCGTCTGTAGTACAATCTGGCGATGAGTAAAGAAAACCCCTTTTGGATCGCCTGTCGTACCACTGGTATAGAATGTCGTAGCAATAGTGTTTTCATCAAAATCTGGGAAGTCAAACTCATCACTAGCGGCGGCTAATAGCGCCTCATATTCGCCATCGACATAGTCAGGCAGCTCAGCTTTCTCACCACCTACTTTGTCACCCTCTGCATCATCAGCCCACATCACATGCTCAATAGAAGGCGCATCGTCACGATAGTCTTTAATCATTGGCGCAAATTCAGCATTCAACAGTAAGGCTTTTGGCGCAGCATGATTGACGGTATACAGTACTTTTTCTTCAGACAGACGGACATTAACGGTTTGCAAAATCATGCCCGACATTGGTACTGCAAAGTATGCCTCAAGGTAACGATGACTATCCCAGTCCATGACCGCGACCACATCACCTGCCTGCAAGCCCATATTTTTTAATACATTGGCCAAGCGATTAATACGTTTAAAAAACTCAGCATAGGTATAAGTGACTTTGTCGGCATAGCTAATGGTTTGGTTGGTGGAAGCAATCTTGGCACGGTTTAGTAGCTGTTTGATAATTAACGGGAACCCATACGCTTCTTCGGCTTGATGGTAGTTATCGTGTTCGTTGAGTATGGTTGTCATGGTATCTTCCTTGATAATAAATTGTCCTTAATATAGTCAACCCTCTATAAAAGAGTGACAGCGTTACCCTCACTTGAAGTATCACAGTTACATCTGCGCTCGGTTGCCTTGTCTCTCTTCTAAACTGAATCAACTATAATCAGTAATGGGGCGAGCTTGCTTTTGAGTCTTAGACGCGTTCTATCACCATGGCAAGCCCTTGCCCAATACCAATACACAAGCTGACCACGGCATATTTGCCACCTGTGCGCTGTAGCTCTCGGGCGGTACTCAAGGCAATTCTTGCACCTGATGCGCCAAGCGGATGTCCGACAGCGATAGCGCCGCCATTGGGATTGACACGCTTATCATCAAAATCAATATCTAACCCTTTCAGGCAACCAAGCACTTGAGAAGCAAATGCTTCATTAATCTCAATAACAGACATATCATCAAGGGTCAGATCCGCACGCTTTAGTGCCAGCTTAATCGCTTCAACAGGACCTACGCCCATAATATTGGGTTCAACACCCATTGCACCTGATGATAGGATCTTGGCAATCGGTTTAAAGCCGAGCTTTTCCTCTGCTTGCTTTGAGCCGATGATGAGCGCAGCTGCACCATCATTGATGCCAGAAGCATTACCTGCGGTGACGATTCCATCTTTGTTTAACGGTTTGAGCTTTTGTAGTGCTTCAATATTAGAGCTGGCACGCGGATGCTCATCATCTATGACTACTTTTGCAGGCAATTTCTTACCTTGGGATACAGTGATAGGTGTTATCTCATCGTCAAAAAACCCTGCTTGCTTGGCAGCTTGGTACTTGGCCTGTGATGCGGCTGCAAACTTGTCGGCTTCCTCGCGCGTAATACCATACTTCTGCGCGACATTATCGCCCGTCTGCGGCATGGTATCACTGCCGAACTGCTCAATAATCTTCGGGTTGGGGAAACGGCTACCGATAGTCGTATCAAATACTTTGAAGTCACGGCTAAAAGGCTGTTCTGTCTTGGCAAATACAAACGGTGCACGCGTCATCGACTCCACACCACCTGCTAAAATAATATCCCCTTCGTTGCACGTAATACTGCGAGCAGCATCGACAACAGTAGACAGACCTGATGCACATAGACGGTTGACTGTCTGACCTGGGGTAGTTACATCCAACCCTGCTAACAGAGCCGCGTTACGCGCGATATTGCGAGAGTCCTCGCCTGCTTGGTTGGCACTGCCTAGCAACACTTCATCAAAGATATCAGCAGATAGCTGGTGCTTTTCGACCAACGCTTTCATCACGGTAGCAACCAAATCATCAGCACGTACGGTTGCTAATGCGCCAACATATCGACCAAAAGGACTTCTTAATCCATCATAAATATAGGCATCTAACATAACGTTTCCTTGTCGTATTTTTAACTCTGAATAATGGTTTTATGGTTTGACAACCATATTTTGTCGTTCAAATTAGTAAGTGATTTGCTGAGTAAACAATGAGATGTCAAGCTTTGCACGGCGCTGCAGCCAAGGGCTTGGACGGTAACGTGGGTCACCTGTCAGCCCGTAGATACGCTCTAAAATAAGCAATACACGCGAGGCTCCAAGATGATCGCCCCAAGAGATAGGACCATATGGATAACCTAGCCCAAGCTTGACAGCATTATCGATGTCCTCAGGTGAAGCAATCCCTTGCATAGCAATGTCACAACCAAGATTGATCACCATAGCGATCACACGCTGTGCCACAAAGCCAATGCTTTCGGCAATCAGCGTGGCACCGACTATAGGCTGTGTGGTTGCTTCCCTGTCATCCAAGCCTTTACCAAATAACGTATAAGCTTGTGCGATAAATGTTTCCTGCGTGACGAGACTTGGCATTAAAGTACGATACTTTGCTAGTCCAGTGAGCATATCAATGGCAACGGCTTGCTTGGGATCGACCTGATAACGAATCGCAGCATTAGTCGTATCTTCGCCATAGGGTGCGAGCAGCACCAAACTATCAGGGTTTGGCTTGTCGTTGTCGTCGATAGTGATACCCTGAGACTTTAGGTAATCGACCAGCTGATTTTTGTCTTCTGCCAGATCAGCGCCAACCCAAACTGAGGTAATAACGGCATCAGATATGAGTGCTTCGAACGACTGATCTTGAGCAGTAGCTGCTGACAACTTCTGACCGTTTTCATAGTGATAAAACCCTGCACCAACCTTACGACCAAGCTTTTTACCTACTAGCATTTGACGGGTCAATGGATGCGGACGATAGCGCGCTTCGTGATAGAACTGATTGTAAATCGACTCCATCACGGGGTGCGACACATCGATACCAGTGAGATCTAACAGCTCAAACGGCCCCATGCGAAATCCTGCGCCTTCACGCAAAATTCGGTCAATATTCTCAAACGTTGTTACCCCTTCACCCAATATTTTTAACGCTTCTGTGCCGTATGCTCTACCGCCATGATTGACGATAAACCCCGGTGTGTCTTTTGCTACCACACCTAGATGACCCATACGTTTGGCCAAATCGGAGAGAACGTCAACCACTGATTGCTGAGTAGACAGACCTGGAATGACCTCTACAATTTTCATCAAAGGGACTGGATTGAAGAAGTGAAATCCTGCCACACGCTCCGGATAATCACAGTCAGCAGCAATTGCGGTCACTGATAAGGAGGAGGTATTGGTTGCCAAAATAGTATCGGCGGTGACCACACCTTCTAACTGGGCAAAAAGCTGTTTTTTGATGTCTAGATTTTCGATAATGGCTTCAACTACTATCTCAGCAGTCGCAATTTGGCTAAGCTCTTGTAGCACCGTCAAATTACTTAAAATATCCTGTAGCTGCTCATCGGTAAACTTGCCTTTAGCAGTAAGTTTTTCGAGGGTACTTTGCAAGGATTGTCGTCCTTGTTCAGCAGCGCCTAATTTGGCGTCATATAACAGTACTTGGATACCAGCTTGAGCAGCAATTTGAGCAATACCCATGCCCATAATACCAGTGCCTATAATGGCAATTGTGTTCACAGTCATAATAACTCTCTACATAGTTTGCTATGAAATTTTGGTTCAAAGGTGATAACTTGCTTCAAAAGCGATCACAATGTGGCTTTGAATTAACGTGCTTATGAATTCACGTGCTTAGGAATTAACGCGGCTAGGGATTAATGCCCTTTATATTCTGCAGGACGCTTTTCTAGGAAGGCTTTAGCACCTTCTTTTTGGTCGTGAGTATTGAACAAAATCTGGAAAGCCTTGCGCTCTAGAGCCAATGCACCTTCTAAAGGCATATCAACACCTAGATTTGCCACTTCTTTGATTTGCGCTAAGGCGATGGGAGAGTAATGTGATAGCTGCTCAGCAATCTCAATGGCGCGTGTAATAGTAGCCTCATCTTCAACGACTTCAGATACTAGCCCCATTGTGTCCGCCTCATCAGCGCTGATCATATCGCCCGTTAGTACCATTTTCATGGCCTTATGTTTGCCAATCGCGCGAAACAAACGCTGCGTTCCGCCAGCACCTGGCATGAGTCCTATCTTGATTTCGGGTTGACCAAATTTGGCAGACTTGCCTGCGATGATGATGTCAGCATGCATCGCTAGCTCACAGCCACCGCCCAAAGCGTAACCATTGACGGCAGCAATAATAGGTTTTTGGCAGTTAGTAATGGCAGCCCAATAGCGCTCACTATGACGCAGGTACATATCCACTGTACTTGTAGTCAAGAAATCATTGATATCCGCACCAGCGGCAAACACCTTGTCACCACCAGTAAGGACGATCGCTTTGGTTTGTGGGTCATCATTTAATTGAATGAACAGATCTGCCATTTGTTGACGTAGCTCGCTGTTTAGTGCATTGCGCACTTTGGGGCGATTAAGTCTAATGACACTCACGCCTTCTCCTTTTTTCTCACAAATAATGAGTGGCTCTTCCATGATCGACTCCTTAAACATCATTCTTGCATAAAGTATAAATACCCTAACAAAGCATTTATTTTGAATATTAAATATCGCTATGCGGTATTTAATATCAATATATACTGTTTATTTTGGTTTGTGAAGCATAAAAATTTGATAAATTAGAATAAATGTAAATTAAAAAGCTATATTCAATTATATAAATACCGCAATGCGGTTTTTTAAACCAAAACTATTGTAATTTAATAATTCATCGATTATGCTGTTTATCCAAGGAAGTCACATTATTTAATACAGTCACAGAGCCGATACTGATATCAGGCATCAATCAAACAAGGAAGATTCATATGATTAGAGATAAAGAGACCCTCGACCACATCACCCAAACCATTCGTAACTTCGTTAACGATCAACTTATCCCTATGGAACATTGGGTTGCAGAAAATGACCGCCTTCCAGAAGAGATCATTGAGCAAATGCGAGAATTAGGGCTTTTTGGACTGACCATACCCGAAGAGTACGGCGGACTTGGTGTCACTATGGAAGAAGAAGTCACGCTGGCATTTGAGTTAGGACGTACCTCCCCTGCGTTTCGCTCATTAATAGGGACAAATAATGGTATTGGCTCATCTGGCCTAGTGATTGATGGCACTGAAGCACAAAAACAGAAGTATCTACCTCGGTTGGCCAGTGGGGAAATCATCGGTTCATTCTGTTTGACCGAACCGGAGTCAGGATCAGATGCCGCCTCATTGAAAACGACCGCTATTAAGGATGGTGATACTTATATCATTAATGGCACCAAACGTTATATCACCAATGCCCCGCAGGCTGGTGTATTCACTGTCATGGCACGTACTGATCCACAAAACAAACGCTCTGGCGGTATTTCAGCATTTATTGTGGAGAGTGACACGCCTGGTATTACTTTGGGCAAAATTGACAAAAAAATGGGTCAAAAAGGCGCGCATACCTGTGATGTGATCTTTGATAATTGCGTCGTACCGGCGGATGCGCTCATCGGCGGTGTTGAAGGTGTTGGCTTTAAAACGGCCATGAAAGTGCTTGATAAAGGGCGCTTGCATATTGCAGCAGCCAGTACTGGAGCCGCCACTCGCATGCTGAATGATGCACTCAACTATGCTGTCGAGCGTAAGCAATTTGGTCAACCGATTGCCAGTTTTCAGCTTATCCAAGGTATGCTCGCTGACTCAAAAGCAGAAATCTATGCCGCCAAATCCATGGTATTAGACGCTGCACGTCTGCGTGACGAAGGCAAAGACGTCGTTACCGAATCCTCATGCGCCAAAATGTTTGCCACTGAGATGTGTGGCCGTGTTGCTGATAGAGCGGTACAAATCCATGGCGGTGCCGGTTATATCGCAGACTATGGTATTGAACGTTTTTATCGTGATGTACGTCTATATCGTTTGTATGAAGGTACCACACAAATTCAGCAAGTCATCATTGCCCGCAATATGATTAAAGAGGCCAGCGAGTAATCCCTACCACTTTTTCATCCACCAAAATGCACGGCGGTATTTGCTAGGATGCTGATACCGTTCTCCTCTATTTTTAACATTACGCATCAAATTAGTTTTTCATTCTCACAACGTTAAGGATATAAATTGTGAAAAGTGTCGCTATAACTGCAGATCCAAGTATAAGCTCCACCCAAAAACAACCTTGGAAACTGGCCTTTGTTTTTTGTTTCTTAGTTTTATTATGTGATGGGGCTGATATCGGTATTCTTGCCTTTACCTTATCCAGCCTAAAACTAGAGTTTGCACTGACCAATGTACAAGCTGGCGCTCTAGGCAGTTGGTCCTTATTTGGAATGGCAATCGGTGGGTTCTTTGGTGGTTGGGCTTGCGACCGCTTTGGCCGAGTACGTGTCATCGTCCTGGCTACTGGCATGTTCTCTATATTGTCTGGTTTTAGTGGATTGGTGCAGAGCTATGAGCAGTTTGTCACGCTACGGGTTATTGCCTGCTTGGGGCTTGGTAGTCTTTATATCGCTACCAATACGCTTATGTCAGAGATGGTACCTACCAAACATCGAACCACCGTCCTTGCTGCATTAATGACTGGATTTACTTTAGGCTCATTGGTTATCACCAGTGTATCCGCTTGGATTATCCCTAGCTATGGTTGGCGCACACTATATCTACTGACGTTTTTGCCGATACTTTTGGCAGTATCAATGTACTTTTTAGTCCCTGAACCCCAGTCTTGGAAAGACGCTCGAGCATTAAAACTGAGCGGCGCACTAGACACACTCAAAAAAGCAGAGAACCCATACAAAGCGATAATGGAAAATCCGAAACACCGTATCATGTTTATCCTATGGTCAATGAGTTCAGGACTTTTGTTATTTGGCTATTTTGGTGTCAGTAACTGGCTACCTTCTTATCTAGAAACTGAATTGGGTATCAAGTTCAAAGAAATGGCACTGTATATGGCGGGAACGTACCTGACTATGATGTTTGCCAAAGTCGTGGCTGGATTCATGGCTGATAAAATCGGACGTAAGATAGTATTTGCCTTTGGTACGATGGGCACCGCATTATTTATCCCCATTCTAGTGTATATGCATACTCCAGAAAATATCGGTTGGTTAATGATCACCTTTGGTTTCTTATATGGTATCCCCTATGCCATTAATGCCACATATCTAACCGAAAGTTTCCCTACTGCTATCCGAGGTACTGCTATCGGTGGTGCATTTAATATTGGACGGCTTGGCTCTGTGATTGCTCCTGTTGCCATTGGTTATATGGCCATGCATAACTCTATCGGCGCAGGTTTATTACTTATGGCAGGTGCATACTTCTTATGTGGTCTTATCCCTACTTTGTTCATTAAAGAAAAGCAGTACGATCCACAACAAGCCTAACCATACCTCTTATAACGTATAACGCTACCGTTCATACCGCATAGCGAAACAATAGTTTCTCGTTATGCTATGCTGAGAATATGAAAGTAAATTGATATAATACAATTAAAGAGACAGTGGGTAACTGTGAGCTGATATTAGCTCACAGAATGCTATGAATAATAAAGTTTTGTGATTTTATAACGCTTGTATGAATTTGATTGGGGATAATAGACGACATATGACTAATGATACCCTTACCGATGAAGACGCTAACAATGAGATGCATATTGAACTGTTAGAACCCATTGCAGAGATGAGAGATAAAAACGACAGACAGTTTGTCACCGCGTTGGCTCGAGGGTTAGAGTTGCTGCGTTGTTTTACCCCGCAGCGGCCTTATCTAGGCAACCAAGATCTAAGTCAGCTGACAGGACTTCCTAAAGGCACCATTACTCGCCTGACCTATACTTTGGTCAAATTGGGATATTTAAAACAATCGACCAATAGTAGTAAGTACCAGCTTTCGACAGGGGTACTAAGCTTTGGTTATACGATGATGACTAATATCTCTATCAATAACCTTGCGACTCCTTATATGGAAGAGCTAGCAGACTATGCCAATAGTGCCGTTGCCATGGCTACTCGTGATCGACTAATGATGGTGTATCTAAACGTTGTGCAAGGCCAAGGGACGACGACTATGCAGCGCAATGTCGGCTCTTATCTACCTATTCATTTAAGTTCGATGGGGAGAGCTTGCTTGGCAAGTATGCCACCTGCTGAGCAAGAGTTTATCCTTAATGCAATTCGTAGTAAGTATAAAGATGATTGGTTAAAGATCAGACGAGGGCTAGACAAAGCCTTTCAAGACTATGAAGACTATGGTTATTGTTTTTCAATTAGTGAATGGCAAAAAGATGTCAATGCGGTAGCCATTGCGCTGATGCACCCGACGGAAGGTCTGCTTACGTTTAACTGCGGCGCACCAAGTTTTATCCTTAGTCGTACCAAACTAGAAGAAGATATTGCCCCTCGTCTACTACATATGAAAAATATGATCGAGAGTAATTTGTATATTAGCTAGTTTTTTTGAACGACTAAAAAGGTAGAGTTAAAGTTGCATTAAATCTTTCGATAATGCTCAGTAAATTTAATGCTACATTATCAGAGCCTCCGAACTAAACCAGTCAAATGCATATTGCAGCACAAATCTTGTTTGATAAGGAGTAAGCATTAAGATGCTCACTCCTTATTTATTACAGGAGATCATCTTCGTAAGATGCATACCACTGCTGAGAGCACACTTATACAAACTGCTTTAAAAAGGTTGCTTATACGCTGATTGTCAGCTATTCAAAATAAGTCGCCCCTTTTTATGTCTCATCACTCCTAGTCGCTTAAACCCTTTCAAGTCCACGCAAAAACTACCATACCTCTCATTTTATAGCTACATAACTACGACTTCAGATGAAGTTGAGTAAGTATCGTCTCTAGAGTGTTGCTAGTCTTCCGACCCTTAGCAAAAAGCTCTTAAGATTGTATTAATGGTTCAGTATCTGCTAGAAAAAGTCACCTTTCTTTAACTTTCATAAAAGTACGTAACGCTATAACTCGCTATTATCTACTTATTCAATAAAGCGACGTTCAATTCAGATACCTTTACCCATTAAATAAACACGCTTACTTATAATCAGCCTAAAAGGACCTTACTATGAAAAACTTCCACATGAAAAAAATCGCTATTAGCTCACTATTGGCCGTATCTACTTGCTTTGCTATGATCGGTCCAGCAAATGCTGCCCAACAAGTTGTCGTGGTCAAAGACAAACATCAGACAAAACAAGCTGTCGTCGTTAAAGCAAAGCCCAAAGCGAAACAAGTAGTCGTGGTTAAAGCTAAACCTAAGGCCAAGCAAGTTGTCGTAGCGAAAGCAAAACCTAAAGCCAAAAAAGTAATCGTTGTTAAAGACAAACATCCAGCACAAAAAGTGGTCGTTGTTAAATCAAAATAGATCAAGCAAGACTTATACCGTATACAGCTGATATAGAACCCGCTATATTAAACAGGGAACACCACTACCTCATCGTCTTCCTGCCATGGCTGAAACTTAGTCATGGCTTGTACAAATAACGGGTTTTCCAACCAATGTTGTAGCCACAGCTGTAGCTTAGGATAAGGCAATTCATAAAAGACATCACGATCTACATGGGCAAACTGGCGAACAAACGGCATGATACCGATATCAGCAGCCGTCACGCTATTGCCTAGTAGATACGTATTCTTAGTCAATAACGCTTCTAAATCCTGCAGAAAAACCTCACCTTTTTGTCGATATTCTATTTGAGTCATCTCAGGGTGACGATCGGCATATTTGTAGCGATCGAGCCACTGCTTAAACTCATTGTCGTTTTGTGCAATCAGTGCATTAGCCTCAGATGAAACCTTTTTATCCAGTAGTCTCTGAGGATCGTTTTGCTCAAGCGCCCACATCATGATCTCTGCACTCTCTTCAATGACGGTCCCATCCGCTAACTGTAAAACAGGCACCGTGCCTTTCGGACTAATCGCTAGCATCTGATCTGGCTTATTCTTTAACGTAATTTCTCGTAGCTCTACTGGTAACTCGGCGAATATTAGACCGAGACGAGCGCGCATAGCATAAGGACAGCGACGAAAAGAGTACAAGCGAGGCAACGAGGTATTCATAGATTCCTCCATAGTTGAATAGGAATTAAGCAATAGGTAAAAAGCAAACAAAGAAGAATTAGCAGACGCAAACCTACTGACATCGATAGTTATTAAGGCGCTGTTTAATAGGTGCCAGACTTATAGTTGGCCATAGTTTCTACCAATGACTGTGGCAAATAAGCATCTTTAATATGCGCGTGCGGATAGTGCTGCTCAATCCACGACTGATAGTTATAGACAGTTAGCGTACCACAATATAATAAATATAAAACCTGAACGCCGATGCTACGTGATAACCCCATCACGCAATGGAAATTGATAAGCGTGATGAGGCTATCCTTTACCTGACTACCCTCTACCCAGCTCTCATTATTAGCGGTTATCGCTTGTGTCTCTGCCGATTGTATCAACGCTTCAATTTGTTGAAATAGATCAATGTAGTCTTGGAGCAATACGTCACTTAATGGCTGCAAATCCAACAAAGGTAAATACAAATAATGAACTGCCGTATTCATAATGCCGTTAGCAGCTATTTCAAGATTATGGGTATGGCTAGATATCTCAGCAGCCAAATCAACAACGATTATCTGATAATGAACTAAAGGCTTATTTTTTTCTGGCGAGCATACCCAATTCTTTAAATGGGTATTGGTACCTGTTTGTGTCAATCGAGGTGAAGCAACAACTTTGACCTTGTCATTAATAGCATATGGCGTGAGTGAATACTTTTGACTTTTGGAGAAAACTTTAAAATACCAATGCCCTAAAAGTGACATGCCATTGTAAATAATAATGATTGGCGCAAACTTAATCCAAGTATGTAAGGTCAGTCGTCCGTTACTGGATTTTTGAAACCAGCATGTATCTCGCATAGGTCTAGCTTGCTGATAAGCACAAGCCAACATCGTAAAGCTGATTAACCAATATGAAGCAATAATAATGGCTAAGTTTTCTACAACTTCAGACGCTATCATACTCATATTAGCAAGGTAAAATCCTGCTATCGCTATCAACAAAAACCCTATCACCCCCAGTGTCAGATGCTTAATCACCAGTGCATTGCGGATTCGATTTGAGAGTATGAGCACCAATGCCGCCAACACTACCCCGCCGAACATATCTAACAAATGATGTTGATACGTCAACACCGTTGAAAAAGCAATCGATGTACATATGCTCACCAGTAATAATCTATAAAGCATTAAAATCCATCGTTTTTTGGACTCTACAACATCCCACAACGACACGCCAAGCAAGATGGCATAACTGACATGCAACGATGGTAGCTGATTAAATGGCTTGTCCACCAACTGCAAAAACTGGTAACCAAACTGCATCCAATCGTCAGGAATCGAACGACTGAATGAGAAACGAGCGGGATAAAAATAGAAAATCAAACAGGCAAAAATGGTCGCCAAAATTAGGCGATAGGTCAACAAAGATAACTGTATAGACGTACGTACTAAAAAAAAGCTCACTACAAATAAAACCAACGACCAGCTATAAGGAACAATCATAGCTGGAATGAAAGGAATAACGCTATCAAACGGCGTGGTTAGATTATGAACTTTCGATGGATAAAGTTTATACAGGGAGACACTATAAACAGTCGTCAAGTTGTAGAGTAGATAAAATATCGCTAACGCAAGACCTAGGTGTCTAAAACGTGTTGATAGATTTAGTAGCACCTAGTACCTCGTTTAACTATTGAATAAACATCTAGAAAAAACTTCAAAAATATAAATACATCTAAAGTTATTATAATAGCAACTTATTGTTGGCTAAAAACCATTAATACCTATTGGAAACACAGTGATTTTAAATTTATACTTGACTATTTTCCGGACTTAGAAGGGTTGAAACATGCAGTTCTTAGGGATGATAAGTCAGCAGTTAAGTCGTTTTACAGCATTGGTTATTATTTTAGCGGCCGCAGTGACATTTATAGAGCCTGCGACTTTTTCTTGGGTGACAGGTGATGCCCAAGTCATCGTTCTGGGTGTCATTATGCTCGCAATGGGTATGACACTAGGTAAAGAAGACTATAAGGTGTTGGCCCAGCGCCCGCTTGATATTTTTATCGGTTCAATTATCCAATATACTATTATGCCGATTTTAGCGATTAGCGTGGCCAGATTGTTTGATTTATCGCCTGGGTTAACACTGGGTCTAGTATTGGTTGGTACTTGTCCTGGTGGTGTGTCTTCAAATATTATGAGCTACCTTGCAAAAGGTGATGTGGCATTTTCGGTAGGTATGACCACCGTATCGACCATCATTGCACCGTTAGTGACGCCGCTTTGGCTCAATTATTTGGTTGGTCAATCTGTAGAGATGGATGGCTGGGGTATGTTCCGCTTTATGCTATTAGTGACATTGTTGCCAGTCGCTATCGGCTCTATGTTAAACATACTATTTCAAAACAAGCACTGGTTTAATGATGTACGTGCGGTGATGCCAGGCGTAGCTGTATTAGCCTTTGCCGCTATCGTCGGTGGTGTTGCCGCTGTATTTGGCGATCAGTTCTTGCAGTCAGGGCTAGTTGTTATTTTAGCCATTGCGGTACACAATATCGTCGGCTATATATTGGGTTACTACTCAGGTGCCTTATTTGGTATGAGCAAACCCAAAAAGCGCACCATATCTATCGAGGTTGGCGTACAAAATGCAGGGTTGGCCACGGGCTTAAGCACTAAGTTTTTCCCTGGCAATGCAGAGTCCGCCATCGCTGCCGCCGTTGCTTGCATTTGGCACTCTGTTTCTGGCTCTATATTAGCAAACGTATTTGCTTGGTGGGATAAACGTAAAGAGGCAAAATCTCCTACTCTTAGTGATACTAATGAGATCGTAGAGTTTGGCAAACCAGTCAAGAATAGTTGATTTTGACATAAGATAATAAACTTAAGCCGCTATGTTAGATAATTTGTCTAGCATAGGTCTATATATAAAGACCGTTCCAATCATGGGTGGCCTTATCAGAGCATTGGCCTAAGATAAAAATTCTCATCAAGCAATTACTGCCAACCTACCATCTCAATAACTACTACGTCTCAACGCTCTCAAACCACTGACCCATCTTATACCCCAACTTAATAAAGGCGATTGGCTTTAGGGCTAATCATGTCCGTGATTACTGCATATTAATGTTAGAGGTTAAATACTGGGCTAGCTGCCCATTTCTAACTATATCGACTGCTAACTAACTATATCGCCTGTTAAAGACGATACTATCTTAAGGTTCAGTTAAGGTTACTCCTTTATGATGCTTTCATGATGTTAATCGTGCTAAAAGCTTTTAACCATTTGGAGACAGCTGATGTCATTATCTATTGATAGCACTCATACCTTACAGAATGTTCTAAGTACGACCTTTTATATTGAAGCGGTTAAGCCAATGTCCATATTGGCGGCGCAAGGAATACCCTCATCCCTTTACATTCGTGCCAGCACGCAAACGCCAGTAGCAACATCGCCTACTTCATACGCTCAAAATCAAGATGCCCAAGCGTTCATCAAACGTATCTATGAGTATATCCATCACGCCCGATTAAGCTATTTTATGCCCATTTTGTTTTCAGGTTTTGCCGATATGCCATCCTATGGCGATTGGTTATCTACTGATGACAATGCGTTGCCTACATTTAAAGGCACGAGCGTTGCTATCGGTATAAAGCCTATCTGTGAAGACAAGATATTTTTAGAGCAGTATCTGAACACGCCAATACAAAACGAAATCAGCAGAGTGGCAGGCTCGCCAGTCAGTCGTCAGCGCATTTTTGAGATTGGCAATTTGGCATCAGGCTGTGCTGGTAGCGCGCGGCTTATGATAGCATTTTTGGTGTTTTATTTATCTACCCCTACCCTGAATCCTACGACTCATGAATACCAAACCAAAGCAGACTGGGTTGTGTGTACTGGCACCGATGCGGTAAGGCATATATTGGCACATATGGGTATTCGCAGTCATGTCATTGCCAAGGCCACTGCAGAAGCGCTAGAAGACCCTGAGCAAGTATCCTCATGGGGTCATTACTATCAGCACAATCCTTTAGTAGTTGCTATCAATGTGGCCGATGCTAAGCGGGTATGCGCCCCGCACTATCGCTATACCGAAACGTTAGAGATGAATGCTACCACGCGTTTGACGCTAAATAAGATAGCCGTTTAGTACGCATTCATTAGCCTACCAATAACACTGCACCACCACAAGACAGTGAGAATAATATGACACCCATTTATACCGCGATATGTCAGCATGCCCGCCAGTCATCAATGAAGGTGGCAATACAGACAATAGACAATGACAAAACGATCAGTCTGACTTATGGCCAGCTGCAACACACGTTGTCAGCGCTCCATGAAACATTAGAAACATGGCAAGGCAAGCGTGTCGCCTTATATGCGCATAATGATATAGATTGGGTCATACTCGATTTGGCATTGAGCACCGTCGGCGCGGTCGTTGTGCCAATCCCTTTATTCTTTAGTGCCACGCAAATTGCGCACTTACTACAAGATGCGCAGATAGAAACAGTATATATTGGGTCGGGTTTGACACTGCCAATCATAGATAATATGGATAACTGGGTGGCCACTGATACACCAGAGACAAACGTCATCAAGCCTGAGCAAGCGACTCACATCACAGGCAGTTTTTATCAACTTACTGACACTATTATTGACCATACCCTCTCCTCTACTGCCAGTGACTTTTGTAAAGTGACTTATACCTCAGGCAGTACGGGTATGCCAAAAGGCGTGTGTTTGGGTCAAGATACCTTGATGCGTATTGTCGAGTCGTTATCGGGTGCACTTGCTGACACCTTGACAGATGATGCTACTAACGCGCCAGAAGCCAGTGATAGTACAAGCAATTTTAGTCATTTGAGCGTGTTGCCTTTTGCCACTTTATTAGAAAACGTGGCAGGCGTCTACGTGAGCCTATATATGGGGCGCACCTTAATGACAGGGCATATTGATCAATTTGGTTTGTTATCCAATCAAGTATTTAATACCAAACGCCTGATCACAACCGTACAAGCACACGCTATCGCCAGCGTTATTTTATTACCGCAAATGCTAAAAGCCATTTGCGAGCACATGGCAGCCAATGGAACAATTAAATCCAGCGCCAATGCTGCTTTGCCATCATTAAAGTTTATGGCAGTCGGCGGCGGCAAAGTCTCTCCTCAATTATTACAAGAGGCCAGCGCCCTAAGCTTGCCTGTCTATGAAGGCTATGGTTTGTCTGAATGCGGCTCGGTGGTCAGTCTCAATACGCCAAAAGCCAATCGCACAGGCAGTGTCGGCAAACCAATGCCTCATGCATCAGTCAGCATCGCAGACAGTGGCGAAGTGATGGTTAAAGGCAATGCGATGCAAGGCTACCTAAACCATGACGATAGTAAGGATGATAATGGCATCATTGCCACAGGGGATATCGGTCATTTAGATGACGATGGCTATTTATACATCACGGGTCGACGCAAAAACGTGCTCATCAGTAGTTTTGGCCGCAATATCTCGCCTGAATGGGTAGAAGCGCAGCTTTCAACGCAGCCCATTATTTATCAGGTGGCGGTACTCGGAGATGGTGAGCCTCATTTGTCTGCGGTGATAGTCGCCAACCCCAACATGATCGCAACGAGCATTGACCCACAATCTGCGATTGCCCAAGCGGTATATGTCGTCAACCAAACCTTGCCTGACTATGCGCGTATCAAACAGTGGCATCTCGCCGAGCACCCTTTTAGCACTGACAATGAATTATTAACCGATAACGGTAAGCTGCGACGAGCACACATTTTTACCGCTTATCAATCGGTACTCGGCTTATAGCGGACACTTTCACTATTACCACAACGGACTCTGTTATTAAGTTATTAATAATATCTAGATAGAGCAAAGCCAAATAGACCAAAGGTAGCCGTTAGCCCGCATAAATTTTTACCACTTATCATTATAGGACAATATTATGCAAACCACTCTGATGACAAATGATTTGATAGCAAGCGACTTGATACAAAGCAACTTGATACAAAGCAACTTGATAAAAAGTGACATTCGCGAACTTGACACTTTTGAGGCACCAACCTCCCACGCGTCTGCCAGCGTATCTCTGCCTAAAACCGCTGATATTTTAACGGACTTAAAAACCCATGGTTGGACGTTACTTCGGGGTTATCACTACGATATCGAGACGTTTAGCCAGTTGATGAGCCGGCTCTGTCAAACCTTGACATACGACCCTGCCCGCCAAAACGTCACTTCTGAGGCGCAAAAAGTGGATGCAGGCACGCATGCTATTGGTCTGCATATCGAAAATGGCAATACGCCGATGCCGCCTGACGTTATTGCTTTTTTTAGTGAATTGAGCGCCAAAAAAGGCTCACAGACAACGATATGTGATGGACATGCGGTGTATCAAGCGCTATCACCTGAGCTAAAGGCTACCTTTAGTCAGCCGATGCGTATCAGTCGCTATTTGCCTCAAGCCATTTGGCAAAATTACGTGGCTACTGCGACCGGCAGAGCAGACGCCGATCAAATAAGCTTGGATGATTTAGAGAAATTTATCACTGCGACGACGAGCGATACATTAACGCATCACGTAGAGCCTCAGATAGATGGCGGCGTTCGGTATGTATTACAGATACCTGCCATTCGAGAGGATAACTTAAGCGGGCAATTGGCCTTTGCCAATACCTTACTTGGGCCATCATTTAATTATGAAAAACCTGAGTTCATCCTAGCCAATGGTCAACACGTTGATGATGCGCTCATAGATGAGCTGACACAGATTTGTGAGAAATACACTCAAGACATTGCTTGGCAAAATGGCGATGTGGTGATACTCGACAACAAACGCATCATGCATGGTCGTCGACAAATTGACGTACCTTTAACAGAGCGTAAATTGTATATTGCCATGGGTCTTGGCATTAGACACGGCATGAATCACTCAAACGATTAAACAGCGCCTATCGCAATAATTCGTGCTTTAGTAATCCATGCTTTAATAATAACTGTCTGACAAGGATGCAATATCATGACACCACCTAATGGTCAATCAGACCTAACACAGGCTACCCTCAATTACACCATGCTCATCGGCGCCACGGGTGGTATCGGGCAAGAGGTCGCACGGCAATTATGCGCCAATAATCGACCTGTTATTTTGGTCGGGCGTAACAACCAGACCTTGACGCAGTTGGTAGACGAGTTGACCAAAGACTATCCTAATGTCCCGCTTCTGTCTCATACTTGTGACTTAAGCTCGCAGACATCGCAGTCGCTACTGGTAGAGGGGCTGAGTGAGATGACACAAGCTCATGGCAACGTCATTGATACGGTCATACTCAACGCCGGTATCAATGACTTTGCATTACTCACGGATCAAAGTGATGACACGATCGAACAGATGATGCTCGTCAATGTGGCATATCCACTACAGCTCATAAAAAGACTGCTACCTATCTTGATAGCGCAGCATAGCCCAAGCCAAATCATCAGCGTTGGCTCAACCTTTGGCAGTATTGGCTATCCAGGTTTTAGTGCATATAGTGCGAGCAAGTTTGCCTTACGCGGCGCAAGTGAAGCGTTGGGCCGCGAGTATGCCGACACCTCAGTGAGGTTTCGCTATTTTGCACCTAGAGCCACCAAAACCACCATGAATAACGATGCCGTCGTCGCTATGAATGAGGCATTGAAAGTAAAAATGGACTCACCTGAGACAGTCGCAAAAGCATTGATTCACTTTATATCAACCAATCAAGCGCAGCAGCATTTGGGGTTTCCCGAGCGTTTTTTTGCATGGCTCAATCGATTGTTTCCCAACATCGTTGGCAACGCCATTGTCAAAGACCTACCTACCATCAAACAGTATGCTAGAAAATCATGATAATTAGTTAGGCAATTGTGGAGTGAGTTTACCTTTAAATTGCCACACCAAATAAGCGACCAATTAACGAGGTTGCCACCATGGCAAGCACGCCCCAAACCATGACTCTGGTAGTCGCAGGGATCACAGGTGCACCGCCTAGACGAGCAGAGATGATCCCTAGTAGCATCAAGCCCACTATCGTCAAAGATGACAATGACCAAACCAGTGTTTCCGCTGGTAATAGCAATATCCCAATAATGGGTAGTATCGCCCCCGCCACAAAGGATAGTCCCGAAGCCACTGAGGCATGGATGGGCTTTGCTTCACTAAGATCTGTGAGGCCAATCTCATCACGAGCATGCGCCTCCAGAGCATTGTGCTCGGTCAAGCTCACGGCGACTTGATGCGCCAAATCATGCTCAAGTCCCCGCGCCTCATAAATTTTGGTGAGCTCTAGCAGCTCACGATCAGCATTGTGTGTCAGCTCATGTCGCTCTTTATCGAGATCTGCTTTTTCGGTATCCGCTTGTGATGAGACCGAGATATACTCGCCAGCCGCCATTGACAATGCACCTGCGGTCAGCGCCGCCATACCTGTCAGCAGCAATGTCTGACTACTTGTACTAGCAGCCGCTACCCCAACCAATAGACTGGCGGTCGAAATCAACCCATCGTTCGCCCCCAGCACTGCTGCCCTCAACCAATGATTGCGATTGCTCAAATGTGCTTCGTCATGAATAGAATGATGCATAAAATCCTCAAAAAGTAGAGATGCGACTGGGTATGCCCTAGTGTAGCTGATACAGCTTAAGACAGTATGCTTTATGTCTTATAACGGTTTTGAGAGTGCGTTTTTACTGCTTGCCGTGACCACAAAGCCTGTTTCGGGTTGAAGGCGGTTGGCAAATGCTAAGGTAAGATTGTGCAGATCGGCAATTCGATTGGCAATTGACAGCCCTAACCCACTACCTATCTGTGTTTGACCGGCTGGACGATAAAAGCGTTCGCTTAGCCGCGCTAGCTGCTCTGGGTCTGCGCCCAAGCCATTATCCACCACTTTGATACTATCAATATCTAACTGCAGTTCGATCTGGCAGCCCTCTGGGCAATAGCGGATGGCATTGTCTAATAGATTGCGGATTAATAGCTTAAACAACACTGGATTGATAAGAATCGGCAAAATATCGGCAGGATTATCGCAGTGTACGGTACGTTTTAATTGAATGTGTTTTTCACGCGCTAAGCGGTTGACGTCGCTCAGCACAGTATCGGTGAGCATCAGCCAGTCTGGACGTTCTAATTGCTCAGGAGGCAACTGCTGTTGCGGTTCTATTTTGGCTAAAACCAATAACTGATCGACCAAATGGGTGGCGCGCTCTATACCATCGCTGATTTTTTGCGTGTGATAAAACAGTTGACTGTCGTTTTCTATACCAGACAGCTGTAATAGCTGCTGCTGCAAAAGATCAGCTTGTAGTTTTAAGGCAGCCAGTGGGCTACGCAGCTCATGAGAGGCGTCAGCGGTAAAGCGTTGTTCACGTGCTAAGGTATCTGCCACTTTGACAAACAATACGTTTAACGCGGTCACCAAAGGCTGAACCTCTTGTGGGACGTCTGCTGTGATCGGACGATCGTCTTGCGGCTTGCGCTGTTCTACCTCAGAGCTAATCTGACTTAATGGCATCAGTCCGTGTCGTATCAATCCGATAGTCAAGATCATTAAGGAAAGCAGCCCAATTAACATCGGCAGTACTTGTACAGACATCGCTTCAACAATCATTTCTCTACGAGAGGCAAGGCTTTGACCAATGGCAATCACACGCTCCTCACTCATATCATCGCTACGATAGTCCTCATGCGCATAAAACAACCGCCAGCGTTTGCTAAACGGGTTTAGACGCTGATAAGTAGCGTTGTCCTCTTCTACAAAACCGCGCTGATCTGGCAAAAAAGAAAACGACTGTCCGTTTTCATCAGCCGCCAAGAGATGTCCCTCTTTATCCCAAATGGCAAAGCCCATGTAATCATCTTCCGCATCACCCAGATCCCCTGACAGCGCTTTACTGTTTAAATTATATATTTTGGCGACAGGTTTCCTATTGTGATCTGTCTCATTATTATGGTTGCGGTCACTTTGCTCATCGTTATCAGCAGAGATGCCCATCAAGTAACGAACCACTTGGGTGATTTGTGTGTCATTCATCTCATTGATCTCGTGCCACAACCGCCAAGCAATAAAACTCGACGTGATAAGCCATAGCAAAGGCAGACCCATGAGTAAGGAGATGAACAGTCGCTGCTGGATACTTTTCATAAGCTCACATGTTGCTCATATATGGTTTGTATATTGAAAGCCAAAGTTAATATAAATATATTAATGGTTATGTGCTGGATTGAGATAGTAGCCGATGCCGCGTTTGGTTAAAATAAAGTCATTGCCCAGCTTTTTGCGTAAATGATGGATATGCACTTCTATGGCATTACTCTCAATATCCTGCTGCCAGCCATAAAGCTTGTCCTCTAAGCTTGCGCGGCTGTGAATCTGTTTGGGATGGGTCAGCATTTGCTCGAGTATGGCCACTTCTTTGATGGTCAGCTCTACGACTTGCCCTTGATAAGAAACCTGATGATTGTGAGGCCAATACGCGACGTAGCCATAACGAATCTCAGGCTGGCTACGTCCTTGACTGCGCCGTATCAATGCTTGCAGACGTGCAACCACTTCGTCTAGTGCAAATGGCTTGACCAGATAATCATCGGCGCCCGCATTGAGTCCAGCCACACGGTTGGCAATCGCGTCGCGAGCGGTAATGATCAATACGGGTGTGTCTAACTGTTTGTAGCGCCAATTTTGTAGCACCGTCATGCCATCACCTCTTGGCAAGGTCAAATCAAGTAGCACCGCATCAAACATATCCTCTTGCAGTGCCATCTCACCTTGCTTAGCATCACTGAACCAATCGACCATCATGCCATGGCTTTTTAGTCCAACAACCAGACCTTCAGCAATATTGCTATCGTCTTCTATTAATAGTATGCGTGCCATGACTGTCCTATTACGTTATGTATCCTGCTATCTTTTTTGTTTTATTGTGGGCGACGCGTCGTCACCGTTTTATCACCCGTTATCATCGATTTAATCAGGTTTTGCCGCTCCCAGTAGCTCATGGCAATCGCAGAGATAATATGCAACGGCACCAGCAAGTATAAACTATTGGCCAGTATTCCATGGATTTCTTCAAGGATATCTTTACTGCCGAAAATTTTTGCTTCCATCAGATAGCCACTGATACCCAAGCCAATGATCACCGCCCATAACGCAAACATCATAATAGCAGCCAGTGGATTATGACCCAGATGCTGCTCATCTGTACGGCGAATACTTAAATCAGATAAGTGATGTTTAATACGAGACGGCGTAGGGAAAAAGTCACTAAAACGTGCATAACGTGTGCCCACAAATCCCCAAAGTAGACGGATAACCACTAACCCTACCACGGTATAACCGACATATTGATGCAGTTCACTGCCGTCCTCGGTAAAAAACAAATTGGCTGTGATACCCGCCGCCACTGTCCAGTGAGTCACTCTGACCAAAATATCCCAAACTCGTACTTGTCGAGTTTTAGGAGTATTTGATAATGATATATCAGGCTCGTGCATCGGATTGATTGTGCTGTGTTGGGTCATGGCCGTCACTCCTTTAGTGGTTCGTTTGTTTTTGGCTATATGATTATTAAATATCGAATCTAGGCGAGATAGCGCTAGTAGACTGAACATCACATCGTCTGCTCTACCGCTATTACAACAAACAAACCTTAAGAGGAGCTTAGGAAACTAAGAAATCGAACTTTGAGATAATAAATAATCTATCTGACATTCATAGATGATTAAAAGTACATTTAAAAATAAGAAATTGAGTAGGCAAAAATACTATCGGCAATATAAACAACACTTTTATAACCTTAACCTAGAAATATATTTAGCATTAATTCCGTAATAATATTGATAATGAAAATGATTATCAATACAATAGACATTCAATCCGCACGCTGGAAATATTCATGCAACTGTCTCGCTTATCTGCTGCTTTGTTTCGTCTTAACTCTCTGAATGTGTCTGGCTCTTCTCTACGATTAGCGTCCATACCCTCACGCCTAGTATCGACGAAATCGCTACCTCTAAAATCACTATGTTCAGTCATCATACTAACCACAAGTCACTCGGCATGGGCGCTAGTAGATGATGCAGATACTCAAACCACCCCTAATGTGGTACTGGACACTATCGTCGTGACCAGTAGTGCTGATGCGTCAGCAGATGGGCTACCTAGCGCCTATGAAGGTGGACAGGTGGCGACAGGCAGCCGCGTCGGACTTTTGGGCAATCAAGACATCATGGACACGCCGTTCTCTACCACCTCATATACCAATGAATATATCACCAATCAACAAGCACATAGTGTGGGCGATCTACTCAAAAAAGATCCTACTGTTCGTGTGGCAAGAGGTTTCGGTAACTTTCAAGAAGCCTATTTTATGCGTGGGTTTGTGACCACCTCAGATGACACGATGTTCAATGGTCTATACGGCATCTTACCAAGACAGTATATTGCAACTGAATTGTTCGAGCGCGTCGAAGTACAGCGCGGTGCCTCAGCGATGCTAAATGGCGCGGCACCGAGTGGTGGTAACGCAGGCGGTACTATCAACCTGTTACCCAAACGAGCGGATAATGAGCCACTACGTCAGCTAACGCTTGGTTATGGTCAAGGCGACCAAGGTAAGGTCGCAGTAGATGTCAGTGATCGCTTTGGTAACGATGATGCTATTGGTGTTCGTTTTAATGCTGCTTATCAAGATGGTGACAGCGCTATCGACGATGAGTCGTCGACCTTGGGTTTGGCTGCCCTTGGTTTAGACTATAGAGGAGATCAATATCGTCTATCAGCCGATTTGGGCTGGCAAGACAATAAACTATCAGAGACTCGTCCTAGTGTGACGCTTGCTGGCGTCTCTGATGTACCAAAAGCACCAGACGGCTCAAAAAACTGGGCGCAACCTTGGAGTTATTCAAACGAAGAAGATGTCTTTGGTACGATTCGCGGAGAATATGATTTTAATGACAACATCACTGGTTATAGTGCCTACGGTATCAGACATGGTGATGAGGACAACTCGTTAGCCAACCTTACAGTATCTGACGCAGATGGCACTGGCTCAACCTACCGCTTTGACAATGTTCGAGAAGATAAAGTACAAAGTGCTGAGCTTGGTCTGCGTGGTCAATGGCAAACAGGTAAGATTGATCACAACTGGGTATTAGCCGCCGATCTTTATGATCAAGAAGAAAAAGGCGCTTACGCTTTTGACTTTGGTAACCAACTCGCGACCAATTTGTACCGCCCGACAGATTATGACAATGCTTGGTCAGATACCGCTTTCTTTGGCGGACGTTTTGATGATCCTAAGCGAACGAGTGAAACTCAACTACAGAGTTTTGCGCTCGCAGACACGTTCTCACTGTTTGATGACAAGCTAAAAACTACAGTAGGCGTACGTCATCAAAATATCAAAACAACCAGCTATGACTACAATACCCAAGCCAAAACAGCTAGCTATGATGAAAGCGCATGGACACCAAGCGTCGGTGTCGTTTACCAGCCAACGATGGACTGGTCTGTATATGGCAACTATATTGAAAGTCTTGCCAAAGGTGCCGCTGCTCCATTGGTTGATAATTCTGGCAATGCCATAACCAATGCAGGACAAAACCTAGACCCCTATGTAAGCAAACAAACTGAGCTGGGTGTGAAATACGACAATGGCGCAATCGGTAGTAGTTTTGCCATATTCCATACTGATGAACCGCGTGCTTATATCAACAACTCAAATACGTTTACTGCTGCTGGAGAAAATCGCCATCAAGGTGCTGAGCTAACTGTCTTTGGTAGTCCAAGCGAAAACATGCGCCTCAATGCTGGTGTTACCTATTTAAGTGCTAAGCAAAAAGATACTGGTGATAGTGCATTAGATGGCAATCGAGTGATTGGTGTGCCTACCTTACAGAGCAATGTCAACCTAGAGTATGATTTGGCCGCCGTTGAAGGATTAACTTTAACGGGCGATATTATCCATACAGGTGCGCGTTATGCTGATGCCGCCAATACCTTAAAAGTTGATGGCTATACTACCCTAGATTTGGGTGCTCGCTATCGCACTATGCTGGCAGGACAAGACGTTACTCTAAAAGGTATGGTGACCAATGTCACAGGTGAAGACTACTGGCAATCTGTAGGTGGATTACCAGGCTATGGCTATCTAAATGCGGGTGAGCCAACGGCCTTAAAAGTATCGGCAACGTTCGATTTTTAAGCTTTATTAGTAGGCTTTATTAGCTTCCATAAAAGGGGTTAGGCGCGACCTAATCCCTTTCTGCTATCAAAAATTTATTTTATTACTGAGTTACTATGTCTTCTCGTACCACAGCGTCTTCTCATACCACAGCGTCCTCTCGTACGACCGCTTCTTTATATCATATGATTTGGGCGAATTATCGTCTGCCTTTTCTCAAAGTCATTCTGCTAAATTTGGTCAATGCCGCTGTCAGCGTCGGTATTATTGCCTATATCAATCATACCTTTATTAGTCAGCCAGTATTTGACACTTTATCTTGGCTCAGCTTGGGGCAGTTCTCCCTGCTGGTACTGTTACTGCTGATGACGACGTTTTTGTCGCAATATGCTTTGACTCGATTGGGACATCGATTTGTCTATGAGCTTAGAACCAAATTGGTCAAACAAATCATCGATACTACCGTTCCTCAGATAGACCATTTGGGTAGCGCACGCTTACTTGCCAGCTTATCCTCAGACATTCAATCGATTACCGTTGCTTTTGTCCGTATGCCAGAGCTGGTACAAGGTATTATTTTATCTGTTGGCGTTGGGCTATATTTGGGCTGGCTGTCGTTGCCATTATTGTTCATTGTGATGTTTTGGATTGTGATGACGATTTGGATAAGTACTATATTGGTCAAGCATGTCTATACGCATTTGACCGAATTGAGAGAGATCAATGACGCGTTATATCAGGACTATCAGTCGATAATAGAAGGTCGTAAAGAGCTGGCTCTTAACCAGCACCGAGCAGAAAAACTGTATACAGATGATTTCTTGGCTCATGCTAAATCGTATGAGAAGACCGTGACCAAGTCTGATACTTTTCATTTATCAGCGGTGAACTGGTCCAATATCATGATGTTCGCATCGATTGGTATCGTGTTTGCAGTGGCCAATTATCTTGATATACCGATGGGAGTTGCCACTACTTTTTCTTTGACGATTTTGTTTATGCAGTCGCCGCTTCTACATGCGGTTGGTGCTTACCCAACATTGCAGACCGCTCAAGTTGCACTAGAAAAGATACAGTCTTTAGAATTGGCCGAGCATCAGCCAAGCTTTGCGACAGACACGGTTGCACAGGACTGGCAGTCCATAACTCTGAATAATATCAATTATCGCTATGTAGGCAGTAGTCATAGTAGTCATGCACCAGACACAGCAGTTAATGATAATGATAATGGTCAAAATAGCGATAACAGTGATAACAGTGATAACAGTGATAACAGTGATAACAGTGATAACAGTGATAACAGTGATAACAATCAGAACCCTTCCAATAATATCTTAAAGTTCGTCAATTTAACCTTGCAACGAGGTGACGTGGTTTTCTTAATCGGTGCGAATGGTAGCGGTAAATCCACCCTTGCCAAAATCATTACTGGTATCTTTACTCCTACTACAGGAACGGTACAAGTCGATGGACAAAGCGTTAATTCAGAGAACAATGCCGATTTTAGACAGCTGTTTTCTGCGATTTTTAGCGACCAGCATTTATTTAAGCAACTGATTGGAATTCAAGGCAATGAGCCTGATGCGGCTCTAGTGTCTGACTGGCTGCATAAGCTCAATCTACAAGAAAAAGTAAGTGTGTCTGACCATAAACTCTCTACAGATAAGTTGTCGCAAGGTCAGAGAAAACGCTTGGCCATGCTAATCGCTGTCGCTGAACAAAAGGACATATTACTGCTCGATGAGTGGGCAGCCGACCAAGACCCTGCTTTTCGTCGCGTATTTTATCAGACGCTCATCCCTGAGCTAAAAGCCATGGGTAAGACATTGTTCATTATTAGTCATGATGACGGTTATTTTGAGCATGCTGATCGATTATTACTGATGAAAGAAGGCCGTCTCATTGAGCTAAATGCCGAAGAGCGACAGCGTGCCAGCAAAGATGCCATTGCTATGCTTAAGTAAGCAATGCTTTAACTACTAGCATGGACCGAGCTATTTCAAGCCCATAAAACGTTTGATCAACTTTAAGCTAAGTAGCAGTTAATCTGAGCAGTTTTCGAAATAATCCGTTCTTAAAATCAGCAATTTTTAAGCAAAAAATGGAGCGCCTTACTATAAGACGCTCCTTTACTATGTTGAGAACAACGATATCTTACCGTTCGCTTATTTTAACAACTTCTGCAAAAACCCAACTCGAGAAATCACCAAGAAGTCTAATAGCGCGATAGCTATAATCGCGATAATAGCAGTCGGGAATATGATAGCCACCACTAACAAGGGAATAGCAAGTGGCCACCAGACGGAAACATCTGAGCCGCGAGCTGGTGGGTTTAATCCCACGCTATCGTTTGCATGACGAGGGCGACGCTGCCACCACATGATATAGCCACTGACACAAATAGCGATTACTGCTAGGCAAAATAGTACATTAGCCAGTACGCTCCACCATCCGAGCGTGCCCATATGCAGCGCGATACCAGCCGCCATAAACTTACCAAACGCATTATAGTCGTCAAAATGAATATCAGCCAACACATTACCCGAATAGCGGTCGATATGTACCGTACGATCTGCTGTCGGACTTTTCATATCATAGCTCATTGAATCTTGGCTAATGGTCCAGACGCCTGTACTACCTTGTGGTAGGTTCAATTGATAACGCCCTTCAAAGCCGATTTCACGAGCGTAGCGATCCACTGTATCAATCATGATAGGTATATTGGCGGCGATACCATCTTTACCCATGGTCGTGCCTGACACAGGCATTGGCGTCAGCTCAAGTACCCAAGGAACTTCTTTGGTGTCGCTTGAGTTTAGGGCACTGCCATGTGTGGGTTCTTCAGTATGTGATTCAGACGCTGCCGCACCATGTACATGCGGCGCTGGTGTAGACTCTTGCATAGCAGCGTGTTGACTGTGATCAATCGATACAGGAACAGGTGCAACGCCCCACTTACCCGCAGGAAACTGGCTCCATGCTTGCACCACTCTTTCGCCCCATACACCTGCCCATGCCATACCTGATATACAGAAAAACAGTAGCAGCACAGATATCCAACTACCCAATGTCGCATGAATCGTACGGATAAAAGAGCGCTTTTTCTTATTGGTTACCCTTTCACTAGGTATCAACATCGCTTTGACTGATTTACGTTTTTGCCACCACAGATACCAACCAGACAAAATCATTAAAATGGTTAATGATGCCGCCGTTTCTAACAAATAATCACCGACTTTGCCAATCAGCAAATCACTGTGAATATCATTGAACGTACTATAAAGACCACTACTGGTAGGCACACTTTGGACGATATCGGCTGTATAGGGGTTGACTGCCACCATATTGTTTTGGTCGTCTGATTTTATCTGAAATAAAGCCACCGTATCGGTATCACGAGGGGCGATATATTTAACCAGTGTGCTATCAGACAAGGTGCTCAGCGCGTTCTTTGCTTGAGTAGAGACAGGTGCTTGAACCGTAGACTCTGGCACGATAACCGTTAAGCGGTCGTTATCACGTCCTACTGTGTTGGACATAAACAGCATACCGAGCGCCGTTATCGCTAAGACAATTAAAAAGGGAGCAACAAAAATGCCTGCATAAAAATGCCAACGCCACACTGTGAAATAGCGTTGGTTATTGGTGGATTGGTTGGAGGGTGTGTCCATAAATGTGACCTTAAACAATCTTTGGTTGCTCAATAAACAACGTAAATCTATCGATAATAGTGATGTATCTGCTTGCAAGGCCAATCTTAAAAAGTCTCGCAAAGAACTAGGATGACGCCGTATGATGACTGCAATACAGCGATGTAAAAATCCTACTGTAAATAATTGTATTCAGAATGCTGCTGCATAATACGAGAAAAATCTGACAAAAACCATCGTTTAAAATACATCGCTCCAAATAGTAAATCTGCATGGCTCTATTCGCAATACTCTGTCTTTAGCCCCTTATTAACAGTGCAAATACTTCTCAAAACTGTCTCGTTGTAATTTTTTAATGATAATAATTATCATTAGTGTTATTATTAGCATCCTTATAAATTTGCTTTAACTGTTACAAATAATATTTAATCATTTTAGTCCAAGAGGAAATCTGATGCGGTCTCATCTAACCACTAACGTCATTCGCAAAAAATATCTCACCACAGCAGTACAAATTGGCCTGATCATGGGTATGAGTCACGCCGCTTACGCTGTAGAGACGACAAACAACACTGAAAACGATGAGGCTGCTACACCATCAGCTACCTTAGATGCTATTACCGTCTACTCAGATGGCTATCGTAGTACTGGCACCAAAACTGCATTGGACCCAAACGACGCACCAATGAGTTATACCAGAATCGATCAAGACCTGTTGCAAAAGCGTCAGGCAGATAGTGTCAATGCTGCATTACGTTATGAACCAGGTGTAAGCGCTGAGAGCCGCGGTACAGTCTCTATCTTTGACGAATACAACATTCGCGGATTTAAGACCTATTCAAACTTTTATGACGGTCTAAGACTGCCTTATGATGGTGCGTGGAACCTGATGCCTCAAGTAGATATCTATGCGACTGAAGCAGTAGAAGTGGTGAAAGGCTCAGCATCTTCACTGTATGGCTATGCTGCCCCAGGTGGCATGGTGAACCAAATAGCAAAAGCGCCTAAGAGCACTCAAGAAAACGAAGTACAGCTACGTCTCGGTAATCAAAACCTAAAAGAAGTGGCCGTCGATAGCACGGGGCCTATCACAGACACTTTGGATTATCGATTTGTTGCGCTAAAACGTCAAAAAGATGGCCAGATGGAAACCACGGAAGAAGAGCGTTTATTGGTAAACCCATCGCTTAAGTGGCAAGCAACTGATGATGTGTCTGTACTTGCTAATCTGTTTTATCAAGACGATCCAGAGATGGTACCATCTACCCCATTACCTGCTGTCGGTACTGTCTATAATGCAAGCTATGGCAAACTCGATAGTGACGCTTATGCAGGCGATGAATGGAATAAGTTTAGTAAAGAAGTATTTATGCCAAGCGTCACCGTAAACTGGGATATCAATGATAAGTTGACTTTTAAACATATCACGCGCTATACCGACGCCGAAGCAGAGCAGCGTAATACGTATCACTCTTTAGAAGGATTTGTGCCGGGTAGTGACACGACTCTAGATCGTATAGCTTACACAACCGATGAAAGCATGAACAACTGGACCACGGACAACCAACTGGCTTATCAATTTGATATCGTCGACACTTCACATAATTTGCTGTTCGGTATTGAGTATCAAGAGACGGATAGCGACGCCACTTACTACAATGCTGGGGCGGCTGGTACGCCAAACATAGATCTGTCTAATCCAGACTTTTCGCAGATCGATACCACCACGTTACCATTAGACGCTTATCGCCAGACACAAGATATTGAGCAAAGTCAGCTTGGTTTTTATGTGCAAGACGAAATGAAGTGGAAAGACTTAACAGTCGTAGCAGGTCTACGTCATGATGATTTTGAGAGCACTACTGAAAAAACCGAAGCATCTCAAGGTATTGTTTATAGTACCGAAACATTTGGTAACGATGCATCAGAAACCAGCGGACGTCTTGCTGCTATCTATGATTTTGATAATGGCTTATCGCCGTTTGCTAGCTACTCGCAGTCATTCCAGCCAGTAGTCGGTAGTAACTTTATTACTGATGAGCCGTTTGAGCCAACCACTGCCGATCAGCTAGAGGCCGGGGTGAAGTACTTGTCAAAAGATCGTGCCACTCAAGGAACACTTGCTGTATTTGACATCACACAAAAAAATGTCGTGGTGTCAGATTACGTTAACTATAGAAATCAAACCCAAACTGGTGAAATTGCATCTAAAGGCTTTGAGATATCAGGCAGTCATATGTTAAATGACTGGGTAGACGTGGCCGCAAGCTATAGCTACACCGATGCTGAAATTACAAAAGAAGAGATTAACCCTGATGTAGTCGGTAACACCCCTGCCCAAACTGCCAAACACAAAGCCACGCTATGGGCAGACTACTATGCCACAGACAAACTCACTCTAAATGCTGGCATTCGCTACGAAGACGGTATGCAGATTGACAAGCAAAACTCTGATGACTTACCCAGTGTGACGCTGGTAGATGTCGGCGGCAGCTATCAGATCAACCCTATGCTGGCTGTGGGTGCTAGTATCAACAATCTGTTCGATAAGACCTATGTTGGTGCTTGTTACGACATCAATAACTGCTGGATGGGCCCTGAACGTCAAATGACAGTCAGTCTAAAAGCCAACTTTTAATCAAATTTATCCGCAGCGGGTTGGTTCTATTAGCAAGCCAACTCGTTGTTAGAAGGAAAGCACAATATGGCAAAACCTACTCCAAGAGTACTAGAAGTTATTGGCACTAGATACATTACGCCAAATATGTGCCGCATCACGCTTGGCGGTACTGGCATGGTTGATTTTCCTATCGATCAAGAAAGTGCTTATATCAAACTGATATTCCCTCAAGATGCAGGTAGCCGCCCACTGATGCGCACTTATACGGTAAGCGTGCAACGTGATGACGCAATAGATGTTGATTTTGCTTTACATGAGACGGAAGGACCTGCATCGGCATGGGCACGAAATGCGCAAGTCGGCGATCAAATTCTGATAGGTGGTCCAGGGCCAAAGAAGCTCATCAACAATGAAGCAGATTGGTTTTTATTAGTCGGTGATATGACCGCTCTACCAGCGATTACGGTTAACTTAGCCCAGTTACCTACTGAGGCTCGTGGTTACGCAGTACTTGAAGTGACGACTGAAGCAGATCGTCAGACGCTCAAAAAACCAGAGAATGTCGAGATACATTGGGTGATTAATGCGCATTCAAATGCAGACGATAGCCCTTTACTGGACTGTGTTAAATCTTTGAACTGGCTTGATGGTCAACCTGCTGTTTGGACAGCGTGTGAATTTCATAGTATGCGTGCACTGCGTCAGTACTTCAAAGTTGAGTGCGCGATACCAAAGACGCATTTATATATTTCTAGCTACTGGAAAGTGGATAGCACAGAGGATCAGCATAAAATCGTCAAAAGTCAGGATGCGCAAACGGAAGATCAGTAGTTACGTATTTCGAAACAAAAAAGGTGGGGCTAATATTAGCCCCACCTTTTTTTATCAATCATTATCTATCACGCTTCGACCACCTTTTCTTCTTTTACTCTACTAATCGTCAGCCCCGTGAACCCGAATAGCAGCGTCAATAGCAGTGACAAATAACAGAAGAATGCATAAGGCAAGTAATCTAATACTGGCACCCCTAACGCCTGACTGATAAACACCCCGCACACACTCCAAGGCACTAATGGATTAATCACCGTTCCCGCATCCTCAATCGTCCGCGACAAATTCTTTGGATGTAGGTGTAAACGCTCAAACGTCGACCGGAATGCCGTACCTGATAATAGAATACTCAAATACTGCTCACCAATCAGCACGTTAATGCTTAGTGCCGACATCGCTGCCGCAAATATCGCTCGTCCTGATGTCGTCAATGTGTCTTTAATACCAGATAACAGTGCTGGTAGAATCCCTAATGCCGTTAATAGACCACCTAAGCTTAATGCCAGTATCACAATCGCCTGAGTAAAGAACATACTCTGTACACCGCCACGCGACAGCATACCACCTACTTCCCCTAACTCTAATGACTCAGCAGGGGCATACCCTCCAAACAGATAGCCGCCTAACTGACCAAAGCTTGGTGAGCTATGTACATAAGTAATGATCAGTGCCGCAGCAATCGTACAGATAATCGTATAAATCGCATTAACCCGAAACAGTGCTAGTCCGACTAATACGACAAAGGGTAATACCGAATATCCATGTACCAAACCACTGTCTATGAGCTGACCTTGCAATATGGTCACTTGACTCAGATCAGCACTGGTCGTCTGTCCTGAGAACATCCAAAACAAGATCACCGTCAATATCCATGCAGGTACTGTCGTATACATCATATTACGAATGTGCTCAAACAGATCAATACCAACGACAGAGGACGCAATCGTACAAGTATCAGACAAGGGCGACATCTTATCACCGAAGAACGCCCCTGATACCACTGCCCCTGCTGCTATCGCCACATTGGCATCAAAGGCATTGCTCATACCAATAAAGGCTACGCCAAGCGTTGCTGCAGTCGTCAAACTACTACCCAAAGCAATACCGATAATAGAGGTTAAGATAAAGGCGGAGATATAGTAATACTCAGGTGAGATCAGCTGAAAGCCTACATACATAAGCGTAGGAATCGCTCCTGACATCATCAGAGCCGCAACCATCAGTCCAATAAAGAAGAACAAATAGATGGCACCAATACCGCGCATGACACCTGAGGCCATTTGCGCTTGCATGTCATCAAAGCTGAGTCCTTTGTACATACCGATCGCCAGTAGCACACAGATAGCCAAGATAAGAGACAGGTGCGGCACCCAGCCAAAGCCGATCATGGTGATGCCCATGATACCGATGACGATGGCGGATATGATAAAGGCGAGCTTGGCACTGATTAATGTAAGCGGTTTTGGTGGCATGACACATCCTTAAAATGCCAGTAAATACTGGCACTAAATTGGGTTTGATTTTAATTTTAATGGTAGAAGTATGGTTAAAGTGATTTGCTAGTGAAGCAACTTATTACTTACCGATTAAGTCATCGGTTTTAGCTGCCATGACAAAATCATTGCGATGCAAACCCTTGATACTATGCGACCACCAAGTGACCGTAGCCTTACCCCACTCTACCAATATCCCCGGATGATGCCCATCTGCTTCAGCGATGTCTGCCAGTTGATTGGCAAATGCCATTGCTGAGACGAAGTTTTTAAATTTATACTGACGCTGCAACTGCTGAATACCATCCACCTCAATTAATGACCAATCAGGAATTTGCGGTAATAGTTCTTGTGCTTCGGCTTCATCAACTTTCGGTGCGCCAATGTGGCAAGCTTCGCAGCTGTTTTGTGATAGTGCTGTCATAATAAAATCCTTTTATAGTGGCTGTTTTCGATGTCAGTTTTTAATGGTTGTTTTGATAGCTAGTTTCTAATACTCGTACGTTCATGTTGATATAGCTTTGCTGCTACCTCAATATTCCGCACTGAAGTGTTTGTTTTCAGGTTTAATTTTGAATTGACGTTTTTAACGAGTTTTTTCTGGATAGGTCGGCTCAAATAGTCCAAGCGACATAGCTTTTTTGACCGCACCCATAATGTCACTATTGACGATATCAAATAGCGTATCTAATTCATCAATGACATAGTAGATCGGCTGTATCTGATCAATACGATAAGGCGTACGCAACACATCAAGCAAATCAAACGCTCGATGTTCTGGTTGAGACTGCGGCTTATTTTGAGCGACTGAAAGCTCTTGCGGCATCCGATCAAGTGCGTAGACTGTTTCAGAAGGTGAGCTTAATATACCGCCGCCATAGATTCTACGATTTTCTATGCGATTGCCAACCAAGCCAAACTCAATGGTAAACCAATACAATCGTGCTAAAAACCAGCGCTCCTCTTTCGTTGCACTCAAACCAAGCTTACCATACGTTTCATTGAAGGCTGCAAACGCAGGATGGGTCAATAGCGGACAATGCCCAACGATTTCATGGAAAATATCAGGCTCTTCAATATAGTCCATGTCCTCAAATCGCCGAATAAAAGTCGCCACAGGAAAGGACTTATTGGCCAGCAATTTAAAGAATTTACCAAAGCTGATTAATGCAGGGACAGCCGCGGTTTGCCAACCTGTCGTCGCTTGCAATACCTCATCGATATCATGCAACTGCGGTATATGCGCCGTCGGTAAATTTAACTTAGTCAAACCCCCTAGATATGCAGTACATGCACGATTGGGCGTTTGTTCCGCTTGACGTGCCAGCAGCGCTTGCCACATCGCATGCTCATCATCACTATAGTGAATATGACCATTGCTATCTGGCTGGTGTGAGATATACGGCTGTTTTTTATTTGTCGCGTTAGAATGACTGGACGCATCGTCGCTTTGCTTATTAGTCGCAACGCTATTAGTACCGATGGCAGTATTAAGAGAATCTATCTGTGATAGGCGTTCCATGCCTGTATTCCTTTTATCGCAATGAGAGCATTACCTTTGCAATATGCTTTTAGGTAATGCACTTATTAAGGACAACACAAACTCCCTTTGTCTTGTCCATTGATTAAATGTGGTCTAAGCGTTAGGTAGCTTTATAGCGTTTCAGTCTCTGGCTGACCGACTGTGCCGCGACGTACTTGGTCGCGCTCTATCGACTCAAACAACGCTTTAAAGTTACCTTCACCAAAGCCGTCTGCATAATCGCCTTTACGCTGAATAAACTCAAAGAATACTGGGCTACCCAAAATAGTTTCAGAGAAAATTTGTAGCAGCAGACGCGGTGCACCGCCTTCTGTCGTGCCGTCTAATAAGATGCCGCGCGTTTGTAAGTCAGCAACATTTTCACCATGGTTCGGTAAGCGCTCGCTCAGCATTTCATAGTACGCAGCATTTGGTGCGGTCATGAGTGGAATACCAGCCGCTTTTAGCTTATCAATACTGGCAAACAAGTCATCACTGGCTAGCGCAATATGCTGAATACCTTCGCCATTGAAGTGCATTAGGTACTCTTCGATTTGACCACCGCCCTGCTTGGCTTCTTCATTCAATGGAATACGGATTTTGCCATCAGGTGCAGTCATGGCTTTACTGGTTAGTCCCGTGTACTCACCTTTGATATCAAAGTAACGAATCTCGCGGAAATTAAAGATACGCTCATAGAATTTTGCCCAGTACGCCATGCGTCCACGATAGACATTGTGCGTTAGATGGTCGATAACTTTGAAGCCATAGCCGACAGGGTTTCTGTCGATATCTGCAAAGAACTCAAAGTCGACATCATAGATAGATTCGCCGTCTTTATAGCGGTCAATCAAATAGATTAGTGAGCCGCCAATGCCTTTGATAGCAGGCAATCTAAGCTCCATCACCCCAGTTGGCACATCTACTGGCTGCGCACCCATTTCAACCGCAAGCTCATATGCTTTTTTGGCATCTTTTACCCGAAAGCCCATGCTACAAGCACCAGCACCATGCTCTTCAACGAAGTAACTGGATTGGCTTTTTGGCTCACGGTTTAAGATAAGGTTGATATCACCTTGGCGATATAGCGCAACGTCTTTTGAACGGTGATTGGCGACATGGGCAAAACCAAGCTGCTTAAACAATGCGTCGACTGCATCAGGCTGCGGAGAAGCAAACTCGACAAAATCAAATCCATTTAGTCCCATTGGGTTGTCAAATAAATCTGCCATTGTAATTATCCTTAATTTCAATTGGTAATAGAAAATCGATGAGTGGTAAAAGTCGATTATTAGTAAAAGTCTATAAAACGATTAATAATCAATCTTTATTGTTGACGTTGTATTTATATTAGATTAGCTTTATTTATAAGACTAATTGTTTTTTATGATTTATTTATCAGGTTTACTTATGAATATCAGCATTCGCCAATTGACCGCATTTATCAAAGTCGCTGACAACGGCAGTTTCACTCGTGCCAGCGAACAGATGTATTTGACTCAATCTGCTGTTAGTGGATTGATTAAGGAATTAGAGACTGGCCTAGGTATCGTGTTGTTTGATCGCACCACTCGCCAGTTGTCTCTGTCAGCAGTAGGACGGCATCTACTACCGCAAGCACGGCGTATCTTGAATGAGATGCAGCTGTTTGAAAATGAAGCGAGTAGCTTGACCAGCTTGGCACAAGGTCAGGTGCGCTTGGCGGTATCACAGTTTGCAGCATCTTCCCTACCTGCCGTCATCGCTCAATTTGCCAAAGAATATCCAAATATTGGCGTCTCACTATTGGACTGTTCAGCCGAAAATTTACTTAAGCATATTCAAGATATCGAAGTCGATTTAGGCGTTGGCACCGAGCTTGGTTTTATAGAAACTGAAGATGACATCGGGGCTGACTTGTTATATCAGCTACCATTTTGCGTGGTTATGCCAGACAATCATGCACTGGCACAAAGAGACGAAATCACTTGGCAAGATTTATTAGAAACGCCGCTGATTACCTTGCAAGGTCCGTTCCTTGAGCAAGTAACCGCAGAGCTCGACGACTCTATCTCCGCTCATGTTCAACAAGCCCGCTACAAGGTAAACTTTATGTCCACCGCGCTTGAGATGACGCGGCAAGGTTTCGGCATTACCTTATGCCTACCCTACATGCCTGAAGTTATTGATTGGGTCAGTGCCAATGGACTGCTGATGCGACCACTCACTCAACCAGTCAAAATGCGGCAATTTTTTATCTATCAGCGTGCTTCACGGGCGCTCTCTCCGGCGACGATTGCTTTTAAGCAGTTTTTGCAAACGTATTTTGCGACCCATTACAACGACCTACATCACTCTGACTCATCATCTAGCGAATGACGTATAGCATGTCAAATGCGCTTGATAAGCATAGAAACAAGCTATTTGGCTATTTATTTTATTAATTGTCTTATATAACCCACTCTCGTGTTGAGTTCAGCCGCGATTTGCTCTATGATTTTCGGCTGCTCGATTTATATTTTTATAAGGAAATGGCATGTTTGAACGTATCGATTATTACGCTGGTGATCCAATCTTAGGTCTTATGGAAAAATACTCAGCAGATAGCAATGACAGCTGCAGATCCTGCTGAAGCAGTCACACCATCCGCATTAATAGTATAGACATCTTGTCCTGTGTCACTGTCGATTGAGAAATCAACACTAGAAACATTGGTTCCCTTTAAGACTTTGGTTCTGGCAGCGGCAGACGAGCTACTTAGTTGACTGACATTGACAGCATCATTTGGGTCTTCACCGTTATCAACATTGATAATCTTTTTGTTACCAGCATCGATACCACCAGACCTTGTTACGCTTGGACCACCAATAATTGTTAAACCATCCATGGTTAGAACAGTACTAGGAATACCTAGTGGACCATTCACCAATACTCCTAAGCCATTAACTGATGTACTAGCCAGTGCATTACCGGTTCTAACACCTAAACCATCTACAGTTGTACTAAAGTATGAGTTACCTGTTGTTAGACCAGAGCGATCAAGTGTCGTGGTATCACCAAAACCGAACGGAGAGCTTGAACCCATTTCTACACTACCGTTATTACCTAGGTCTAAGTTATTGTTGAGTTCGAACGAGACATCATTACTAGTAGTGTCTTTAGAAACAGTGATATTGCTGTTTTTACTGTTGAAGTCAACTGAATCTCCAGGTCCTACCGTACTTGCGGTAGCACTATCACCTTGTGCGCTGATATCCCAGCCTCTATTGGCTGTTTCTGTCACGACGTTTAGCTGCCTGACGTTGACAGCATCCATAGGTGCATCACCATCATCTACATTGACGATTCTGTTGCCGCCATTATCCAGACCTTCACTATTCACACGAACTGTACTATCAGCAAAGCTAGCACTAGTAAAAGTGACATCTTCTGCTGTAGCAACTTTAATGCCACCATCCTCGGCACTAAGAACAATGTTATCTCCCGTTAGGAAATTAGCCGTATTATCCGTTTTATTGAGCGTTTTAACATCAACACCGTCTATTTGAGCAATAATGGTCTGCATGGCACTGTCTGCTTTAACTAGACTGGCTTTGCTATCAGCACTTAAATCAACAGCGTAATCAGTGGTGTTAGTTGTATCATCTTTTTCACCTGCGGTAACTGTAACAGCGGCAGATCCTGCTGAAGCAGTAACGCCATCAGCATTAACAGTATAGACATCTTGACCGTTACCACCTGTAGACTTCACAACACCCGCAATATTAGTACCTGCGGCGACCTCTGTTTTAGCGGCAGCGGAGGCACTATTGAGCTGACTGACATTGACAGCATCATTTGGGTCTTCACCGTTATCAACATTGACAACCTTTCTATTACCAGCGTTGATACCACCAGACCTTGTTACGCTTGGACCATTCAGAATGGTTAGACCATCACTGGTCAACGTGGCATTAGATGGGTTAAAAGGGTTTATACCTGTTACGGTCACACCAGCGCCACTAACTGTAGTTACACCGCCCATCGCTAGACCACCTGTGATCATGCCCAAGCGATTAACTTGAGTGCCACCGAAGATATTACCTGTACTGACACTGCCGTTATTACCTAGGTCTAAGTTATTATTGAGTTCAAATGAGACATCATTACTGGTTGCTTCTTTAGAAACAGTGATATTGCTATTTTTACTGTTGAAGTCAACTGAGTCACCAGGTCCTACAGTGCTTGCAGTGGTAGCATCACCTTGTGCACTAATATCCCAGCCTCTATTAGCAATGTCTGTAACAGCTTTTAGCTGAGATACGTTCACTGCATCAGTGTCTGCTGAACCACCTGCAACGTTAACGATACGACGTTCGCTTGCAACAGCGCCTACTGAGACTGTGCCATTATTTACATCAGCAGCGACGTTGGTTAAGAAAGATGCGCCACTTTGTACCGCCCCAATAGAGTTTTGACCTAAAGCCACGCTGTTTAGAGCATTTGCACTAGCACCTTTACCGAGTGCCACACCGCCTTGCGCTTTAGCTTGTGCATCAAGACCAATTGCAATGGTGTCTTGAGCCATGGCTTTTGCTTGATAGCCTATCGCAACCGCACGACTTGCGTTTCCGTTTGTGGCTCTTTGACCTATCGCCACTGAATTAACACCCGCTTTGGCCTCCTGACCACCAGCAAAGCCGTTGAACGAAGATCGCGCACCTTCACCGATAACGGTTGCATTTGCGTTTGCAAATGCGCTCTCTCCAACAGCGGTTGCATTATTACCTTTTGCATTGGCATTCGAGCCAACGGCAAGAGCGTCAGTACCTGTTACTGACGTGGTGTATGGCTGTGCACTGCTAGAACGAATAGGAAAATCAATGCCAGCAACGATAGTATCTAACGCTTTTAATTGAGATACGTTTACTGCGTCACTGTCTTGAGTACCTGCTGCGACATTTACAATTTGGCGAGTACCATTAGTAGAGCTACCAACAGAAACTGCACCAAGGCCTGTACTATTAGTTGCTGTAATAGCTGTTTTGTCTATGACACTAGCACTTGATGGAGCAAAGCCAACCGCACCACCTGCAACGTTAGCTACAGATTGTGATCCTAGCGCCACGCCATCTTGAGCATTAGACTGAGCGCCAGCACCCAGTGCCAAGGCCCCTTTTTCAGTAGCAGAGGCAGCCACACCGAACGCTGATGACGCGGTTGCAGCAGCATTCGCATGCGTACCTATTGCAGTTGCAAGATGACCCGCCGTACGAGCTTTGACACCAATTGCTATGGAAGCTGCCCCGCCCGATTCAGTATTTCCTGTATATGGGTCGCTTGCATCCAGTAGATCTCGACCCGCATATTCATTAAAAACCGTATTGACTGTGCCACTGTTTAGATCAGTGCTAGTGATACTACCGTCGATATTGTATATCGATGCTAAGTTTAGGTCATCGCCACCGATGGCAATAGAAGAGCCGCCTCTTGAAACGACATTGGCACCAATAGCAATAGATTGTTCACCACTTGCCAGCGTCTGTTGTCCAAATTCAGAGCTACCAATAGCGATGGTTTGGCTGCCAGTCGCCTTTGCGTTGCCACCCATGGCCATAGCATTATAACCTGTTGCACCATCGTTATTGGCATTGCCAATAGCTTCAGAGTCAACACTATAATATTTAGTCTTATTATCCTTGACTATATTAACCAGCCTATATAGCTGCGAGCCATTAACTGCATCTTTACTCCCTGCCATCACAGCACCATTGGATACATTGGTGATTTTGTTATTGCCATTATTTAGGCCACTATTGCTCAAAATGACACTATTAGCTGGATTTATGGCTGTAATCTTAATGCCAGAGTTATCGACTAAGGTATCACCCGTTTTAAGACTACCATCAGTCCCTAAATCGACATTTTCATCGAGCTTTATCGTTAGCGACTTATCATGTCTATTGGCAGTCACGCTAATATTTTTGGTATTGGGATCGCCAGTGACCGTTTCTCCACCCTGCACCGTTAGTGTTTGGTGAAGGAATGAATTGGTATGTATTTTAGGCGTTGGGTCGTCACCAACAAAGTAGGTACCCAATGCATTCACCTGCATGCCAAAGCCAGCAGCTAGTAGCCCAAGCGCTATAGTGCTCAGACGTAACGTATGGATAACGGACAGGTTAGACGTTGTATTTATGGTAGCGTTAGAGCTAACGCTAGATTTGGAAGATTTGCCACGTCCCTTCGCGTATTCACCAACGGCGGTAAAACAACTTAAGGCTTCATTCCAGATGACTTTATAGATGCGGTTCATGATGCGTACTCCCTTACAGACTTGTCAGATTTAAAAAATCAGAGATAAGATCTATGTCAGAGAGACGATGTGACAAAATAAAACGGGTTATAAGCTTAGAATAACGAGACCTTGTCCAAATAATAGTTGTAGTAGTCTTTAAGGAATAAGACGTTTCGTTTTGTATAATCTTTATCACTCTCTGTATATATTAGTATTACCGAATATATACAGAGAGACAATACCGTTCATCCGTGTTTTGGTACCGTTCGTCGTTTATATTCATATAAACGAATATAATTACTTTTAATTTTTGTCTATTTATAATAAATTACGTTGGTTTTAAAAAGAGTCAGCTTTTATCTACTACTAAATATGCGCTTATACACATTACAAATACATGATAAGCGCATATTGGTTACATAATTTGTTTCTACATTACTTATCTTTTTATCTGCTAGGTAGCACTATTTGAACCACCAACCCTTGGATACCATCTTGGCGGTTATGAGCATCGATATATCCTTTATGCGCCATGACCACAGCATGAACAATAGCCAATCCAAGACCATAGCCGCCAGTATCACGATGCCGAGCAGTATCGAGCCGCACAAAGGGATGGAAAATACGCTCTAAGTCTTTGTCTGCGACACCGCCACCTTCGTCTGTTATATTAATTTGAACAGCTGATGCCTTATTGTTCATTTGTATTGCTTTGATTTCCGCAATCACTGTCGAACCCGCTGCCGTGTGCATAAAAGCATTGCGAATGACGTTTTCAAGTGCGCTATACAACTGCTCTGCATTACCTTGGACGGTCCAAAAACCTTCCAAATCATCCAACGCTGAGGCTACAGGCGGTTGCCATTGCCAATGTACGTCTTTATGTTGAAACTCAAAGCAGACATCCTCTCCGATATTGCTAATGATGTCGGATATATCGACTGCCTCACTCTCCAAATTATCGACGGTATATTGCTGCATTTGCAGAGATTGAATATGAATGATTTGCTCAATCAGCTCATTCATTCGTGTAGATTCTTTATCGATACGGTCCAGATAACGATTGGCATTGGGCGCAAAGTCTCGAGTCAGCTCAGTCGCGACATCCAGACGAGCAAGCGGCGAACGCAGCTCATGTGAGATATCACTAAGCATTTGCTTACGTGCCAACTCACTGTCTACAAGCCTTGTCGATAGATGGGCGACGTCTTTGGCAAGTAACCCCAACTCATCATCGCCCATCTTGGACAGTTCTGGGTTGGCTTGATAATTACCATCAATCATACGGTGTACGGTATTTTGTACACGGCCAATTCGCTGGGTCAGCGTACGACTGAGCCATATGCAGACCAATACACTAAAGATAACGATCAATAGCAAACGTATTGGAAAATTACCGTGCTGTAGCTCAACTACGTCCGAAAAACGTAGGTGCGGACGCAACTGTATGATAATTGACTGACCATCAGGTAATTCAACAGACATATCAGCCAGTTCAGGACGAGTATCGATATCAGCTACTGCTGCACTACTTGCTGTTCTTGGCTTTAGGAATTTTTGCCAAAAAGACGGCTCAATTTTCGGTATTTCATTGTCGTGTTCACGAAGTCTATTGTCAGCATTGCGACCTTCTAGACCATAAACGCTATTCTCTACTCTAGGTGGCCTAGGTGGTATTTGCTGCAACGGTTGTATCGCACGATCCATTAGCCGCCGACCACTTTGCAACTGTCCTTGCGCACGATCGTCTTGGTCACGGTAACGCGGGAATACAATAGCGCCCTGCTCATCATAGACTCTGATTTGATTCATCAGCTGTCGGTCTTGACGATACATCTGCCTGACAGAGTCTACATCACCAGCCCGTAGCGCCGCGACCATCTCTTCACGCTTTATCAATAGACTATCGATTTGTACGTCCATACGAGAGGTCAGCTCTTTTTCAGCCAGCCAGCGCTCTACCACGATGGACAGTACAGAGGTGATTAAAATCGTCAGTAATAGGCTCAGAAACAGACGCCAGAACAGAGTAATACGCACCTTAAACTTAGGTGCTTTTTTGAGGGTCTGCTCAGCAGCTTTCATCGATATGTCCGTCATTACAGCACCAGTTGATAACCTTTTCCACGCACCGCTTTTATTGGCTCATCGTGGAAAGGCTGAAGTTTTTTACGTAAGCGAGATACGTGTACATCGAGGCTACGGTCAAATGGCTGTAACTCACGCTGCAAGACATTTTCTGACAACCATGCTTTACTTACCACCTCCCCTTTTTGTTTGAGCAGAGCCACGAGCAGATCAAACTCTGTACCAGTGACTTGCAGCGTTACCCCATCTATCTGGCAGGCACGTTGATTTTGATCGAGATGCAAACGACTTTCTGGCAACGGAGTATGCTCTGATGCGGTTGTATTGGTACGTTTAATCACTGCATTGATACGCGCTAGCAGCTCTCGAGGGTTACAAGGTTTAGTGATATAATCATCAGCACCAAGCTCTAGACCAATAATACGGTCAATCTCTTCCCCTTTTGCTGTCAGCATAATGACTGGAATATCGATGATATTTGGTAATTGGCGCAGCACACTTAACCCATCCAGTTTTGGCATCATAATATCGAGTACGAGTAAATCATAAACCGTATCTTCGTGTGCCACTGCCTTGAGTCGTTGTATGACTGCTGCACCATCATGCACGCAGTCACAGCGAATGCCATGATTGTCCAAGTACTCTTGCAATAACTGAGTCAACTCTTCGTCGTCATCGCCTATCAAGATGTTTGGCATGCTTCTCTCCTTTAATTTTTATTTATCTCTATTCAATCCAATCACTCTATAGTAATCATGACGCAATAAGTCCACGTACAAGTGTCATTGTGATATGGTTAGCAAAATTGCCGCCGTGGCATTTTTATTGTCGGTAGACTGTAGTTAACCATATTATCAGGCAAGCACTTGCCAATTCACCAGAAACGTTACCTTTCTTAATACTTCATAAATGTTCGTAACCTTTAACTGTCATAATATACTCCTATCAACAGCAAGTATTGCATTTCTAAGATGGCTGACCATAACGAGCGATAACGTTCAACAAATGCTACTTGCGAGATAAAAATTTAGTGTTTATTAAACCAAACTCAATGTAATCAAGGATATTATGATGAAAAAATTACTATTAGGCTCAGTATTAGCAGCGTCTAGCATATTTACCGTGACCGCTTGCACCAGCGTTAACGCAACCACTGATACAACGCCAACTGCGCAAATGCAAAAGAACCACAAAGATGGCATGAAAAAAGGTGAGATGAGAGGCCCAATGTCAAAATTGGATCTAACAGCGACACAGCAAGCGCAAATCAAAGCCATCATGCAAAACAAACGTGGCGATCGCACTGTTGACCGTGCAGAACATCAAGCAGAACGCGCGCAAATGGATCAGCAAATACAAGCGCTGACCAATGCCAGCACTTTGAATACTGCTGCTTTGAACCGTCTGGCTGATCAACGTGCGGCAAAAGAAAAGCAACGCTTTATCGAACGTGTACAAACACAACACGCCATCGCTCAAGTGTTGACTGCTGAGCAACGTGCAAAACTTGCACAAATGAAAGAAGATAGAAAAGGTGACGACGAAGGCCGTCGTGGTCCAGACCATCGTGAGCAACGTGGTGATCGTGCACAGCAAGGTATGTAATAAACCACTCCGGAAAAGTGTTATTTTACCCAGCTGTATACGTATAAACTAAAAAAGCGCGCCGTTAATAGGTGCGCTTTTTTTAGTGCAAAATTATCCTGTTCAAAAACTAATAATGCTTTCTATTTACTCATTAATACTCTAATAAGTTACTCAACCGAACCAATACGCTCTCTGACCATCGGCAACATGTTAAAGACCATCTTACCTACTGCCGTGCCATTACCATCTTGGTAGTATTGCAGCAGCTCTGGAGCATACTTTCGTAAATCAATGCTATTGCTAGCGTTCGGCATCTGCACATTACTTGGTAAGTTAGGAAACGCCAAGTCCTTAGTGCTGATAGCAGAATACTGCTGCAACACATCTATCCTCATGCCCTTATTACTATTCGCTTCGCTAGTATTGTCCAACTGACGACGTAAGTGCTCCCATTTGAGTTGACCACTTTTATCAAACCCGTACAGTTCCTGTACTTCTGTATTGGCAACGGCCTCACCTGTCGTGGCTTCCTCATTCATTTGATCTTCTATCATAGCCAGTATTTTTTGTACAATAGACTTACTGGTAAATGCCTTTGGATTTTGAATCGACTCAAACGCTGTCATCGGTTCGGGTTCTTGTACCAACTCTGGGTATTTTTCACTGATCCGATCGTAGAAAATCTGCATATATTTCTGTTGCGACGCTTGATAATCCCCAAAGCTTTGTACTCGGCGAATGATTTGATCGCTTGGTAGCATAGCCGATAACTGGTGCGCAGGCAGTTTTGGCGATATTGAAGCAAGTGAGTTAGGGGCAACATAATTAAACTGGCTGACAGGAGCCGCATCATAAGTCGCATCTAACGCTGCAAAGTGGCTTTTGATGACTTCACCACCAAATCCTTTAGGCAATGTACCATCATCAATAGCTATTTTTAACCACTTGTTTTGCCATTTTGTACCGAGTTTATCGTCCAACAATTCTGAGTTTAGAATCGCAAAATTATCTGCCCATAGGTAAATATCACCGTTTTTAAAATCCATATAAATAGGCTGGTTGATACTGCTGTGATGATTGCGTGCTTGATATTGCGCGCTGGCGAGCATCGTAGCCTTGCCTGCCATCGGTTGGTATATCCCTTGAGAGTCGATAGAAAGCGGCTTTAGCAAATACTCATCTAATAACTGTGCTTTCTTCCTATCTAACGGTTTTTGTTTATCCTCATAATTATCAAATAGCGCTTGATAATCTGGTGCTACTTTTACATCGCTATCGTATTGATGGTTATCCCATGCATGATAGGCATCTACACACTCAAAATACGACTGCCTTATGCTGTCACGCTTAGTATCGTAATCCACCGCTAAGATATCTTTGTTTTGCTGTTCGGCTTGCAGGATTAGAGTGGCGTACGCTTGGTCATGTGCCTCTTCGCAGTGTTCATCTACATAGTCTGATACCGCCATTTTCTCCGTACCAGTACCAGTATCGGCATCTGTAAATTGTTGGTTATTGCCAATCTCAAGATTACTATGATAGCTAAAGGACTGACGACGCTGTTTTTGTAGTGCTGTTTCTAGTGTTTTTTTGGCAACGCTAGGTGCTTGTTTTACAGCCGCTGTGTTGGACTGGCCCAAACTGGTAGACTGGCAACCTGTTAACAACAGCGCCCCTGTCAAAAATGCGCTGGTTATTAGCAGATTGTTTTTAGTCTTACATGGCAGACGTTGTGCAATGGTGTGATGTACTGTTTTCATTTTTTATCCTTAATAGATATGAGCGTAAATGCAATAAGATGATGTCATTTGACTTCTATTTTTCATTCATATCATCTTGAGCATCGTCAACTCGGCTCTCATCGACAGCGTCTGCGCCATTGTCTTTATCGTTACCATACTCATCAGTGCTATATTCATTACTGCTATATTCATTACTGCTATATTCATTACTGCTATATTCATCGCTGTTATAAGCACCTTCGATACCACTATCTTGATAGTCATAGCGTGCATAGCGGGCCGTTTGTAATCTGTCTTTTTTCTCGCGCTGCGTAGCTATCCATGCATTGCCATCGATAGGAGGCATCGCGTCTGGACCAAAAGACTCAGTAAGCAGTGGTGTCAAGGCATGACGGTTAAAGCTGGCTTTATCGTAACGCACTTGATTTAGCATGGTTGTGGTCGACCCCATCAAATCACCACCGATATTGACACGTTGCTGCTTGGCCAGCAGTCGATCTGAGCTGTCTAAGTAATAGTAGTTGATTTGATTAAAAGAGATAGGACCGATAGCTTCGATCAGCTGCAATAGCGAACCGACATCCGCGCTTTGATAGCCTTTATTGTATAATTGCGCTTTAGCAAGTGCTGTCTTTAGTGCGGCACCATCAGGATATTTATCTGGATTGGCATCTACATATTCTTGCAGTGATTTCGTCACATATTTGAGCATCTTGCCAATTATTTCACCGCTTTGCTGGCTACCAAAATAGACTTTTACTGCGCGAGTCGCACCAACTTCTTTGGCAAACGTGTCACCACTGATATCGACTGCGCTAAAATGCTCAGGCGCCAGCTCAGCCATGCTGTTCCGTATCGCATTGAGCACCGCATCGTAGAGCACCGCTGGTGGCAACTGTGCCGTGATGCTTTCAGGCAAACCAAAGCTCACCGTGTGCGAGGTCATCTGTGCTGGTAATGGCGTATTCTCAGGGTTAACAAGTGCAACGATCGGCATAATGGCCGATGGATCTACTACGACACTGCTATTATTAAAATCAAATGCTAACGGTATCTGTATCGATGAGCTAATCGTTGGTGTGGCGTAGTCGTAACTATAGACACTTTGTAGTTGGCGCTGCTTGGGACGATATTGACTGACACTATTGAATGTTAAATGCTCATACTGATAGGCATTGGATGCAGCTATTTGCTCAGGAGTGCGGTGGAACATATCAAGTATATTGCCAATCATGCCTGTAGATGACATTGGTAGGCTGCCACGATTTACCGTCTCTGTCTTAGCTTGCTGTTTTGCCATTTGCATGGCTTCATACTTTGCAGCCATTGACTTGGGACTTAAACCCGACATCCCTGAGAGCATACCTTCAGCACTGCTGCTGTATTCAGCATAACTATCATAGTCGTCACTACTGTAATCATCGCTGCTATAGTCATTACTATCATAATCTGCTGTATCGTAAGCATACTCGTTATCGCTGCTAGTATCATTGCTCGTCGGCTCATTCTCCCCCGCTTCAGCCAATATAGCAGCAATGGCTCTTCTCTCTGCTTCAGCTTCTGCTCTAGACTTATCATAGTCACTAGGATAGTCGGACTCTATCGAACCTTTCGCATCATCATAATCATTATAGTCATCATTGTATGGCTCATCATCACTTTCGCTATATGCACCTTCAGGCTGATACGCATAGGTTTCTATAATCGTTCTGAGCAAGCTACTAGATCCTGCGTCGATACTATCTGGGTCAATGAATGGTGCTGATCGATAATTGGCTGTGGCGACTGCGACATGCTCGGTCGCCAAGTGCTGACGAATGGCTGCTAGCAAGTGTGATTTGGCTTGGTTTTCGGTATTTGGATACTTCTCTTGATTAAACAGCTGCTCATAACGCGCGGCCTGAGCATTTTGACTGGCAGTAAAGGCTTGACCCTGACTTTGGCTCTGCGCGGTATCTGCAACACTAAAGTCCATCATGGTACTAGAAGCGCTGCTATTCGACGACAGATTGGAAGATGAGCTGGCTGCAGTTGATTGGCAACCTGCGAGTACAAGTGAAGCACTACCAACTATCAAGGCGATAGAAGTCAATTTACTGGTTGGATATAGATGACTGTTATTGTTTTTGCCATTATAGTTTTTATGATCAGTGGTAGATAAATAAGCAGGCGCAGTCTCAGAGTAGCGCTGTCGATTGCGGTTATTAATATGGTGTGATGACATAGTAATCTCTTTGTATGAATAGACAGTCGATAATGAGTGTACATTGGTACCGTTATTTATATCACAAGACGTTACAGTTTAGTAATATTAGCGAATATTTTTAAAGAATTTCTTCATTCATAAATAATTTTCTCTGTATAACAGCTGTTTTATCATTAGCTCCATTTATTTGAAAATTAGCCCCGTTTATTTGAAATAGAGCTGATATAGCTAAACGCTACAAAAGCGTACGCCACAAAAGATAATAAACAACTTTCTACTATTTCATATTTTCGTTACTATTTAGGCTTATCTATTTCCTAACTCTATTCTCTCCACTCGCGTAAAAAGGACTTTGCGATGTCACAGTTATTATCTCGCCACCATCGAACCGCTCAGCAACGTAAACCAAAAATTAATACCTTACTCAAATCTAGCGTCGTGCTCATTACAAGTACGCTACTGCTATCTATATCCACACAGGCTGTAGAGCCAACGAACTCAACAAGTAACGCCACGGTCAACAATACATCAATCAATACCAGTGCTATAAACTTGGCCATCATGGCTGATAGTCCAACGGTACTCTCTGAAACCAAGCGCATCACGCGAGCAAAGACCAATACACTTAGCACCGAATCGAACAATGCTAACAATGCTAATAGTGACCAAGCCATCTATTCTGAAGACGCCATTCATCATCCAGTTTGGGCAAAGAACGGCATGGTCGCTACCCAAGAAGCGCTTGCCTCTGACATTGGTTTACAGATTCTAAAGGACGGCGGTAATGCGGTAGATGCTGGCGTTGCAGTGGGTTTTGCCCTAGCAGTAACCTTGCCGCGCGCAGGTAATATCGGTGGTGGTGGTTTTATGATGATTTATGATGCCAAACAAGGCAAAACGGTGGCGCTTGATTACCGTGAAAAAGCACCAAGTAGCGCCTCACGCGATATGTACCTTGATAAAGAAGGCAATGCTGTCAGCGACTTATCTCGCTATCATGGCTTGGCCGTTGGCGTGCCAGGGACAGTAGCAGGACTACTAAAAGCGCTAGAAGAGCATGGTACGATGAGCCGCGAGCAAGTTATGGCACCAGCGATAGCACTGGCTGAAAACGGTATAGAAGTCACCGCTGGCTTGTCCGAGTCACTCACGGCGTTGAGTGATCGCTTACAGAAATGGCCAAGTACTAAAAAAGTGTTTTTTAAGCCTGATGGCAGCGCTTATCAGCCAGGTGAACGTTTAAAGCAGCCTGAGCTTGCGCGTTCGTTAAAGCGGATTGCGGTACAGGGTACCGATGGGTTTTATAAGGGTGAGACCGCTCAAAAACTGGTCAAAGCAGTCAACGAAGCAGGCGGTAGCATGAGCCTGCAAGATTTGGCCAATTATCAAGCCATTGCTCGCGAACCTGTCAAAGGCGACTACCGTGGCTATGAGATTGTTTCTATGCCGCCGCCCTCCTCTGGTGGTATTCACATCGTGCAGATTTTGAATATATTAGAAGGCTATCCGCTCAAAGACTACGGACAAAACAGCGCACAGACTATTCACTTAATGGCAGAAGCAATGCAGTTAGCGTATGCAGATCGAGCTGAGTATCTGGGAGATGCCGACTTTATCGATGTACCTGCCAGCGGCTTAACCTCACAAGCCTATGCAGACAAACTGCGTACGTTGATTGATCCCAATAAAGCCACGCCAGCAGCGACTATCAAAGCGAACAATCCTCTGCCCTATGAGAGTGATCAGACCACACACTTCTCTATCGTTGATAAAGACGGTAATGCGATAGCCAATACTTATACGTTGAATTTCTCTTATGGTACTGGTCTCGTTGCGGACGGTACAGGCATTTTGCTCAATAATGAAATGGATGATTTTTCTGCCAAACCTGGCGTACCAAATGGCTACGGTTTACTTGGTGGCGACGCTAATGCTGTGGAAGCCAATAAGCGTCCACTGTCTTCTATGAGTCCGACACTCGTATTCAAAGACAGCAAACCTTACATCGTTACTGGTAGCCCAGGTGGTAGCCGTATCATCACGACTGTCACTCAGATTATATCCAACGTCATCGACCATGATATGAATATCGCTGAAGCAACGCATGCGCCGCGTATCCACGATCAATGGTTACCTGATGAGATTCGAGTGGAAAAAGCACTGAATATTGATACCGTGAAAAAGCTCGAATCAATGGGTCATACCGTCAGTCCAAAATCCGCGATGGGATCTACGCAATCGATCATGCTCACACCAAACGGTGTTTATGGATCTTCAGACCCACGTATTGTCGATGCGGCAGTGGTTGGCTACTAAAAAACTGTCTTTAATTATCAGTCACATAGCCCTCTATACCTTGTTGTATTGAGGGCTTTTTGATGTTGCCTATAACCGAGTTTTTATGACGTAATGACTTAACTTACGCAGATTAAACCCTTTGAACCTGTGGCTGTCTGCGGCAAATAATGCTATTATTGACGACCCCATTTAAAACGTATCAATATGGCTATCGAGGTCTTGTCGGCCTCTAGATATCAGCGTAATTGATTGATAGTAATCAATTATTTTATCGCTAGCTTATTTCTTTGATCGTACCAGTAAGAGTCTTCTATGGCATTTGTACACCTTGGCATTCACAGCGAATATTCCATCACCGATTCTATCGTGCGTATTAAACCGCTGGTAAAAGCTGCTGCGGCTGACAATCAGCGAGCGTTGGCATTGACCGATTTGTCCAATTTATATGCCACGGTGAAATTTTATCGTGCCTGCTTAGGTGCGGGTATCAAGCCTATTATTGGCAGTGAAGTCATCATGGATAATGAAGACACACGCCTTACCTTACTTGCGATGAATAACGAAGGGTATCAAAACATTACCCGTATCGTATCGCTCGGGTTTACCGAAGGTCGCGCTGATCCTATCAATCATGGTACCCCGGTTATTAAGCGCAGTCATATCTTAGAGCATGCAGCAGGTGTGATTGTACTGCTCACAGAAAAGTCAGACGTGGGTCAAGCATTGGTCGGCTCGATGCCAGAAAAGGCCGATGAACTACTTACTGAGTGGCAGGCACAGTTTGACGATCGTTTATACTTTGCGATCAAGCGTACCAATCGCTCAGGCGAAGATGCTTTTATTAGAGCAGCCATCCATTCAGGTGCCAAACACAACATTCCTATCATTGCGCATAATGACGTGCGTTTCTTAGAGCAAGATGATTTTGATGCTCATGAAGCCCGCGTGTGTATTGCAGGCTCTTATGTCCTTGCTGATCCAAATCGCCCACAGACTTACTCAGATGAGCAGTATCTAAAAACACAAGCTCAGATGGAGCAATTATTTGCTGATATTCCGCAGGTCATTGACAATACCTTGCGCCTCGCTACACGCTGCAATGTCACCCTAACGCTTGGTATTAACGTCCTACCTGATTTTCCTGTGCCTGCAGGCGAAACGATTGAGTCGTTTTTCCGTGCCGAGTCACAACGCGGTCTTGAGCAGCGCTTAGACAAGCTGTTTCCTATCGAATCACGTACGGATAATTGGAGCGATTTCCGTCAGAGATACGATGAACGCCTTGCATATGAGTTGGATATTATTCTATCCATGGGCTTCCCGGGTTATTTCCTAATCGTCATGGACTTTATCCGCTGGGCAAAAGCCAATGGTGTGCCAGTAGGCCCTGGACGTGGTTCTGGTGCAGGTTCGTTGGTTGCCTATGCACTAAACATTACCGACCTTGACCCGATTCATTACGATCTACTATTCGAGCGCTTCTTGAACCCTGAGCGGGTATCGATGCCCGATTTCGATATCGACTTTTGTATCGAAGGTCGTGACCGCGTTATTGATTATGTCGCGCAAACCTATGGTCGTGATGCCGTCTCACAGATTATTACCTTTGGTACTATGGCCGCAAAAGCGGTTGTGCGTGATGTGGCACGCGTACAAAGCAAATCGTATTTTTTGGCCAATAAAATATCCAAGCTGATTCCAAAAACGCCTGGCATCACACTGAGCCAAGCGCTTGAGCAAGAACCACAACTCAAAGACTTGATCTCTAATCCTGATAATATGGATTATGAAGATGCCATTGAGATTTGGGAGATGGCGATTAAGCTGGAAGGCGTCTGCCGAAATGTCGGTAAACATGCTGGTGGTGTATTGATTGCTCCGCACAAGATCACTGACTTTAGCGCCATTTACTGTGATGATGAAGGTCACCGTGTCAGCCAGTTTGATAAAGACGATGTAGAAGCTGTCGGTTTGGTGAAGTTTGACTTTTTGGGTCTACGCAACTTAACCGTTATCAACGCAGCGGTTGAAAATATCAATTTACGCCGTGCAAAAGAAAACGTACCTGCCTTAGTTTTGGAAGATTTGCCGTTAGATGACAGCAAAGCCTATAAGCTGCTGCAAGATGCCAAAACCACGGCGGTCTTTCAGCTAGAAAGTATGGGTATGAAAAAGTATCTGGCTAAACTACAACCGACCAATATCGAGGATGTCATCGCCATGTGTGCGCTGTATCGTCCCGGCCCACTTGATGCAGGCATGGTAGAGATGTATATCGACCGTAAGCATGGTCGCGAAGAAGTCATTTATGACCATCCCAATCTTGAGCCGATTTTAGAAAACACCAATGGCGTTATTGTCTATCAAGAACAGGTGATGCAAATTTCACAGGTGATGGCAGGCTATAGTCTGGGCGGTGCTGACATGCTACGCCGTGCGATGGGTAAAAAGAAACCTGAAGAGATGGCAAAGCAGCGCGATATTTTTGTCACGGGTGCCACCTCACAAGGCATTGATGAAGTCACGTCAGGTGGCGTATTTGACTTGATGGAAAAGTTCGCAGGTTACGGTTTTAACCGCTCGCATTCTGCGGCTTACGGGGTATTGGCTTATCAAACGGCTTATCTAAAACAATACTACCCTGCCGAATTTATGGCAGCGGTCTTAACTTCAGATATGAACAACACCGACAACGTCGTGTTCTTTATCAATGACTGCCGTGAAAACTTTGGGTTGACCGTAGTCAATCCTTCGGTCAATCGTAGTGAGTGGCATTTCGTTGCCGATACTCCGACCAATATCATCTATGGTCTTGGCGCAATTAAAGGCGTGGGTGAAGGCGCGGTAGAGTCTATCGTAGATGCACGTCGCACGGATGGTCCTTTTAAAGACTTATATGACTTCTGCCGCCGTGTCGACATCAAAAAAGTCAATAAGCGCACCCTTGAAGCGTTGGTCAGCGCTGGCTGTTTTGATGACTTTGCCGCCACGCTACGACCTGACTTGCCAGCCGATGAAGCTTACGAGATTCGCGGCGCCTTGATGAGTCAATTGCCAAGCGCGGTACAAGCCGCTGAGCAAGACCGTCAAAACCGCGAAATCGGTATGATGGATTTGTTTGGTGAGATGGACGGTGTGGTCGCAGCGCCGCCGTTAGTCATGACGCCAGAGCTCATCTGGGGTGACAAACACCGTCTAAAAGCGGAAAAGAACACCTTGGGACTGTACTTAACGGGACATCCAATCAATGAGTATTTGGATGAGTTGAAACGCTACACCTCTGGTGCACGTCTCGATAAGTTAACAGATACTGGCTATAACGGCAGCTGCTATTTCTCGGGGCTTATTATAGATATTGCCAACTTTGGTAATCGCAATGTGATTACTTTAGATGATGGCACGTCGAGATTGGAAGTCAGCTGCTATGCTGAGCGTTTCAACCGCGTCAAAGAGCAATTGAAAATCGATGAAGTTGTCATTATCAAAGGCAGTATTCGTGAGCGTGATGGACGCTTGTTTGCGCGTCTTGATAGTGCCATGAGTATGGTCGATGCGCGCCTGCGTTGGCTCAAAAAAATCAGTATCAAAGTCCACGGTAGTGATATTAATTTGCTCACACGCTTGCAACCATTACTCAAATCAGCTCAAGCTGATATCATTCCTGAGCCGCGTCTGGCTTATAACCAAGAGCAAGATGAGCAAGGCAATAATGGTAGTAACACTTACGACCCTGCCATGGGCGGCAGTTTATATGATGAAAATGGTAACGATTTATTGGCGCTAGAGAACGATATGAACCATGACGCATTTAATCAAAATAGCATGCCCCAAAGTTATGCAAACAATGCGCTCAGTAATACAGATACTTCTATCAATGATAACTGCTTGCCACTTGGTTTGAGCGTGTATGACGTTTATGGTATCGCAAATGTGGGACTATCCGAACATTGGCGGGTTTACCCGAACGATGATAATTTGCAACAACTGAAAACTTTAGTTAGTGAAGATAACTTACACTTTCATTACAGCTAAAATGCACAATCCCATCAAAAATCTACTATAGTAACTTGACTGCTTTAACTTTTAACAATTGGATAAAAGCCATGACTGACATGACGAATAATAATATGACTGGTCAGACTGATGAAGAGATTATCAATCACGAACAGTTCGAAGACATGCATGACTTGCTAGAAGAAGACTTTGTCGAGCTGATACAAGTGTACCTCAATGACAGTCAAAAACGCGTTGCAACACTGCGAATCGCTCAGCAAGAAGATGATAACGCCAATGGCTTTGAAACCGCTCATGCCCTAAAAGGCGCAAGTGCCAATTTGGGTACGACTCAGCTGGTTCGTCTTAGCAGCCAGCTACAAGAATGCTGCCGTGAGCGCCGCATTAGTGAACAAGCTGATCTTATTGAAGAGATTGCCGCCGCATTACAACGCGCCGAACAAGAAATCAATCAAAGATTGGGGCAATAATGAGTAACGACGCTTTATCATCTACTGAGCAAGCCCGTACAGTGAATGAATACCTCGACTGCTTACAAGTCATCATGGTCAATACGACTTTGCCTGCCAATATCGGCTCAGCCGCACGCGCCATGCATACTATGGGCTTGTCCCGTTTGACCGTTGTCGACCCCAAATTGCCAATTGACGAGACCAGTGTCTCTCATGCGGCAGGCGGTAGTGAACTGCTGTCATCTGCTGTGATCGCACCAACTCTAGAGTCTGCCATTTCCGGTTGCCAGCTGGTATTTGCAGCCAGCAGTCGCAGTCGTCATCTGCCGCGCCCTGTTGTGACACCCACGCAAGCCGCTAAGATTATGTTTGATTTTATCGATACACAGTCGGCTTTAAGTGCAAATGATAATAACGTTGACACCTCATCAGACGCTGTTTCTAACAAACCAAATATCGCTATATTATTTGGACGTGAAGATCGTGGGTTGACCAATGAAGAGTTGGCTTATGCTGATTATCATATTCAAATTGACGCCAACCCTGCTTACCCTGTACTAAATGTCGCCTCAGCAGTGCAGGTCATTGCAAGCTTTATCTTTGCTTATGCTCAAACGCATGCTCAGACAGCTGATAATTTAGATTCGGATACAAGCGCAGAAGCCCAATCGACGATTAATGTGAATTTGCGTCAACAGTGGGATGAGCCTGCTATCAATCAGCAGCAGTTGCAACAGCTTACTCAGCGCACTACTGACCTTATGGTACAGCGCGGTCTGGCAAATAGCGAACATCTAAAGTCATTACCGTCACGCCTCTCCAGACTGGGATCACGCCTACAGCTTGATCAAAAAGAGTATCAGCTATTAAGCGCTTTGATTGCAAAATTATCCAAAGACTAAAACAAGTCATAGTTTATCAGCTTGCCTTTGTTTGACAGCTTTTTACTATATTTTGCGGTACAAAGCTGTTATAACTTAGAAAAAATGAGCAAACATATACTCTCATTATTATTTAACCATCATGACCATAAAATAAAGACATTGCTACTTTAGCAACGCTACTTTACCGACGAATAGATAGGACGCTTTATGTCATTGCCATCCAAATTGTTCAGATCGCTTGTCAGCATCAAAAAAGATCTAAAAGAAGATATCGATGCGGTATTTAACCGCGATCCTGCAGCGCGCAATAGTCTGGAAGTCATCCTAACCTACCCAGGTATCCATGCGCTCATTCTACATCGAGGTGCGCACTGTCTGTGGAATCATGAACAGAAATTGGCGGCTCGCGTCATCTCATACGGCTCGCGTATTATTACAGGTATTGAGATTCACCCTGCTGCCAAGATTGGTAAGCGTTTCTTCATCGATCATGGTGTTGGGGTCGTCATCGGTGAGACTGCTGAGATTGGCAACGACGTGACGTTGTATCACGGTGTTACTCTAGGCGGTGTGTCTTGGAATAATGGCAAACGCCACCCAACGCTAGAAGATGGTGTAACCGTTGGTGCTGGTGCAAAAGTCTTGGGGCCATTTACAGTCGGCAAAAATGCTAAAATCGGCTCGAATGCAGTGGTAGTCAAACCAGTACCAGCAGGCGCTACGATGGTCGGTAGTGCCGCTCGTATGATCTCAGATCATCACGATGAAAAAGGCAATCCCATCGCGACAAAAGTACAAGATGCCAAGCAACAAGAAAAAGTTGCGCAAGCTGGCGAGAGCATCAAGGATCAAACAACTGACACCACTTCTACTGCGAAACGCACCAATACCTTTCGTGCCTATGGTATCGATCCCTATTCGCAAGACCCTGTCGCAGAAGCGTTTGCTAAAATGCTCGAACATATCCAACAGTCAGAGAATCGCCTAGATCAGTTGCAGTCAGCGATGTGTGATATCGATCCCAATTTTTGCAAAAAAGAATACGATAAGTTGTGCCTAGAAGATTTAGATGTGATTGGTCGTGCTGATATCGATGACGTAGATAACGAGCAGAAATAACTACTAGAACTTTCAGTAAAAGAAATAAAACTAAGGGGCGTACACTATACTGTACGCCCCTTAGTTTTATGTACTGCAAAAATATTAGATGTAGTCAGTGTCAATGTCAGTTAAAATAAATTAATTTACCATCTATCTACTTATTATCAATTTTTCTCAAAACGCTATTCAAATATCTAATCAGTAGATACGGTCAACTCCCTGACTCCCGCTTCCTCGTGCTCTTTAAATGGATAACGATCGGCCATTACAATCCAATTAGACATTGATTTAGATTTCGATTCTTTGCTTAGGCTATTTTCTATATTAGCCAATTTAACCATCAAAATATCAATATCCATCGTCACTCGCCGTACTTGATTCGGCTTAGTCTGTCGACATCTATTACAATCACCTTCAAGCGTTCTAAAGATTTGCTGTAGTTGTTGTAGGCTCACAGGTGTGGTCAGTGCTAGATGGACACATTGATTGGTATAGTCAGGCTTTGGCTGTTCCAAGGTTGTAGTAAAATCAGGATTTTGAAAAGCCGTAGACAATCGCACCTCACCTAGCGCTGCTAATCGCTGCCTAGCAAGCGGGAGATACTTGTCGGCTTGATAGTTACTACCTAGCGCTAACACTAGCTCTACCACGGGCTGCGCTTGCACAGTCTCAGGTGCGCATTGTGTGAACGTTGTCAAATTCAAATCCACGGGCTTTTTATGCATCATCGACTTGGCTGTCATTAACTTCTTTGGCAGCTTTTCTAGTAGCTGGCTCGTTGGTTGATGCTGGCGCATAGCGCGTTATTTGCACCCCTACCGCATCAGCTTTAGCAATAGCAGTAGGCTTAGCAATGCTCAACGTTATTTTTTGACAGTCATATTTTGCAAATATCTTATCAGAGATCTGACCAGCCAAATGCTCAAGCAGCTTTGCTTGAATCTCTTTGCACCACTCACTCACATCATCGCAGACTTCTTTATAACTCAGGGCATCGCTGATATCATCTGACACAGCAGCATGGCTAATGTCAGTCTCAAGCGCGATATCAATAAGTAATGGCTGAGTAATGGCTCGCTCCCAATCAAACACACCGATTACTGCATCGACTTTTAGACCTTTTATAAATACCACGTCAGACTGAGTATGAAACATGCTTTCATCCTTGTTTGCTAATTTTTTTCGTGTTTTTAATGTTTACTTAACCGATTGTAGCGCTTCTTCACGTAGGCGCGCCGCTTTTAACACTTTACTTGGACGATGGCGCCACAGGTCAATGCTGAATAATAGCAGACCTAACCAAATCAAACCAAATACTGCCAAACGTTGTAAATCGAACGGTTCTTTATAATAGAGCACCGCCAAAAAGAAAATAAAGGTCGGCGTCAGATAGTTCATAAAGCTCAGAATACTGTATGCCACGAGCTTGGTAGATTTATTGAATAATAAAAGCGGTATTAGCGTAATCGGACCTGCGATCATAAGCAGCCAAATATTTGAGCTAAACCAAAAGCTCAGTTGATGACTTGCCACATCAGATTGCCAAAACCACCACAGACATAACGGTACTAGCATTGCAGTCTCGACAAACATGGCATCGACAGCAGTCAATGGCGTTTGTCGTTGAATCGTCCCGTAAGTACTAAAACTGAACGCCAAAATCAACGATATCCACGGCAGACTGCCAAGCATCACCACTTGAATGACGACAGACAACAGTGCAAATCCAATAGCGACCCACTGTAAAGGACGCAAACGCTCTTTGAACAAGATCATGGATAGTGCAACGCCGACCAATGGCCCGATAAAGTAACCCAGACTGGCCTCAAGGATACGGTCGTGATTGACCGCCCATACATAGGTCAGCCAGTTGGTTGCGATAATTAACCCAGAGACGAGTGATAGCGCAATCCATCTTGGGTTTTGCTTGAGTGTTTCTATCCACCCCCAACGTTTGGTAGCCACCAACACAATCAGTAGGCAACAAAACGTCCAAACGATACGGTGACCAATGATCTCTGTCGCATCATAATCAGATAGCTGTTTGAAGTATAGCGGAAATCCACCCCAGATAAAAAACGCGATAAGCGCAGTAATAATGCCGCGTCTGGTTGTGGTTATCGGGGCAACGGGTTTTTTGATGACATTTTGGGTAGTCATAATATAGGACAACTTTTTAGAGCAAAGCGCGCTCCCACCTAATTCTAATTATTATTGTCAATCGAATCGTGAAAGCGCAGGGTTACTACAGTGAGATTATAAGGTAAAAAGCAATGTACTCATACCATTAGTGACATGAGTACATTGCTAACGATGTTAGATTAAATCTTTAAGAGTTAATGGTAGCTTAGCGACTTATTCAGCACCAGTATCCACTTGGATAGACATACCGATTTGGTTGGCAAGTTCAGCAAATCCTGGGAAACTGGTATTAACCGTTTCAACCCCTTCAATGGTAATTTGCTGGGATGCACGCAGACTGGCTACAGAGAAGCTCATCGCAATACGGTGATCATGATGCGAGACAATATGACCACCACCAAAGACAGGCTGGCTATTGTTGACTTCACCGCTTTCAGTAGCGGCGCCTTTGCCTTCGATAATGAGACCATCATCAGTTACAGTACAATCAATACCAAGTGTATGTAGCCCTTCTGCCATCACAGCAATACGGTCTGATTCTTTGACACGCAGCTCTTTAGCACCAGTCAATACCGTCCGACCTTGGGCACAGCTAGCCGCGATAAATAATACAGGGAATTCATCAATGGCCAGTGGTACAAGATGCTCTGGTATCTCAATACCGACCAAATTTGAGCTGCGAATCGTAATATCAGCAACTGGCTCGCCGCCCACATGTGTCTCATTGCTTAGGCTAATATCTGCATTCATTAATTTTAGAATATCAATGACGCCAGTACGCGTAGGGTTGATACCTACTTGGGTCAAGGTCAGCTCACTGTTTTGACTGATGGCGGCTGCTACCATAAAAAACGCTGCAGATGAAATATCGGCAGGAACCGCGATATCGCCGCCTGTTAGTGTGCCGCCGCCAGTGACACTGATACGATTGCCTTCTACGGTTACCGGATAACCAAAGGCTGATAGCATACGCTCAGTATGGTCACGGCTGATCTCAGGCTGTGTGACCGTTGTCGTACCCTCGGCCCATAGACCTGCTAGTAGCAAGCAAGATTTTACCTGAGCTGAAGCAACCGGCATATCATATTCAGTGCCCTGTAGTGGCTTACCAGCTGTATCACGACCAGTGATACTAAGCGGCGCAGTACCACTATGACCAGTGCTCTGAATCACAGCTCCCATCGTGCGTAGCGGTGCCGCCACGCGCTCCATTGGGCGTTTATTCAAGCTAGTATCACCTGTCAGCACGCTATCAAATGATTGCGCTGCCAAGATACCTGACAGCAGACGCATACTGGTGCCAGAGTTACCCATGTACAGTGGAGTTTTGCTAGGTTTTAAACCATTCATACCGACGCCATGAATGGTCAAGTTGCCATTGTCAGGGCCTTCGATAGTCACACCCATATCACGGAATGCTTGTAGCGTTGCTAGCGCATCTTCCCCTTCCAAAAACCCAGTCACATTTGTCACGCCTGTGGCAAGACTGCCGAGCATAATGCTGCGATGCGAGATAGATTTGTCACCAGGAATCGCGATGGTGCCAGAAACAGTATTGCTAGGGGTAATATTATAAGAAGCTGACATAGCAGAAGTATCCGTATAAGGGGTGCTGGCTAACATATGGCCGAAATGTCGCCGTGCGGCTTGCGCGCGGCCCAAAAGTCCCATCAGGGCAGTTGAATCTTTATCAATGATAAGCTGGCGCATGGTCTGTAAATAGACACCATACTCATCAAGAGCGCTGACAATCGCGCTTTGGTTGGCAAAAAATATATCATGCCACATTTTAGGGTCACTGGCAGCGATACGCGTAAAATCGCGGAACCCACCAGCGGCATAACGAAACATATCTAAATTATCATCATGGCTTGCCAGTTGCTCAACCAAATTAAAGGCAAGCAAATGTGGCAAATGGCTGGTGTGCGCTAATATGCGGTCATGATGCTCAGCATCCATTGACATGACATTTGCGCCTACTGATTCCCATAATAGTCGCAACTTTACAATAGCAGTTGCACTGGTTGTCGGTAGCTCGCAAATAATGACGCTATGATTGACAAATAAACTGGCGCGGCGCGCATGATACCCTGAATTTTCAGCCCCAGCAATTGGATGCGCTGGCACTAATCCTATCGGCAGCGAACCAAACACTACTTTAGCGGCATCAATGATATTGACCTTAGTACTACAGACATCCGTCATGATGCAGTCACTGGCAAGCTGTCCGTTATCCATCGCTTGTTTGATATCAACGAACACTGCTTGAACTGCCTGTACTGGCACTGCAATAATAATTAAATCACTGCCAGCGATGACGTCCTGTAAGTTTGCACTACCTGCATCTAGCAGACCATGCTCGATGGCTTCTGAGATACTTGGCGCATGTCTATCGACTGCTACCATACGCGCGCTTAAGCCATTGTCTTTGATGGCTTGCGCAAAACTGGCACCAATCAGCCCAAGTCCAATCACACAAACTTGTTTAAATATAGGTAGCGTAGTATTTAGAGACGATTGAAGTTTATTATTTTTCTGACTACTCACGGCTTTTCTCGTTGGACACACTAAGACATAGATAGAGCCAGTCTTAGTGTTATAAATTTCAATGGCTAATTAAGAACAATTTTTAAGTTAAAAAATATTAATAGATGCGTTTAGTCTTCAGTCAAAATAGAACGCAAGGTATCAATCAAACGCAGATTATCTTCAGCCAAACCTACTGTGATACGCAGCCAGTTAGGTAATCCATAAGCATCCAACGGACGGACGATAACGCCTTGTTCAAGTAACGCCTGATGGATAGAAGCAGCAGTTATATCTTCCATCTCAACCTGCACTTCGACCATAATAAAATTGGCATGCGACTTCACAAAACCCAATCCTAGCGCGTCAAACTGCTTTTCTAACCAACGCATTTGCTCATCGTTTATCAGACGAGTTTTTTCGATAAAGTCTTGATCGGCAAGTGCAGCAGCAGCAGCAGCTAAACCGACACGGCTGACATTAAATGGCTGACGAATTCGGTTTAGTAAATCCGCCACTGCCACCGAACTTAGAGCATAACCGACGCGCAAACCTGCCAGCCCATAAGCTTTAGAAAAAGTACGCACGATAATGACATTATCGAACTCATCCAATAGTGCGCGGTTGTTACTCTCAGGACTATACTCGATATAAGCTTCATCTAGTACCACCAAGACGGAGCTTGGTACACCAGCAACAAATTGGCGCAGCTCTTTTTTCTCTAGCTGCGTACCCGTTGGATTATTCGGATTGGCAATAAAGACGATTTTGGTATTCGGATTGTCTTGAACCGCTTGGCTCATGGCTTTTAGATTATGGCCGAAGCGCTGAGCAGGCACTTCAATGCCCGTGGCACCTTGCATCTTCGCTAGCATAGGATATACCACAAAAGCATACTGGCTATAGACGATGGCATCATCAGCACCCACAAAGCTGCGTGCTAAAATATCGAGCAAATCATCAGAGCCATTACCTAAGGTAATTTGATTGGCATTGACATCGTTAAAATCAGCCAGCGCTTGCTTTAGATAATAGCCATTGCCATCAGGATAGCGCGACAACTGCCCTAGCTGCTCAGTCACTGCTAGCGTCACTCGTGGGGAGCATCCCATTGGATTCTCATTGCTAGCCAGCTTGACCACATCTGAGACACCATACTCACGTGTCAGCTCCTCAATTGGCTTACCGGTTTGATAAGGTGCCAATGCCAAAATACTGTCGTAAGCTGGCGTTAACGGCGATAGATCTGACGCGGTCAATTGAGTAGTCTGCATGATTTATCCTTAGATGGTGTCTGTAAATGCTTTTTTTAATGCTATCTGCAAAAGCTAAGACCCATCTATTATGTATGAATACCAGTGAGTAAGCCTGTAATTGTCTATAGGTAGTCGTCTATAGGACAGCTTTTGGATATGAGCCCAATATGCGCAAATCTTTGACTAATGGACGAATATCATTGATGGCAGCGCTAACGTTTGGATCATTAACATGACCATTCATATCGATAAAGAATACGTATGCCCACTTGTTAGGACGCTCAGGACGCGTCTCAATACTGGTCATCGATACGCCATGATATGACAAAGGTTTCAAGATTTCGATCAATGCGCCGGCTTTATCATGAGCTGAGACGACGATAGAAGTTTTGTCTTGACCAGATGGCGCAATCGCCTCATGACCGATAATAAGGAAGCGTGTGGTGTTGCTTGGATTGTCTTCGATATTTGAGTAAAGCTTATGCAAGCCGTACTCCGCAACAGCAACATCACCTGCAATCGCAGCTGAATGCCATTCGTTTTTGAGGCGGCGAGCGGCTTCACCGTTGCTTGATACTGCAACGCGTTCAACATTAGGGAAGTTTACATCTAGCCAATGACGGCACTGAGCAAGCGACTGCTGATGCGAATAAATACGGCTCAAGCCATCAATCTTAGTATGTTCAGCAACCAAGAAGTTTTGATGAATTGGCAATTCAACTTCGCCTATGATTTTCAAAGTAGAAGATAAGAAGCCATCTAGAGTATGGTTGACGACGCCTTCTGAAGAGTTCTCGACAGGAACCACGCCATACATCGCTGTCCCCGCTTCGACTTCGCGGAACACATCAGTAATGGTTGTCATCGGCACGGTATCCGCGGCTTTACCAAAGTGCTTGAGCGCAGCGGCATGCGTAAAGGTACCGACAGGGCCCAAGAAGGCAATACGCTGCGGCGCTTCTAAATCTAAGCATACTGACATGATTTCACGGAATAAGCGCGCCATTTTCTCATCAGCGATTGGACCTGCATTACGCTCCATGACAGCTTTTAGTACCTGTGCTTCACGCTCAGGACGGTAAAAGATAGGATTGCTATTGTCATCAGCAGCGGTATGATTTTTCTTTACCATGGCTACTTGCTGAGCCAACTTTGCACGGTTGTTGATTAACGTTTGGATCTCACAGTCTACTGCGTCAATATTTTGACGAATATTGTCTAAAAACTCTTTTTCAGTTGCGGTATCGCTAGCGCCTGTAGTGGTTTGATTTAGATTATCCATTGTTTGCTCTGGTGACTGCTCGCTCATTACCGCCCATCCTTTTTAGATTTTATCGCTGTTAGATATTACTATTATTTAAATATCGCTATTACATTGCTATTACTTAGGTAGCTCTATTGCCAAATCTGACTGTTTTCTGTTTTTAGTTAAAGGCTAAGCCTGATGATAGAAACTATCTTCAAAATCAACCTCAAAACAGTCTATCAAAAACACCTTATATTGCTAGTACCATTTGGCGTTAATGCTATATTAGGGCGTGTTGAACATTCAAATGTGGTGCTGGCAGTGACTATTTTTTAGACAATATGCAGTGAAATTTTTGACGCCTAGTCATTCTAGGTTAAACAATTTCGCCATATATTGGCAGAAAATAGTACTGCCCTGAAAGGCTGATGCTAAAATCACCCCAAACGTCGTTGCAATCCTAGCTAAGGTCTCGACATTATCGTCGGCTTGCGCCTAGTTTGGTGCAATTTTAGCGATCAGCAGCCCTAATATTTGAATGTTCAACACGCCCTTACTGCCAAATACAGCAGCTTGATACATAGCCGGCTCTACTATAGCAAAAACTAAGGTCAGTGCCCATGCGTAAATGCGTATAAATATACCAACTGTTATTAATATTAGCACAGCTGAGCCAGATAACAGCGACGCATAGCATAACTATGAGGCAACACCTGCCCAAAACTGTGTTACAGTTCCAGTTCAGCTCCCTACTCTGTTATATATAAGAGGAGCATCATGTGATTAATAAGAAAAAGGATACCTGATGAGCGCATTACAACAGCTACGCACTATGACCACGATTGTTGCTGATACTGGTGACCTTGCCGCTATTGCCCGTTTAAAACCTATCGATGCAACCACCAACCCAAGCCTTATTACCAAGGCTCTGATTCATCCTGATAATCAAGGCATGCTGTCAGAGACCATGAGTCGTCATAATGGTGACGTGGATGCCGTGATCGATGCGCTGACCATTCAGGTTGGCTGCGATATTTTAGAGCTGATCGAAGGCCGAGTCTCTACTGAAGTGGACGCTCGCTTATCTTATGATACTCAAGCGACGATAGATAAGGCTCTGGCCTTTATGGATGCTTACCAAAAAGCGGGCGTCGATTCAGAGCGAGTATTGATCAAAATGGCGGCAACTTGGCAAGGTATCGAGGCGGCGCGCTATCTTGAGACTCAAAATATCCACTGCAACCTGACCCTACTGTTTGGACAACACCAAGCGATTGCCTGTGCAGATGCTGGTGTGACCCTGATATCACCTTTCGTTGGCCGTATTCTAGATTGGCAAAAACGCCAACAAAGCCGTCAAAACGTACCGTCTTCTGATGACATGGGCGTACAGTCAGTCAAGCTCATTTATCAGTATTACAAACAGCACGGTTACGAGACGCAAGTAATGGGCGCCAGTTTCCGCTCTACCGAGCAAATTTTGGCATTGGCAGGTTGTGACTTGTTGACGATAGCTCCCAACCTCATTGATGAGTTGGCAGCCATGGATACTGAGGTAACTCGCCAACTGTCTCCAAGTATGTCGATGGATATGAAGGCGATGACTCAAGTAAGCTTAACGCATGAAGAGTTTAGTGCTGCGTATCAGCAAGACAAGGTTACACAGGACTTGTTACCTAAGGGTATTGACGGTTTTATCGGGGCGCGTGACGAGCTGGCTAAGACATTAGCAGCCATTCGCGGACAATAATAGCCACACGACAGAGCACGACGGATACTGGGCTGGCACAAAAGATATTTGCCTACTAATAGTAAGTTGGCTATCATTACCTACTTCAAATGACAAGAAGCAAGGCTTATATGAAACGGCTATCAATATTATTGGCAGGCAGTGCTTTAGCGATCAGCGCCCAGGCAGTTAACTGGGTAGAGGTGTCCGAGAGCAGCTCTGGATCAATTTTTAGTATAGATTTGGATTCTATTGAAAGCTCTGACATCAGTATCATAGATGAAAAAGACGTCGAAAATATCACAGTATCTATCCTTAGAACCTATCCTAAAGACAAAGATACCGATAAAGATGACTCGAAGGAAGAAAAAAACAGTATTGACCATAGTGAGCAACAACTACTCATTTCATGTAAAGATGCCAGCTACTATAGACGAGCCTTTGTTAACTACGATGCTGAAGGCAAAGTAACCAAATCATGGCAGTCAGAAAAACCAATATTGACTACAAAAGACTTTAAAGTCACCACCCCAAAGACAGTCGGTCGTACGGTTATAGAGCAGTCTTGTAAGGACTACGAACAAGACGAAGAGCAATAAACACAGCCTACTTAACACAATACTAAAAAATATCAATACAGTATTAAAAAAAGCGTCCTGACATAGTATCAGGGCGCTTTTTTATTTGGAGAATCGTTTAATTATATCGACAATACGACGTGTCTAGTAGTCAAAAACATAGCAATCCATTTTAAGCTTTTAGTACCGTATAAACAGGTACTGGGAACTCGCCATGCAAGTCGACCAAGTCCAGTAACACTAACGCACCGACTACAGTATGGTCAGCCGATTGACACAGCTCGTAAGCAGTAGTCAACGTACCACCAGTCGCCAAGATGTCATCGACCAATAGTACGCGCTCAGGCGGCAGGTTATTTTGCATCTCAAGCGTGTCTTTACCATACTCCAGTGCATAGGCTTTGTTGGCAACAGGTGGCGGCAGCTTACCTGGTTTACGTAGCAAGATCATGCCTTTGCCCAAGCGGCCTGCTAGCATACTGGCAAAGACAAAGCCGCGCGCTTCTACCGCACCCAGACAATCTACCTCTTCCATAAGCCCTTCTGGCAATGCGGCAAGTAGCGCGTCAATGACAGCGTCAATATGACTGCGCAGTAACGGGGTAATGTCATAAAAATCAATGCCAGCTTTTGGAAAGTCTGGTACTGTGCGAATAATCTGCCAAAACGGATGGTCAGTATTGAGCACATGAGACGTCTCATTGTTGGTGGCGGATGTGGCGGCGGCATTGGTACTCATGATGACCCTTAGCTTATGTATTTAGATGGTTTAGTAAGTTTAGATAAGACAACAACTGGATGATATATCAGCGATAAATGCTAAGTATTACTGTGAATTTAGCGGCGATTATTATAGCATAATTGGTTTTCGTATGGCTGGCTGGCGTCCAGTCTTGTTATTAAGCGCTAATAAGGTAACGTATGTGATTGACTTGATAAAAGAAAAGTCATCTCAATATACAAGTGTAAACTTAACTATGAAAATTGCGGTTATATGCTAAACTACGTGCGTTTTTGCAGTCTAATATAATAGCTGTAATATTAAAAATGAGCGTTTATAGCACGCTGTAACTGTAATACTGGTAATGATCGATAGGACTATTTATGAAACGTTATGAATGTATTGTCTGCGGCTGGATATATGATGAGGCGCTTGGCTGCCCAGAAGAAGGTATCGCACCTGGTACTAAGTGGGAAGACATCCCTGATGACTGGACTTGCCCTGAGTGCGGTGTCGGTAAGCTTGATTTTGAGATGCTTGAGCTGTAGTAGATGACCCTCTAATTAGGACACTTCATGACAAAATCAAATGACATCAATAGTGCCAAATTGCCTGAAACGCTAGATAACAATCTAGAAGATCATCTGAATAACTACCCTACTCCTGAGTGGCGCAAGTTTGGGGAGCATCAATGGCGCGACTCTGACTTGAGTAAGCACCTTCGTCAAGCAATGATTGACATCGGTGATGGTATTGAGTTGTGTGTCGAAGCTGGCGGTAATCCCAATAATCCGCCGCTGCTTATGATCATGGGGCTAGGCTCACAAATGATATTTTGGCCAGACAATTTTATTAAGCGCTTTATCGATGCTGGTTTTTTTGTGATTCGTTTTGATAATCGTGATATCGGTTTGTCTTCTAAAGTACAGATAGAAGGCTTGCCGCGTATTAGCCAGCTTAAAATGATGGTACGTCTACAGACAGGGCTGTCTAATAAAAGCACACAGGTTGCTTATAACTTGACAGACATGGCTGAAGACACCGCACGTCTAATTAAAGCACTCAAGCTTGGCAAGACACATCTGCTTGGGGCTTCGATGGGCGGTATGATTGCACAAATTGTGGCGGCACGTTATCCAAGCTTAGTGCAGCGAATGGCGCTTATGTTTACCACGACCAATCGTGCGTTTTTGAAGCCGCCAAAGCCCAAACAGCTATATACCCTTATCAATCGTCCAGAGAGCCACTCTGAGCGTGATATCGTGCGTCATAGTGTTTGGTTTATGAAGACCGTTGGTACACCAGGTCATGTGAATGTGCGTATGGTCCGTGAAATCGCTAAGATTCGCTATCAGCGCAACTTCCACCCGCTTGGTACAGTACAGCAGCTCAATGCTATCTTGGCATCAGGCTCTATCAGCCGATTTAGTAAGCAAGTCAAAGCACCAACGATTGTATTACATGGTAGCGCTGATGGACTCCTGCCTGCCTCACAGGGCCGAGTCGTTGCCAAGACCATTCCTAATGCTACGTTCCATCTCATCGAAGGCATGGCACACGATATTCCAGAGTATTATCAGCCTTATATGGTTGACTTAATCAGTAATCATTTATCGAGCAAATAGCTTTAAAAACATCAATGTCGAAAAAAGAGCGTAAAACCTAGCAAAAAATCACAGGTTTTACACTCTTTTTTATTGTCTATTTAATCCTAGGGCGTGTCCTCAATTCAATCGATAGTTATCTAAATGGGTTAAAAATGAGGACACGCCCTAGTAATTGCATCAATCACAAGCAACACCAGCCCCTTCCTTATCAATACACATTTTATTTCCGTTCTTTAGGTTACCAATCCACGCCTTACCACCTGTAAATACAAAGGATGGTTTGCCCTGATAGCTATCGCTAGCGTTCACACCATTGTTAGCAAAGCGAAAAGGAATCACTAGCTCACCGCCTAAATTGACAAAGCCCCACTCTTCACCGATACGCACGCCAGCATATTCCTCCGAAAATGGACGCACTTCATCAAATGAGTACGTAATCATCGTGACATTATTGTCATCGACGAAACCCCATTTACCATCTTGCTGACGCGATTGAAGCGTCGTAAACCGCGCCGGTACAGACTGTGATGCTGTGCTAGATTTTTCGTTAGAAGAAGTGGATTTATTCACTGCCTGAGTGTCATTCTGAGCATTTGGAGCATTCGCTGCATTACCGTTTTTATCCACCCAACTGGTTGCACGGCCTTTGCGTACACGCGCCACCCCATTACGATAATTATCAATATCATCAATCGCTGCAGAAAATGAGACAACGGTACTATTGGCTGTGTTAATCACACCATAGTTACCCTCTTTTTTTACCACGATACGCCCATCCGATACAGGCCGCGCCCATCCTTGACTCTCTGTCAATATATCGTACATGGCAGGCACGACTTCGCGGCCCTGCATATTAAGATAACCGACTCGACTGTTACGCAGTACAGGCAACAGACCGCCCGATAATTTATCGGCATCGACTTTTTGATAACGTGACAAATCAACGACTCGTTTGCCTTTTTTATCGATTAACGCCACTGGCGCACCAAAGTCTTTGATCGCCAAAAAATAACTACTACTGGCCGTGCAGGAGACGTTTTTGTAATAACTTTTTGGGATTTTACAACTGGCGGCGTGTGCGCTAGGCATCAAAAACAATGCGCTAGATAGCATCGTCACGACGACACTGTATCGCGATATTTTTGGTAGCAAGCCAGACAATGTATGTGGCTGTTTTTTTGATAGCAATCGTTGAAGCATAAATAAACCTAGACAAATAATATAGATTGTTTGGTATAACAAATCAGACGTTGAGTACATTATATCGTCAATCTACTATACATGTGTTGCCGCGTTAATGTCGCTTAAAGTGCTACACACATATCCTCCGTGCAGAAATATCACTTGCATACATTATGCGCTTTCATACTCCTACGAATCGTCGCTCTGATACAAATATTTTGATATAAATACTATTACCCAATTATCATAAGTCTATTGTGAAAAACGCAGCCATATCAAACACTTTGATTATTTATTTGCGTCCAACATGCCCAATAATTTTCCTTACAGCGATAGCATCTGCATTCACCGTAATAAATTGTGGTTTTGCCATTTCATTTTGCACTTAAAACCACGACAATATGGCTCTATGTCAACATAAGTTCTGACATGATGCAATGATAATAAGAATGCTGTTATTCAAAATGCTGTTATCCAAATACTGTTATAAGGACAAATTATGGCTATTGCTTCAACGCGATCTGCACCTATTGGCTTAGTCATTGGTTGTATCATTTTTGGATTGGGCAGCTTAATTGTCGCTCACGTCGATATTGGTGGTTGGGCCATGTCGTTTTGGCGATTGGCTGTTTCTGGTATTGTATTTGCGGTATTGGCTAAGATAATGGGCCAACGAATGCCCAAATCAAGACGGGCCATTTTTTATGCGCTACTATCAGGGGCGTTTTTAGGATTAGATTTGGCGCTGTGGCATGAGAGTATTTATGCGGTTGGGCCTGGTATTTCGACGCTGCTTAATAGTCTGCAAATATTTTTCTTGGCTGCGATTGGGTTTTTGTATTTTAATGAGCGTCAGTCTATCGTGCAGCTTATTAGTTTGTTTTTAGCCATGACAGGCGTGGCGATGATAGGTAGTCCTGAATTTGCACATAACACCGCTGCGACTTGGGGCTTTGTCACTGGTATTGTGTCAGGTGCCATGTTAGCGGCTTCGATGACCTTTATCCGAAAAACGCATGACACTGAACCGACGCCTATATTTATGCTCATGCAGCTAATCAGTATCGGCGGCGTCTTAGCCATGATTGTACCGATGTTTGTATTTGACACAGGTAATATCCTGCCCAATACATGGTCTGAGATTGGCTGGGTACTTATCTATGGTACAGTGATGCAATGCTTGGCATGGGGCTTGATTGCCTACTCTATTCCTAAACTATCTCTGGCACTGACTGGACTGCTATTATTGACTGAACCTATTGCAGCCCTTGTCATTGACTATAGCTGGCTGGACAAGCCGATTAACACTTTACAGTGGAGTGGCGCATTATTAACGATGTTTGCTATTTACTTAGGCTCCTTGAAGCCAAAACCACGTGCCCTTCGCCGCTATCGGTTTTTTTCAAGATTTTATAAGCGAGATTATAAATAGTTCCGATACTGCTGTTCGCTACTACTGTTGCTCAATATTGCCATACAAAAAGCGCCCATGCTATCGATAGCATGGGCGCTTTTTGTTAGATGAGATATGCTTTGACCATCTTTATTTGATAGGCGCAAACTTCACTCTCATCAGTATTACTTATTTCGCTTCAGAGCTTTGGTTAAACAAGGCATTCAACACAATAGCGGCTAAAGTAGCAGTACCGATACCGCCTAAATCAAAGCCACCCAAATGCAAGCTAAAATTACCAGTACCCATAATGACCGTTACTGCTGCAATAATCAGATTGCTGTTTTTACTAAAATCAATATGGCTATCGATCCAGATTTTTATCCCAGCAACCGTGATAAGGCCGAAGATAACAATAGAAGCACCGCCCAATAGAGCCGCTGGGATGGTCTGAATGATCGCACCAAACTTTGGTGACAGTCCCAATATGATAGCAACCAAACCTGCTACGACAAATATCGTCGTGCTATACACTTTGGTAACCGCCATGACTCCAATGTTTTCAGCGTAAGTAGTAACACCTGTACCACCAAATCCTGCTGAAAAGGTCGTGGCTAAACCGTCCGCCAAAAATGCTCGGCCCATATAAGGAGTTACACGAGCCTTGGTCATGCCCTCTACTGCCTTAAAGTGCCCTAGATTTTCAGCCACCAAAATAAAGGCCACAGGTGCAATTAGGATAATAGCGCTCATCTCAAAGCGCGGCGTATGAATGCTTGGTAGTCCAAACCATGAAGCGGCGGCTACCGTACTAAAATCAATCGCAGTACCAAACCCTAAAATATTGGTCATGACGAAATAAGCAACGTACGACAGAACCAGACCGACGAGTAGCAACAGACGACGCAACATACCGCGAGTAAATACTGCCACACCACTAATGAGCAATACGGTCAAGGTAGCCATCCAAGCATCAAACTGATTGGCAGACACGCCTTGAATGGTCACTGGCGCCAAGTTAAGACCGATAATCATGACAATCGCACCTGTCACGATAGGCGGCATCAAACGCTCAATCCAACCTGTACCTGTCTTCATCACTAGCAGACCAATCAATGCATAAATGATACCGCAGGCCATAATACCGCCTAGCGCAACATTTAGATTGTCATTGAACCCTGCGCCTGCATAAGCGGTCACCGCGATGACTGGACCAATAAAAGCAAAGCTTGATCCCAAGTAGCTCGGCATGCGCCCACCGGTAATCATAAAGAACATTACCGTACAGATACCGGACATCAAGATAGCTAAGTTAGGATCAAACCCCATTAATAAAGGCGCAAGCACAGTTGCACCAAACATGGCAAACGTATGCTGTATGCCGAGCAATACGCTTTTTGATGGAGGTAAATAGTCGTTGATACCGACTGGATCACGATCCAAGTCACCCTTATAAGGACGCCATGTCGGAAACCAACGGCCATTTTCAAAATCTGGATTGTGCGGATAATTGATAGCGGCTGAATCAATGCCTGCAGACTCCAAGGCATTTTGAGTCGATAGATCTTGAGCGCTATTGTCTGACGCTGATGAAGGGTCTTTTTGAGATGGCATGCGCGCTTGTCCTATGTGAGCTAAGCTAAAGTAATAGGCTAGAATAACTGATAAAATAAGAATATTAATAAATGGACATATTTCTAAGGGCTTGTATAAATAGCAGAACGTTAAGTCTTCCTATCTATAATATGTCATCCCAATTCATGCATTTATGTTGTAATATGACAAACCAAAAGTATTATTTGGTATGATAGCCATATCTTGCTAGATGTATGAATACGGATATGTTTGACTGAAAAATTTAGTCTTTTTTAATCCGTCTTATTTTACGATGATAACCAACTTACAGGATGTTACATAGTTGTTGACTGCGAGCATGATAACGGAGTTTCAAAATAAATAAAAGTTATTATTCAACTGCCCTCAGTGCTCATTTACCTTATAACCTTCATAAATAGTGTCTCGCGCCCACCTATCAATGGTGACTAGGAGCGATGGCTATCTATTATATTTTTCACAAAAGCGCCCAATGCCATAGATAAAATAGGCTAAAGCGCTTAAAATTTTTGGTGACTTATTATGATCAGTGTTTTTGATTTATTTAAAATCGGCATCGGCCCATCCAGTTCGCATACAGTCGGACCGATGGTCGCTGCAAACTTATTTTTGACCTCGCTAACTGAGCAAATGGAACTGACTGCAGTTAAGACCATTGAGATTGAACTGTATGGCTCTTTGGCGGCGACCGGAAAAGGGCATGCAACAGATACCGCTATTTTACTAGGCCTACTTGGGCACACGCCTAGCACGATAGACACACGCATGACCAGTAGCTACCTATCTCCTATCTTCTCTGACAAAATTCTCAATGTATCAGGCACGCATACGATTGCTTTTGATACAGAGCAAGACATCTACTGGTATGATGATACTGTGCTACCTTATCACCCCAATGCATTGACGCTACGCGCTATTTCAAATGAAGGCGTTCGCTATCAGCAGACGTACTATTCTGTCGGTGGCGGTTTTGTCATTAATGAAGAAGATGCAACTAACCCAGACGAAGATCATGCCAGCCCGACCATCGATAGAGTTCCCTACCCGTTCAATAACGCAGCAGAGCTACTAGAGCAATGTCGTGAGCATGACTTGAGCATCAGCGAATTGGTACTAGCAAACGAATGTCACTTCCATGCCAAAGAAGAAGTATTTGCTTATCTAGATAGCATTTGGGAAGTCATGCAAGACTGCGTCAAACAAGGCTGTGAAAATGGCGGTATCCTACCGGGTGGATTAGATGTAAAGCGCCGTGCCCAAGATTTGCATACGCAGTTGTGTGCTGAAAAAGACCAACCTATCACCAAGACTGATAAGTTAGCAGCTATGGACTGGGTCGATTTGTACGCGCTCGCCGTCAATGAAGAAAACGCTAATGGCGGCAAAGTAGTCACGGCTCCAACCAATGGCGCAGCAGGTATCATTCCTGCCGTACTGCATTACTATCGTGACTTTTTGCCTAACTACAACCAAGATGGCGTTCGTAAGTTTTTGCTAAACGCCACCGCTATCGGTAGCCTTATCAAGCAAAATGCTTCAATCTCTGGTGCTGAAGTCGGTTGCCAAGGTGAAGTTGGTTCTGCGTGTGCAATGGCAGGCTCTGCACTGGCAGAAATCATGAATGGCATGCCAGCCAAATGTTTAAATGCGGCAGAGATTGGTATTGAGCATAATCTAGGCCTTACTTGTGATCCTATTGGCGGCTTGGTACAAGTGCCTTGTATCGAGCGTAATGCGATGGGCGCAGTTAAAGCAATCAATGCAGCACGTCTAGCCTGTAGAGGTAATGGTCAGCACTTCGTCTCTTTAGACAAAGCGATAGAGACGATGAAGCAAACAGGTGCCGATATGTCTGATAAATATAAAGAAACAGCACGAGGCGGTCTGGCGGTCTATGCTGACAATAGAATCCCTACGGCAACGCGCGGCGTCAGTGTCAATTACAGTCAATGCTAATCTAAATTCTCAAAAACTAATTTACTGATAATAGAAACAACAAAAAGGCCTCTAACGAATTAGAGGCCTTTTTGTCATGTATAACTGCTTTTATAACTGGTTTATCGTCTATATATTGCTATCAATATTATTCAGCAGTTTTTGATACCACTTCATTTAGAATCCAAACTGGCTGCACTACATTTGAGCCTTCTGCGGTTACTGCTTCTTGGCGTACATCTAGCACATAACGATAGTTCGGCTCATAGGTAAAGCCTTGAATATTACCGTTTAGCGTGGTGTAGTTTTTCTGATAGGTCTGACGATACTGCAAGCACTGTGATTCAACCATGCTGCCATCAGTAGCAGTCAAGTCACATACTGCTTTACGCGGTGCAATTTCCACTTCAAAGCTTGGAATATTAACTACTTTTACATTCATAGGTTGTCCTTCAACAACCATCGTGCGCTCATCATCCATACTCATCGTAGAGCAACCAGAAAGGGCAAAAGTTGTCATCAATGCTGCAAGTGCTAATTTCTTCATTATTCAATCCTCAGATAATTGTTATTAATTCTTTATTAATAGTTTAGTTACTGGCTTAACTACTAACTTATGGTTGCTTAGATAAAATTATTATTTTGAACACCTTATCTTGCTTTGCTACAAGCTAATTTCGATACAAGCTAATAAGGCTGTTTGCTTCTTACTGAAACCAGTATAGGTCGCTAGTCGTCCTACCTTCTATGACTACTTTGTAAATTAACGTCAGCTTTTGCAACTGATGTTAATGAAGCGTATTGAATAGCAGAGTTATTTGCTACTGAGCAGAAATTTGACATTAAAAAGCCAAAACAAATATTGTTCTGGCTCTTATACAACTACGCAAATTCTGTTTTATGGAGAAGTACTAGCTACGATAATCAGCGTTTATTTTGACGTAATCGTATGACAAATCGCAGGTATATACGGTATCGCTAGCATCGCCACGTGCAAGGTCGATATGAATGGTAATCTCAGGTCGGCTCATGACTGTTTTGCCCGCATCTTCTGTATAGTCAGGTGCAATACCGCCATTTTGGCAAATCATTACCTCGTCTAGATACACATCGACTTGCTCTGTGTCTAGATCTTCGATACCAGCATAGCCCACTGCTGCTAATATGCGACCCCAGTTAGCATCACTAGCAAAGAATGCCGTTTTTACTAAAGGTGAATGTGCGACTGCATAAGCCACATCGCAGCATTCTTGCGTGGTTTGACCGCCAGTCACCTTGACCGTCATGAATTTAGTAGCGCCTTCGCCATCACGCACGATCAGTTGTGCCAGACGGACAAACACATCAGCCAATGCATCGAACACAGGCTGATAATGTGGATGCTCTGGACTATCAATCACCTCTGAGCTAGCAGCACCTGTTGCGATTAATACACAACAGTCATTGGTTGAGGTATCACCATCGACAGTAATGCGGTTGAAAGACTGCTCATTGATAGCGCTTAGCATCTCCTGTAATAAGTCAGCAGCGATATTAGCATCTGTCGCCACATAGCCTAGCATAGTTGCCATATTCGGGCGTATCATTCCTGAGCCTTTAGACATACCAGTGATATGATAGCTAGTACCTGCTACATCAATTTTTTGGCTGGCCAATTTAGGAATAGTATCTGTCGTGCGAATGCCATTAGCAGCGGCTAGCCAGCTATCAGACGCTAGGTTAGCCAATGCATTATCCAGACCTGCGATGACCGCATCACTATTTAGCGGCTCACCAATCACGCCGGTAGAGAATGGCAATATCGCATTGGTATCTATACCAGCCTTTTCAGCCAACGCTGTACAGATATCAAGGGCACGGCGCTTACCATCAGCACCCGTACCTGCATTTGCGTTACCAGTATTGGTGACTAAATAGCGCGGACTAACCTTAGCAAAGTGCTCACGCAATACTCGCACTGGCGCGGCACAAAAGGTGTTTTTAGTGGTGACAACTGCAGTAGTAGCTTTGTCAGATATTTCGATAACTACTAGATCATCGCGGTCCTTATAACGGACACCTGCCGCTGTGGCACTGAGTTTGATACCATCGATAGGATAGATAACGTCAGGTACTGATACATTTCCAACAGCCATAATAAAATCCTTATTTTTCAATTTTTATCGTTATTTACGGAATACTAAGTGATAAACACTACAGTCAGTTCAAGACAGTTTAGATATAAGGAGAGCTAACTCCAGTATTATAACCAGCAGACTGAACAAGCTGAGCGCCGTCTCTAATTGACATGAGATTGACTACATATAAGTATCACGGTATATAAGTATTACGGTTTCTTTAGATCAAATGCTGACCAAATCGGTGCATGGTCAGAGGGTTTTTCCATAGCACGTAGCTCATAACTGATACCAGCATCAATACATTTATCGATTAAGTCTGAGGTACATAGGATATGATCAATACGTAACCCGCGCTTAGGTTCATCGTTGAAGCCGCGACTGCGATAATCAAACCAGCTGTATAACTCGGTGCTCTCTGGATAATGCAGACGGTAAGTATCTGTCAGCTCACGTGACATCAATGCTGAATACCATTCGCGCTCTTCTGGCAGAAATGAGGTTTTTCTGTTTTTCAACCAACGCTTGGCATTAACTTCACCAATACCAATATCGATATCTTCTGGTGCAATATTCATATCACCCATGACGATAATCGAACGACCTTCCGCTTTTAGCGTATCAATATAAGTCATCAAATTGGCATAATAAGCACGCTTCATAGGAAATTTAGTCGGGTGATCTTGGCTCTCTCCTTGCGGAAAGTAACCATTGAGCACATCCACTTCACGACCTTCAAACTCATAACGTGCATGGATAAAGCGCTTTTGGGCTTCTTCATCTTCGCCAGGGAAGCCTTTTTGTACGAATACAGGTGCAGCTTTGGATAATAGTGCAACGCCGTAATGCCCTTTTTGTCCAAAGTACTCGACGTGGTAGCCCAGTCCTTCGATATCGCTAAGCGGAAATTGATCATCATGAACCTTGGTTTCTTGTAGGCCCATGACATCAGGATCGATTACCTCGCGCACCGCCTCGAGCTGATGCTGACGTGCACGGATACCATTGATGTTAAAACTGACAAAACGGGTCATAAACTGTCCTATACTGATTGGTTAGAATATAGCGCTCTATAAATGGGTGAAATATAAACGACTATGATAACAAATGTAAGCGGTTCTAGCGGTTGCATGGCCTGATATCTTGAGCTAGAGTAACTCTATTATAAGCACTATCTATTATTGGTCTATCTGAAACACTTTTATTCAACAATACTTATTAAAAATATCGAGCATCACTATGACAACAATGAAGCAAAAAAATACGACATCAGCCATGAATGAGGACACCAAACCATTATTTGCTAAAGATTATAACGTCTATATTAACCATACTGATGCTGGCGGTATAGTCTATCACGCCAATCATTTGGTGTTTTTTGAAAACTGCCGACGCGACTGGTTTACTGAGCTTGGCTTAAATGGCTATTTTTTGCAGACTGACAGTGGTGAAGTACAGCATTTTGTCGTGAGTCAGGCGAACTTGCAATACAAAAGAGCCATTCTATTAGATGAGGTAATTAGCGTACGTATTGATAAAGTGGAGCTAAAACCTGCCAGCATCATATTTTACCAAAGTATATATCGCAATCTACCAAATCATGGCTCTACTGAAACAGATGATAGCCAGCTACTAAGCAGTACCAAAATCGTCATTGCCTGCGTACAAAACCTCGTCAAACCAGAGCCAATGAGTAATGATGAAATAGGCAGCGATAAACAAGATACTGCAGCGACAACCCCACCAATGCGTCCTATTCGTGTACCAAAAAAGCTGCGCGTTACGATCGAACAGGCTATCGACGAGCAAGTGCATGGTCAGCAGTAGAGCGCTATGAGCATAGATACGGGTAGAGTGTTGCTTGAATTTGATAACCTATGGGTACATAACCAACGGACGATAAATGCTCAAAGCATTAAAAATAGCAAAGAAGCACTGAAAAAACCTTCTATGCCGTCTAGCATTTATCAAAAATGGACAAGCAAGCTAACCGCAAACGCTTCACTGGATAAAGAGCCATCAATTCATGATCGAACGCTAATAAGCGGTGCGAGCGGTACGCTATTGTCAGGGCAAGTCACTGTTTTGACAGGAGCGTCTGGTAGCGGTAAATCAGTACTATTGCGAATATTAGCAGGATTATTGCCAATGAGCAGCGGTACTGTTCGTTTGCACGATGACACGTCGAGTAATGTTTATCACGATATGCATGAGACTGCACCTGTACTGTGGCGCAAGCAAGTTGCCCTACTCGCTCAGCACCCACAGTTGTTAGACGGCAGTGTCCTTGAAAACTTACAAATGCCTTATCAATTGCATGCTCACCAGTCGCAGACTTTTGATAGAGACTGGCATGTTGCTCAGCTTGAACATTTAGATAGAAGTGCGGATTTTCTGCAACAAGACGCCAAGCATTTATCTGGTGGCGAGCGCCAACTGGTCAATACATTGCGTCTATTGCAGCTTAGTCCAAAAGTTCTATTACTAGACGAGCCAACCGCCGCTTTGGACATTGACACTTCAGCACAGCTAGTCAACTTACTTATCAACTGGTTGCACACAGATGCACAGCGTACACTCTTATGGGTGACTCACGACACAAAAGATATTATGCCTTTGGCAAATAGACACTGGCACATGCAAGCCAGTGTACTCACTACAGACTTTTAAAGAACTTTTATTCAGAAATATTTAATCAAATGAGTAAGTCGTCGTATAGTTGCTCGGACAATTTAGCACGTTAATAACATCAACCCTAACCTTGTATTATTACCATAATTACTTCCTAAATAAGCTCATATGAGTGGTACGAATGATATGCAAATTTTTCTCACTTATGGTGATATCGCTCTTGCTAGCAGTTTAATTATTATCGTATTACTCATCTCTTGGCGCTTACGTTTAAAGCTCAGCAAGACCCTTTTGATAGCGGCATTTCGTACGATTATACAGCTGAGCTTTATTGGGCTGATACTGGCGTGGATTTTTGCACGTGAACAATGGTATGAAGTGCTACTTATCTTAACGGTCATGACTTTAATTGCAGGAAGTGCCGCCAAAAATCGCGTTAAACGCAGTTATAAGGGGTTATTGACAGATACGTTATTGGCAGTCGGTATCTCAGCAGTACTAGTAACGGCGATTGCGATTATAGCGATTTTGAATGTTGAGCCTTGGTATACACCGCAATTCATTATTCCTATATTGGGTCTGATATTAGGGAACTCTCTGACTGCCATTTCGTTAACGAGCAATCAACTGATTGAATCCTTTCATGAGCAATCTGAACGTATCGAGATGATGCTCAGTCTATCTGCTAAGCCATTCGAAGCCGTCCATGAGCAGATAAAAGCAGCTATCACTAATGGCATGACCCCAACTTTAAACTCTATGCTAGTCGTCGGTATTGTTAGTTTACCAGGCATGATGACGGGTCAAATTCTAGCGGGCGCCGATCCCACTCAAGCCGTACGCTATCAAATAGTCACTATGTTCCTGATATGTGTCAGCAGTACACTTGGCTGCACCATCAGTGCATTACTTATTTATCGACGTTTCTTTAATAAAAAAGATCAATTCATTTTACCGCAATAATTTTAGCATCTACATTCCTTTGTGCTTCATCAGCTCATCAATATTAATTATCTAATCCTTCTTTTGTCAGCTAACAAAGTCAATACATTCTTATAAGTTAATATATAGACTGATCAGTATCGCTTCCTGTTATTGTTTTAGATTAAATTCATGCTAATGTATTGCTCAAATGTATCGTTTTTTTGATACTTTATTGGTAAGCAGCAGATAAATATTTTTAGAACGAGCATTATTTTTATTACTGAACTTTTTATTTATTTGTTCTATTTGATGCTTTATATAAATATTTATTAAATAAAATGCTGTGACAACAGCAAAAAAACTAACTATTAATCAATAGACAGGGATGCTATTGAATACGGTAGATACCACTTAAATAAGTAGTGGTTTGTACCATTGTTAGATTGACAACTACCTTTTCAAAATACTTTAGCCTATATCAAATCGCAAGGATGCTAACTATGATATCGAACAAACCTTGGCTTTCTCAATATCCAGCCGGTGTGCCAAAAACCATTAATCCCGATAGATATAGTAGCATCATGGAGCTATACGAAGAATGCTTCGATCGCTTCCGTGGACATCCAATGAGCATTTGTATGGGAGTGACTCATACTTATGGTGATATTGATAATGCTTCAATGGCAGTCGCTGCTTGGCTACAGAATCAAGGCTTGCCAAAAGGTAGTGTCGTCGCTCTCATGATGCCAAACGTTCCACAGTATCTGCCCACCATGATTGGAATACTACGTGCAGGCTACGTTTGTACCCCTGTTAACCCACTATATACTGGCCGAGAATTACGCCATCAGCTTAACGACTCAGGTGCCCAGGCAATCTTTGTGGTTGATAACTTTGCCCAAGCGCTTGAGCAAGTTATTGAAGAAACGGCTATCAAACGTGTAATCCTATCGAAGATGGGCGATATGATGGGTTTGAAAGGTATTTTGGTCAATACAATTATTCGTCAGGTCAAACGCTTAGTACCCAAATACAACCTTAACGATCCTAAGTACCATGTCACTAAGTTTCCTGAAGTATTGAAAAAAGGTAAAAACCTACCTTTTCAGCAACCAAAAATGTCTTTGGATCAAAAAGCATTTTTACAATATACAGGCGGTACCACAGGCCTTTCGAAAGGCGCTATTTTGTCACAGCGTAATATCGTAGCAGCAGCGATGCAATCAGAAGCATGGACTCGCCCTATCACATCAGAAATTAACGAAGTATATATCAATATGGTGATGGCACTGCCGTTGTATCATATCTTCGCATTCATGCTTAGCCTACTTGGTATGCGCTCAGGCTATACTTTTATACTAGTACCTAATCCACGTGATATTCCTGGATTTGTTAAAACCTTATCAAAACAACCATTCCATATTTTCCCTGCGGTTAATACCCTCTTTAAAGGACTGCTCGATAATCCAAACTTTAAAGATTTGGACTTTAGCTCTTTGCGTATCTCACAAGCTGGTGGTATGGCGGCTACTGAGCAAACTGCGAATCGCTGGTTAGAAGTGACGGGCTGCGCGATGATCGAAGGTTGGGGTATGACAGAAGGCGTTGCAGTTGGCACCGCCAACGTTATTACCAATCGTGAGTTTAACGGTACTATCGGTGTACCCGCTCCTGGCGTAGATGTCATTATTATCGATGAAGACGGCAGGCATGTAGATCTAAACGAAGGGGGCGAGCTATGTATTAAAGGCCCTAACGTAACCTCTGGATATCTGAATAGAGACAGTAGTGCTGACTTTACTAGTGATGGTTATTTCCGTACTGGTGATATCGTCAGCATGAATGATCAAGGCTACATCAAATTATTAGATCGCAAAAAAGACATGATCTTGGTTTCAGGATTCAACGTATTTCCAAACGAAATTGAGTCCGTGATGCTTGATTGTGATGGTATTCTTGACTGCGCGGTAATTGGCATTCCTGATAGTCATCAAGGTGAAGCGGTCAAAATATACGTAGTACCTGAAGACAATAACGTTACCAAAGAAGTGATTACAGACTTTGCGTTAGACAATCTAACGGGTTATAAGTGTCCACGCCACATCGAGTTTGTGAGCGACCTACCAAAAAGTAATGTCGGTAAAGTACTGCGTCAAAAATTGCGTGAAAAACACAATGCAGACTACCCTCAAGTATAAATAGAGACAATTTTTAAAAAATTCTAAAAACATGAATTTATTTTTAATAAAGGCATCTTACAGTAATTGTAAGATGCCCTTTTGTATATTTATTTTCTGTCATTCAACTATAAAATTTCTCTATTATAATTACTACAAATCTACTTTTATATCCAATTATATGACATTTTTTGAATAAATTTCATGTTAATTACTTGATAAGAAAGTAAATTATTTGTCTAGGTATTTTCTGATTATTCAACATATATTATTTCATTTATCAAATTTAACTGTAAACTATCAAGTTCTTGTATAAGAATAACAGGCACGGTTGTAGTTATGTTAATGTATTGCCAAAATGTGTCACTATACTTTCTGTTATTTTGATCTTATATAATTATGACTCATATCGATTGATTAGCAGCATTACTAGTAGCTATTTTCATTACCAAAACATTAATTGGTTTTTAACCTGATGAGCTATTTATGCTCTGTGGTTAAATCAAACTTTATAAGGGCCTCGTATTTTAGCAGTATGTGAATATATAGGATAACACTCGACAATTTCTTGCTAACGGAACAGCGATTTAAATTGTTGACATGGATGTGACTACTTTTTTATAGAGCCTTAATTTATTTTAATATTTAAGGACGCTAATCATGACTGTAGATAAACCTTGGCTTGCTCAATACCCAGAAAACGTACCTAAGACGATTAATCCGGATCAGTATGAAAGCCTCATAGAGTTATATGAAGAGTGTTTTAACCGCTTTCGTATGCATCCGATGTCTATCTGTATGGGTGTTACGCATACTTATGGTGATGTTGATAACGCTTCACTGGCAGTAGCAGCATGGTTACAGGCTCAAGGTTTACCTAAAGGTAGCGTAGTGGCTCTGATGATGCCGAACGTTCCACAATACCTACCGACTATGATTGGTATTCTGCGCGCAGGTTACGTTTGTACTCCAGTAAACCCGCTATATACAGGCCGTGAGCTGCGTCATCAATTGAATGACTCGGGCGCTCAGGTTATCTTTGTTGTTGACAACTTTGCCCAAGCGCTTGAGCAAGTTATTGAAGAGACCAATATCAAACGTATCGTACTATCGAAAATGGGCGATATGATGGGTTTAAAAGGTATTTTGGTCAATACGGTTATCCGTCAGGTCAAACGCTTGGTTCCAAAATACAACTTAAATGATCCTAAGTACAATGTCACTAAATTCCCTGAAGTATTAAAAAAGGGAAAAAACCTACCGTTTCAAGCACCAAAGACTACCATACAACAAAAAGCGATTTTGCAATATACAGGTGGTACGACTGGATTATCTAAAGGTGCTGTCCTAACACAACGTAATGTCGTTGCTGCTGCTATGCAATCAGAGGCATGGTATCGCCCTGTGACTTCCGGTATCAACGAGGTATATATCAATATGGTTATGGCCTTACCGCTGTATCATATTTTTGCCTTTATGCTGAGTTTGCTCGGTATGCGTTCAGGTTATACCTTTATCCTAGTACCTAATCCACGCGATATGTCAGGGTTTGTCAAAACCTTATCAAAACAACCGTTCCACATCTTTCCTGCGGTCAACACTCTATTTAAAGGGCTACTTGACCAACCAAACTTTAAAGATTTGGACTTTAGCTCGTTACGTATCACTCAGGCTGGTGGTATGGCTGCTACTGAGCAAACCGCAGCACGTTGGTTAGAAGTGACTGGCTGCCCCATGGTTGAAGGTTGGGGTATGACTGAAGGCGTGGCTGGTGGTACTGCCAACGTTATCACTGACCGCAAGTTCAACGGTACTATTGGTATACCTGTACCGAGTGTCGATATTATCGTGGTTGACGAAAACGGTGAGCGTGTTGGCATGCATCAATCAGGCGAGATGTGTATCAAAGGTCCAAACGTTATGTCAGGATACTTTAATAAAGACAATAGCAATGACTTTACTCGCGATGGCTACTTCCGCACTGGTGATATCGTTAGCATGGATGAGAAAGGCTACTTTACTCTACTAGATCGTAAGAAAGACATGATCTTAGTTTCAGGCTTCAATGTATTTCCGAATGAAATCGAATCTGTCATGCTTGATTGTGATGGTATCGTCGATTGCGCCGTGATTGGCATTCCTGATGAAAATCAAGGTGAGGCGGTTAAAATTTATATCGTACCTGCCGATAACAATGTCACTAAAGAAGTTATCAAAGAATTCGCACTGGAAAATTTGACTGGTTATAAATGTCCACGCCATATTGAGTTTGTCAGCGAACTACCAAAGAGTAATGTTGGTAAAGTACTACGTCAAAAATTGCGTGAACAGCATATGTCAAATAACCCTCAAACGTTGTAATACTTGCCCTGCTATTTAGAGTAAATAAAAGAAGAAGCCTACTATTATTGTAGTGGGCTTCTTCTTTTCTACCTTAGGAAAACCAATTTGATTAACTTAGTTTATTCATTACTTGTAATGGCAAGTGCTTCATCGCGTGACTGACCATGGACCAAGGTAGGCTCGGCACACAGGCTTCATCTATGCCCGCTTCGATAGCCGCGACAATGGCTTTAGTACCAGTATCTGTATCGACTTCAAATGGTAATGGCTTAGAGCCTTCGTTGATTTCGGTGCGAATATAACCTGGGTAAATCGTAGAAACTTTAATAGGTAAATTGGTCAGAAGCATATCAGCACGAATACCTTCTGCTAAGTGAGCCAAACCAGCTTTACTTGCCCCATAGGTCGTCAGATGCCTAGGCAATCCACGCATGGCTGACATGCTAGATATCACGACCAAATGCCCATTGTTCTGAGCACGGAAGATATTCATAGCGGCTTCACACTGTGCCAGTGCTGCTACAAAATTGACATCAGCAGTGCGACGGTTGGTTTCAAAATGCCCTTTACCAATGCGGCGACTATCACCAATGCCAGCATTGACCACTACTCGCTCAATGCTACCAAAGTCATCTGCAAAAGCATCAAACACTTGAAAAACCGCATCATAATCATTCACATCTAGTGCTTGGTATTCGACTCGGATATCAGGATACTTGTCCATCATCTCCGACTTTAAATGCTCTAAACGATCAGTGCGACGCGCACATATGGCCAAGTTGTAGCCAAGGCTAGCAAACAGTCTGGCCATACCTTCACCCAGACCTGAACTGGCACCTGTGATAAGCACCGTTTTACCGCTGCCTACTTGCTGCTTACTCAAGCCTTTTAGATAACTTGCAGGCCGAACCGCGCCTACTATCTGGTTTTTGCTATGGCGCGCACTTTTAGCAACCAATTTTATTAATTTATTTTGCATGTACAGTCCTTTGTATATCGATATTGCACAGAATCAAATTGGTAACTTTTTAGTATAAACGTCGATAAGGCTTATACTTTAAGCAGATATGACACTATATTAACCGTAAAATTACGCGCAAAATTATCGCCATGTCACAAACGGTTTACCATCAGAGAATAAATGACTGTATTCATTTAAAGACAATAAGCGAGAACTTTGATTTTTTAAAGTAATAGAGGTCACACCCGTATTAACCAAGCTTTTATTCAGCTGATAAGCGGTCTGACTGCCTTGTCGCAATAACTGGGCAGTGATTGCAGCGATGACGCCGCCTGAAGTGAATACGAGTACGGTGCTGTCCTGATCTAAGCTCATGCTTGCTACTTTCGTACGTACTTGTTCAAGGGCTTGCTGTGCACGATTATTAAACTGTGGCCAGCTTTCAAGATAGTCTTGATCATTGTCACCAGCATGCCAGCGCTGCATCGCTTGATCAAATAGCTCAGCCAGTCGTGTGGCTGGCGATTCTGCTTTGGCAATTTCAGCTGAGATGTCAGATCGATTGCCCGATGCCGATGCTGACTTAACGAACACGTCTTTATGATTAAATTCATCAAATTGCGGCAGAATATAACTATCAGGCTGATCAAAGTTAATTGCGGGCGCAACAGCTGTGCCATCGCTATTATTGGCATGTACAGACGATTGGTAACGCTCCCAAAAATGACGTGCTGAGTCTTGCTGCCGAACCAACCTACCAGTAAATATGGCATCAATACGGCGCTGCGTAGCTGCATAGTGCTGACCTAACATTTGTGCCTGAACAGTGCCTAGTTCTGAGAGTTGATCATAGTTTTCTTGTCCAAAAGACGCTTGGCCATGACGTGCTAAAAGTATGGTTGTCATAAATTATTACCTTTTATCATATTTGCAAAGTACGGTTTACTGAATGCTTACGCTTCAGGAGAGTCAGGTGCTTTTGCAAAATAACCTTTTGGTAAAATACTTTTGACAACTTTTTGAACAGGGCTTGGTAACTGCTCAATAGCAGCAGCATCTACGCCTATGTCTTCTAAATGCGGCTGCACATGCGCATTGAATAAGGCTTCGCCTTCATATTGCGCAATCAGTTTCAAACATTTAGCATGCATGACATGTATAACGAGCCAAGCGTTTTTGAACGCTGGATTGGTGGTTTGCTTATGATAATAACGATAGTAGATTTGCTGAATGATACCTGAGAGGCGGAACAAACCAAACACTTCATAAAAAGTCCAATTATCTATCTCTAAACCTGACTGTTTTAGATAATATTCAACCACTTCATCACGCGTCATCATGCCATCTAAATGTGTTGGCTGACGACGGAACTGCTGCATGATGATATTGTCATCTTCTTCAATCCAGTAAGCCAACGCACTACCTAAGTCCATCAATGGATCGCCAAGGGTTGCCATCTCCCAGTCGAGTACGCCAATAACTTTGGTCGGCTCCTCTGCATCAAGTATGACATTGTCAAAGCGCCAATCATTATGAATGATACAAGTTTTGCTATCGGCAGGTGTGTGTTTAGCAAGCCATTGTCTAACCAGTGCAAAGCTCGGTACATTAGGTGTCTTTGCTTTGACATAACGTTTGTCCCAGCCACTAATTTGACGTTCACAGTAACCTTCACCGCGGCCCAAATTAACCAAATCAGGATGCTCGGTATAGTCTATCTGATGTAGCTCTACCAAAGCGTCTAATACATTGGTGCAAAGCAGACGCGTTTGCTCAGGATTTAGATCGATACCTTCTGGTAATTCTGCACGAGGAATAATACCTTCCATCCGCTCCATCACATAAAAGTCAGCGCCGATAACAGCTTCATCCGTACATAGCGCAATCATCTCAGGTACATAAGGATAAGCACCTTTTAATGCTTTTTGAACGGTGTACTCACGCACCATGTCATGGGCAGATTTTGCCTTGGTACCTTTTGGTGGACGACGTAATATGAGGTCTTGGTTTTTATCTTCACCCTCATACTGTAGTCGATACGTCCAGTTTGATGCGCCGCCTGAGAACTGAGTGACCGTAGGCTCGCCTACCACGTCGACGCCTTGACCGCGAAGCCATTCACTGACTGCTTTGGCATCAAGCTCTTCACCTTCGCGTACGGCACCGCCTTTGTCTAGTACTTTATTATCAGTTGCCATGAGACATTCCTTATCATGTGGTCATTTATTTTTATAACAGATATGCGAGCCAGTTCTCAATTCAATTTATCTCATTCTTCTCGCTATTTTTGAAATGAGGACTCGCTCTAGTGATGAAAAATTCACTACTAAGTTGTTAATAGTGAATTCTTAATTAGCATTTTGATTGGCTTATTCTTGATAGTTGCGTGAGCAAATCAAAACTAACTCACACAACCGTTTGTTAAGATTAAGCTTAAGACTAAGCTTTGTCAGATTTAGCAGAACGACTAAAGCCCTGACGTTTTAGTTCTAGTTTGGCAATCATGGTTTTATGTACTTCATCTGGACCATCTGCCAAACGTAGTACACGTGCTTGCGCGTAGAAATTCGGTAGCAAGGTATCTTGACACACGCCCATACCACCATGAATCTGAATCGCCATATCGACGACTTCTTGTAGCACAGTTGGCGCCACTACTTTAATAGCAGAGATTTCCGTCAATGCGGCTTTAGTGCCTTGAGCATCCATTTTTTGAGCGGCGTACAATGTGAGCAAGCGTGCTTGGTCAATTTTGATACGGGCCTCGCTGATACGCTCAAAGTTACCACCCAATTGTAGTAATGGCTTACCAAAGGCAGTACGCGACATACCACGCTTGACTGCTAATTCAAGAGATTTTTCGGCAGCGCCGATACAGCGCATGCAATGATGAATACGACCTGGCCCTAGACGACCCTGTGCAATCTCAAAGCCCTTACCAGGTCCACCAATGAAGTGACTGACTGGCACACGTACATTTTCAAAGCTAATCTCGCCATGGCCATGCGGTGCATCATAATCACCAAACACTTTAAGCATACGTTTAATGTTCACACCTGGTGTCTTGACTGGCACAAGCACCATCGAATGCTGATGATGACGGTCTGCACTTTCATCCGCGGTATATGCCATCACAATCAAAACATCAACCGCTGGATCGCCAAGACCAGATGACCACCACTTGCTACCATTGATGACAATCTCATCACCATCTACTACGGCTGTTGCTTGCATGTTGGTTGCATCACTTGACGCCACGTCAGGCTCAGTCATACAGAATACAGAGCGTGTCTTACCTTCTAGGATTGGGGTAAGCCACTTGTCTTGCTGCTCTTGAGTACCGTAGCGCCACAATAGCTCCATATTACCGCTATCAGGGGCATTACAGTTAAATACATGAGGTGCTAGCAAACTACGACCAGTCAATTCTGCAATAGGCGCATAATCAGTGACTGACAGTCCTGCACCTAGTGTGTCATCTGGCAGGAATAAATTCCATAATCCTTCTTCACGTGCTTGTTTGCGCAGGTTTTCGTAGGCTTCTGGCCATTCCCAGTTTTCCCAATTACCATCAGGGTTTTTCTTATGACAATCTTCCCAGAATTGGGCTTCGATGGGTTCAATATTCGTTTCAATGAACGCTTTGACTTTGGCATGCATGGCTTGACCATGTTCTGTTGCGGTAAACATTAAATTGTCGTTAGACATAAATGACTTCCTTTTCTTTATTGATTGTCTAAATCAAATGTTGATAAAAAGCTCTACTAGAGCTTTAGTGCACGCACGTATACTGTTTTCCGTGTGCTACATTTATAACACAGCAATTGTCAATAAACAGCAAAAAGGCGCGACCAGCTAGGCCACGCCTTTTACAAAATATAAACAATGTATCTAAAAACTTCTTAGCACTGAAATACCATTATTTAACTATCATAATGATAACTAACATTATTTCAAAATATTTAGGCGGCTGTTCAAATCAAAACGTGCAAGTGCATCAGGTAATTTATCTACAGCCATGCTCAGTGTCGCTTCTGCTGCTTGAGCCAATCCTAACTTTTCTGCTAACGTCGGCTTCTGACGTGAATATAATGCATACACTTCGTTGTCTTCCATACGCTCTAAAATATAACTGTCTGAAGTTTGTAGACTATCAATTAAGTTAAGCTTTAACGCATCTTCGCCATACCAATGCTCACCCGTAGCTACTTTTGCCACGTCAAGTGCTGGACGATAGGTGTTAACGAAATGCTTAAATAGCTCATGCGTCTGCTCTAATTCTTCTTGGTATTTGGCACGGTCTTCGGCATCATTTTCACCAAATACAGTTACCGTACGTTTGTAGTCACCAGCGGTAAACATCTCATAATCGACGTCATGGTTTTTTAACCATTTATGGAAATTTGGCAGCTGTGACACCACACCGATTGAACCAATGATAGCGAATGGTGCGGCTACTACCTTGTCTGCAACGCAGGCCATCATATAGCCGCCGCTCGCCGCCACTTTATCAACACAGACAGTCAGTTTTAGACCAGCATCTTTTATGCGAACCAATTGCGCTGCGGCCAAACCATAACCGTGTACCAAACCGCCGCCTGATTCAAGACGTACGATAACTTCGTCACCTTTATTTGCGGTACTAATTAGAGTACTGATTTCTTCACGCAAATGTTTGACCGCAGTTGCTTTGATATCACCGTCAAAATCGAGCACAAAAACTTGTGCCTTGTCATCAGTATGTTTTTTCTTATTTTTAGTTTTTGCTTTCAATGCTTGCTTGGCTTTTTTGGCCATGACTTTTTTAAACTGTTTGAGGGCAGCTTTGCCTTGGGTGGCTTCCATCAAATCTTCGCGACGCTGCTTTTGAGCATCATTTAAGTGGCGTATTTTAAGCTCGACAGGGTTTTTAGGGGGATGAAATAGCATGGTTACAAATCCTCAAGTCAGTAAATATATTGATATGGCTGTTTTTATTAGCGTGCGGTTGATATGTGCACACTAAGCGGTGTTTTCAAGCATGATGACAATATTTAACCCAATATAAATATCACTGAATAAATACGTCAGATACTTGCAGACTCCCGTTCTTTGATTGAACTCAGCTGGTTGTATAACAAAGGCAGATTAGGCATAATATGCGTTTATATCAAATTTTCTGCAGCCAACGTGATGACCATATGTCTTAATCGCGTTGTTTGTGTGTTTTTTTTGCAAATAGCTTGAAACGCACAGCAATGGCTGCATTATTGTACTTCGAATTGGGCTGATAACTGGATAACCATATTATGACGCAAAGCACTATGACGCATAGCGAATACCGAGACGAGTATTGCGGAGCCGTAACCGAGAGCTTGCTTGAGCAAACCATTAGTATCGTAGGCTGGGTACATCGTCGTCGCGATCACGGTGGCGTGATTTTCTTAGACATGCGTGACCGCGCTGGTATCTTACAGGTCGTGGTCGACCCTGATACCCCAGAAGCTTTCGCAGCAGCTGATGCTGTACGTCCTGAATACGTGCTAAAGATAACTGGCCGTGTACGTCGCCGTTATGAAGGTACTGAAAATAATAATATGACCAGTGGCCAGATTGAGCTATTGGGCAAAGAAATTGAAGTACTGGCTAAATCTGAAACGCCGCCATTCCCATTGAATGACGAAAAAACGACTGTATCTGAAGACCTGCGTCTAAAGTATCGTTATCTTGATATGCGTCGTCCGCAAATGCAAGAGCGTATGGTATTCCGTGCCAAGGCAACGTCAGCGATTCGTCGTTATTTAGACGATCATGGTTTCTTGGATGTTGAGACACCTATCTTGACTCGTGCAACGCCTGAAGGTGCGCGTGATTATCTTGTACCATCACGTACCCGTCCAGGTAACTTCTTTGCCCTGCCGCAGTCACCACAGCTATTTAAGCAATTATTGATGGTGTCAGGTTTTGACCGTTATTATCAAATTGCTAAATGCTTCCGTGATGAAGATTTACGTGCTGATCGTCAGCCTGAATTTACTCAGGTAGATATTGAGACTTCTTTCTTGAACGAAGAAGAAATCATGAACATCAACGAAGGTCTTATCAAGCATTTGTTTAAGACAATGATGGACGTTGAGTTCGAGCAGTTCCCTCGCATGACTTACGCAGAAGCAATGCGTGACTATGCATCAGACAAGCCTGACTTACGTATTCCACTAAAGCTGGTCGACGTTGCAGATTTGATGAAAGACGTTGACTTCAAGGTATTTGCTGGCCCTGCGAACGATCCTAAAGGTCGTGTGGCTGCCCTACGCATTCCTGGTGGCGCATCATTAAGCCGTAAGCAGATTGATGCTTATACCAAGTTTGTTGGTATTTATGGCGCACGCGGTTTGGCTTATATCAAAGTCAATGACGCAAGCCTCATCAACAACGGCGTGGATAAAGAGTCTGGCCTGCAGTCTCCTATCATCAAAAACATGACTGATGACGTGCTTGTGAGCTTGATTGAGCGTACTGCTGCAGAAGATGGCGACATTATCTTCTTTGGTGCGGATAAAGCCAGTGTCGTGAATGATGCGATTGGTGCATTACGTCAAAAAATCGGTCTAGATCTTGAAATGGCGACTTGCGAATGGGCACCACTTTGGGTGACTGACTTCCCAATGTTTGAAGAAACTGACGATGGTCGCTGGACTTCAATGCATCATCCGTTCACTAAACCTAAAGGCTCAGTTGAAGAGTTGAAAAACAACCCAGAATCTGCCCTTTCTATCGCTTATGACATGGTATTGAACGGTACTGAAATTGGTGGTGGTAGCTTACGTATCAATACTTATGATATGCAGCAAGCTGTACTTGAAGCGTTGGGTATTGGTGAGCAAGAAGCTGAAGACAAATTCGGTTTCTTACTTGATGCTCTAAAATTTGGTGCGCCACCGCATGGCGGCCTAGCATTTGGTTTGGATCGTTTGATTATGTTGATGGTAGGCGCAAGCTCTATCCGTGACGTTATCGCCTTCCCAAAAACCAAAACAGCTGATTGCCCATTGACCCAAGCACCTGCTGGCGTTGATAGCAAACAACTACGTGAGCTTGGTATCCGTGTGCGTGAAAAAGCACAAGCTGATACCAGCAAGCCTGCTGAATAAATCGTTTGATGATGCGCGGTTGCTGTCTACAGTGCTTGTTACGTGATTCATTACCATGTGAGTGGTCATGAATCCGTATCATATTTTCAAAGTCGTGCCATTGTCTGTACTGCAGATGCTGGCACGTTTTGTTGCGTGGGTTATCATTAAGATACCCAGTCTAAGTATCATGCGTACCATTCAGATCAATATGGCGCTGATTGCTGATTCTTTATCAGACCAGCAAAAACAAGCGCTGACTAAAGAGATTATCTATCATCAGTGCTTGACCAGTATCGAGTCGATCAAAAGCTGGGCGATGCCTCCTGAGTGGAGTATCGCTCAGATTCGTGATGTCCATAATAAAGACATTTTGTTAGAAGGTCTTGCCAGTCCAAACGGTATGCTGGCCATCGTCCCGCATCTGGGTACGTGGGAGATGATGAACGCGTGGCTCAATCAATTTGGTTCCCCGACTATCATGTATAAGCCAGTTGACGGCAAATTCGCTAATGAGTTTATCCTTCAGGGTCGAGCGCGACTTAATGCCACTTTGGTACCTACTGATGGGAGCGGCGTTAAAGCCGTGTTTAAAACACTCAAGCAAGGTGGTTTTAGTATTGTATTGCCCGACCACGTTCCAGAGCCATCAGGCGGCGTTGTCGTTCCGTTCTTTGGTATCAAAACATTGACCAGTACCCTTGCCTCCAAACTGGCCAGCAAAACCAAATGTGCGCTGGTTGGCTTATCTTGTATTCGCCGTACCGATGGACGCGGCTTTGATATTTACTGCTACAAACTCGATGAACCAGCCTTGTATGACCGCAATGCTGAAGTGGCAACTCATGCTCTCAATCAGGCCATGGAGCGTATGATTACAGATAACTACAGTCATTATATGTGGGGCTATCGACGTTTTAAGCGTATACCAAACTTAGGCAATCCTTATAAAAAAGATAAAGAGACTTTAGCAGCCTTTATCCAATCTCACCATTCTAGCGTTTCTAGTCGTTCTGCTAGCGATATCAACGATAGCGTTAAAAATGACAACGTTAAAAGCGACAATGCTAAAAACGATAGTACTGTTAAAAGCGATAACACTAAGCTCGACAATCATTAGTCATCACCAACCTAGCGTTGCACTATCTAGACGTACCATCAGTTTAGACGTACCATCAGTCACAGCTATGATAATATTGGCTGAACTCTATATCCTTTTACTTTTATTAGTCCTTCATTTATCTGACTATTATCTCAATACGAGTGCATTATGACATCTGACGTAACTAAGACCTCATCTACAGATCCTAAGCAAACCAGTACAAATGCTCCTGAACAGCGTTATATCATCTGTATGAAATGGGGCGACAAATATGGTCCTGAATACGTCAATCGTCTCTACAACATGGTTAGTCGACATCTCACCCTAGATTTTCAAATGGTTTGCTTGACCGATGACAGCACAGGTATTGACCCTGCGATTGCCTGTTATCCGATACCTGACATGGATTTACCAGCAGGTCCTGAACGTGGTTGGAAAAAACTGACTACCTTTAAGCCTGAGCTGTATGATTTAAAAGGTGTGGCCCTATTTTTAGATATTGATATCGTCATTGTCGATAATATCGATGCGTTTTTTACTTATCAAGCTGAGCATGAGGACAGTGTCGTCATCATCCGCGACTGGAAAAAACCTTGGCGCATGATTGGCAACAGCTCTGTTTATCGCTTCAATATTGGCATGAATACCTATCCTGATTTGCTGTCCAATTTTGAGCGAAACTTTGAAACTATTCGCACCCAAGTACGTCACGAGCAGGCCTATCTCTCTAACTATTTGCGTGAGCATCATCACCTAGAGTATTGGGACAAAACATGGTGTGTCAGCTTTAAGTATCAATGTATTGCGCCGATTCCTTTTAACTTTGTACGCACACCTACTCTGCCGGATGATGCAAAAATCGTTATCTTCCATGGTGAGATTAACCCGCCAGATGCAATTGCTGGCAGTGGCGGTAAATGGTATCGACATGTGAAGCCAAGCCCATGGTTAAAAGACCATTGGCAATAGATGCTTAGCAATTAACCATATTTAGACAATTTATAATTAGCATAAAGGCCGTGTATTAAGATATAAGATAGGTGAAATAAACGACTGGAAAATAGTATGGCGCTATATTTGAGATTACCTGCTACCGCTGGGTTCAATATTGATAATGAGCTCATCATTATCAATGCTTTTAATGCCAATGAACCAGCACAAAGCCTGCATGGAAAAGACGTCAATATTATCGCCTCAGGGCCATCTATACAGCAGCTGCCGTTAGCAGAGCTACTAGATACGCCTACTATTTTTGTCAATGGCAGTATCAGCCTGATTGGGCAGCATCAGTTTACCGATATTGTTGGTTACGTCATCAGTGATGCGCGCTTTATCAATCATCAGCCTGAGATTTTACAGCAGTACTATACGGGTCAACCTCTATATGCAACGTTAGCTGTCTTTGAAGCAATGGCAACCACGCACCCTGATATTATGCGAACGTATCATCATGCCATGCGAGTGTTGTATCCCGTAGATAGGCCATGGGGAGTGAAGTCAAACAAGCTATCTTTTAGTAAGCTTATCTTTAAGAAAAAATTACTCAATAAAAAAATGCCGCTATCGTACTTTATCAATAATCCAAACTTTATCATTGATAGCGATCATAAAGCGGCTGACATCGGCGTCTCTCTTAACATTACTCATGGATTTGTGGAAGCAGGAACCGTTGCTTATGTCGCGGCGCAGTTAGCGTTTTCGCGTCAAGCAGCGAGTATTCATCTGTACGGTATTGACCTGCTTAACAGTAAGCAACCACGGTTTTATGAAAATAAAAACAATAGTGCGCCAAGTATGCTCAGCAAAGTCATGAACGAGCGGATTGTCCCTTCGTTTAACTTGCTTGGCAGAATCTATCAATCGCATGGTGTACCCGTCTTCAACCACTCTCCTATCTCTAAATCGCTATTTGACACTTTTTAATTAATGACTCGCAATTAATAATCTCTACTTGATGGCGTTTAATTAAGAACTACTACACGTTATAAACCTTCATTTTTTATCTGAATCTAAAACAGAACCAAAGGCTAAGTACTGTCTTGCAATATGTTCAGGCAGCAACTGCTTGTTTAGTGGCACGATATAATCTGTAAGGTTGTCTATGGCTTGGTCGATAAGCATGGCCAACCCATCAATATCACCTACCGCAATCAAGTTCTGCTCAGGTAATAGCTCTCGTGGACCAAAAGGACAATCCGTACTGATTACTGGCACACCCAGTGCCTGCGCCTCTACGATGACATAACCAAAACCTTCAAACTTAGAAGTAAGCACCATTAGTGCAGCTGACCTAATTAATGGATAAGGGTTGGTCTGAAAGCCTAAAAATTTAATACTATCGCTAATATTTAGTTGGACAGCCAACTGTTTAATCTCTGCTTCAAGCCTACCTTTACCCACTAGTACTAACGGCAGCTTTCGTTCTGTTTTGGCATATGCCTGTAGCAAGTCTCGATGACCTTTCATGCTATCAAAAGAGGCAACATGTATAATGTACTCTTTATCTACTAAGCCGAAATCTTCAAGATGGCTAGACGCTGCTGCTTTGGTATTTATATCAGTAGCATCACAAGGATTGTAGATTGTTGTGGTTTTGGTGATATTTCCTATAAGATCAATCAAATCTTGGCGTGCACCCTTACTTACACAGCTACAAGGATGAGCGCCATAGACCGTTTTCAAATGATTTATAGTCTGTACTGACGACTCTAATAATTGGTTTTGGAACTGCTTTGATAGCGCTGTATGCAGTACATTTACGATATTTGGCAACTGGCTATATGCCATAATCCAGTTTATTTTATAGATATTGGCCAGTATCAAATCTGGCACTCCTATTTGGCTAAGCACGTAAGTATCAATACGTTTAGCAACTGATTCGTAGGCTTGTGCTTGCGTAGATTCTGGGTCGAGATTCTGCTCAGAAAACATCTCATCATATGGCACGATATGATATTGCACACGAGCGTCTAGTAGCATATCTTGCGTCGCTTCCAAGCATAGGATATGAGTACGATAGCCCATATCTGCGTAAGCGCTTGCCAACGTCGTAACCATACGCTCAGCACCACGACCTTCAAGCGCTTTTAAAATAAATAGAATAGTAGGTGGCATCAGTGTCTCAGCTTGATTTTTTAACGGTATAGGCATGATAGGTTAGCCAAATGAATGCAACTATGGTCATAATTATTGCAGCGTTCTGACTTTATATGCTAGTCTCACCTACCGCTGGTGCTCGGCATTTACTTAGTAAAGTACGAGCAGGATTTAACGGTATCTCTATAAAAAATTATGATTAGTCTAACTATCTAAATCGATTAAACCTTGTTAATAATCGCATCAGCAAATATCATAGCTGATCTAATATCGCTACTAAAATAGACGCATATCCGATGAGAACAGGATCAGTTATGAAGCAGCCTAGTGAAAACACATTAGACATCGTCATTGCTTGGGTAGATGGCGCAGACCCTGTACTCAAACGAAAGCGAGGACAGTATAAGCCAACTAAAGAAGTGGCATCTGACGCAATAACTGACACGCGTTTCGCCAGTGACGATGAGATATATTATAATATTGCTTCTATCATCAAATATGTGCCTTTTTGTCGTCATATATATATTGTCACAGATCAACAAAAGCCAGCGTTCGTCGATGAGTTTGCCAAGCAAGGTATTTGCTCAGCAGATAAAATACGTATCATTGATCATAAGGACATATTTTCGGGTTACGAACAGTTTTTACCTACGTTTAATAGCACTTCAATCGAGACGATGGTATGGAATATTAAAGGGCTATCTGATTACTTCATCTATATGAACGATGATTTCTTTTTTAACCAACCGGTAAAAATGGATGAATTTTTGGATGATGAAAAAATTATTATTCATGGCCATTGGCAAAAGAAAATAGTACTTAATACTAAAATGAAATATCGGCAACTCTTAAACAAATTTTTAGAGACTCCTATTCAGCCTAAATATACTACAGCTCAAATGTTAGGCTCTATACCTCTTAAGACTAACCAATTCTTCAAGATACATCATTATCCTCATATTGTTGACAAGAGCATATTAAGCAGCTATTTACTAAGCAACCTTACTTTTCTGGAAAGTCAGATAAAGCATCGTTTTAGAGATATATCTCAATTCGATCCAATTTCTTTGGCTAATCACTTAAGCATACAGAAAAATCAAGCCGTTCTGAAACCTGATTTAAACCTAAACTATCTTAAAAATGAATATAGCGTAGAGAAATTCATAAAAAATTTAGATGATGAATCTATAAAATACGGTTGTATTCAAAGTATGGACTTATTAAGTGAAGGGTTTTCGCAAAAAGTGAATAAAGCAATGATTAAAAAGTTCTATCTATACTTACCCGAATCGTTGTTGAGAGAAGAAACCCAATGTGCTATTAAAAGGTAAATGATATGAAAGTTCTTACTTACTTGATCAACCTAGACGGTAGCGATGAGCGCCTAGAAAGATCGAGACAACAGCTTAATAATATTGGTTGGTCATTTGAACGCATCGCTGCCTATGATGGCCGCGGCAAAGCTTTATCGGAGTTTATAGACTATGATGACAAACGAGCCAGAAGTAATTTAGGTCGTAGTCTTTTAAATTCAGAAATCGGCTGCTATTTAAGCCATTATCAATGTGCACAAAAGTTCCTAGAAACTGATGCTGATATTTTAGTTGTATTAGAAGATGATATGAAGATGATCAGTAGTTTTAAACCTGTTATTGATAAAACACTGACGTATCTACATACTCATCCAGAGTTGGACTGGTATCTGGTTAATATCGCAGCTAAAAAGAAGAAGCTTGCTAAAGACATTGTTACTTTTGATGCACATACTTTATGGCATGCTTATTACTTCCCTATCCGCGGCTTAGGGCTTATTTGGTCACGCAAAGGTGCAGAAGAGTTTATTAAACAAGGTAAGACCATTGATATGCCTGTCGACATTTTCTTCCAAAGATGGCTTAGCCAAAATGGTAAAGGTCTAGGCCTATGGCCTGCACTGATCAGCCCAATGGGATTCGACAGCGATATCTTAGGTACACAAGCGACCCAAAATATACAGCGTAAAGAAAAAGAAGGTAGAGACTCATCTTATAGTTTGAAAAAACAGAAAAGAATGTTGCAAGATAAAGCCATAGCCATTAAAAACTTAATCATTACCAAATAATGTAGGACCACCCTATTATGAGAAAGTTTGTCATTAGCTTAGCCTCTGCAACCGACCGCAGAAAGCATATTGAATCAGAATTTGGTAAACATAACGTAAACTATGAATTTTTTGATGCTTTAACACCGGATGTTGCGAAACCTTATGCTGAACGTTTATCTTTAGACTTAGCATCTGCCAGTTTAACCTTAGGTGAAATAGCATGTATGATGAGTCACGTAGCAATTTGGGAAAAAATCATCAAAGAGAATTTAGCATACGCCACTATTTTTGAAGATGATATTTATTTAGGTGACGATGCTGAGACGTTACTCAATTGCGACAAGTGGATTAAACTTGACTGGCAGATCGTTAAAATTGAAGCTTTTGCCAAAAAAACCTATTTATCAAAAGATACACATGCTGTCCTAGATGGTAAGCGCTATGTAACTGAATTAAAAGGTAAAAATTTAGGTACAGCAGGCTATATACTATCTCTGCAAGGTGCCAGAGTATATCTAGACTATATCAAAAATAATAACTTACTACCTCTAGATAGTTTGATGTTTGATAATTTTGTTATTAATGGCTCTGAGCCAGTGCAACAGTTAGTACCTGCGTTATGTATCCAAGAAATGCTTTTACACAAGAATAACCCTTCTCTACCTAGTGCACTACTGACAGATCGTAAAGATCGAATGAAACTAGAAAAGCAAAAAGGATTCGCTAAAGTACACAAAGAAGCTAGAAGATTAGTGACACAAGCTAAAAAAGCCCTTTTCGCGAAAGAAGTGCCTTTTAAATAATTTTTTCGATATCGACTATAAATCATAGACAATAATTTCATTACGACGATCGAGTTTGCTATGCCACCAACTATTTCTACAATAGATAATCACCCTCAACCATCTGTTGCCATTCTATATATTGCAACTGGTCGGTACACTGTGTTTTGGGATTACTTCTATAAATCTGCTGAAAAATATTTACTACCGAATTGTGATAAACATTACGTTTTGTTCACAGATAATATAGAGTTATTGAATAAGCAGTCTGAGTATCTTAATGTTTCTATGATAAAACAGGAAGCCTTGCAATGGCCTTATATAGCATTAATGAGATATCAAATATTTTTAAATGCTCGTCAGTTTATTAGTTCTTTTGACTTTTCATTTTACTTTAATGGCAATACAGAATTTTTAGATACAATATTTCAAGAAGATTTACTACCATTAAAAGATCATGAAAAACTGACTCTTTATCTACAGCCACATGTATTTCATCGTCATAGAAGAAAGTATCCTTATGACCGTAACCCTCAATCCCAAGCATATATCCCCTATAATCAAGGAAGGCATTATTTTGCTGGTGGTATTCTAGGCGGTAAAACAAATGCGTTTTTAGAGCTATGTGAGTTATTGAATGCACAAACAGAAACAGATCTGAAAAATAATATTATCGCTTTATGGCATGATGAGAGCTATTTAAATAAGTTTGCTCTGGGACGCGCAGATATTAAAATACTACCCCCGTACTTCACACGTGGTGAGCGTGAATACTGGAAGAAAACCTCTAAGTTAATGTTCTCTGATAAGTCCCATTATCGTTTTGGCGGGCACTCATATCTCAGAGGTGAGACTAATAATAAGATTACTCAAGCTGAATGGAAAAAGAATAATGGCAGACGTAAAAGAAAACTCAAAACTCGATTCAGACAATATATCGCCTCGCTTTTTTTCAGACAGTAAAGCGTATACAAGGTTAAAAAGAAAAAAGAAAAAACCCTATCGCTATCTTTATAACGTAGTCACACCTAGAAGCAAGCGCAAAACTTTTGAAAAGAAAGCTGACTTCGAACAGCAAAACCAAGTTGCAAAGTGCTGGGCACAATTTATTGAGCTATATAACCATGGCAAGTTAATGACTTTTTCATTGCAGCCAAAAAAAGAATTTAAGAACGAAAAAATCATTTGGCAATACTGGGGGCAAGGTATTACTGAAAACCGTCTTCCTGAATCAGTTAAATTATACTTTAAGTCAGTAGACAAACATGCTGCTGACTATAAAATCATCCGTCTAGATGACAGCAATATCTACGACTATCTAGATTTACCTGATTTTATTTGGGATAAAAAAACGTCTCCAGGTTTCAGACCAGCCTTCTTTGCTGATTTAGTGCGTCTTGCCTTGCTCGATGTTTATGGCGGTATTTGGTTAGATGCAACGATTTACCTCTCTGCACCTCTACCTGCCGTGCTGAAAAATAGTGGTTTCTTTATGTATCAACGTGCCGAAGATGCACGAGATAAAGAACAATGGAAAAAATTTAACAAGAGCTATTTTTCTTGGGAAAGTGACCATAAAATTAATGTGTTAAATAGCGTTATCTTTGCTCGAAAAAATGATCCGGTTATTCATACCTGTTTAGACTTAATTTTAAATTTTTGGAAAACACAAGAATATATCCCTCATTATTTTTTCTTCCAGATTTTATTTGATACGCTTATAAAAGGCGAGCTTGCAGGATATCAATGCCCTATCATTGATGATACTAAACCTCATTTATTGGTTGCGTCACTAGACAAACCTTACAATGAAACTGAATATCAAAATATTATCTCGCAAGCCAGTATACATAAAATGTCTTATGTGAAAGACATAAAGCCTAACTCGTATTATGAGTATCTATTGAAGAATACTTGATATTACTAGCTTAGAACACGACCTAAATAATAATATTTGTTGGTTAATCATTTATTAGTACTATTTTTGAGCTAACAAATAACTTCTACCAACGTTATAACTGAAAGTCTAATATGTCATGATTAAACATCATATTTTATTATTTCGTAAATATTCAAATTTCAGATACTGCAGTATAGGAAAAACATAACCATGCTCTTAACCAAAAACCTCAAATTACTAGGCCAAGGTACTCAGAAAATTGTATTTGAGCATCCAGTATATTCAGACAAAATAATAAAAATTATGAATCCGAAACATGCTACTGCTGATGGTGCAAGGGCTAAGCAACATTATTTACGTGCACATCGCTCTCAAGGAATTTACAAACAGTTTCGTAGAGAGTTATTACAGTACTTGCAATTATGTAAAAATAGCTATGCTAAGCTTACTTATACTTTTCCTATCGAAACAGTTTACGGTATGATTGGAACAGACCAAGGGCTAGCACTAGTTACTGAAAAGATAACCTCTCCTAATGGCTCAGTTGTGTCTGTGTATGATTTAGACGAAGATAATAGCTTTGATAAAAGTCATGCAGATGCCTTAGATAAATTTTTTAATGAATGCTGTAACTTACACGTTGTATTTGGTGAAGTAAATATTGCAGGTATCATGTATACAGAACAAAGACACGGTATTCCTGAATTTGTACTAGTTGATGGTATTGGTGATAAGCTGTTGATTCCATTCAGATCTATGAGCAAAACAATCAATAGCCGTAATGTTAGAAAAGTCGAAGCAAAAATAAAGTCTAAAATTAAATATTATAATATCGGACAGTGATATAAAAACAACGATTTATGGGCATGTTGATTTCTCTTTCAGAAAAAGAAAGCCAACACTATTAAATAGTGTTGGCTTTCTTTTTTAGCACTTCTTTAGATATTATATTAATCAATAAAGCTTAACCAATCCATATACTGCTCATTACGACCATGAACCACATCAAAGTATAGGGTCTGTAGTTTTTCAGTCAACTCACCGCGGCCACCATTACCGATGATACGATCATCATATTCACGAATAGGCGTCACTTCAGCAGCAGTACCTGTCATAAATATCTCGTCAGCTAAGTAAAACTCATCACGAGTGATACGGCGTTCGATGACATTGATACCTAGGTCAGCTGCGAACTGCAAGATAGTACGACGAGTAATACCGTCTAATGCACCACCTGATAGGTCTGGCGTATGTAGCTCACCATTTTTTACCAAGAATAAGTTCTCGCCTGCGCCCTGACATACAAACCCTTGTGGATCCATCAAGATAGCTTCGTCATAGCCATTACGCGTCACTTCTTGGTTAGCCATGATAGATACAGGATAGTTACTAGAGGCTTTAGCCTTACACATAGTCACGTTTGGCATGTGATGCGTATAAGATGACGTTTTTACGCGGATACCATTTTTGATGCCTTCTTCACCAAGATAAGCACCCCAATGCCAAGCAGCAACCATTGCATTGATGCTGTTATCACGTGAAGACAGGCCAAGTTTTTCTGCACCTACCCAGATAAGCGGACGAATGTAAGCTTCTGCCAAGTTGTTTTGCTTGACCACATCCTTATGTGCTTGCTCTAAAGTGGCAGCATCAAAAGGTACGTCCATTTGGAAGATTTTAGCTGAGCCAAGGAGACGCTCGGTGTGTTCCTTTAGGCGGAAAATAGCGGTACGATTATCCGCGGTTTGGTAAGCGCGTACGCCTTCAAACACAGCCATACCGTAATGCAAGCTATGTGTAAGCACATGAACTTTAGCATCTGGCTGTTCGATCATCGTGCCATTCATCCAAAGCTTACCATCTTGTGTTGCCATATTCATTTTATTGTCCTTATGCTAGCACTGACGTCTAACTTTTTTTAGGTAGGTTTTATTTAACAGTATTGATCAACATCGTATGATAACACCGCAGCGTCAATTTTTATTGCCTAAACGACAGCTTCATTATGACAAACGACTAACAGTGCTATGATGATGTGTGACCGATTATATCACTGGCCGTCTTGGCAAATGAAATCTTTTGGTTTGGCACTATATGGTTTTTAATTATATCGTTCCTAGCTACCAATTCTATCCATAGTTTTTGTTCATAGCTTTTATTGATAGCTTTTATTCATAGTAACGCATTACAGTTTAAGCGTCTCTTGGACTATCGGCAAGGCCTTAATCATACAAGTTTCGATATTACTCGTCATCTGTCTCCACGCCCATGAGATGCTGCCATTGTGACTGTACTAACGCTCGCGTCTCCTGCCACAATGACTCATCAACGAGCAAAGACTGCTCTGATAGTGCCAATTGATGAGTAGCAGCACGTATTCTTAGATAGGCATCAGTCAAATCCTGACAGACTTGGTCATCCCAAATACCAAGCAAAGCAACTTCTGCAAAAATTCGCACATTATCGCTCCATTTGGTCAAACTCGGATATTCATGTGAGTAAGCCAATACGGCAAATTGTGCTAAGAACTCAATGTCTACAATGCCGCCTGCATCTTGTTTAAGATGAAACTTGCCCGCTTCCTGCTGCCATTGACTCGTGCCTAGATGCTTTTGCATTTTGATACGCATGCTGGTGACTTCGCTACGTACTTGATCCAGTGTTCGTGGCAATGACAATACGTCGCGACGAATATCACAAAAACGTGCAGTAACTCGTCTGTCTCCGCAAATCGCACGAGCACGTACCAGCGCTTGATGTTCCCATGACCATGCTTTATCCATCTGATAGGTTTCAAACGCATGACAAGATACTACCATCATGCCAGCATTTCCTGAGGGTCGCAGGCGCATATCAATCTCATAGGCACGGCCATCACGGGTTTGAGTATTGAGATAATTCATCAGCTTTTGTACAAGACGCGCGGCAAACTTCATACCACTGACTGATTTTTCACCAGTGGTCATACCTTGCTCTTTTATCTTGTGTAAGAATACCAAGTCTAAATCTGAAGAATACGATAACTCTAAGCCACCAAGCTTGCCATAGCCAATAATCGCAAAGCCGCAGTCCGCTTCAGTGACCGGGTCGCCATCTTGGCCAATAGGATACCCATAACGATTAACAATCTCTGCAAAAGCGCGCTCCAATGCTGCTTCTAGTACGACCTCAGCGATATAAGTCAATGAATCCGATACCTTCATAATCGGGCGTTCCGCCAATACATCGCTAGCAGCAACAGCCAACACTTGATTCTTTTTAAACAGACGTAGGACGCTTAACAGCTCTTCTTCATCGTTAGGCTCGACGCGTAGCAACTGTTGGCGCAAGATATCACGCAGCTCACGCTTATCTGGCAGATGACGATAACGCTGCTGCAAAAATGTATCCAATAGTACAGGATACTGAGCCAACTCTTTTGCGATCCACGGGCTGGCAGATAGCATTGGAATCAGCTCAATCGTTGCATTGGGGTTTTCAGCAATCATGACCAAATAGATAGAACGGCGGCAAATCGCTTCAAGCAGTGAGATCAATCTTGGTAAAGCAGTATTGGCAAGTTGCTGCTGCTCTTGATGGGCTAACAACGCATGGACAATGACAGGATACGCATCGTCTAAACGCTCTCTGGCCTCATCACTTAAGTTAGCGACCATTTTTGATTGCCAAAAATTCTGTAGTAACTCACGATTTTCTTCTATCAGCACTTCATTTAAACGAGCAATTTGCTCATCTAAGTGCTCTGGTTCTAGGTCGGTGTCTTCGTTATCAGGTATTTGACGTTCAGTGACCATACGCTCAAACGGCGCATTGACACTGTCGCGATGACGATTAAGCTGATCTAATAACGCATGCCAGTTTTCAAAATTCAGCGTCACTGCTAGATTATGCTGCCACTGCTCATCATGTGGTAAGCGCTGGGTCTGCTGATCATTAATTGCTTGAATAGCATGCTCAAGCCGGCGCAAAAACCGATATGCTGCCTGTAGCTGCTCATAAGTTGAATGCTCCAGATAGCCAAGCTCACATAATACTTGCATCGCTTGCAAGCAAGGTTTGATTTGCAGCTGTGGATGCCGGCCACCATAGATAAGCTGAAAGGCCTGTACGATAAACTCGATATCTCTAATGCCGCCCGCACCAAGCTTGATATTATCCAAGTCTTCACGCTGTGCAACTTGGTTTTGAATAAGAGACTTCATTTCTCTCAATGCTGAAAACGCACTGTAGTCCACATAATAACGAAAGACAAATGGCTTAATCAGCGCTTGTATTTCTTCATAAAACGGCTGGTCTATCTGTCCGACCACACGTGCTTTTAACCAAGCAAAACGCTCCCATGCACGTCCATGCATCGTAAAGTACTTTTGTAATGCGGACAGATGAATGGCTAAATCACTTCCATCACCCCATGGACGTAAGCGCATATCTACTCGAAAGACAAAACCGTCAGCGGTCTTGTTATCAAGCAGTTTAATAACGCCTTGACCCAATCGAGTCATAAAGCGTTTGTTATCTATGCTACGTGTGCCTTTTGCTTTACTGCCATTGGTCTCGCCGCGCGCTTGATGCACAAAGATTAGATCAATATCACTCGATAAATTCAGCTCTTGCGCACCAAGCTTACCCATGGCCATGATTGCCATATCATCAATCTGTACATTGCCTTGTTCATTGATAAAGGTCGGCTCACCATATTTAGCAACCAAGTGCTGATAAGTATAATCCTTAGCAAAAGAGATACAGCCATCTGCAAATTCAGACAACTCATCGGTCAGTTGCTCCAGACTGATCGTTTGCAAGGCATCTTGCCAAATCCAGCGCATCATTAGTAGCGTGCGCAAGTGACGCAGACCACTCATGACCTTGATTTCATCAGCGAGTTGATAGTTCTCATCTAGCGTATAATCTTGTATCAGATCATCGATTTGCTGGCGGGTCAGCGTACTATTCAATGGATAGCTACGCAAAAACGTCTGACATGAAACGGTCCGACTTTCCCAAATTTGATAAGCGAACTCGCTCGCTGTCTGCAGGACTTGCAGTTGTTCTACGGTAGGCTGATAATCTGTACCATTGTTCACACGTGAGGGCATAGCAGGTAACATAGTGACAAAAACTCCTTACATAGAATGGTAAGACTACGTGAACCTAGCTCATAAGTTTATTGTTTTTTCTTACGAGGCAGTCACAGCATCAAATAATAGTACTCAGTGTGCCTACACTTGAGATAAAACCACGTTAAATAACAGTGACTCTATTTGGTTTGCGGCGCTTTATGTTAGCATAAACATCTTTGATAGAGACGACGCACCTCTCTTTTATGACATAACGCTATTTGACGTGACAGTATGATCCGCTATATGTCGCATTATCAGTATAAATTCTGTTTTCTGTCACGCAAATTTGCACACAAGCACTATAATAATAACGACCAAATGACTTTATACAAAGCATTTATAGCAACTCGGCCATAATTTCTAAACTCTTATTTATAATATGTGATACTGCGCCTTATGACGACCACTCCCCCGTTACTACTGATTACTGCTGACCCTAGTCACCCACTGGCACACTTGGCATTACGCTATGCACGCGCTTACCTAAATGGCGCAGCGAATAGTCATGATATTGATAACAATGACACTAATAGTACAGGTACAGGCAGCAGCGATAATGCTGCCTCTGAACAACCTCTGCTCAATGTCTTCTTTTATGGCGACTCGGCTCACATAGCCAATCGCTTGCGTTGGCAGTCAGCCGATCAATTAGACTTGACCAAAGAATGGCAGTCATTGGCTGAGCAGTATCAATTACCTCTGCCTGTCTGTGTCAGTACAGCCCTTAGCCGCGGTGTGAGTGATGTAGACAACAGCTCACGCCATCAGCTTGACGGTGCCAATCTTGCGACAGGGTTTACCTTAGTGGGACTTAGTGAGCTTGCCATGATGATGCAAGATGACAGTCGTTTGATACAGTTTTGATAGTGTGTCGTTTGATAACTTGTCTATTGAGATCACTGGTAGCGGTAACTATTTTTAGGAATACATAATGAGATTATTAATTCAGCTGCACACGCCCACTGAAGCAGCAAGCTACGAAGGTTGTGCGCTTGCGCTAACTCTAGCGACATTTGGTCATGAGGTGCAATTGTTCTTAGATGCGCCGGTCTTTGGCTTATTGATGCAATCTGACTCGCGGCTACATGGCATGATTCAGTCACTTGAGCTTTACGATATGCCCGCAGCTTGGCTACCTGATGATGTCTTTAGTGGCTGGGTCACTGGTATCTTGCCGACAGATCTGGCATTACAGCTCACAGTTGTGCCAGAGGTCATCAACTCACAAGACTTTGAGCAGATACTTACCTTTTAAATCACTATATTACTTAAATTTATAAAACAATAAAGCACGTAATCGGACACCTTTATGGCAACTTTATATCAATTGCATAGCACGATGGATACCCTTAGACGCAGTACTGAAGAAATGTCTCGCACTTGGCGCACGGGTGACAGCATTCTCTTGCTCGGCAGCACTCCTGCTTTTATCGATTGGCTCAATGCTTATTTAAATGATAGCGATATAGATGGTATTGCTGGTATTTACGCATTGGCAGATGACATCGCACAGCTAACAGAAAATACAACTGGCAAGCTTAATTTAGAGACTAAGTTGACTGCTATTTTAACCGACGCAGAATGGGTGAATCTGACTCAGAGCAGTCAGTTTGATAAAGTGGTGACGATTGCCTTATGAGTAATGATATGACCACTCACAACGCTACATTATCGGCGGCTGATATCGAATTAGATCAAGACGGCCATCTGTGTGACCATACGATTTGGACACCTGCTATCGCGCAGCAATTGGCAGACACACTAGAGGTCAATCTGAGCGACGAGCATTTAGAAGTTTTGCAACAAGTGCGCGCGTTTTTTAACAAATTTAATCACGCGCCAGCAACCCGTCCATTAATCAAATGGCTACAAAAGACTTTGCCAGAGCTCGATATTAGCAATCAAAAGCTACAGCAATTGTTTAATACAGGTTTGGTTGCGCGTCATGTCAATCGCTTAGCAGGACTACCCAAACCACCAAACTGTTTATAAGTACTTTATAGACGATAAGATACAATCGATGGCGCACTAGAAAATTATCATATGTGCATGAGCAGTATCTAATATTTTACTGCTCATTGAGTACGCAAATACTTTTAAGTCTATAGTTATTGCTTTGTAGAATCACTATTTTGGGTCGTAGACTGTCAATGTCTCATAACCGACACTACGACCCTCATCGCCTGTAAATCCTTGCTGTCGCCATATTTCGTACAAACAAATGGCTACGCTATTTGATAAGTTTAAACTACGCGAGTCAGCTAGCATAGGCAGTCTTAGCCAGTTATCAGCACCGATATCTTCGCGTATATCATCTGCCAGACCTGCTGTCTCAGAACCAAAGACTAGCGCAATATTGGGCATAGCAGCCTTATCAGATGCTTCAGAGTCCGAGTGCTTACCAAAATCATAATCATAAAACGGTTTGCTTAGCTTGGTTGTCAATGCGGTAACGACATGGCAATCAGCGGCTTGTAGAGCTTGTCTCGCAGCTGTCCAATCGTCATGCACTTGCAAATGAGCATATTCATGGTAATCGAGACCTGCGCGGCGTAGCTTTTTATCATCAAGCTCAAACCCTAACGGTCTCACTAAATGCAGCTGTGCTCCACTATTGGCACACAGTCTAATAATATTGCCAGTGTTGCTCGGCATTTTTGGTGCTACTAGCACGATATGGATGGTCATTCTTACTCCACAAATATTCAGCGCTCTATTATTTAAATTTATGAGCGGTAGGTAATCGAAAGTTACAGTTTACTGCCAATAATTACATTTTGATACTGTGCAGCGTTTTTAACTTTCACTATGATGTCTGTAATGGATAACGCGATAGTATTTATGTATGACTGTCTCATCCAATACCCCTTCAGTGAAGCTTAAGCACACGCTTAGCGTCACTGTTGTTATTTATAACCATTCATTTATCTTTGAGGATACTATTATGAAAAAAGTAATCATCGCATCTTTAACTGCTATGTTCGTTCTAACTGGTTGCAACACGTTCAAAGGCTTTGGCCAAGACGTATCAAGCGCTGGTGATGCTGTAACTGGCGGCGCACAAGAAGTACAAAACAAAATCTAAGGTCTGCTTTTTTTAGATTTTCAAAAGGGCTTATCATTTATTTGATAAGCCTTTTTTGTGTTCTTACTTCACTTCTATTACGCAATTATTCAAAAATAATCTTATAAAAACGCACGTAATATCTGATTGAGATAACGCTGGCCTAATATAGTCGGTTGCAACTGCGTATCGCTATCTACCAACAACCCTTGTTTGACCAGATTGTTCACTTGTTCAGCAATACTATCAAGCGTTAACCCAGTTCTCTTTTCAAACAGTGACCAAGCAACGCCGCCATGTAAGCGTAGTGCGTTTAGCATAAATTCACTCACTAGCTCTTCTTGATCAATCGCTTGCCAGCCAACCATTTTTGGTACGTTTTGAGTGCTCTTGGATTTTTCTGTCTCTATATCTCCTACATAATCTTTTGGCAAACGTGATTTGCTAAAACGATAGATGCCAGATTCTGCTAATAAATCGTTTTCCGATTTATCATTTTCTTTTGACGGTGCGCTACCTCTGTCTGCGTGACAATCAATCGTCACTTTACCATGTGCACCAGCACCTATTGCTAAATAGTCGCCAAACTGCCAATAGTTGATATTATGACGACATGGTTTGTCTGACGCACCTGCCCATGCCGACACCTCATAATTGCTATAACCTAATTGCTTCAATAGCGCTTGCCCTGCTTGTTCAATATCTGCCAAATTGTCTTCATCAGGTAAAATAGGCTGGCTACGGTAAAATACGGTATTTGGCTCAATAGTCAGTTGATACCAAGAGATATGCGTTGCACCAGCATTATGCGCCATTTGGATATCTTCTAGCGCTTCATTCATGGTTTGCTGCGGTAGACCGTGCATCAGGTCGACGTTGACCCGTACAAATCCAGCCGCTTTGGCAGCGCGAATTGCTGATAACGCTTGCACAGGATCATGGATACGCCCCAGTACCTTTAGCTTATCAGCGGCAAAGCTCTGTACACCGATAGACAGACGATTGATACCAACCTCTAAATACTGCGCAAATGGTGCATGCTCAAGCGTGCCAGGATTGGCCTCCATCGTGATTTCAATGTCTTCTGCAAATTCAAAACACGTACGTAAACCAATAAACAGTCGCTGATACTGAGCAATGGGTAGCAAAGACGGCGTACCACCACCAATAAATATCGAACCAATCTCTCGGCCCTGAGTTAAAGGTTGCTGCATCGTGGCATCTAACAGTAACGTATCAACATATTCTTCATACATGGATAGCTCACTGTCCATCGGTAGCTCATGCGAATTAAAATCGCAATAAGGACACTTCTTCACACACCACGGAATGTGAATGTAAAGAGACAATGGAATGTCGATCACGTCTACCGCGATAGTATCCGTCGTTGGTTCAGTAAGACTTAACGTATTCAGGTCGTTCGGCATGCTGTCTGTATTCACTTTGGGCATAAATAGACTTATTTTGTAGTGAGCAATAATGATCGATATCAAAAGTAACGCTAGGTTGACATACTCCCACCACTTTCGCGAAGCTCAAGTGGGGAATTCTAAAAGCAAACGCTCTTAGGCGACTTTCTCACGAAGGTCGCTTGTTTTCTGTTTCAACGGGCGACCTTTACTGCATCCTCCCTTCGCAGATAAAACGGCATGTCCTGCCGCTAATATGTTACGAGCCGCATTAAAATCAGCGTTCGCAACATACCTACATTTGATGCACTCAAATTTTGACTGAGTTTGTCTGTTATCGACAGCAATATGCTGGCATTCAGAGCAGGTTTGGCTAGTGTATCGTGGGTTTACCTTAATCAGTAACCCACCGCGCCATTGCTGCTTGTACTCAAGCATATTGACCATCATGCCCCAGCCTTGATCTAGGATGGATTTATTTAATCCTGACTTGGCTTTGACATGACGACCTTTATTCTCCACCGTACCACTGGCTGATTTCGACATATTGGCGACTTTTAAATCTTCACAAGCAATCATGGCGTGGCTTTTGCTGATGCTGGTGCTGGTGCTGGTGGTGATCTTATGCAAGTAGTCATGTCTGATATTGGCAATGTGGTTGTGGAGTTTTTGAATCTTGCGGTTTTGCTTTTTCCAGTTTTCACTGAATTTTACTTTTTTCGCCAATCCACGTTGCAGTTTGGCAAGTTTGAGTTGATTGGTTTTAAAGCTGTTTTTGGGTTTAATATATTCACCGTTTGAGGTGGTGAGTAGTTTACTGATGCCCACGTCCAAGCCAATAGCGCTTTTAGAGGGGTGACGAGGGTTCTCTGTCAGCTCGTGCTCTGTGCCAAACGACACATACCAGCGACCTGATTTCTTGCTAATGGTGACATTTTTAATCGTGCCAATAATGTCTTGCGATTTTCTAAACTTCACCAAGCCCACGCCATTCGGTAGTTTTACTCGATTGCCCTTAACACGGCAGTATTTATCAAACTGAACTAACCGAATTGAGTCACGCCCATCGGATTTGCGCTTAAATTGTGGCATCAACGGGCGTAGCTGGATTTCTGTGCCATCAGCCAGTTTAAAAAACTTGGGTTTACGAGGTTTCTTTTTATTTTCTTTCAATCTGGCATGTGCTTTAGGATCAAAGAAACGCGACCAAGCCGATGCAAGATCACGTACTTTTTGTTGTAAAGAGACAGCGTTTGAGCTGCTTTTTAAGAACTCGAAATCAGGATTGCTCTTTAGATCCATGATTTTATTAACGAGGTTCGTGGCATTGATAAACTCATCTTTAGCAAACATCTCAAATGAGATCACTAGCATTTGATTCCAAACAAAACGTGCAGAGCCGACAAGATTATTTAGAACAATCTCCTGCTCTGCATTAGGCTCAAGCCTAAATTTATACGCTTTGTTGATTTTCATAAATGCGTTCTTTATTAATGAGTGTGTGTTTGATATTATGCTTATAATACTAGCATTTAAGAGTTTTTATTACAATGAGTGAGATATATAAAAACCGCCATGCTGCCTTTAATCTCCACGTTCATTTGGTTTTTATTACTAAGTACCGAAAAAAAGTTTTAGGTGAGCTGCATCATAAGTATTTCAGTGAGTGTGTCACTGAGGTATGCAAGAGCTTTGATGCTGAGTTAAAAGAATGTAACGGTGGAGCAGATCATATCCACATGCTTATCCAGTACCCGCCCACGGTGCAATTAAGCAAATTGGTTAATAACTTGAAGTCAGTCACCAGTAGACGAATGAGGGGGGATTTTATTGATTTAAGAGCAGCTTATTCCAAGCCTGTGCTTTGGTCACGCTCCTACTTTGCAAGCTCTTGTGGCGGTGCGCCATTAGATATTATTAAGCAATATATTCAGAACCAACGAGGCTAACCAGTGATGCGAAATTCACCTCCACCCTAATGTCAGGTGGAGTCCTCTTTGCTTTTTTAAGATAAACTATTCAAGACAAGTTTGAAAGTGAGTTAATAAAAACCTCGATAATTTTAAGAACGAATTGAAAAATAAATAAAAAATCAAAGGACAGATATATGGCGTATTGGTTAATGAAATCCAACCCTAAATTTTTTGGTATTGAAGATTTGCAGCGCTTGGGCACCGACGGTTGGGACGGCGTTCGTAACTACCGTGCGCGTAACTTTATGCGTGATGATATGAAAGTTGGTGACAAGGTATTCTTTTATCACTCTAGCGCCAAGCCGTCTGGAGTCGCTGGTATCATGACAGTTACTACAGCAGGATATCCTGATCCTACTCAGTTTCACCCTGAGCATCGTCATTATGATCCTATTGCGACTGAAGAGGAACCTCGTTGGTATATGGTCGATCTCACTTTTGAGCAAGCTTTTACAGAGGTGTTACCACTATCAGAGCTAAAATTTTTGCCAACTTTGGAAGATTCGTTATTACTAAGGAAAGGATGTCAGCAATTAACAGTGATTCCATTAGAGCCCAAACATTGGCGAGCAATTATGGACATGGTGGAGACACTTGAGTTGTTGCCGGAGTAAACTTATTAAATCATCTCTGAGCTATTGGCTATTGGCTATTGGCTATTGGCTATTGGCTATGAAATAGAGTACAAAAAACCTAAGATTAATACTTACATAGCGGTGCTAAAGCGTTGACATCATAGTGTGGCTTCTTTACCATCTTACTATGTATATGACCTGTCAATCCACTACTTGGATCGACGGGTTATTTTTATTTTAGTGTCTTTACTTTTATTTTCATACTCTGCCTATCTACTCATGCAACATTATAAGCTTGCTCATATTATTTATCGGAGTATTATCGTCGGCACTACTCTCCTCGCTGCGTCAACCTTAGTCGATTGATAGCAGTGTTTGTTTATTAATAATAACTACCTTAATAACAATTACCGCAAAGAATAAAAAGTTGCTTACCATGGTTTTTCCATTGTCTTTCAAAGATTTTAAAAGCTATAGCTTACGTCTAGGCGTACTTGCCCTCCCTATCTTAATTACTCAGTTTTGCCAAGCCGCACTTGGCGTGGTCGATGCCATCATGGCAGGTCAAGTTTCGGCGCTTGATTTGGCTGCGGTAGCCGTTGGCTCTGGTATTTGGCTGCCGCTGTTTTTATTGGCCACAGGTGTGCTTATCGCAACCACGCCTCTGATTGGTGAAGCGATTGGTCAAGACCAACACGGGCAAGTACCGCATATCACGCAGCAGTCCTTATGGACCGCAGGTGTCATTGGCATTATCGGTTTTATCATTGTCAATTTGGCTCCCAATGTTCTTGGCATTATGGGTGTACCAGAAAACATTCAGCCGATAGCGACACAGTATTTACATGGTGTCTCATTTGGTTTCCCAGCGCTCGCTGTATATGCCGTTCTACGCAGTTATTGTGAGGCATTGGGTCGCCCTGAACCTGTGACTGTCATTAGCATCATTGGCCTGCTTGCAGATATTCCTTTGAACTATATCTTTATTCATGGGTTATTTGGCATGCCAGAAATGGGCGGTGCAGGCTGCGGGGTGGCGACAGCATTGGTGTTATGGATAAATGTCCTATTGCTTGCAGCCTATACTAGCTTTACAAAGCGCCGCGAATTTGTGAGTACGCGATTTTTTTATGGCTTCTCTAGCCCCAATCGTACACAGATCAAAAAACTGCTGAAACTCGGTATCCCTATTGGCATCTCTATTTTCTTTGAAGCCAGTTTATTTAGCTTAGGCGCACTCGTCATTAGCCCATTGGGCGAGCTAGCAATAGCATCGCATCAAGTGGCACTGTCAGTGACCTCACAGCTATTTATGATACCGATATCGGTCGCCATGGCGCTCACTATCATGGTCTCCAATCGATTTGGCCAAAAAAACCTATTAGCACTGCGCCAAGTGCAAGCTACTGGACTGGTATGGACCGTATTGATCGCTTTGACCTGTATGCTTGGAATATGGCTATTCAGACCAGAACTGGCAGCAGCATTTACGGATAACCCAGAGGTCAGAGCCCAGTCTATGCATTTGCTTATCTTTGCACTCGCCTATCAGTTATTTGATGGCTGGCAGGTTAACGTCGCTGGTATATTGCGCGGCATGCAAGACACTACCATACCGATGTGGGTAACGCTCTTCTGCTATTGGTTAGTTGCCCTACCACTTGGCGTCTATCTAGTGCGTTTTACTGACGTTGGTGCACAAGGGTTTTGGATGGCGTTGATTACAGGTTTGTTCTTATCATCTATTTTACTTACTTTGCGTCTACGCTATCAGCAAAAACGCTTAACTGTGCTATGGGGTTAAGCCAATTGCTTATGGATTGAATTTTATAATCATTATTAGCGTCATTTGATCATACAGACTATGAAAAATCGTGGATATTTTCTTGCTAAAGAGATGGCTTACGTCAAAATATGTAAAAATTCTCAGTTAACAACTGTACATTGATTGCTCATTGCCCTGAATCTAGGTATCATTAGCAATTAATTAGACAATATTTAGTTACACTATTTCTCGAATTTAGTACAAGGCCAGATAAAAACTATGGATATTGAAAAAATACGCACCCTCATCGCCCTTATGGAAGAAAGTGAACTGGTTAATTTAGAAATCAGTTCTGACGACGAGCATATCAGCTTAACTCGTCACTATGACGCGCCTGCGCCAACTATGATGGCTGCCCCAGCTGCGAGCGCTGCTCCTGCTGCCGCTGTCGAAGGCAAACCTGCAGAAAAAGCGGGTAGCGTTGAGTCTTCACCAATGGTTGGTGTTTTCTATTCAGCACCAAGCCCTAATGACCCACCATTTGTGAAAGTCGGTCAAAAAGTTCAGGCAGGTGATACTTTAGGTATTATCGAAGCTATGAAAATCATGAACCCGCTTGAAGCGACTCAAAGTGGTATTGTTGACGAAATCTTGGTAGATAACTCTGAAGTCGTACAGTTCGGTCAACCTGTCATACGCTACAAAGCGTAACGATATTTGCCATACTTTATTTCATTATGGCTGACTTTTGGTATATATACCGCGTCAATGCTAAACAACCTGATGCTATGTATCGAAACTCAGTCAATGACTGACGCTTCGACAAGGATGAACCCATGATAAAAAAATTGCTCATTGCCAACAGAGGTGAAATTGCCCTGCGCATCGTCCGCGCTTGTAAAGCGCTAGGTATCGAAACGGTAGGTGTCTACTCTACTGCGGATGCCAACTTGATGCACTTGCGCTTTGTTGATGAGGCAATTTGTATTGGCAAGCCTAATGCTAACCAAAGCTACCTTGATATCAATACCATCTTAACTGCTGCTGAAATCACTGGTGCAGATGCTATCCATCCTGGTTATGGCTTTTTGTCTGAGAATGCTGAATTTGCTGAACAAGTAGAAGAAGCAGGATTGACCTTCGTTGGTCCTAATGCTGATCATATTCGCCTTATGGGCAACAAAGTTTCTGCCATCAACGCTATGAAAAAAGCTGGCGTACCAACTGTACCTGGTTCAGTTGGCGCTGTGACCCTGCATAATGCTGAAGAGCAAGCCCGCAATATCGGTTTCCCACTATTGATTAAAGCGGCTTCTGGCGGCGGTGGACGCGGTATGCGTGTGGTTGAACGCTTTGACGAATTAATTGGTCAGGTACAAGCGGCCAAACAAGAAGCTGAGCTTTGGTTCGGTGACGACACTGTCTATATGGAGCGCTATCTGCAAAACCCGCGCCACGTAGAAGTACAGGTACTAGGCGATGGTAATGGTAATGCTATCCATCTATATGATCGTGATTGCTCATTGCAGCGTCGCCATCAAAAAGTTCTAGAAGAAGCACCTGCCCCAGACATCCCAGATGATGTACGTGAGCCAATCTTAAAGGCGTGTGTAAAAGCGTGCGAGCTTGTTAAGTATCGCGGTGCTGGTACGTTTGAATTTTTGTTTGAAAATAACGAGTTTTTCTTTATTGAAATGAACACTCGTGTACAGGTTGAGCATCCAGTGACTGAGATGATTACTGGTATTGATGTTGTGGTCGAGCAGCTCAAAATCGCAGCTGGTTACGGTCTGTCTTATCGCCAAAGCGAGATTGAGATCCAAGGTCATGCGATCGAATGTCGTATTAATGCCGAAGATGCAGCAACTTTTGTACCTTGCCCAGGCACTATCAGTCAATTGTTCACGCCAAGTGGTTCTGGCATTCGCTTTGACTCTCATCTATACCCTGGCTATGAGATACCGACCTATTACGATTCATTGATTGGTAAGCTTATCTGTCATGGTCAAACTCGTCAGCAAGCCATTGCTAAGACAGTACATGCCCTTGATGAGCTGATTATCGAAGGTATCAAAACCAATATTCCTTTACATCGTGATGTGATTTTGGCGGATGATAACTTTACTCGTGAAGCGCAAAATATTCACTATCTCGAAAGAGAGCTGCTGACTGCGAATAAAGCTAAAAAAGACTCGTAGGCTAAAATACTTATAGAGTTCGCTAAGTTTAATTAAAACAGCACATAAAAAACCGCTATCAATATAGCGGTTTTTTTATGTCATCAATAAGCTGTCAATCATACGTAAAGTACAACGAGCATATCTGATTACGGCAACACTCTATTGAAGTTCATAAAGCATTCGTTACCATCAGGGTCAGCGCACCATTGCATCTGGTTGCCATCATGATTGATAAATGCAATTAACGCTTCATCAGTCTGGTCGATCTGATTGCCTGAGCAATCCACTTCATTATTATCATAAACAGTCTTGATCGCAATAACTGGCAGCCCTTCTTCACGGTGAGTGACTAGATAGCGGCCGTATGTCCACTCTTTGCCACTAACAGACCACATCTCATTATCCGCACTAAAGTTATATAGCTCGCGGCACTGGTTAGACTGACCAACTGACGCAAGTAAGTTCTTACTAGTCGTTGGTTGAATGTTTAGAACCCGCTCTTCACTTTGAGTCAGTACGCCGCCATCCATGCCCGTCATCACCTTAGGCTCTACACTGCTAGGTTGTTGCGCACTATTTGATACTGACTGATTAGCTTCCGCTTCCTTGGTCGTCATGGCTTGAGTAGAATGAGCGCTACTGTCCAAGTCTATTTCCCACTGTCCAGCAATGGCTGGACTAATATGAGTGGTGATGGTCGGCTTGGTAATAGCCTCACCGTTTGCAGGCAATGAAGCCAAAATAGATGCCAGTGTGAATGAAGCAAATGAGATAGGTTCCATAATTAACCTTTTATTTATAATATTTTAATATACACATTAGCGTAAGTCTTAGACACCAAAAACACAAGTAACATTATGCTATTGCTCATAAATCTATAGTCGGAATTTCATAGGTATTTATAGCAAAAAATAACGCCATCGCTTTACTTGCTAGAGACAAGGAGCGATGGCGTTATTAGCATACAGAATTTTGCGTGGTATCAATGACTACTTAACACTAAGCAGCTTCTGTATTTAGCGCTTGAGCAAAAGCTGACAACGCCCCTTTTAGCATGGCTGACACCGTACTGCTGCAAGTACCGATGCCTGAATACACTTCACCATCAACATTTAACTGAATGTAAGCAGCAGCGTTGGCATTGGTTTTGTTATCACTATTGGTATCATCATCGATACCATTACCGCTGTTATGATGCGGGTTAATCGCGTGCTCTGCATAGTTAATAATGTGTAGTGATTTGCCCGTATGCTGTGCAAGTCCGTCAATAAACGATGATAATGGACCGTTACCTGTGCCATCAATATTAATGGTATCGCTATTCATCTGCACCTGACCACTAAAGTAAACCGCGCCGCCTTTATTGTTGACGCTATAGTCTAGTAGTTCAAACTTACCCTGCTGCAAGTAAGTATCTTCAAAGGTCTGTAGGATTTCGTCATTTTGCAGCTCGCGTGCTGCCGCTTCAGCTTGTTTTTGTACCACACGACTAAAGTCAATTTGCATCCAACGTGGTAGATTAAAACCGTAGTTACGCTGCAAGATATATGCGACGCCACCTTTGCCTGACTGGCTATTGATACGTACCACGTCTTGGTAGCTACGGCCAATATGCGCAGGATCAATGGGTAGATAAGCCACGTCCCAGACATTGGCTGTTTTGCTCTGATTGCTTTCATTGTAGTCGAGAGATTTTTTGATAGCATCTTGATGTGAGCCACTAAATGCCGTAAAGACCAACTCGCCTACATAAGGATGACGTGGGTGCAATGGTAAGTTATTGCATTCGCTCACCACCTGTACGATTTCACTCATATTGCTAAAATCAAGCTCAGGATCGATACCTTGGCTAAACAAGTTCATGGCCATGACCATGATATCCATGTTACCTGTACGCTCACCGTTACCAAGCAATGTGCCTTCGATACGATCGGCACCTGCAAGCACACCCAACTCAGCTGCTGCTACGGCACAACCACGGTCATTATGAGTATGCAAGCTAACAATAACATGCTCACGCTGCGCTAGATGACGGCAGAAGTACTCTACTTGATCAGCAAAGACATTAGGCATAGATGCTTCGACCGTCGCTGGCAAGTTAAAGATAACTTCCTGACCCTGCTGTGGTTGCCATACGTCACACACTGCATCGCAAACCTCTACGGCATATTCAGTTTCTGTCTGGCTAAAACTCTCTGGCGAGTATTGAAATACCCAATCTGTCTCAGGGTATTTTGCTGCATATTCTTGTAATAGCTTAGCGCCTGCAATAGCAATCTCTTTGATTTCAGCTTTATCTTTGCCATAGACTTTTTCGCGTTGTACACGGCTGGTTGAGTTATAGACATGGACAACCGCACGTTTTGCACCTTTTAATGATTCAAAAGTACGGGCAATCAAATGCTCGCGCGCTTGTACCAATACTTGTAGCGTTACATCTTCAGGTACGTGGTTTTCTTCGATAAGCTTACGCGCAAAGTCAAACTCTACCTGCGCCGCTGACGGAAAACCAATCTCAATCTCTTTAAAACCAACATCTACTAAAGTCTTAAAGAAACGCATTTTTTGTTCAATGGTCATCGGATCAATCAGTGCTTGGTTACCATCACGCAGATCCACACTTGCCCATATCGGTGACTTCTCAATCGTCTTGCTTGGCCAAGTACGATCTGGCAGCGATGGCGCAAATGCAAATGGACGGTATTTACGGAAGTCAAAAGCGGCACTTTTTGGTGTAATCTTTGCAGTCCCTGTGGCTGCAGTGTGCGTGGCTTGGTCAGACATAATCAATCCTTAGATGATATGGTTGTTTATATATTTAGCTAGGCGATTAGCTGTTGATTAGATCAGTATTTATCATACGAGATAACTAGTGTTCATACCATAATAATATCAAAGTTTAACAGAGAGAAACCTGCTTTCTTTTACTTTATTTTCTGTTATTTTAGTGGAAAAACACAATTTAGACATTATAATCGAATAAATTCACTATTAAGGCTTAAGAAATGCCAGATAATCATATTGATAGTATAGGGACTGCAGATATAGACGAGACAGATAGACAGTTGCTGCGCTTATTGCAAACGCAGGCGCGCATGAGTATTACTGAACTTGCTGAACGCGTCAACCTGTCTGCCACCCCTTGCGCACGTCGTATCAAACGCCTAGAAGATGCGAACATTATCACCGGCTACCATACCAAAACCGATGCGCAAAAACTTGGCTATCCGCTAGCCGTGTTTATCGCTATTAGTATGGATCGACATACAGCAGAACGTTTCGAGCAGTTTGAACGCAAAGTCCAAAGCTTTGAGGAAGTCATTAGCTGTAGTATTGTCACAGGACGCACGGAAGACTATCTGATTAAGGTTAGGGTACGTGATATGACACATTACGAAGAATTTTTATTACATCGCCTTAATCGTATTGAAGGCGTAGCCCAAGTTCATACCAGTTTTGAATTACGAGAAGTATTTAGTCGTAGTGTGGTTTAGACGATCTAAGCGGTCGTTGGCGACTGTCGACGAAACCATACCAATAGTACAAATCCAATCATTAATCCAATAGCAGCGACAAGTAACCCTGCATTGAAATTACTATCTTGCCCTGCCAGTGCCACTGTTACCAAGGGTCCTAAAAACTGACCCAATGCATAAGCCAACGTTGCCAAAGCAATCAGTAAATTAGAATAGGCAGGATTGATGTTTTTAAATAAAGTCAGTGTCATCGATACCATACCGACGAAGGTCAATCCTAAAATCGCAGCATTGCCATACAATCCAAGTGCACCATCAAACCATATCGGCAAGCACATGCCAAATGCTTGCAATACTGTTAGCCCCATTAAGGTTTTTATCTCACCGATACGTTTAGCAAGCGCGCCCCATAGGGGGTTTGACAACATCGCAAAAATACCAACGACCAACCAAATCATGAGTCCAGCATACGTCTGTGTCGTTAGACGCTGCGCTGCCATGACGGGCAAAAAAGTTGCTGAACTGATATAACCAAACCCTGCCAGTACGTAGCTGACGAAAAGTAAAGTAAGCGCTTTATGGTGCCCAGAGATGGCTTCATATAAGGAGCGTTTAAAGTTTAAATAGGTCTGGTGCACTGACACGTGCTGTTTGGCATCAATCTGCTGTGAATCAACAGCTTGTACTTGTCTTGGCTTTATCGTATAAAGTAGCCACACAAGCGGTAAACTGGTGACACCTGCGACCAGCCAAATTACATCGAAGTGATAGCCTAATTTTAATAGCCACCACGTTACGATGGCAGAGGCGCTGATGCCGACACCAATACCTGCATAGTGGACTGCTGATAATACAGAACGGCGCTCAGGGCTAAGGGTTTGAATCACGAAAGATGAGCTCAATATCATCGCTACGCCACTTGCAATGCCTGCGATTAAGCGAATGATATACCATAGAGTTAACGACATATCAGGCACAACAAGCAGCATCGTTGTAATAACACTAATAATCGCCCACAGCGTCATCGTCTGCCATGTCAAGCGCTGAGGTACAAACATGGCTATAAGAGCGCCAATAAAGTAACCGATATAATTGATTGATGCCAGCCAGCCTGCAATCGTCGTTGATAGCGACAATTGCACCATAATATCAGGTAAGGTGGCGGTAAACAGAAAGCGTCCATAACCCATAACGACTGCCATGCAGTACATACCGATACAGGCAATGGCAGCTTCGTTGGTAATCGTCGGGACCATACGGCTTTTAAAAGCAGTCATCATGACAGCGCCATTTTTGTGGTAATTAGCACACAATCCTTTGTGTTAGACAGTCAAAAGCAGTAATAAATAAACGCAGAAATAGAAAAGTTATTAGATATATTAGGCCAGCATAAATTTATTAGCGAAAACTATAATACGTCTAACGTTGGCGTCTCTACCGTATCCTGTCCTAGCATTTGTACCCGCTGATCGCTAAACATATCCATATCTGGAGCTAGCGTACGCATAAACCGATCAAAATACAACATCTGTTTGGTCAATAGAGCAAAGTCGCGTGGGAAATGGATGCCATGACGTTTACCAACTTCGACAATCTCAAGCATCATTTTATTAAGCTCATCGGCTTGTTCTTTACTATTAAACGGCACACCGCTGGTAAAGGTTTTATCTTCTGCCATGATGGTTGTCATCATCCGTTGCAAGTCATCCCCTAATGCAGCCACATCGACTTTATTGCCACCATGCGTCATTTCCATGTCAATCATATGGCGCGCCATGGCTTGATAGTCACTGTCTTGCATGGCTTGCATCATGCCCATACATGCACGCCAGCTCTCAGCTTTGAGCTTGCCGACAATACCAAAATCCAAAAATCCAATACGACCATCAGTCAATAGCATCAAATTACCAGCGTGTAAATCCGCATGGAAACTATTGCATAACATAAGACTGGCAAACCATGTGTTCAAAGTGTCTGCCATGACTTGAGCAGGATCTGCACAGTATTGGCGCATGAGCGACTCATCGACCATAGAAACGCCATATAGGCGGCTCATCGTTAGCACACGCTTGGTAGTCAGCTCTTCATAGACAGTTGGTGCAACGACACGAGTATTACCTGATACCGCTAAGAACTGCTGGAAATCGCGGATGTTCTGCGCTTCAGCGATAAAGTCAGTCTCGGCAAGCATACGCAGACGAATCTCATCAATAATCGGTGCAATACTCGCAAACTTCATCGATGGCATTAGTATTTCAAGTAGCTTAGTTACGCCATGCAATACACCCAAGTCGGTCTGCATAATGGTCTCGACGCCAGGCTTTTGTACCTTCAGCACCACTTCATCACCATTGTGCAACCGTGCTGCATGCACTTGAGCGATAGAAGCTGATGCTAGCGGCTCTGAGTCAATATGCGCAAACGTATCATCAAGCGTCCTGCCATCAGTCGACAGCTCCTCTTTTAGCACTTGCTCGATATAAGCATAAGACAATGGCGTGGTCTGATCCAAGCAGCTCTGAAAAGCCTTGACATAATCACGTGGAAACAATGACGGTGTACTGGCGATAAATTGACCGATTTTGATATAAGTTGTGCCTAACTGCTCAAAGGTTTCTTTGAGTAGCATCGCGTCAGGTTTCTCACCTTTTGCCACTCTTAGCGCAGACAGACCTGCCACACTCGCTGTTTGGCGAACACGGTTCATGACATTAAAAGTATGCTTTAATAAATGCGGACGATGAATTTTCATAAAAAACAACTATGGTAATAAGAAGGAGGTTTGAAGATAGGCAATACAATATAAAAACGCGTTAAAATAAGATTATTCAGTTATAGTCGGTTAAAGATAATTTGGATACAAGGAAGGCGAGCGAAAGTACTACCAGTCGTAGACTAAGCAAGCCTGACACTGTATCCAATTTATAGAGGATTGACTATAGGACTGCTACAGACAGGACACTGCGGGTCTTTTCGATAGCCCATTAGTCGCTGCTGCATCTGACTACCATCCCATATGAGCAGTTTGTTTGTCAGTGGATTTTTGGTTAATCCTAAGTATTGCAGTGCAGCATTGGCTTGTAGGTTACCCATGATGGCAGTGGTACTGGCTAGCACTCCTGAATTGGCACACGTACGTTCGTCAGCGGCTTCATCAGGTACTACTGAGCCGAACACGCAGTGATAACAACCTGTATCGAGCTGAGGTTCAAACAGTGCTAGCTGTCCTTGCATCGCAATCGCTGAGGCGGATAATAGTGGGATTTGGTAGCGTACACTAATACGATTGATGATGTCGCGCGTGGCAAAATTATCCGTACAGTCTAAGAGTAAGTCAGGCTTGCCTGCTGCCATATCGAGCAATTCATAAGCGTTGTCTTCATCTAATCGTGCGACTGTGCCGCGAGCCTTTATCAAGGGATTGATGCGCTCTAATATGTGCGCTGCGGTCAGTGCTTTAGACTGACCAACATCTTCTGGCAAAAACAGCGTTTGCCGTTGCAAGTTACTCGCCTCAATCTCGTCATCATCAATCAGATGAACGTGACCCACCCCAGCACGCACCAATGTCTCAGACGCAGGACAGCCTAGGCCACCTGCCCCTATTATGACCACACGTGCTGTCTTTAATCGCAGCTGAGCATCCATATCCCAACCGTCTAATAATACTTGCCGAGCATAACGGAGCAGCTCATCATCCGATAGCTGTACCATCTCTTCTACCATATTCATCTACAACCTATAATCAAAGAAATCTACTACCAAAAAACTATCTATTGAACTTGCCCTAGCGTGACTCGATCATTACCACCGTAATCTTTTACGGTATGTACTGATTCAAAACCACTATCTAAAAACAACTGACGAACAGCATCACCTTGATCGTAGCCATGTTCAATGGCCAATAATCCACCTGTACAGAGATATGTCGTTGCTTGTTGGACGATATGCTCAATATCAGCCAAACCCTGATTGGGTGCACTAAGCGCACTAATCGGTTCAGCTGTTAGACCCGTCAAATGCTCGTCTGTCTCGTCAATATAAGGAGGGTTTGACACAATCACGTCAAACTGCCGTTCATTATCAGTAGGTAGCGCTTGATACCAACTGCTTTGGACAAACTCAATATTGGCAACGTTATTGCTCACGGCATTGTGCTGAGCAACTTTAAGCGCCTCTGACGATAAATCGACTGCCACGACTTGCCAATTAGCTTTCTTAAGTTCATGGGCAAGACTGATAGCGATACAACCTGACCCTGTCCCCAAGTCTAGCAATCGCTTATTACTAAGTTGCGCTGGCTGAGCGTTTATCCAGTTTAACACCTGCTCGACCAGCACCTCGGTATCGGGCCGAGGAATCAAGGTATGCTCGTTTACCTTAAAGCTAAGCGACCAAAACTCCTGCTGTCCGGTTAGATACGCAAGCGGTATGCCTTGCTGCATTTTTGCCACACCATCATTGAACCGTGCGACCTCACTATCAATTAGCTGGTAATCTTCATCAGTCATCAACGCTATCGCAGGCTTATCAATGACATGCAACAACCAATCCGTTAGCCAAAACGACGGCAGCTGATTATTTGATTCACCATTCGTCAGTTGTTGAATCTGCTGCTTGATTTGACGAATGGTCGATATGGTCATAGATAGCTCTTAAAAAACAGTGAATGTATAAAGGTAAAATACTGCTTAGCCTACTCTGATGCGCGTGGTGGCTCTTTGGTATCGGTCAGGTTAGGGTTGGTTTTGCTTAGTTTGTCACCTATTCCATTACCATCGCTACCATCATTATTGTCATCGCCATAAATATCATCGTTATCACCAATGACAATATGTCTATCGACAAAGTAGATCAGTGCCAGAATTGGAATACCAATAGCAAAGGTAAAGATAAAGAAAAACGGATAACCCATATTATCGACGATAGCACCTGAGTACCCACCCATCACTTTTGGTATCAGGGTCATCAATGAGGAAAAAATCGCATACTGTACAGCAGTAAAGCGAATCGATGTCAGTGCTGATAAGAAAGCGATGAATACAGCACTTGCAAGGCCCGCAGCCAAGTTGTCAAATATCACTGCCATATACATGATTGGCAAGCTACCTGGGTTATATGTCAATACCACAAACAACAGGTTGGTCGCACACGCCAAGATCGCACCAATCATCATGGCATGCATGATACGGAAACGCTGAGCCAAAATCCCGCCCAAAAAACCGCCTGCAATTGCCATAATCACACCCACCAGTTTTACAGCATTGGCGATATCAGTTTTGCTAAAGCCCATGTCTTGATAAAAGACATTGGAGATCACGCCTGCTACGATATCTGAGATACGGTATAGACCAATCAATGCCAATAGCAGCAGGGCTTTTTTGCCATAACGTCGGAAAAAGTCTAAAACAGGCTCGATCCATGTTGCCATGGCCACTTCTTTTTTCACCAGTCCTACTTGTACCAGTGCATAACCTGCTGCCATCGCCGCGCCTAGGCTTACTAATAAGTGCAAGGTTTCTACAAAGAAACTAGAGAACGCGCCTTCGAACTCGGGTAAGACTTGCCCCATCAATATATAAGCAGCGATAAAGGCAATCACTGAAAATACAAACAACGCTACCAGTCTGACGTAATCTTCACGAGTTTCAGCGACCAACGGTGCTTTGTTAATGATTTTTGGTTGGTTAATAATAAAGTACAGTAGTAACAATGGCGCGCATGCGACCAATGCTAAAAAGTAAAATTTAATCGCTGGCATTACCATTAGTGGTATCAAGGCCACTGTGCTATCAAATATTGTATTGATCAAAATATTAATCAGGTAAATAACACCAAACAGTAGGCCTGGGATAAGCAGTAACGCTGAATAAATCAGGAATACTTTTAAGTTACCCTTTTGCTTTTTACTTTGCAGGGTTTCAGCGGTTGGCTCATAACTGGCAAACGTTGTTAATACCCCCAAGGTCATGACTCCTGCCATAATGTAATAGGTGTTGCGCCATGCTTCATAACTATAAAACGTCTCATTTGAGCCAAAATAATCAGCCAAATATAACGCGCCTGCCCCTGCGACAATCATACCGATACGGTAGCCTGACACGTAGATAGAGGACAGAATAGACTGCATAGACGGCGGCGCAAGCTCAATACGGTACGCATCAATCACGATATCTTGTGTCGCAGAAGAGAACCCAAGCAACACGGCCGCGCCTGCCATATAAACCAAGACATCTTCGCTAACAGGGTTTACCCTTGCCATCAAAAAGATTGCCAGCACGATAAGCAGCTGTGATACCACCATCCAACTACGACGACGCCCTAGCCACTTGGTCAAAAACGGCACAGGGAGCGCATCAATCAATGGCGCCCAAATAAATTTGAACGAATACCCCAATGCCGCCCAGCTGAACATAGTGACGACACTACGATCAATACCTGCTTCTCTCAGCCATAGCGATAGACTTGAGAAAATCAGCAGAATGGGTATACCCGCTGAGAACCCCAAAAACAGCATAATAATGACACGAGGATCGAGATAAGCTTTTGTGGCCTCGCCCCATGACTTTTTGGCAATTGGTTGATTGGGCGGTACAGATTTGACAGCAGACATAATAACTCACCAACAATTCAGACAAAGAACACAACCGCGCACAATTTTTATCAATCTTTAGAATCAGTTATTGACAAAAGGATCGATAAAAATTGCTCTACGTTGCACCAATATTATCATTACAACAAAATCCAGTTATGGTACTTGAGAACCTTTATCTTGACTAGATGTTTTTGCATTAACTTAGCGATTGCAGACCATGTGCAATTGCTTATATTTCTTAATAGTAACGCAAAAAATCGCAGTGTTTTACCAAGGTTATCTTAGCTCTCTTTTTTATTGCTCATTTCTGTTTTGAAAGATGTCTGACAATGACATTATTTATAGGTAATATAAAGGTAGTAGTAAAAATGACGCAGGCTTGATTGGTTAGGTGCACTCTATTGGTTTACTCTTAACTGGCAGTGATAAGCATAGGCGTTAATAACGATTGAGATAAACAAAACATCAAGTCTTTTACGATTGGTAATTTAAAACTTATAATTCTTATATATTAGTTTTATAAATCCACTCAGCTTAGTTATGCTTTGTACATAAACAACGACTACCGAGATTCACGGTTTGTTCTTTCGATTATCACAACCCAGGAGTTATACCATGTCCGACTCAACCAATAACACCACTGACAAAAACACTGCACCAGATTCTGCTCGTTGTCCTGTAGATCACGAAAGCAACAATAATGCGCCTACTAACACAACCTATGATCAGGGTGATGATCAAGGCCCAACGATCCATAGCGAAAACGTTGATAACTCGCACGAGCCTCAGCGTCCTAGCATGGGTGGCTGCCCTGTTATGCATCAAGCTCATACTACTACTGCTTCTGCTGCGACAGATTGGTGGCCAAATGCTCTAAACTTAGACATATTGCATCAGCAAGACAAAAAGACTGACCCAATGGGTGAAGACTTTGATTATGCTGAAGCTTTTAAGCAGCTGGACTTAGAAGCAGTCAAAACTGACTTAAAAAATCTAATGACTGAGTCGCAAGAATGGTGGCCAGCTGACTGGGGACACTATGGTGGTTTGATGATTCGTATGGCATGGCATTCAGCTGGTACGTATCGTCGTTCTGATGGTCGCGGCGGTTCTAATACTGGTAATCAACGTTTTGCGCCATTGAACAGCTGGCCAGATAACGTCAACTTGGACAAAGCACGTCGTCTATTGTGGCCAATTAAGAAAAAATACGGTAATAAATTGTCTTGGGCCGATTTGATGATTTTGGCAGGTAACATGGCTTATGAATCTATGGGCTTTAAAACTCTAGGTTTTGCTGGTGGTCGTGCTGATATCTGGCATCCAGAAAAAGACATCTATTGGGGTTCTGAGCGCGAATGGCTAGCTGCTACCAAAAACCGTTACGACAGTGATGAAGAGCGCGAATCATTAGAAAACCCACTAGCAGCAGTACAAATGGGCTTGATTTATGTCAACCCAGAAGGTGTGGATGGTAACCCTGACCCATTAAAAACCGCTCAAGATATGCGTACTACCTTTGCTCGTATGTCAATGAACGATGAAGAGACGGTCGCTCTAACCGCTGGTGGACATACCGTTGGTAAGTGTCACGGTAATGGTGACGCGACGATACTAGAAGATGAACCAGAAGGCGCTGATATCAAAGAGCAAGGCCTAGGCTGGCGCAACCCTAAAGGCACAGGTAATGCAGGCGATACAGTTTCAAGTGGTATCGAGGGCGCCTGGACTACGAATCCAACTGAGTGGAACTATGAGTACTTTGATTTGTTGTTCAACCATGAATGGGCACTGACCAAAAGTCCAGCGGGTGCATGGCAGTGGGAACCAACTGACATCAAAGAGGAAGATCGTCCGTTAGATGCTCATGATCCAAGTGTACGCCGTAACCCAATCATGACTGATGCCGATATGGCGTTGATTAAAGATCCTATCTATCGTGAGATCTCTGAGAAATTCCACAACAACCCAGAGTACTTTGATGAAGTATTCGCTAGAGCATGGTTCAAACTGACTCACCGCGATTTGGGACCGAAATCTCGTTACCTAGGTGCCGATGTACCAAGCGAAGACTTTGTATGGCAAGACCCTATTCCTACAGGCAACGCGGACTTGACTGCTGATGATATTGCAACGCTAAAAGCACAGATTTTAGACAGTGACCTTAGTCGTCGTGAGTTGATCATTACAGCATGGGATAGCGCTCGTACGTTCCGCGCTTCGGACTATCGCGGCGGTGCCAACGGTGCACGCATCCGTTTAGCCCCACAAAAAGACTGGGCAGGCAACGAGCCAGAACAATTACAACGTGTACTTGAGACATTGACCAGCATTCAGTCTGGCTTTGATAAAGACGTTAGCTTAGCAGACCTTATTGTATTGGCTGGTAACGCTGCGATTGAACAAGCAGCAAACGATGCAGGTGTAGATATTACTGTACCGTTCAATCCAGGTCGCGGCGATGCTGATGCTGAAATGACTGACGCTGAATCTTTCGCTGATTTAGAGCCACTACATGATGGCTATCGTAACTGGATTCAGGGCGACTATGCGGTATCACCAGAAGAGATGCTACTTGATCGTACGCAGTTGATGGGATTGACAGCACCTGAGATGGTCGTATTGCTTGGTGGTATGCGAGTGCTTGATACCAACCATGGTCAAAGCCAACATGGCGTCTTTACTGAACGTGCTGGCGTGCTTACCAACGACTTTTTCGTCAATTTAACAGACATGAACTACACATGGCACCCTGTAAAAGCAGCCGACAATACTGCTAATAGCTACGAAGTACGTGAGCGTGGTACAGGAAACGTCAAATGGCAAGCAAGCCGTGTAGACTTGGTATTTGGCTCTAACTCTATATTACGTGCTTATGCTGAGCTATACGCGCAAGATGATAACTTAGAGAAATTCGTTCGTGACTTCGTCCGTGCTTGGAACAAGGTCATGAATGCAGATCGCTTTGATATTGCAAAATAAGCTGAGTTTGAAGTTGGTCAGTATCGACTAACTAATATTAATAAATAACTTTATAACTAACGAACAGCTATCTTTTAGAAGGTAGCTGTTTTTTTATGCTTAGTTTTTTATGCTTAATAATGACCGTTCTTTATGAATTGTTAGGTCAAATGGCTTCATTGACTAGACAGCGTTTACGGAACGGATAATTTTTTAGCATTGCAAAATACAAATTCTATATTCATAATTATCATAAATTGATAGCTATTTATTATATACAAGAATAATAGCTTTGTTTTACACTACTTTGTTACTGTATGTTCAGACATTTTTACTTTCATATACAGACGAGGTTTGTATATTTATACAATAGGATTAAGTTATGGCAATCGACGTAGTGGTCAACCAACGGCATTTGCAGATTCAGCTCAAACAGCTAGAAACAGTATGGCATACGGTGATTAACGGTTATAACTTAAGCCAAGCGGCGACCGTGCTACATACCAGTCAATCAAGCTTATCAAAGCATATTGCTGCACTAGAAAACCAGTTAAAGACGGAAGTGTTTGTGCGCCAAGGCAAACGTCTGACAGGACTGACCACTATGGGCACAGCGCTTATGCCGCATATCGAGTCTATCTTTGCTGAAATCCGTACCATTGAAAACCTCAGTTTAGATTTTAATAATCCTAATATCGGTACGTTGACGATTGCCACTACTCACACACAAGCGCGTTATGTACTGCCGCAAGTGGTTAAAGAGTTCAAAGATCGTTTCCCTAAAGTAAATTTGATTTTACAACAGGCAGATCCTGAGACCATCGCTCAAATGGTCATCCGTGGTCAAGCCGATATTGGTATCGCCACTGAGTCCTTGCTACATAATAACTATCTTAGATGCTACCGTTACTATGACTGGACGCATCGCGTTATCGTACCGAGTGATCACGAACTGGCTAGCCAAGAGTCTATTGACCTGCCCACACTTGCCAGCTATCCGATTGTTACTTATCACGGTGGTTTTACAGGACGCGGCGCGATTGACAAGACGTTCGACGAAGCAGGATTAGAGCCAGATATCGTACTAGCGGCGCTCGATGCCGATGTGATTAGCACCTATGTCGGTCTGGGCTTAGGTATTGGTATCATCGCAGAAATGGCATTTGAGCCAAGCCATTATCAAAACCTGACGGCCATACCCGTCGATCATTTTGGCCGCTTTACCAGTTGGATGGCGGTACGTGATGATGCAGAAATCCGCCAATATGGTCGTGCGTTCATGGAGCTATGCCAAAAGCAATTTGCAAATTAATGAGCATTTGTTAAATAAAGTATCTCAGACTTGCTCACCCTTACTAGACTGAGCTGTGGATGATAAAATAGGTTCTAGAACGTTATTCAATGTTTCTTTTATATATTATTCACACTTGTATTGATATTTGGTCGAATGAAATTGACTATCGACTAAATATCAATACATATTAACTTGCTCTTTTGTAAACAGGTGATACCGCTCATGGAAAAATTCGTAGCGATCATTATGGCAATTTTTGCCGCCCCTCTACTCATTGGCGGCGCTTATTTATTGTCCTTAGGCGGTAGTCCTTACTACCTTATTGCTGGCGTTATCATACTAACGACAGCTTTTTTATTGTTCAAAAAACACTGGAGTGCTTACGGGTTATATGCGCTATTTATCGTAGCAACCATGGCTTGGGCACTTTGGGAATCTGGGTTCTATTGGTGGGCGCTAGCACCTCGAGTTGGCTTCCCGCTTATATTTGGTTTGCTCATGCTACTGCCATGGGTATCCAACAAAATGCGTGGGCCTAAAACTCAAGTAGCTTCAAATAGCACACCAACTACAAACAATGTTAAGAAAAGCCCTCTGTATTATTGGGGTCTACTCGTAAGCGTAATCGTAGGTGCACTGCTCTCTTTTGGTAGTTTAGCCAACAATGCCACTGACAAACTCGGTGAGCTAGACTTGACTGCTGCAAATGATGACGAGCAAAACGTCAGCTCAGATAAGACCTCAGCCAACCTTGGTGATCCGTTATCAAACGGTCAGCAAACGCCAGATGGTGAGTGGAGTGCGTATGGTCGTACTGATTATGGTCAGCGCTACTCGCCTCTAGATAAAATCAATACCGATAACGTCAAAGATTTAGAATTGGCTTGGCAAATCCAAACAGGTGATGTCAAAGGTCCTGACGATGTCGGCGAGACCACTTACCAGGCAACACCATTAAAAATCGGCAATGGCTTATACCTATGTACCCCTCATAACTGGGTACTAGCGCTAGATGCCGACTCTGGTGAGACACTATGGAAGTTTGATCCTCAAGTAGAGGAAAACTTACAACGCCAGCATCAGACTTGTCGCGGTGTGTCTTATTATGCGGGTCAAGCCACTAGTCCTGTGCAAGTACAAAAAATTGCTGGTAATACCTTTGAAAACGCATCTAAGCAATGTGATGCCAAGATATTTATTCCAACTTCTGATGCGAAACTATATGCACTCGATCCAAATACTGGGCAACGCTGCCAAGACTTTGGGGATGATGGTGCATTAGACTTGATGCATAACATGCCGTTCAATCAAGCAGGTTACTATTATTCTACGTCACCACCAGTTATCGCGGGTGATACCATCATCGTCGCTGGTGCTGTCAATGATAACTATGACGTCAACTCGCCTTCTGGTGTGATCCGTGCGTATGATGTCAATACTGGTGAGCTTCTTTGGAACTGGGACTCAGGCGATCCTGATAATACAGCGCCTTTCGATGTCAATGATCCAACCCAAACTTACAAGACCAGCTCACCGAATTCATGGTCAGTCGCTACTGCCGATGAAGAGCTTGGATTGGCATACTTCCCTATGGGTAACCGTACGCCAGATCAGCTAGGTAGCTACCGAAATGCCGCTGAAGAAAAGTACGCAACGTCTGTTGTCGCTCTAGATATCGAGACTGGTGAAGCACGCTGGGTTCAGCAGTTTGTCCATCATGACCTTTGGGACATGGACACGCCTGCTCAGCCAACCTTACTTGATCTAGATACGGCCGATGGTGTACAGCCTGCATTAGTTGTACCAACCAAACAAGGCGATGTATACGTCTTGAACCGCGCAACGGGTGAGCCCATTGTACCGATTAAAGAGCGTCCTGCACCGCAAGGCTATCTCATAGCGGGAGAGCACGCAGCGCCAACTCAGCCTTATTCTGGCTTGAGCTTTGAGCCTGAACCACTGACTGAAAAAGACATGTGGGGTGCCAGTCTCGTTGATCAAATGATGTGCCGTATTGAGTTCAATCAGCTCAACTATGATGGTCGCTATACCCCACCATCAACCAATGGTAGCTTGGTCTATCCTGGTAACTTTGGTACCTTTAACTGGGGCGGTATCGCTGTCGATCCTGAGAATGGCGTGATGTTCGGTATGCCAACATATTTGGCATTTACCTCAAAACTCATTCCTAGAGATACGTTGGGCGATGCAGAGACCAATAAAGGCGAGCAAGGCGTCAATGCCAATGAGGGTGCAGATTACGCAGTAGAATTGGGTCCCTTCTTGTCACCGCTAGGCGTGCCATGTCAGCAGCCACCATGGGGCACGATCGCTGGCGCTGACCTAGCCACAGGTGATATTGCTTATCAACGCAAAAATGGTACGGTACAAGACCTGTCTCCTATTCCTATCAAACTGGAGCTAGGCGTACCTGGTATCGGTGGACCTATCATCACCAAAGGCGGTGTCGCGTTCTTGTCAGCGGCGACAGAAAACAACTTCCGAGCTTATGACTTGAAAAATGGCGACGTACTATGGAATGTCCGTATTCCAGCAGGTGGTCAAGCCACGCCAATGACTTACTTGAACTCTAAAGGTGAGCAAATGGTCGTATTGGTCGCAGGTGGCCATGGTTCAGTTGGAACAACCATTGGTGATTATGTCTTAGCTTATAAGCTTGGTGACCAAGCTAAATAGTGTTGCATTTGGTTCTTAAGATAATGATAAATTAAATAACCATTATCTTATAATCGACTAATTGGAGAAGCAGGTAACCTAGGTTGCCTGCTTTTTTTAATGCCATCCTTTTTTAATGCCATAGTGTAATGCTGCTAAACCCTTTTATGACCTCACTTATGTTTTATTTATCGCTTATTTTGACCAATGACAACCTTTATAAATACACCTTAATAATTATTAAGTCAGCTTAAAAACAGAGTTAGCTGACTTTGTTATGATTCATTAACAGTGACTAGCGGTACTTGAAACTACCACTACCTATAAGCATATCAGTAGAAAATAATTCGCACACTACTGGAAAATTTATGAGTAACAAAATCCCTTTATCCTTCTTAGATCTCGCGCCTGTACCTCAAGGAAAAACCATCGCTGAAGGCATCGCCCAAACGGTCGAAACCGCGCAGCAAGCAGAAAAGTCAGGCTTAAACCGCTACTGGATGGCAGAGCATCACAATATGCCCGGTATCGCCAGTGCAGCCACTTCAGTACTACTATCGCATATCGGTAGTCAAACCAGCCGTATCCGTATTGGTGCGGGCGGCGTTATGCTACCGAACCATGCCCCTCTCGTGATTGCTGAGCAGTTTGGCACTTTGCAGGCATTATATGGCGACCGTGTAGACTTAGGTCTAGGCCGTGCTCCTGGTACTGATGGCGCGACGTTTCAGGCACTTCGTCGACAAATGAAAGATGCAGAACGCTTTCCACAAGATGTGCAAGAGCTGATGTATTTCTTAGGTAATGATACAGATGGCAGTCCTGTACAGGCATTCCCTGGCGCAAAATCAGGCATACCGATTTGGATATTAGGATCTTCTCTATTTGGTGCGACCTTGGCTGCACATTTAGGACTACCTTATGTGTTTGCCTCTCACTTTGCCCCGCAAATGCTTGGACAAGCAATTGAGGCTTACCGTGAGCAGTTTAAACCGTCTGTCTATCTAGATAAGCCTTATGTCATGCTGGCCGCAAACTTGTTACTGGCTGATGATGATGCGACCGCGCAGTATCACTTTACCTCAGCACAGCAGAGTTTTGTACGTCTGCGTCGTGGTGAAACAGGTCAAATGCCTAAGCCTACCCACGATATGGACAGTATCTGGAGTCAAGCAGAAAAAATGATGGTAGATAACGCATTGTCAGTATCATTCATTGGCTCTGTCGACACGGTCAAACCAAGACTTGCTGCATTTTTGGCAACTTATCAGCCAGATGAGCTGATTGTGACGGCCAATATTTATGACCAAGCCGCCCGTATCCGTTCACTTGAACTTACACCGGAGCTAAACTTATTTACTTTACAATGAAATGAGACGCTTGCATAATTATTGATGAACCTTAACTGGATTTTTGACATGGAAGCAACTCCCATTATCGGTGCATCGCTCATGATTGGCTCGTCGATATTTATGTATATCGTCGCCTTTCTTGCCGTTATGGCTATCGGTGGTTATTTGACCTACCGTACTAGCCCAAAGCGCAAGCAGCGCCGTGAAGACAAGCGTAATAGTGAACGCTAGATTAATACAAAAAGCCCTCTTTTCTTATTTGAAAAGAGGGCTTTTTTAAGGCTGTTAAAGTTAGATAAAGCGAAAGTACTTACTTATTTAAAGATAGTATAAAATCTGCATTACATCAACCCAAGCGCACGTAACGTCGCTGCCCCAATTGCCATACCAAACATGCCGACAACAGTGGTAAATGCCAAAATATTAGCCGCTAATACGTCATTACCACCCATTGCTTTTGCCATGACATAGCTGGCTGCAGCTGTGGGCGATGCGACCATCAAAAACAACACCCCCATATGCACGCCTGATAGTCCAAATCCGAGCCCAACAGCGATCGCAATCAATGGTGCAATGACAATTCGTCCAATACTCGCCTGCATGGATAAGCCCGAAGGATGCAACATAGACTTTAAGTTAATACTAGCACCTGCACAGATCAGTGCTAGCGGCAGAGCCACCGCTGCCAGTAAGTCACCAGTGGTATGAATCACCCCTGTGAGTGGCGGTAATGGCAGTGCTTTATAGACGAATGCCCCAACCAATGCCAAAATCAAAGGATTGGTCAGTAATTTTTTCACAATCATCGTACCGCGACTAACCCATGTGTCATCCACGCTTTTGGATACGCGGCTTAGGGTAATGACCGCTAAGATATTAAACAGTATCGTCACTACGCCCATATAGACAGCACCGATACTTAATCCTTGTGCGCCGTAAGCGTTGGCCACGGTTGCAAGGCCAATGATGGCCATGTTGCTACGGAATACGCCTTGTACAAACACGCCTTGGTCCTCAGGGCGCTTGACGAAGCGTTTGGCATAAAACTCTGCGCCAATAAATAATATAAACGTCACCAAGATACCAACAAGGATAAGCGTAATTTGCTTACCATAATCGACGTCGCTATCGACCACGCTAAAAAACAATAAACACGGCAAGCAATAATTAAAGACAAAACTTGATGCCTGATCGATAAAAGTTTGGCTTGCTTCACCACGTCGTTGCATAAAAAAACCCAACCACATTAAGGCAAGGTTGGGTAAGACAATAGTAATAGCAAAAACAATAGCATCAATCATAAGTAGACTCAGTTCGGTGACAAGCCCATGAATATATGGACATCAGCGAGACAAATTAACAAGTAGTAAGAAAATTTACTGACCTAGTATAGAGACAAAGTAGCAAATAGGACAAGGTTACATGTGACTTTCTTTTAAAACTGACTGTTTTTTTGACAAACAAAAGCCCGTAATGAAATGTCGTTACGGGCTTTTATACTATAAGTGCTTTATTATAAAAGGCTTTATTGCATGCCTATTATGAGTCCAATGCAGCTTTTGCTTTTTTATGCTTTTTAACCGTCATTGCCAACAACTGAATGGCAGCAGGGGTTACACCACTCACACGTCCCGCTTGAGCTAGCGTCGCAGGACGAACTTGCGTAAGTTTTTGTACTATCTCATTGGACAGTCCTGACACGATACTATAATCAAAGTCTAACGGTAGCGCCGTATTTTCTAATCGCTTCATTTGATCGATATCTTCTTGTTGACGGTCGATATAGCCAGCATATTTAACAGAAATCTCTATCTGCTCGCCCACCTGTGCATCAACGGTTGAGTCCGTGATAGCTGCGATATCAGCAAAATGTATTTGCGGACGCTTTAGCAAATCAAAGGCAGTCGACTCTTTAGACAACACTTCACCTGTTTGCTCAGTCACTTGCTTACCTAATGCATTAGCAGGCGTTGCCCACATGTCTTTTAGGCGTGAGGTTTCTGTCGCAATGGCTTCCATTTTTTCTTGATAGGCTTGCCAGCGTACATCGTCTACTAGACCTAGCTTACGACCAGTCTCAGTCAAACGCTGATCTGCATTGTCTTCACGTAGCAATAAACGATATTCTGCACGGCTCGTAAACATACGATACGGCTCGGTAGTACCGTGAGTAATCAAGTCATCGACAAGCACACCAAGATACGCTTCATCGCGGCGCGGTGTCCATGTGTCAAATTCGCTATTGTTGGTAGTGACCAATGCCGCATTGGTACCTGCAAGCAAGCCTTGTACACCCGCTTCTTCATAGCCTGTCGTACCATTAATCTGACCCGCAAAGTACAGACGATCAATCGACTTGGTTTCAAGCGTTGGCTTTAGGTTTTGTGGATCAAAGTAATCATACTCAATCGCATAACCTGGACGAGTAATATGCGCGTTTTCTAAGCCTCTCATGCTATGGATAAAGTCTAATTGTACATCGAATGGCAAACTGGTCGAAATACCATTCGGATATAGCTCATGCGTGGTCAGACCTTCTGGCTCGATGAAAATCTGATGGCTGTCTTTATCCGCAAAGCGATGAATTTTATCTTCGATAGATGGGCAATAACGCGGGCCTACGCCTTCGATTTTGCCAGAGAACATTGGTGAACGGTCAAGGTTTTCACGAATAATGTCATGAGTACGCGCATTGGTATGGGTTATATAACAATTGACCTGTTCAGGATGCATAGAGACGTCACCCATATAGCTCATCACTGGCAACGGCGTATCACCCGGCTGTACAGTCATCACGCTGAAATCAACACTACGCGCATCGATACGTGCCGGCGTACCTGTCTTCAGACGACCAACTGGCAGCTTAAGCTCACGTAAACGATCTGCCAATTTGATAGAAGGCTGATCCCCTGCGCGGCCACCCTTTGAGTTCTCTAAACCAATATGAATCACGCCGCCTAAGAAAGTCCCTGAGGTCAATACGACTGTTTCGGTCTTAAAGACAATACCTGTAGAAGTCACAACAGCCGTTGCACGACCATTTTCTACCAAGATATCATCAGCAGCTTGCTGGAATATATCTAGGTTTGGCTGATTTTCTAGCGTATGACGGATAGAGGCTTTATAAAGAATACGATCCGCTTGCGCACGCGTGGCACGAACGGCAGCCCCTTTACGGCTGTTTAGTACGCGAAACTGGATACCTGCTTTATCTGTCGCCAGCGCCATTGCGCCGCCTAACGCATCAATCTCACGTACCAGATGCGATTTACCGATACCACCAATCGCAGGGTTACAACTCATCTGCCCGAGCGTCTCAATATTATGCGTCAACAATAAGGTCTGTGCGCCCATACGTGCCGCTGCCAGAGCAGCTTCTGTACCAGCATGACCACCGCCGATCACTATCACGTCGTAATGTTTTGGGTATTGCATGTGTGCCTCACTTGACTCATAACGCTGCTGATTGCCATATCCTATGTTCAAATAAGAAAACAATCAGCAAATAAACGTCAGTCGAATTTATAAAAAAGATAACGACTCAGATAAGTCGTTCATAATTGGTTGAATAACCCATCATTATAACAATTTTTTCACGCTTAAAAAACGCTAGGATAAAAACTATTATAATTAAGCGAAAAGATATTTATGCCAGCAATGATAATGTTAACCGTAACATCGTCATTGCTGGTGCAGCTACCACCACTTTAGCGGTTAGCTTTTTAGTTTATGATGCTGTCTTAGCCATTACCGTTACCACGGCTCAGCGGTACAATTTGATCTGACTGACCACTAGACAGCATATGATGGCTACCATACCCTTCTGGATTGATCTGTAGATAAGCGTTCATTCGACCAATCGCCTCACCATCATCACTGGCCAAGATCTGCTCCTTGATAAGCTCAACTGGCGGTAATGGTAAGTTTTTAAGCAAGGCCAAGCGCTGATGGTTATCACCCTTGTTGACTACCAATTCGATAAGCTGACGGGCATCGATAGGCAAATCTGGTGTGTTCTGTGCCAATAAGGCCAAATGATAAGCACCTGCAGGATCTTGGTCTACAACGATGCGCTGCTCGATAGCCACGTATGTCGCTTCAGTTGCACCGCCCGCCACACTAAGCTGATGAATACACTTAAGTGCTGAGTATGACTCATTATTAGCAATCTCAATAATGCGTGTCGATTCATTTTTCAAACGTTCACGGCGCTTTTCAATCGCCGCCTGCTCAGCCACTTCTCTTTGCTCATTTAACTGTTCGCTGGTTTGGTTATTCATAAAGCTCTCTTACTCATCTGATAATTATTATTTATATCGCTGGTATCTTGGACACTATATGGGGGTAAATCCTATAAAAACAACGAAACCTAATGACATACGCGAGTGGAAATACTAATAGGGACAAGAATAGATACGCTATTAACGATACTAATAGCGACAATAAAAAAACCCAAATAGCCATTAATGACTATCTGGGTTTGCTGTGCTCGTGTCTTGCAAAGGCTAATTAGACATCAAAGACATCCAATTCACACTTTTAAGTATTAAGCAGCAGGACTGTTTGCTTCAACCAATGGCTTTAGCTCGCCTGACTGATACATTTGCAAGATGATGTCTGATCCACCCATCAACTCGCCATCAATCCATAATTGTGGGAACGTTGGCCAATTAGCAACCTTTGGTAACGTTGCACGAATTTCTGGGTTTTCTAAAATGTTTACAAACGCAAATGGACGACCAATTTGAGTCAACACTTCGATAGAGCGCGCAGAAAAGCCACACTGCGGAAATTGCGGTGTGCCTTTCATGTAGATAATAACTTTATTGTCACGGATTTGATCACGGATCAATTGTTCAACGTCGTTTGCAGCAGTGTTTGGGGTTTGCTCACTCATAAAAGCTCCTATTGATAAAGCGGTTCATTAAAATGATTATTTATATAAAATAATTGTGTAAAGACGTGGCTGATACATGGGGCGACTGCCGTCATATTACAAGCCCCATATACATTTAGTATGTAAGCTAAGCATTACACGTTTTTTATAGTTCATTAGTTAGATGCCCGCTTTTCTCACTAAATCAAAACTATCTGTAAAGCTATCGACTTCTGTTATTTTCATTTGTACAGCTCCGAATCCGAGAGGAAAAAAAGTATGCGTCTGATCAGAGTTAGAAACATAAGATATTAGTTCAAATCCAGATTCAATAATTTCAAAAATTTGTGACTTAAGTAATTTATGTAAATAGTCAGAATTTACATCAGTCGGTTTTTTTATTGAAGTCTTTTGATGTATTATTTCATTCCTAACTGCCTCAAGTTCCTTGAATTTTGACCAAAAGTTTTTAGTACTAGGAGGTTCAATCTCGAGTATAGCTGGAATTAACTTCGTATACTTATCGCTTGTTTTAAACCAACGTTCTATTGTTTCTTTATTCCAAGTTTCAGAAACTCCTTTGGAGTTTTTAGTTTTGTATTCATAATCGTTAGGTATCGCTACATTAGCCAGTGCTTCAATTGCAGTATATATACATATAATGCTTGTCTGAATATGCTCTAAGTAATTATATAACTTAGTTAAGTCTCTATCCTTAAAATCAACCAGTTTACTTTTGTTAGTTTTATCTAAGATTAACGTTTTGTATAAATCTTTAGATTTTAATAATTCTTTTTTCGCAATACTAACAAATATCGAAATATTATTTGGAGCACTAAAAGAAACCTCACAATCATTAATATTAATACGCTCAATGTTCTGTAAGGTTATAAGCTGAGAGCTTGATTTATCTCTAATTACAACGGGCCTCATAGTACGTATATCTCTAGAACTCTTCCGATTAGATGTTTTATTTTTCATCTTGTTCCTTTAAGCTATTTCGTGATATGAAAATAACGATAAGGTCTATGAGCTTATCTAGCCTACTGGCTATTAATCTTAACTACCTTATACAAAACCCTCAAGTTTTAATTTTCTCTAACAATACCACGGCATTGGCCATGATGCCCTCTTGACGACCCGTAAATCCCAATTTTTCAGTCGTGGTGGCTTTTACACTGATATTGCTAATATCTGTTTGTAAGTCGCTAGCGATATTAGCGCGCATGGCTGGATTATGCGGCGCTAACTTTGGACGTTCACACATCACCGTAATATCAGCATTACCTAGGCTGTAACCAGCCTCTTGCACTTTACTATAAACATAACGCAGCAGTACTCGTGAATCCAATCCAGCATGTGCCGCATCGGTATCGGGAAAATGCTGCCCGATATCACCAAGCGCCAATGCGCCAAGCAGTGCATCAGCGAGCGCATGTAACACCACATCACCGTCAGAGTGTGCAAGCAAACTGTGAGTATGCTCAATAGGCACGCCTGCTAATATGACATATTGCTGCTGCTGACCATTATTATGGAAAGCATGAACGTCGATACCTTGACCAATTTTTATCATTATTATTCCAAGATGAGTTAAAGGTGATTAAAATAATTCAAAACCATTATCTGAATTTTCAAAGTGGTTTTACTAGTAGCCAGACACCATCGGTCGCCATCAGTTTCAATTAACTGGTATAATATGACGTTTATTTTATCATAATACCAGATCCAAAAGACAAGCTGACGTTGTGGTGCTGAGACTACGTATTGTAGTGATTACATAACACTTGGCGTTGGCATGTACTTTGGACAACGTATAAATAGTTGAGCCGTTTTATGTCAGCCATGCAAAATACCTCAAGCACAACCGTTTCTGAGTCTTTTAATGCTCATCGCCCTTTAACACTTGCTGATGTCGAAAATCCTAGCACCAAGCATGTGATTGTCGGTATGTCAGGTGGGGTCGATTCTTCTGTATCAGCCGTATTACTTCAACAGGCAGGCTTCAAGGTCGAAGGCTTGTTTATGAAGAACTGGGAAGAAGATGACGGTACCGAATACTGTACGGCGATGGATGATCTAGCAGACGCGCAAGCCGTATGTGACAAAATCGGTATGAAGCTGCACACAGCCAACTTTGCTATGGAATATTGGGATCGCGTATTCGAGCACTTTTTGGCGGAATATAAAGCAGGACGCACCCCAAACCCAGATATCTTGTGCAATAAAGAAATCAAGTTTAAAGCGTTTTTGGACTATGCGTTGACCCTTGGGGCAGATTATATCGCTACAGGTCACTACACGCGCCGCAGTGTAAACTATACCAATGCCGAAGGTGACGAGGTTGCACAGCTCTTACGCGGTCTTGATAACAATAAAGACCAAAGCTATTTCTTGCATGCGGTTGGCGGTGACAAAATCGCCAAAACGCTATTCCCAGTTGGTGAGCTCGAAAAGCCAATGGTACGTCAGATTGCTGAAGAGCATGACCTAGCGACGGCTAAAAAGAAAGACTCTACGGGTATTTGCTTCATTGGTGAGCGCCGTTTTAAAGACTTCTTACAGCAATACTTACCTGCCCAAAAAGGAGAGATACTTACTGATGACAATAAAGTCATCGGTACGCATGATGGCCTCATGTATTACACATTGGGTCAACGTGGCGGCATCGGTATTGGCGGTGTTAAAGACCGTGTAGAGGCACCGTGGTTTGTATTGGCAAAAGACTTAGAGAAAAATCGTTTAATCGTCGGTCAAGGGCATGAACATCCCATGCTAATGAGCAACGAGCTAAAAGCCTATAAGCTCGATTGGATTGATGGTCTACCACCTGCGGATGTGTTTAGCGACGAAGGCCTCGCCTGTATGGAAAAGTCTCGCTATCGCCAGCCAGATCAAGCATGTCGCGTGTTTGCGACCAATACTGATGGCAGCGAAGTGCGCGTGGTATTTGATGAGCCACAGCGCGCCGTCACCCCTGGTCAGTCAGCGGTATTTTATATCGATGAAGTATGTCTGGGCGGCGGCGTGATTGAATCTATCGATGCACCTTGCGGATTCTAATTGATTCCTAAGACCCAACTTAAAGCATGATGTTGATGCAGTGAATAGATTGATTTTAACGAGGGCCAACATCGCTTTATTTGCATAGACCGCTTTTTTAATATCATATTTCTGCTATATTACGCGCAACGATTTCGACGTCGTTTTTTATATGGTAATTTTTTATCTAGACTCTTGCAGTTTTTTATTTCATAACTACTGAGGCATAACCATGACCCCACTTACCGCTCTCTCTCCAATTGATGGTCGTTACGCATCAAAGGCTGACAGCTTACGTCCTTATTTATCTGAATTTGGTCTAATCAAAGCTCGCGTTACGGTAGAGATTCGCTGGTTGCAGTCTTTAGCTGACAACAGCGCAATTGGTGAATTAGCAGCATTTGATGACCAGACCAACGCTTTTTTGAATGCAATCGTTGATGACTTTAGCGAAGCCGATGCTCAAGCTATCAAAGACATCGAAGCGACGACCAATCATGATGTAAAAGCGGTTGAGTACTTTATCAAAGACAAGTTCCGTGGTCAGGATGCCTTGATTGATTCGCTTGAGTTTATTCACTTTGCCTGTACCAGTGAAGACATCAATAACCTATCGTATGCATTGATGCTCAAAGACAGCCGCGAGCTAGTCGTTGCCAAAATGCAGCAAGTGACTGACAGTATCGTTGACTTATCTATTGCTCACGCTGATCAGCCAATGTTATCACGTACACATGGTCAGACAGCCAGTCCAACGACATTGGGTAAAGAGATGGCAAACGTCGCCTATCGCCTAGCCCGTCAAATCAAGCAAATCAATCAAGTAGAGCTATTAGGTAAAATCAACGGCGCAGTCGGTAACTATAATGCACATTTTTCAGCGTATCCTGACGTCGACTGGCAGAGCCATGCTGAAGCGTTTATCAATCAGCGTCTAGAGCTAACATTTAACCCTTATACGACTCAAATCGAGCCACACGACTATATCGCTGAGTTGTTTGATGCCGTTAAGCGCTTCAATACCATCTTGATCGATTTCAACCGTGATATTTGGCAATATATTAGCTTAGGCTATTTCAAACAGCGTCTAAAAGACGGTGAAGTTGGTTCTTCTACCATGCCGCATAAAGTTAATCCAATTGACTTTGAAAACTCTGAAGGTAACTTAGGCGTTGCCAATGCGATGCTGGCCCATTTGGGTGAGAAGTTACCAATTTCACGTATGCAGCGTGACCTATCTGACTCAACGGTGTTGCGTAATATCGGTGTTGGCCTAGCACAGAGCATGATTGCTTTTGATGCTTGTCTAAAAGGCGTGGGTAAACTTGAGCTAAATGCACAGCGTTTAAATGATGACTTGAATCAAGCGCAAGAAGTGTTGGCAGAGCCGATTCAAACGGTCATGCGTCGCTACCGTGTTGAAAACCCATACGAAAAACTAAAAGCTTTGACTCGTGGTAATGCCATGACTCGTGAAGCCATGCTAACCTTTGTTGAAAGCGATGAGCTGTCGGCAGTTAGTAATGCGGATAAAGAACGCTTGCGTGCATTGACGCCTGCTACTTATATTGGTAATGCCGCTGAGCAAGCACGCGCTATTAAAGAATGGATTGCCAAGCTTTAATAGCTAATAAGAGCATACTGATAATAAGATCAGACTAGCAAGATTGGAGCGCCTAGTATTATTTACTCGCTCCTACTTGATAGTATTTTTATCTTATTCAGTTGTTATCTCAATAGCTATTGTCTGAATAACTATTATCTGAATAACTATTATCTGAATAACTAGCAACCTTACTTTGAACGCTATGATTGTTTTTGATTCGATTGCTTTTGATTCAAAACCCATAGTCGATAAGTAAGGTTTTATTTTTTATCATCATCGTCATCACTGTCACCCGGTATGATGGCTTTACCTACAGCAACGGTTCCTTTGACCACGCCTTTGGTAGTTTTATAAGCGATTTTTGCGGGTACTGTGACGATTTTATGGACACAGGCTTGTAGCAAAAACACGCTAGCGATGATGACAACAAAATGCAGCTTTTTCATAACTTTCCTACGATTGAGTGGATGCTCTGATGACAGCTATTATTTTGATAATCGTTATTGCTTATATGTATTATATAAACGTCACCAAAATAATAGACATCAAATAGATGACAATCTTAAACTATTAAAACCTTCCTATAAAGCATCCCTTATTATTAATCTTGTACACCGCCAAAATATGGATTTATCAATGACTTCTATTCCTCTTTGTTTACCCGACTCTATCACGCCTGAGCAATTCTTATCTGAATACTGGCAAAAGAAGCCACTGCTTATCAAGCAAGGGTTGCCGCAGCTAGCTAATATGTTTGAGCCAGATGACATGATTGGTCTTGCGCTTGAAGAAGATGCTAGCGCAAGACTGCTGACTCAAGCAGCCAGTAAAAAAGAAGGTCAGGCACAGTGGCAACTCAAAAAAAGCCCATTGAATGAAACGGATTTTGAAAACCTACCAGAGCAATGGACCGTATTGGTACAGAATCTTGAGCAATGGTCACCAGAGCTTGGTCAGTTGTGGCAAGCATTTGACTTTATTCCACAATGGCAGCGCGATGACATCATGGTTTCCTACGCGCCAGCAGGTGGGTCGGTCGGTAAGCATTATGACGACTACGATGTGTTTTTGGCACAAGGCTATGGCTCTAGACGTTGGCAGTTGGGCAAATTCTGTGATGACCAAACAGAGTTTGTTGCTGATGAGCCGCTTCGTTTATTTGACGACATGGGCGAACTGATCTTTGATGAGATACTAGAAGCAGGTGATGTCCTTTATGTACCGCCGAAATTATCACATTTCGGTGTGGCACAAGATGACTGTCTGACTTTTTCGTTTGGTTGCCGCCGTCCAAACCTGATGCAAATCATCGATAGTGTGGCCGATATCGCAACCAACGACAGCAAGTTATTTATCCCGATGCTACTACCGCAAGCGCTACAAGCGTCAGGTGAATTGCAAGCAGATAGTATTGCGGCTATCAAGGCACAATTGCTAGAAATGCTACAATCTGATCGCGGTGATGATATGATTCGCCAAGCAGTCTCTGAAGTGATTAGTAAGCGCCAATATGATGCGCTGATGCCAGAAGAAACGTTAGATACCGATGAGCTTATGCAGGCCCTGTCAGAAGGAGCCACATTGCAGGCGGACTATAGCAACCGCTTACTCTATAGCCAGACCACTGATGGCACCGTGCTGTACGCCAATGGTCAACGTATCGATGGGCTCGATGAAACTGCGATAGCAGTACTAGTACGCTTAGCCAATGGTGAAGCATTACAACATAGCGATGTCACCGATGTTGATGCAGATGATTTGAGCGAATGGCTAGAGAATGGCTGGGTATGGGTTGATATTTCTGAATAACATCCTGTCATCAGGCTTCAGTTAAACAGCATAAATAAAAAAACCGCTATCTGATAATTATTCAGATAGCGGTTTTTTCTTATACATTTTTTGCAATTACTAGTTTGGCATTTATAGCGCTACCAAACACCGCTTAGTCTTTATGGAAGTTAATATAAAAGCTAAGCGGATTCGTAATTAATGCAGTTCTTCTACTCTGTACCAAGCTCAAGCAAGCTCGCGTTACCACCGATTGCTGTGGTGTTGATAGTCTTGACTCGCTCAGTGACAAAGCGATGCAGGTAGTCAGGCGTTAGCATTTCTGACAAGCCTTCCATATCAGTGACACTGATAACCTGTGTCAAAATACCGTCAGTATTGGCAAGCTCTTGACTGATAGCTTGCACCTCGCTGCGGCTACCAGAGACAGCCACTTGTGCTAGACGATCGATGTATAAAAGCGTGACCGTTTGCGAATCGTTAGCCACACTTAATACATCTTCGCTGATACCTGTGTCGTGCAGTATCTTAGCAGCTTCATTACACATCTCATCTTGGCTTGGGCAATGCAATATAACTTCATTACCTGTTAGGAGTGCCGCGATAAGCTGACCTAATACTGCCATAGCTCTAGCAGTTTCGCCGCCGATGACCATCGTCTTACCACGACCAGTCACATACAAGTCATTGGACTCGCCTGTTGCCCCTGTCATACGATGCATCTCATCCAAGCTAGGCGCAGCGCTCAACAAATGGTTGAATAAACGCTTTGCTTTATTGGCATCACCAGTGAGCAATGCCAGTTTTGGAATGGCTGCTTGTAGATACGTTGCGCGATTGACTGCGCCGAGTAATCGCCAAGATTCACAAACCTGGGCATGATTTTTTTTGAATTCAGTCGCCATGTTGCTACTCCTTATGCGAGTTCTGTTTGAGTGGTAGTTTGGGTTTCGGTCGCTGTCATATGAGCAGCTGACTGTTCAGCGTTGACTGCTTCTGAGCTAAGTTGCATGAGACGCGCGACATAGTGCGGGCCACCAGCTTTAGGACCAGTACCTGATAGACCACAACCACCAAATGGCTGTACGTTTACGACCGCGCCGATTTGGTTACGGTTGATGTAAGTGTTACCGACAAATGCGCGGCGCTCAATGTGCTCAACAGTATTTTCGATACGGCTATGGATACCTAACGTCAAACCAAAGCCTGTGTTGTTGATGGCATCAATCAGCTTATTCAAATCACGCGCTTGATAACGCAGTACGTGTAGAATTGGACCAAAGTGCTCACCACCGATCACATCAATGCTCTTCACTTCGATTGCGGTTGGCAATACAAAGGTAGACTTCTCTTGACTGACGACTGAGCTTGAGCTCATTGGCGTCTGTGCCAAAATGGTAGCAGTCGGCTCAGCACTCATACGTTCGATGTGCGCCTCTAAACCATGCTTAGCATCAGCATCAATCACTGGACCTACATCTGTGGCAGCATATAGAGGATTACCTACAGACAGCTCAGCCATATTACCTTGCAATAGCTCGATTAAATCATCCGCCATCTCTTCTTGTACACACAATATGCGACAAGCTGAACAACGCTGACCTGCTGAACCAAATGCTGATAGTACCGCATCTCTAACGACTTGCTCTGGCAATGCCGTTGAGTCAACGATCATCGCATTTTGACCGCCAGTCTCAGCGATAAAGACAGGCAATTCACCGCTAGCTTGTGCATGATCATTTAAGCTTTGGTTGATACGTTGGGCTGTTTGAGTAGAACCTGTAAATATCACACCTGCGATATTATCAGCAGCCGTCAAAGCACCACCTACGTCGCCTGCACCAATGACTAATTGTAATGCTTCTGCTGGTATACCCGCTTGATACATCAATTGGGCACCAAAATGAGCTACCAAACTGGTTTGTTCAGCAGGTTTCGCTACTACCGTGTTACCTGCAGCAAGTGCAGCTACAATCTGTCCCGTATAGATAGCCAATGGGAAGTTCCATGGACTGATACAAACGAAAGTGCCACGTGCTTTATACACTTGACGAGACTGCTTACCAGCCAAGTCTGTGAACTCATGTACGACATCATCTAGACGCTCTGCTTCGTCAGCATAGAAACGACAGAAATCAACAGCTTCTTTGATTTCATCGATGCCATCTTGCATGGTTTTACCCGCTTCAACTTGGCATAGTGCCATTAGTTCAGCGTAGTTTTCTTCGTATAGCTCAGCAATCTTACGTAATATCTCAGCACGCTTAGCAGCTGGTACATTTTTCCATACATCTTGACCAGCAACAGCAACGTCAATCGCTTGGCGAGCCACTTCAGCGTTGGCATAAGTTACTTCACCAGCACTAACTTCATGATTCCAAGGCGCAAGTACAGTCTGCTTATCAAGCTGATTCGTTTGACGATCCACTTCATAGGTATCAACAGCTTTACCATTAATGATAGAGGTTGCTGACCATGTCTTATGCAGATGGCTATCAATAGCTGATTTGAACGGTAACCATTGTGACTCTACAAAGATATTAGGGCCAAAACTTGCACGACGTTCACCGTAAATCTCTAACGGTAACGGGATGTCTGGATTGTGCAATGTTGCATTACCAAGCAGCTTGTCATATGGATGCACTGTTAGCTTTTCGATTGGGTAAGACTTGTCTAGCAACTGATGAACAAACGAGCTGTTGGCACCGTTCTCTAATAAGCGGCGTACCAAGTACGGTAGCAAGTCTTTATGCGCGCCCACTGGCGCATAGATACGTACAGGAATCTCATAAGCTTGCAAAATATGATCATAAAGCGCATCGCCCATGCCGTGCAGACGTTGGAATTCAAAGTCTCTATGTGCACTCATGGTCATGATTGATGACAATGTATGCGCATTATGCGTCGCAAACTGTGGCCAGATTAGGCCGCGCAGATGGTCTGACAATAAGAAGCGCGCACAAGCAAGGTATGCAGTATCCGTACCTTCTTTACGTGTCCAAACTGGATAGCCTGATAGACCTTTTTGCTGAGCAAGTTTGATCTCAGTATCCCAGTAAGCGCCTTTAACTAGACGTACTGGAATACGATCACCGACTTCAGTAGACAAACGAGCAAGCCATGCTAATACAGCGATAGCGCGTTTAGAGTACCCTTGTACAACGATACCTAAACCATCCCAGTCCGCTGTCAAATTATCACGGTACAAAGACTCAAACAGTTTTAGAGAAATCTCAAGGCGATCTGCTTCTTCAGCATCAATACTGATATCGACATTGACTTCACGTGCCGCTTCAATCAATAGCAGGCAGCGCTGACGTAATAGGCCCATTACTTGCGCTTCTTGCGTTGCTTCATAGCGAGGATGCAGTGCTGATAATTTGATAGACACTGACGGCTTCGGCATGCCTTCTTTGACTTTTACGTTCGCCGTGGCTCTGATCGCATGTAGATAGTCATTGAAGTATTTTTCCGCATCTTTATGCGTGATCGCTGCTTCACCTAACATATCAAATGAATAGGTATAGCCTCTATTACGATATGGCTGGCTGTTTTTATTGGCGTCTTCGATGGTCTCGCCCAATACAAACTGATGGCCCATGATACGCATCGCTTTTTGCATCGCACTACGAATGACAGGCTCACCCATCTTTTTAGTCATACGATCCAAGAAACCTGATGCAGTGGTGCTGCTGTCAATACTGACAACGCGACCAGTCATCATCATACCCCAAGTAGAGGCATTGACCATAAAGCCATTGTCATTTTTAATGTGCTTTTTCCAGTCGGCCACACTCATTTTGTCATGAATCAACGCATCAGCTGTATAGTTGTCTGGCACACGAATCAAGGCTTCTGCCAAGCTCATTAGCAAGATACCTTCTTGAGTATCAAGGCTATACTCCAGCAATAATGAATCAACCATCTTGACGGCTTTACCATCATTACGCACGTGCTCGACCAGTTTGCGCGTTTGCTCAGCAGCAGCATCGCGTTCTTCTATACTGGGTTTGGCAAGTGGCAATAACTCAGACAACCAACGTTCTTCATCGGCGCTATATAGCGGCGAAATACGCTTATTTAGCGCTTCTGCTGACTGGGCGAGATACTCAGGCGACAGCATATCAACAGGATTAAACAAGATCGGCTCTTGCGGGGTAAACTGGTCTACTGGGTTCATAATAACTCCATAACTATCGTTTAAAAACCATAATAAATGGTGCTTTAGGAAGTCTGATCGTCCTGTATAACTGCTCATAACCGCTATCAAAAAATAGGGGTTATTGACGGATATTCACAGCAATAATCAAAAGACCAAACGGCGCCATCACAAAACTAAAAATCCAGCATAGGCTGGAGACGGTTAAGTAGGTCGTTCGACTGTTAAACGGGCTACGTTAACAATACAAAGGCAACAACGAAAAGCTAAGCGGCATTAGTGCCTTCTTCTTGTTAGTAGTGAAAGGAGTGTGATGACCAAATATCGCCTTATTGAACCGAAAAATCGCTCTAATAATCACAAATCTGTCATCTTTGGTGATGCTAATTCACTGTAAGAAAAACCTCTACGGCGTTGATTGAGGTGATGCGCTTAACTCGGCTATAATATCACGAAAGTTTTTTTCAAACTAACGAAATTTATTATTTTCATAAATTAATATATATCTAAATAACAATGACTTACAAGCACTTTATTGGCCATGACGCTTTGGTTACGTTTTTTTGTTTACTATTGCCCATAGTTTGGCATCACCCTGCTTAATACTGGTATCAGAAATACTAAACATTAACTCCCGAAATACGGAACTCAAATTAAAAAGATAGTCTTATAATGCTGACAAAAAAACCCTCCTTATCATCAGCTGATAAGGAGGGTTTTTTGTTTAAGACACTATTAATGTCTTACTACACTTTGCATTATAGGAAGATAATCTTGAACAACAATATAGCAGTCAAAATCCAGACAGCGATACTGATATCTGCAAACTTGCCTGCAATTGCTTTTACAGCTGTAAAGGTAATAAAACCAAGTGCGATGCCATCAGCGATAGAGTATGTAAGCGGTGTGAATAGCAATACCACGACCACTGGTGCTGCTTCTGTTAAGTCGCTCCAGTTAATATCCTTTAGGGTACCCATCATAAGTACGGCTACATAAAAGATAGCGCCAGCCGTTGCATAAGCTGGAATCATACCTGCTAGTGGCGAGAAGAAGATACTGAATAGGAATAGCACACCTACCGTAACAGCCATCAAGCCTGTACGGCCACCTGAGGCGATACCAGAGATACTCTCGATATAACTGGTCGTCGATGAAGTACCCAGTAAAGAACCCGCTACTGTCGCTGTTGAATCAGCGAGTAGTGCCTTGCCCATGTTCGGAATATTGCCATCCTTGTCCGTTAGCTTTGCTTGGCTAGTGGTAGCAATCAAAGTACCAGCAGTATCAAACAAATCGACAAATAAGAAAGCAAAGATCACACTGATCATGCCCACATCAAATGCACCAGCAATGTCTAATTGCATTAGCGTCGGTGCAATAGAAGGCGGTGAAGAGATGATACCTGTGAACTGTGTATAGCCCATTAATAAGCTAATCAGTGCAACCAATAAAATACCAATGGTTACCGCACCTGGGACTCTCTTGTAAGACAGGCCAATGATAACAACAAAACCTAGTGAAGCCATGACAGGACCAAACGATGTCATGTCACCAAGGCCAACTAAGGTTGCGTCATGATTGACGATGATACCTGCACTCTGCAAAGCAATAAACGCCAGGAACGCACCAATACCAGCAACTACGCCGTTTTTGAGAGACGTTGGAATGGCATTGATGATTGCTTCACGAATCTTAAATAGACTCAATAGTACGAAGATACAACCAGACAAGAACACCGCACCTAACGCTGTCTGCCATGCGTAGCCCATACCAAGCACCACACCATAGGTAAAGAAGGCATTAAGACCCATACCTGGTGCGAGCGCAACTGGTAGTCGGGCGTAGATACCCATGATGAAACAACCTACTGCTGCTGCTATACAGGTCGCTACAAATACGGCCCCTTTATCCATACCTGCATCGGCTAAGACGTTAGGGTTGACAAAGATAATATAAGCCATCGTCAAGAACGTGGTTATACCAGCGATGATTTCTGTTTTGATCGTGGTATTTTCACCATTAATCCCAAAATAGCGTTCAATTGCATTCATAAGTGTCGCCCCCGACTGGCTAATAAAAAGTCATCATTACCTAAAATTGAACATGACCTCAGCGAAAAAATAACGATGCCACAATAAGAATAATGTAGTAACAAAGCGTAACATATTAGACCAGTTATCTTACAAACTCAATCGTTGATAATGTCTATCTCGTACAAAATAGGATTTTGAGAGACTTCAAGACTACTGGTCAGAAAAGCCACATGAAAAGCTATATACAGTCATGCTGTCGTACGCTATTCGAAAAACTACTTTCTATTCGTCATTAAGGTAATATTCGATTTGAGTCAAAAATTTTAGATAATAAGTGTTTGCTCGGTCATTATTCATGTTATCCAACTAACTATTGAATGAATCAGTAGCAGCCCAACCAAATAGTCGTTTAACACATTAATAATGACCTTTCTCTCATTTAGAAGTAAACTAGGGGGTTATTATACCGATACCTAAAACGCGATACTTACTGTTGCAGCTTTTTTCTGAGCACAGTTACAAATTTTTAGTAAAGAAACGTGCTGTGTATTAAATAATAAAAAGTAAATAGTGTTTGTTTAAGGGTTGTCTGGTTCGGATATCACTATTCCAGCCAACTATTATCAATTATTCGTGAGTCCATTACATGCCTGAATCATTAAATATTGTCGATCTTATTACCCAAGCCAGTCTATTGGTGCAGATTGTGATGGCACTATTGTTATTAGCCTCTTTACTCAGTTGGGTTATTATATTTCGCATGAGTGCGCGACTTGGTACAGCCAAAAACTTTGATCAACAATTTGAGACTTGGTTTTGGTCAGGCGAAGATTTGGCCAAGCTATATCAAGGCATTCAGGGTTCTCCTGATCGTCAAGGACTTGAGCAGATTTTTTATGTGGGCTTTTCAGAATACCTAAGAATGCACAAAAAGCGTCAACCTAAAGATGACATTATCGATGGTGTTGAACGCAAGCTACGCGTCGGCCTAGGTCGTCAGCAGCAATTGCTCGAGTCAGGGCTGACGACGCTAGCCAGCATTGGCTCCGTTGCTCCGTACATCGGATTGTTCGGTACAGTGTGGGGCATTATGAATGCCTTTTTGGGACTGTCTCAAACTGAGCAAGCTACCCTTGCCTCTGTTGCTCCCGGCATCGCCGAAGCACTAATTGCCACAGCCATGGGTTTGTTTGCCGCTATCCCTGCGGTATTGGCATACAATCATTTCACAGCAAAATCGAGCCGCTTGTATGACTCGCGTGCCTTATTTTGTGATGAGATGACAGGCATGCTGCAGCGTGAGACCAGCGTACAAGCGCCTATTAGTAAAGAAACCCAAGTTAATGCAGGTCAGGTGACAGGGCTATGAAACCAAACCCCTACGGCCGTGAAAAAAAAGCCCTTAATGCAGAAATGAACGTCGTACCTTACATTGACGTCATGCTGGTGCTACTGGTGATATTTATGGTGACAGCGCCGATGCTGATTACAGGTGTCGATGTTGATCTGCCAAAAGAGCAGACCAATACTATGAGTCAAAGCCAACTACCTGTGATTGTCTCGTTGACTGACAAGGGTGATATTTTTATCAGTTATGAAAGCAATGTCGACGTGCCAGTAAGTGAGCCTGAGCTGATTAATACATTATCTAACCTACAGTCTCAGAGCGATAATAGTAACGCTGAGCCAGTACAGGTAATGATCAATGCCGATCAAAACAATCAATATGGTGCCATCATGACACTCATGGCAACCTTGCAGCAGGCAGGTATCGAGAAAGTTGGGTTACTGACTGGTGCACCTCTACCCACACCTTCTTTATAGTGATAAGCGTCCTTTAGTGAATGTCTTATATCACAATAGCCAATCCTAGTAATCAATCTGACAAATCACGTTCATGAGTATCCTTACCATGCATAATGCTCCTGCCGTCTATGTACCTACCGAACCAGAAAGCAATGGGCTAACACTGCCTACGTTGCTAAGCTTACTGGCGCATGGCCTTGTCATTGGCATACTGGTCTATAACTATCAAACCACTGAAGTTGAGACTGCTGGTAGTATTGAGACGGTCATGGTATCTCCCGAGCAACTTGCTGAAATGCAAGGACAAATACTGGCTAACCGTGCAGCAGCCAGCGCAATGCAGATGGATAGTAGCACTAGCGACTCGTCCAGTAGTGCTCAGCCAGAAGTGTCTGGTAGTAGCGTCAGTGCGCAAAATCCAAGTCAGCCAAGCTCTCAGCGCGTGCCTGTATTTACACGATCTGAGGAGCCAGCTGGTCAACCCATACTTATGAGTGAAGACCATCAACAACGTCTGCTTGAACAAAATCAAGAGTATGAGCGCAAAATGGCTGAGTGGGCAGCCCAACTAGACGAATCCGCTATGGAAGAGCTTGACCAAGTCGATCAAAGCAAACGTGATCAGCTTATAGAAGAGCAAAAAAGGCTGGGAGAGTTTCGTCAAAAGCAAAACAACCCACCAAAGATAAAACGTCCCACTGCTAGCGATCGCAATATTGAGATTGATACTGCTGGCTCTGGCAATGCAGGGAAAACCTTTAGCCTGTCAGATGGGCAGTCTACTATATCTGGTGATACGTCAACCTCTAGTACGTCCAAGGGCAGTAGCCGCTCTGCATCCAGTGGCAGTCGCGGTGCCAGCAACAGCGAAATCATCAATTTAATCAAGCGCAACTATACGCCGCCTACTGCTGCACGAGGCTCTACTCAACGTGCCACCCTGACCATCACTGTCAATGCAAATGGCGATGTGATCAATGTGACTGCCTCTGGACCTGATAGCACGGTCAACGAAGCGGCAAGACAAGCGGTACTCAATACTGGCAGTCTCCCGATTGATGCTGATGACCCCAAATACCCGACTTTTACCATACAGTTTAAAGGCAGCAATTAATCAGTTGCTAGGTTCTTATAATATTGGTAACGTGACGTTAAGCGGCTTGTCTCGCATAGGTTGCTGCCTCATCTAGATGCTTGTCTCATTAAATAAAAAATGAATATCATACTAATTTTAGGAGCTCCATTTACCCATGCGTACCCACAAAAAACTACTAGTATCGTTACTCGCCAGCACTTCAGCATTGCTGGTATCGCAAAGCGTGCTCGCTGCACCTGTTGTACTAGAACTGGACTATGAGATTCCTGTCCAACAAAACCAAGTTGCGTTTGTGCCGTTTGCGGGTGACTCTGTCTTATCACCGATTATATTAAATGACTTGAGTAAAACCGAGCTAAAAGTAACCAATCAGGATCTGCCGCAGCAGCCGCACAGTAGTAAAGAGCTGACAGGTACATTACCTGTTTGGCAAAGCATGGGTATACCGTATCTAGTCGTCGGTAGCACGCGTACCAATCGTGGCAAAATAATCACCGATTACGAAGTCATCGATGTCAAATCTGGCCGCGTGATAGAAGGCAAGCAAAGCCTAACTGCTGACAATAATAGAGAAAGTATGCGTTATGCCGGTCATGTCATCGCAGACAAAGTGTACGAGCTGATTACTGGTATTCCAGGAGACTTCTCAGGACGCATTGCTTATATTGAAGAAACAGGAACTGGCAAGCAAAAGATCTCGCGTCTCAAAGTGATGGATGCTGATGGCGAAAATGCTAGAGCTATTACTGAAGTGACAGGCTCTATCTTCTCACCAGCATGGTCACCTGATGGCAACCGTATCGCCTACTCAGTACAACGTGAAAAATCATATCCCGTCATCTACGTGCAAAACGTCAGTGGCGGCGGCGCAACTGCCCTGACACCTTTTTCAGGTAGTAACCTAAGCCCTTCGTTCTCTCCTGATGGCAGCAAGATATTATTCTCTAGTAGTTTTGAAGGCAGCGCTGATATCTATGAGATGAGCGCCAGCGGCGGTACACCTAGAAGGCTTACTAATTTACCGAGCAGTGAAGTACAACCAAGCTATGCACCAGACGGCAAATCTTTTGTGTTTGTCAGTGATAAAACTGGCTTTAACAAGCCGCAAGTCTATCGCTACGAGTTTGCTACGGGCCAAACGACTAAAGTGTCAAACGGTGGTTATGCAACCAGCCCGCAGTTTAGCAGTGACGGTACACAAATTGCCTTTTTGAGTGGGCGCTCAGCAGCTATTATGAATAGTAATGGTGCTATCACTACCAATCTTGGCAATACAGGTATCGACGAAGCACCAAGCTTCTCGCCAAACGGTAAACGCGTGGTCTACGCATCGACCCAAGGCGGCAAAGGCGTGCTGACCATCAAATCACTCAACGGTGGCGAAGCGTTTGGTAAGTCAGGACAAGGCGTTATCCGTTCACCAGTATGGTCATCAAGCCCAAAATAACTGGTCTCCACCAAAGTAGCAATTTTGGTTATATTAAAATAAATATCAAGCAAGCAAAATTTAAATGCCCCAATCATAGTCGTTATGGTTGGGGCTTTTTTTGATTAAAAAACAGCAATAGAAATAACGATAAATCTTAGTATTTATATATTCTCAATGGTCAGCACCCTTCGTCTTTGATCTACCTTCCAATGTTACCCAACCCTCCCTCCTTCGTAACAAGGCTGTAAACGCACTAGTACCAAAAAAAACATTGCAATGACTTGTATTTTACCTATACCCTAAATAGACCTGACTAATTGGTCAGGTTGTTCAAATATTAGCCAACATATATTAGTTATTTTCATTGTTTATCTTACAGACGGATGCGTACCCCTATTGTTTACATCGATAAAAAAAACCAGTCAAAGATTGGGTTAAAAATTTGATCTCGTGATCTACCACATTGTCTGATATCTACAGGCAAGCGGGTACTAAGCAGTTATTTTAGGAGGAAACCACCATGAGTGAAAACGTTCCAGCGAATACCGATTTACTGTATAGACTGCATGACCGTCCCACCCCCATTAAAGCATTTTTAGGTGCTATACAGCACGTACTTGCAGCGTTTGTAGGTATCATCACACCCTCTCTTATCATAGGTGGCACATTAGGTTTAGGAGAGCATATTCCCTACCTTCTCAGTATGTCATTGATAGTATCTGGCGTTGCAACCTTTATTCAGACCCGTAAAGTAGGTCCTGTTGGCTCTGGTCTTATGGCATTACAAGGCACCAGCTTTGGATTTTTGGCAGCAGTATTGACGGCAGGGTTTGTGGTAAAAAATCGCGGTGGTGGTCCAGAAGAGATTTTATCAGTTATCTTTGGTGTGTCATTTCTCGGTGCGTTTGTTGAGATATTTTTGAGTCAATTTATAACCAAACTCAAATCTTTTATGAGCCCCATTGTTACAGGCTGCGTGATTGTCACGATTGGTTTGTCATTAACTAAAGTAGGTCTGACTGACTTAGCAGGCGGGTTTGGTGCTGAAGATTTTGGTAGTATTCCGAACTTACTTTTGGGCGGTGGTGTGCTGGCAAGTGTCGTACTGATTAGCATCATCAATAATAAAGTCATTCGCTCAAGCGCCATCTTTATCGGCTTGATACTCGGGCTTATCGCTGCCGTATTTATGGGCCGTATTGATTTTTCTCTGGTTTCTGAAGCGGCTTTTTTTACGGTTCCAATCCCATTTAAATATGGCTTTGGTTTTGATTGGCAGGCCTTTATTCCCATTGCCTTTATGTACATCATTACCAGTATTGAGACTTCAGGCGATTTGACGGCGACCTCAATGATATCAGGTGAACCGATCAAAGGCCCTCTTTATGAGAAACGCATCAAAGGCGGTGTACTAGGAGATGGTGTTAACTCTCTGATTGCGGCGGTATTCAATACCTTCCCTGTGACGACCTTTAGCCAAAACAATGGTGTGATCCAAATGACGGGTATTGCCAGTCGCTACGTGGGTTTCTATGTGGGCGGCATTCTATGCCTGATGGGGCTATTCCCTGTCCTTGGTGCTATTTTTACGCAGTTACCGAAGCCTGTTGTTGGCGGCGTCACGCTACTGATGTTTGCGACGGTAGCGACTGCTGGTATTCGTATCTTATCTACCGTGCAATTTACGCATCGTAATGTCTTAATCATTGCCACCTCGCTAGGTCTGGCAACGGGTATCGCCTTTGTCCCTGATGTACTGTCACAAACGCCCCAGTTCTTTCAGAATATCTTTGGCTCAGCGGTAACGATGGCAGGGATTGTGGCCATCACCCTTGATATGATTTTACCTCAAAACTATGGCATCGAGTTTGATACCAAAGCACAGCATGCAAAAGACAAATTAGAACCAACGCAAGAAGTCGCTTAATGCTAAACACAAGCTAGGGCTGAACATATCGAAGTGTTTCGCCGTAAACGAGGTGCACAGAAAAATAGAAATAATCTGTGCACTTCGCTGATTAAGCACCTGACTTATTAAATAGGCACCCTGTCAAATAGGTACCTTGTCATTATTCAAGGCCACAGCCTTTTAAAATAAAAGGCACCAGAAAGTCTGCCGCACGTGCTTCATCTGCTGCGTCATACGCCGTCTTATCCATTAATCCAACGATTTCAATCTCGAATTCAGCATAACGTTGGGTAGTCGCCCAAATCAAAATCAGTAGTTGTAGAGGATCAGTAATCCCAATTTTGCCTTGCTTGTGCCACTCTTTCATTACCTGTGCTTTATCGTGTACCCACTCCTTCATCGTAGTGGACATAAATTCATGCAAATGCGGTGCACCGCCGATAACTTCAATCGCAAACAATTTATGGCGACTTGGATTGACAAAGGCTTGATGTAGCTTGGTACGGACGAATTTTTCGATGACTGTTTTTGGGTCGCTATCTACTGTAATGGTTACCAAACCTTCGTTCCATTCTTGAATGATCGAACGCAGCACTGCCATGTAGAGATTCTTTTTGTTTTTAAAGTAGTAGTGAACATTGGCTTTAGGCAAGCCTGCTCTATCGGCAATACCCTGCATCGTAGCGCCGCGATAGCTTTGGAGCACAAACTCTTCTTCAGCTGCCGCTAAGATAAGCGCTTGGTTCTGTGCGCGAATGGCTTGTTGGCTACGGTGCGAGGGCGTATCAGTCACTGAGGTTTCTTCCTTTTGATTATTTTGAGTCATAGCAGTGGTATCTCACTTTAAGAGACAGGTTCGACAAAATAGTCGCTATATTTTGCTGTGTATTCTTGTATAAATACATAGATTTGATCAGCATAACCTGTTAAATAAAAATATTTCACATAAAACAGTTGACCAATTAGTCAGGTTTTAGCAAAATGGGAACTGTAAATCAATTACGCCGTCATTAATCACTTCTTGCCATACGTTTTGGACGGCTAAAATATCAGTGTTTCCTTAGCAAATCTGTTTCATATTGTCAGTTCACTATAACTTGAAATTATGCAAAGCGTATATAAGCGCTAAAGGTCTGACTACGAACACATAGATTACTGGCTTTTGTTTTCAAGCCAATTAATAGCTGCTAGCTTAATCAAATCATCTATGAAGCTGAAGCAACCGCTACTTATCAAAATTACTGCTTGTACCTATAAGTTTATGCAAATAATCATAAGGTATAAACCTCTATCAAACATTTATCGCCCAATACAGATAACGGGCTACCCTATTAGAAAAGGATGTCATCGTGAGCTTAACCTTAGCGCAATTCAACGACCTATCACAAGAAGTCGCCATCGCTCAGCTATTGACTTGCTGCACCAGTAAAAGCTGGGCCTATAAACTTGCAGTCGCCCGCCCTTTTGCAGACTTTGATGTACTGTTAGCAAGTAGCGACGCTATCTGGGACAAAGTACAAAACGATGAGGCTAGCCTATTAGAAGCGTTTGATGGGCATCCGCAAATCGGTAACGTGGCATCTCTAAAAGAAAAATACCGCAACACACAAAGTAGCGCTGCACACGAACAATCAGGCGCTAACGATGCAGCAGATGAGGTGCTCGAAGCACTTGCCAAAGGCAATCGAGACTATCTCGATAAATTTGGTTTTATTTTTATTGTCTTTGCGACGGGCAAAAGCGCACAGCAAATGCTGGATCTGTTATTAGCACGTCTACCTAATGATCGTGCTATTGAATTAGCTAACGCAGCCGCTGAACAGAATAAAATTACGCGTCTACGTTTAACTAAATTGCTAGGTAATGCTGAGACAAGCAAATAGTAGTCGCAGAGTTAGACTAGCATTTTCACCCGATTTATATTTTTCACGGATACAAAGGAAGCATTATGTCTGCCACCCTATCATCACATATTTTAGACACTCATCTTGGCAAACCTGCCGCTGATGTCGCCGTTACCTTACACCGCGTACAAGACAACGGTGCAGCCACATTACTAGCGCATGGTACAACCAATAGCGATGGCCGTGTCACACCAGACGCTTGGCAGTTTGATACAGCTATCGATAGCACAGAGCGTCAGCTAGATACCGGACGCTATACCGTAACGTTCGATACTCAGTCTTATTTTGATGCTCAGCAGCTGATAGCATTTTATCCGCAAGTGGTTATCGACTTTGTGGTAAACGATGCCAGTCATTATCACGTGCCACTTCTGCTTAGTGCGCACGGTTATAGTACCTATCGCGGATCGTAGCTCTAGCGTTGTTTAGCTCTCTGCTTGGTTATTAGCTTACAAGAAATACTATCAAAAGAAATTACCAAGACATTTTATTAAGACACTGTCATATTAAAGGACATTTATTACATGGGCGCCTATCTTCTCGAATGGTTGAGTTTATTTTTCCGCTGGTTTCATGTTATCGCTGGGGTAGCATGGATTGGTGCATCGTTTTATTTTGTGTGGCTAGATCTAAGCCTACGCAAACCGCCACAGTGGAAAACAGACAAAGGCATTTCGGGTGATCTTTGGGCCGTTCATGGCGGCGGATTTTATGAAATTGCCAAATACAAACTCGAACCAGAAGAGATGCCAAAGACGCTACATTGGTTTAAGTGGGAAGCTTATACCACTTGGCTGACGGGTGCGGCGATGATGTCTATCGTCTATTATGCCAATGCAACTGCCTACCTGATTGACCCAAGCAAAGTGCCGTTTACTAGTATCGGTGCCATTGCTACCAGCTTGCTTTTCTTGTTTGGCAGTTACTTCATTTATGAAGTTATCGTACGCAGTCATTTGGGTAAAAACGCTTTTATCTTTAGTACGCTGATTTTTATCTTGCTGGTCATCGCGAGCTGGGGTTCTTATCAGCTGTTTAGTGATCGCGCTTCGTTTATTCATATCGGTGCCATCTTGGGCACGGTGATGGTAGGTAACGTATTCTTCGGTATTATGCCGGCTCAGCGTGCGCTCGTTGATTGTGTGCGGCGCGGCGAAAAACCGGGTAAAGAAGTGGCTGAGTTGGCATTACAAGCCAAAAATCGCTCACTGATGAATAACTATTTTACCCTACCGCTCATTTTTACCATGATCAGCAACCATTACCCAATGATGTATGCTCATGAGAAAGGCTGGTTGGTATTGGTCTTCGTCGGTATCATTACCGCGACTGCCCGTCATTACTTTAACCAAAAGCATTTGGGTCATAAAAAACCTCGTTACTTGGTTATTCCAGCCGTATTAACTGTATTATTAATTATTTGGATGCGACCTGAGCCGATTGAGCCATTGCCTGCAATGCCTGCTACTGCCTCCGTAGCACCTACAACGACTGATAGCACCCCCACAGCTACAAGCGCGACTACTGGCTCAAACACTGATACTGTTGCTAACGCTAATAACAGTTCTAATAGTAATGCTACTAACAGTGCTAATAACCGTATTAGCACTGATGCAGCTACTGCTAAAGTCATACCCGTGAGCGCGTCAGCAGATGACGCCATGATGGATGTCGTACATACGCGCTGTAGCACCTGTCATGCGGTGCAGCCGACACAGCAAGGCTTCGCCGCACCGCCAGCAGGAATCATTTTGCAGACACCAGAAGACTTAAAAATTCATAAAGCGAAAATCGTCACTGCGGTACAGACTGGCTATATGCCGCTTGGTAATATTACTCAGTTGACGGATGCCGAGCGCCAAAAGCTCGTGGCCTATGCGTCATCACTTTAATTTGTGATAAAAAATAACTGTCCTTTACGAGCAATATTTAAATAAATATCTAAGGCTCTAAGCGATATAGGAACATAAATAATGAGCAAAAAAATTACCAGTGACTTTGATCTGAGCACATATCCCCGCGACCTAAAAGGCTATGCTGGCAATCCACCAAAAGCAAAATGGCCAAGTGGCGCAAAAATCGCCGTACAGTTTGTATTAAATATCGAAGAAGGTGCAGAAAATAGCGTCATCCATGGCGATGGTCAATCAGAGCGTTTTTTGTCTGATATTTTGGGCACACCAGAATTTAACAACCGTCACCAGTCTATTGAGTCTGCATTCGAATACGGTAGCCGTGTCGGTGTGTGGCGTGTATTAGATGTCTTTAAAGATTATGGTATTCCTATCACCACGTTTACCTGTGCCGCCGCTGCTGAAAAAACACCGCATATTATCGAGCGTGTACTAGAAGACGGTCATGAGATTGCCAGTCATGGTTTACGCTGGATTACTTATCAGGATATGTACCGTGAGACGGAGCGTGAACACATTCGCTGCGCCACCCAGATATTTAAACGTATGCTAGGCGGACAACCTCTCGGCTGGTATACAGGACGCGATAGTCCAAATACTCGTGAACTGGTCGCCGAGCAAGGCGGCTATACCTATGACTCTGACTCGTACGGTGATGAGTTACCGTATTGGCTCAATGTAAAGGTCCAAGATGGCAATATGATCACACGTAAACCGCATTTGGTCATACCTTATAGCCTCGAGACCAATGACATGCGTTTTTCTTCTAGCCCGGGATTCACTCATGCTGAACCATTTTATCAGTATCTCAAAGACAGCTTTGATACCTTATACGAGGAAGGCGCACACACCCCTAAAATGCTGACCATCGGCTTGCATTGTCGCATTATTGGACGTGCAGGGCGCATAAAAGCGCTAAAGCAGTTTTTGCAATATATCACCAATAAGCCCGACGTATGGATATGCCGCCGTGATGATATCGCCAAGCACTGGTACGAAAACCATCCTGCCACGTCAGACAATACTGCCAACTGGATGTAAGCTTAGGCTATCGTTCTAGTACTCATTCTACTTAGCTAAGCAAATGCGAATTGGCATAGATGAATAAATAAGATAGCACCCACACTATCAACACACACCATTATTAAAAAAGGAATCATTGTGAGTCAAAATACTTCAGAAGTTGGACAAATTATCTCCGCAAATAATCTACCTGATACCTTGCCAGCATTTACCAAAAAATCAAACGTCGCTGACAGTCGCTTGGGGGCAAAATCACTATTCGCCACCGATGATTTTTTTGCGGATAAAAGCCGTATTCTAAATCCTGATGCACCTATCTTTATCGTGGGTAAGTTCGATAACAACGGTAAGTGGATGGACGGCTGGGAAACTCGTCGCAAGCGCCACTTGGGTTACGATTATTTAGTTATCCAGCTTGCTCGCCCAACCAAAATTTCTGGTCTCGATATTGATACCAGTCACTTTACGGGTAATTTCCCATCTTCCGCTAGCGTCGATGCCTTGTACGCGCCAGAGCTACTGCATCAAGATGAAGCTGAACTTACAAGTCTAAGCAAAGAAGATTGGGACAATAAAAATTGGCAGGCACTAGTGAGTATGACCCCATTGCAAGGTCACAACCATGAGCTTATCGAGATTAATAATGAGCAAACGGTAACCCATATTCGTTTAAACATTTATCCAGATGGCGGCGTTGCCCGACTACGTATCTATGGTGATATCCAACTTGATGCCAGCCTAAATACACAAGGTGAGACACTTGACTTGGCAGGTGCATTAAATGGTGGTCGTGCCATTGCCAGTAACGATGCGCACTTTGGTGCGGCTAGTAATTTACTACTACCAACTAAAGCGCCTAACATGGGTGATGGTTGGGAGACTCGTCGTCGCCGTGAGCCAGGCAATGACTGGTGCATTATCGCGCTAGGTCAAGCAGGTATCGTTGACGCTATCGAGATAGATACTGCCCATTTTAAAGGCAATTACCCTGATAAAGTCTCGATCCAAGCCGTCTACTCACCAAATACACCAGAGCAAACTTTAGTGACTCAGAGTATGTTTTGGGATACCTTGCTTGAGCCGCAAAAAACCAATGCTGACGACGTTCATCACTTTGGTAAAGACAAGCTGCAACTTGATAAACCCATCACTCATATTCGGGTCAATATCTTCCCAGATGGTGGTATCAGCCGTGTACGCGTGTATGGCAAAATTGCTAAGGCTAATATTGACACTGGTACTGATGTTGATAGTAAAGAGGCTAAATAATGAGTGTAACTTTAACAGCTAAGCCTTTAACCAAGCCAAACTTTGCCCCTTACGGCTCGGTTATCGAGCGCTATAGTGATAATGAGCAAACGGCTGACAATACTTATGAGATCAATAACGGCTATGCGGTTCGTCATCATGCGCTTGCCGAAAGTAAGCTCGTCGGTGGCTCAGTTGGCATGAGTATCTTTCGAGCCAAGAAACGTGAGAACCCTATTGCACTCTCGGTCATGGAATATCATCCGCTTGGAACACAGGCATTTGTATCTATGGAAGGCCAAGATTATATTGTCGTCGTCGCAAAAGCTGGTGTGCCGCCGCAGTCGCCTGATGACTTAGTGGTGTTTTATGCGAAATCTAACCAAGGTGTACAGTACAATGCTAATGTCTGGCATCACCCTCTACTCGCGCTTGGACGTGACAGTGATTTCTTAGTTATTGATCGTATCAATGGCGAGGGTAATAATTGTCATGAGGTTGATATCACGGATTGGCATGTGTCTATTGAGTTAGAAGATGAATGCAACTAAGCTGTCATTAAGCACAAATCAATCTGATAAAAGCCCTGCTTATGTTTAACATAAACAGGGCTTTTTCGTTATTCATATTTTTCGCTAATTTATTAAGCAGTAGATTTACGATAGCGACTCACGCCTGCGACGACTGTCTGATCAATTACTCTATCATCGCCTAGCATCATTAGTACAAACAACTGCTCTTCCAGTGTCTTGGTCTGCGCCATACGCCGCTCAAGCAATGCCGTTGCACCCATATCGATGACCACAAAATCCGCTTCTTTATCTGGCATAAAGTTACCGATTTTATTGTCCAATAATAGCGACTGGGCATTACCCAAAGTAATTTGATATAGCCCTTGATGAGCGGATAACTGATTGCTTTGTAGTTGTTGGATTTTATACGCTTCTGACAGAGTCGTCAGCATCGACAGACTTGTCCCTGCTCCAACGTCAGTGGCGATACTGACACCGGTATAACTTAACGTCTTGGGTAAATCGAATAGACCGCTACCCAAAAACAGGTTGGACGTCGGACAGTGTGATATCTGCGTACCAGTCGCACGCAGACGCTCATACTCAGATATTTCAAGGTGAATACCATGTGCCAAGGTGGTGCGTCGACCCAGTAAACCCATCGTATCATAGACATCGAGATAGCCTTTATGAGTGGGATACAGTTGTTTCACAAAGGCAATCTCATCATGATTTTCTGCAAGATGCGTCTGCAGATAGACACTCTCGTAACTGGCATACAACTCACCTGCCATTTGTAGTTGCTTGGGTGTCGAAGTAATAGCAAAGCGCGGGGTAATCGCTACATGTTGGCGGCCGCGATCATGCCAATTATCAATGATGTTTTGGGTATCTCGAATGCCCTGCTCAGTAGGCACACACAAATTATCGGGCGCATTTTGATCCATCAGCACATTGCCTGTGATCATACGGGTATTGAGCCGATTACTTTCCGTAAAAAATGCGTTCACTGATTCAGGGTGACTGGTAGAAAATACCATGGCGCTCGTTGTACCATTTGCCAGCAGTTGATTTAAAAAGAACTGCGCCGTATCATGCGCCACTTTTGGATCGCCAAAATTGGCCTCAGTGACGAAAGTATAATTGTTAAGCCAGTCAAGTAATTGCTCACCGTAAGCAGCAATCATATCTATTTGCGGATAATGTACATGAGTATCGATAAAGCCTGGCATGATCAATTTATCGCGATAGTCATGCACCTTGATTACTAACTGTCCTGCTTGCTCAGAGGTATTAATATATTTCGCTAATATTGTCTCATTATGACCATACTCTACAATGCACCCTGTCACATCATCTACGACAAGCGCACCATCAGCGATATATTCAGGATAAACTTGTACACCTTCAATCACTGGTAGCAACGTAATGTCTCGTTCCACAGCTAATGTCTGTGAATGATCAGAGGTTGTACGCTCAGTACGATCGCTTTCGGTCAAATAGTGCAGCAGTCGAGCTTGATAGATACGTATAGTCATTTGGTGGTCTCACAATGGCGTAGTGGTACTGAGCGTTTTGATAAATAGTACTAAACGTTTTGGTAATTTGATTAGAAATAACTATGCTATAACAGGGTTATATTGAGTTCATAAAAGATTAGCGTTCAGCCTGATGATACTGCTGTAAGAGCTGTGCCACGATAGACACTGCCACCGCCATTGGCTCTTTACCGCCAACTTGCAGTCCAATGGGCATGACGAGCTGATTCACTAATAACTCGCTATAACCACGCTGAATAAGCCGATCTCTGAAGCGCTTGGCTTTGGTTGCCGAGGCAATGCAGCCGATATAAGGTGCTGAGATGTCTGAGCGCTTATCATCAGCTGAGCTACTATCAGAGATAGTATCTAGTGCCGCCCGTACCAGTTCAAAGTCAACGCTATGATCATGGGTCATAACCAGAATAAAGCGCTTGCCACCCTGCTCTATAAATGGATGCACAAAATCTACAGGCTCATCATCAATATGCGGACGAATATGCGCTGGTAATTTATAAGCTGGAGATTGGTTTGTTACTGAGTGCTGTTCTAAACTTTGATGAGACGTACATACCTGACCAGATTTATGAGCACTCAACTGGTCAGTGCTAGGTTTATCAGTCAGATAGCGCTCAAACATCTCTGGGCGACTGTCTACCCAATCTACCTGACACGGCAGCTCAGCAAGAATAGTCATGAGTGCTGATGCCACATGCCCTGCTCCGAACACCAATATTGACATTGGCGGCGTCACATTAAAGCATTCAAACATAACGGTAACGCTACCACCGCAGCATTGGGCCAATTTCGCACCTAGCGGGTAGTGCTTAGTATAGACCGCATCACGGCGTACCGCTTTAGATGGTGCAGACGTGCTTTCACTATTAACTTCAGCAACTTTTGGTTTGACTTCTTTTGATACCGTGGCGGCTATCTCACCGTTTAGTAGTTGACGTGCGGTATTGACCACATCATGCTCTAAACCGCCACCGCCCAGCGTATCTACGATACCATCCTGCGTGACGATCATCTTTGCCTGTAGCGCACGTGGGGCTGAGCCATTCACAGCCACCACTGTCGCCAACACATGAGCGGTGCCTTGCTGCTGATATCGCGCCAAACCTTCATACCAGACGACTGGTGGTGATAACTCATTCACTGTGCGCAGGACCTCTTGCCCCTGCGACATTTGGATGCTCTATCGCCTCTGGCTGCTCATCGGTCTGTTTGCCCTCTACTTCTTTTGGATCGATATCTTTAGCATGGCGCACATCTTGTGGCATTACTTTGTCGTTATAGAGATCGCCCTTTTCTTCTACGCCTTTGGCAAGACTATCCATTGTATTTTTATCTACATTGGTCTCTAGATTCCATGAGGTACCTTCCATACGCATCACTGCCTTTAGTACTGCTTCTGGCGTTGCAGGCATGGTCAGTTCTGGATTCTTTTGATAATTACCGAGACTAGCCACTGCATTATTGAGCGCGCACCAAACACTGGCTGCCAACATAAATGGCGGTTCACCAACGGCTTTAGAATTATAGATAGTTTGTTCTTCGTTTTTGCGGTCGTATAACTTGACATTCCACTGCTTTGGCAAGTCATGCGCAGTTGGAATCTTATAGTTGGCAGGACTGTCAGATGCAAGCTTCCCTTTATCATTCCAGATCAGCTCTTCTGCTGTGAGCCAGCCCATACCTTGCACAAAGCCCCCTTCAATCTGGCCAATATCAATGGCAGGGTTGATCGATTGTCCTGCATCATGCAGCACATCACAGCGTAGTACTTGGTACTCGCCTGTCAACGTATCAATTTCAACCTCAGCACAGGCAGCGCCCAAGGCAAAGTAAAAGAACGGACGTCCCCATGCTTTAGAGCGATCATAAAATATCTTAGGCGTTTTATAGTAGCCAGTAGACGACAGACTGATACGGTTCTGGTACGACAGTTGAATCATTTCAGCAAAAGTCAGTGTTTCTTTATCACCGATATAGACATGATTCTGTTCAAATCTGATGTCTTCTTGTGCCACCTCAAAATGCTCAGCGGCAAATTCAAGTATGCGAGCTTTAATGCTTAAACAAGCATTTTGAGCTGCCTTACCATTAATATCTGTCCCTGATGACGCTGCCGTTGGTGAAGTATTTGGCACTTTATCCGTACGGGTCGCTGATACTTTAACTGTGTCCAAATCCACAGCGAACTCATTGGCGACAATCTGGGCGATTTTGATATATAACCCTTGCCCCATCTCCGTACCGCCGTGATTGAGATGGATACTGCCATCGGTATAAATGTGTACCAGCGCACCTGCCTGATTGAGCGTTTGCACGGTAAATGAGATGCCGAATTTTACTGGTGTTAGAGCGATGCCTAAGCGTTTGTCACTGCCTTCAGCGGCAGCTTTTTGATTGGTTTCTAGGATTTGCTGACGGCGCTTGTCGTAATCGCAATCCGCTGCCAGTTTGGTCATGATGGTGGCCAAATCAAAATGCTCAATGGTCTGACCGTAATGGGTGCTTTGACCATCTTGATACAAGTTTGCTAGGCGCACCTGCAAAGGATCTTGACCTAAGGTATAGGCAATGTGATCCATCATATATTCAGCCGTCATCAAACCTTGCGGACCACCAAACCCGCGATAGGCGGTATTGGATACGGTATGCGTCTTGCAGCGATGACCTGCTACATGGGCCGCTGGATAATAGTAAGCATTATCACAATGGAACATCGCTCTATCGACGATGGCATCAGACAAATCTGGCGCATAACCGCACAGACCAGCCAATTGCATATCGACGCCCAATATACGCCCAGATTCATCCAAGCCAATCTCATAACGATTGGCAAACTCATGGCGTTTACCGGTCACCACCATGTCATCTTGACGGTCTAGACGCATACTGACAGGAACGTTATGGCGCTTGGCGACGATGCCGCACAGACAGGCCCATGCCGCCGCTTGCGTTTCTTTACCACCAAAGCCGCCGCCCATACGGCGCACCACGGTATTGACCGCATGAAAGGGCAAATCCGTCACTTCAGCGACGAGCTGCTGTACTTCGCTTGGATGCTGTGACGACGTATACACTTCTAGCCCGCCATCGTCACAAGGCACTACATACGACACTTGCCCTTCAAGATAAAAGTGCTCTTGCCCGCGCATATGAATATGACCTTCAATACGAATCGGTGCATTCTCAAGCGCAGTCGCGGCGTCACCACGCTTCATAAAATGACTCGGACGCACAAAAAACTCTTGCTCTAACGCCTTATCAATACTAAGTACTGCTGGCAATGGCTCATACTCCACCACTGCCTTAGTAGCCGCTTTTTTGGCAGCGCGATGACTGTTCCCCACCACCACAAATAGCGTCTGACCCACATATTCTGTAATATCGTCCACCATCAGTGGCTCACCATCAAATACCGCACCGATATCCGTCTGCGCAGGCAAGTCTTTAAAACTTAGGACGTCTACTACCCCATCAGCCTCTCTGACAGCGCTCAGATCCATACTCAATACCCGTGCATGGGCGTGACTGCTTTTACCCACTGCCAGATATAGCGTGCCTTGTGGTTTGGCAATATCATCCACATAAGTCGCCGTCCCCATCACATGGGTGATCGCACTGTCGTGTTTGGCTGACGTGCCGATCTTGTTTTTTGGCGGACGCACGCGGCGGATACTATAACTGTCAAATAAAGACGAATGATGGCTCATAGCAAATCTCTTCTATTAGGACGCTTTGATTAATGCTCTTTTTTTGGCAAATATAACGATAAGGCGGTATTAGCAATTTACAACTCTGCTAATTAAGCAGTCTCAGTCTGTCTACCTGCTACCAACTGCTTACCGCACTTCACCAGCAGACGCTGTACCACATGTGAGCGATATTCACGGCTGGCTCTAACATCAGTCATAGGGGTAACGTCTGCAGACAAAACTTGTGCTGCTTGCTCAAAACTCGCAATTTCAGCCGCTTGCCCAATGAGCGCTTGCTGACAGGTTGTGGCCAATAATGGTATGGCAGCCATTCCACCAAGTCCAAGCCTTGCATTCTCTATCGTCATGCCATCTGCTGATATATCAATTCGCGCAGCCAATAGACACGCTGAAATATCATCTTCGTAGCGTTTGCTAATTTTATGAATAAATAAGTGCTGATTGTCATGCATCAGAGGAATATGGATAGCGACTACGTAACTGCCTGCTTGCAGTTTGGTCTTTTTATAATCTAAGAAAAATTCTGATAAAGGTATGATTTCATCTATATAAATCGAATCGCTATTATCCGATTCTGCACGATTAGGCGCGCAATGACGAAGATGAATTGACGCATCTAACGCCAATAAAATCGGTGGTAAATCACCAATCGGCGACGCGTTGGCTATATTGCCACCGATGGTGCCCATATTACGAATTTGCGGAGAAGCAATACGCTCAAATACTTGCGCAAAGCTTGGAAAATACTGCTCAAGCACAGGCAACATCTGCTGATAGCTCATGCCAGCACCTAATACTAGTGATTGGCTAGAAGCTTGCTCATTATCTGACTCTTGACTGTTTGAGTCAGACTTTGCGTCAAGTAATGACCATGATTTTAGTGCCTCGACACCTGAAAGCTGGATAATGACCTCGTGATCAACCAAATGCTGGGTTACACTCAATCCCAAATCCGTACCGCCTGCCCAAATCGTAGCCTGCGGATAGGCCGCTAATACTTGGTTAAGCTCATCTAGTGACTTGGGCATATATAACTGTCGCCCAGCATCACTGATTGCAGGGGCAATCGCTTTCAGCTCTTCATTCTTTAATTCAGTTGGCACATTTGTAGAGACTGCTGATTCCTTTGTACTGTTCATCGCATTTGTCGCGAGACTGATCGTCAAGTCTTTCACCGCCGACTGCTCCGCCTCTCTCTGCTGACCGATATTGCTCATCAATAGGCCCGCCTCGATAATTGGCCTGTAGCCTGTGCAGCGGCATAGGTTGCCAGATATTGATGCAACCACTTCATCATAGCTCAGCTGCTTGGCATCGCTTTGACTTGAAGCCTCTTGATTTGTCTGCATACGATTGTTTTCGTAAACACAAGCCAGCGACATTACAAACCCAGGCGTACAAAAACCGCACTGTGATCCGTGACATTCAACCATCGCTTGCTGCGCCGGATGGAGCAAAGCACGTTCTGGGTGATGTTCTGGATTATCTGCTAAATAAGAGGCCGTCATCAGATGATGACCATCCATAAGCGACACTAGCGTAATACAGGAGTTGATCGTATAGAACGGAGGCGTAGCATTTTTTCCGTCGCCATTTTCATTATTAAGCGCTGACTGGTTAGCATTAGACAGGCGCTGAACCATCACAGTACAGGCACCGCAGTCACCACTACCACAGCCTTCCTTCGTATCCGTCTGGCCTTCATGCAATCGTAGATACTCAAGCACCGTCGTATTAGGGTTAAGCTGGGTTAGCTCGTGGCGTTTCCCATTTAAGTAAAAACTAATCATAGCAAGACTCGGCTAAAATAAAATAATGAAGATAAGCATAAGGCTTAAGGAATCTGTTGGCTTAAATGCTGAACGTAAGCACTTGGTTTACATCATGCTGCAACCGTTCAAGTACGGTTATTCTGTTTTATTTGCTAATACATTCTTAAGAGATAAAAAAAATCAGGACATCGTGCTTTTTAATATCAGGTAATCTGGTTGCAAATATCAGCAGTCATCGAACAAATTTGTTAGAAAACTTGTACTATAGGATACTTGACTATTTGGTCAGCTTTCAACATATTATCATTATTCTTATTTATAACACAACCCGTTAAAATGCCTATAGATACTATCGAATAGTTGGTAACTATTTGGCGAATAACTTCAATTTAAGGAAATACTTATACGCTCTTTAGACTTTATCCATTGCTCAGCAACTCAAAACTAGACGCTGTTTTTATAAATATTTCTAATTTTTATATGGTAAATAAAGCTGAGCGTTAGTTAAGCCGTACTATAAACAGCGAGATAGCTTGCATAAAAACAATATCGAATACATATATCGCCTTTAAACTGCTATGAACAGCTGATTTTTATATATAATGTCTGCAAATAAGCCCGACTCTTCACTACTATTATGTCTAATGATGATTAGTCGTGAGATGTCATTGGGCTAAAATCGTTTTTGAGATATTACTATGAAGTCATTTTCCTTTACCTATTTGCTAGTAGCAACGATGCTGTTAGGAGGTTGTCAATCGTTTCAATTCGTTGACAGTCCTATTCCCGTGAAGCCTGCTCCTACTAAACTTGTTGCTCAATAAAAAGCTTAGCGCTTAATAGAACTGATCGCTCAATAAAAATTGGCACAAAAAAAGCAGACATCGATAATGTCTGCTTTTTTATTCGATTGCTCTGTCGGTTCTAGCTATTTTTAACGCTTAGCATCAGCTGGTTGATGCTTAATAATCGTTTTGGCCAGATGATCACCAAACCAAATAGCAGTATCAATATCGCCCGAACCTGGCGTCTCTTCAGGTGGCCCATCAAGTGACTGAGTCATTAGACCCAAAAAGCTAGACAGACGGTTCAAATCATGAGCCTCATGACCTGTCGGCATCAATGGCAGACCAATCCAGTTCATACCATGTTGCATAGCATATAGAGAAATCTGCTGCAATACAGCAAGTTTATCACCGCTCAGGCCGCCCGAATTGGCAAACGCTGCTGCCCATTTACCCTCCCATTTACGATGATACCAACGCTTAGATGTCTCATCCATAAAGGTCTTAAATTCAGCCGTCACACTGCCCATATACACTGCGCTGCCGAAAACCAGCAAATCTGCCTGATCTAAGTAGTCCCAATCAACATCATAAACATCGACAGCCTTGGCTTGCGCGGCTGGCAATTGCTGATGCGCACCTTGTACTATCGCCTCAGCGACACGCTTAGTATGACCATAATTACTATGGAAGATAACAGCGATTGAGACATTAGGCGTGTTATCAGTAGGTGTAGAGGTTTCAGACGATTTAGCAGGTGTATTCATACGTACTCTAATAATAAATAATTGGTTGAATATAAAACTTATAAAATATTGGATACTTAGCCACAGTCGATAGCTAGTGACTGCACTTTCACTGATAAGTACTTATCGATAGATCAAACTCTCGAACTATCAGGCGATATAACAGAATCAAGCAATGCTTCTTTGAGTCAATTTAACTGGCAGAAATATCAATGGTGGTGGAGCAATCGCATAGTCCTTGATTGCACAGTCTTTAATTACATAGTCTTTAATTACATAGTCTTTAATTACATAGTCTCTATACGTCAGCATATACATACCAGTATATATGCGATGAACTTCATTAAATTCAAGCCCATTGTATCAGACGTATTTTCGTTTTTAAGTTATTTATTAAAGCCTGGCTAATCAGAGCACATATACTTTTAATATATTTTATATAAATGGGTAAGTCACCTTAACTGATAATATGACACAAACAAACTCCTGATGCCTGATAAACCTATAATTATCAGTAATATAGAAAACTATTAATATCAAATAATACATACAGCGGTTTATTTATTCCATATCATCATATACTAATTCTACTTTTTCTAACTACTTCGTATTTACATTAATGACAATAGGATTATGATGTACCGCTTCTTACTGCTTAACCAAATCAATCGAATTAACAGAAATACAGTTTCCAATTCTGCAAACCTGCGTAACTATACTCATATAAATTCTTATAAAAATGATATCTGATAACATCATCGGATAAGGAAGCTATTACCTTGACTACTCTCGTTCAACCTGTAAACGACACAAAAGATCCTATCATTAGAGATGATCTGGCCTTAAATGCACCGCAAAAACCCTTAATTATGGGTGGTGGTATCGTAGGATTGATTGTGCTTGCGTATCTATTAGCCACTCAACACATCTCTCAATCATTGCTACTTGGCATAGGTCTTTTGTTAGGCTATACCCTTTTTCATGCCCGCTTTGGCTTTACCTCTGCTTTTAGACGTATGATGGCAGTGGGCAACGGTCAAGCGATGCGCTCTCACATGCTGATGTTGGCAGTTGCTGTTACGCTATTTGCACCAATCCTTGCTTATGGCACGACGTTATTTGGCGGTCCTGTCGCAGGTTATGTCGCGCCATTAGGGGTCAGTCTAGTCGTAGGCGCGTTTGTATTTGGTATCGGCATGCAACTTGGTGGCGGCTGTGCCTCTGGTACGCTCTATGCGGTAGGCGGTGGACGCTCTGTTATGTTCATCACCTTTATTTTTTTCATAGTGGGCGCCACGATTGGTGCTTATCACTTGCCATTCTGGACAGAAGAAATGCCCGCTTATGCGCCTTTCTCTTTGGCAACCTCTACAGGTCTTGGCTATACAGGAGCGTGGCTGGTGTCGCTTGCTATATTCGGCATTATCGCATGGGTGACGTTAGTCGTTGAGAAAAAAAGAAACGCACCGAAGATGGCACCTGTACCTTCTGAGTCTGGTTGGAAACGAATCTTTCGTGGTTCTTGGCCGCTATTTGCTGCCGCAATCGTCTTAGCTTTACTTAACGGTCTAACATTACTTACACGCGGTCAACCGTGGGGTATTACGTCAGCATTTACATTATGGGGCTCTAAAATTGCAAGCGGCTTTGGCATGGATGTGGCTAGCTGGGGCTATTGGCAAGGGGCTAATGCAGCGGCGCTTGAGGCTTCTATATTTGCAGATTCGACCACTGTATTGAACATCGGTATCATCATTGGCGCGTTTATTGCCTCTGCTGCGGGTGGTTTGTTTAAGTTTACTAAAATTACTGCAGGTAACTTTGCAGCATCGGTCATTGGCGGATTGATGATGGGGTACGGTGCACGTCTCGCGTTCGGTTGTAATATTGGCGCTTACTTTGGTGGTATCGCTTCTTTTAGCTTACATGGCTATATCTGGGGCATATTGGCAATGGCAGGTACGTTCTTGGCACTGTATTTACGTCCTCTATTTGGCTTGTCAGTACCAAAATCTAGCGACTCCGTTTGTTAATACATATAGTGTAATAATGCAGCTTCGGTACTTAATCGGTACTCAAACAAAAAAGACAGCAGAATAATCTGCTGTTTTTTTATTGTTTATCACTTTGTTTCCACTACCCATGATTATATAGTCAAAGAAATCTAAAACAGCTACAAGGCAGCCGACCGTAGATTGTACATATAGTACATCTAGGGAGGGTAACACCGTAGCGGTTTAGTAGTTCACTGACTATAAAGCTGCTAACGACGGACGATGACCAGTGCCATCCGACCCGTTGCAGGCTGGTGCATATGAGTCTGACGGCGATACGAGTAATAGTGAGTATCTGCGTAGCTACAGTCAACAGGCAAATCATTCACAACTGTAGCACCAGCAGCTTCTAACTGCATGGCAGCAAGCTTCGGTAAATCCAGCTTTATTTTGTCATTATGAGACGATATAGAAAATAGCGACACAAAGTTATCGATATGTGCCTGTGATAACGTCTGGTTAGCTATACACCCAGATAATAGCTTATCGCGAACGTCTGTATTTACTTCATAGTTTTCCTGACTGATACACACTCCTATCCAAGCTTGTATAGGGCCTGAATCAGTAAAGCGATTAACAGTCTCTGGTATCACACCGCAGGCCAATCCTTGCCAGCCTGCATGAATCGCTGCGATTTTGCCACTGGTAGGTTGACACAAGACAATCGGTACACAGTCTGCCGTCATGATTGCCAGACCGCGACCACTTTGTTGACTGACCATCGCATCAGCAGACAGTGGCGCCATATTCAGCGTAGTAGCATCAACATCATGAATATGTTTACCATGAACCTGACTGACCCAATGCAAGCGATTAATAGCCGCATGCTGCTCGTTTTGTGCAGACTTATCGATCAGCTGCTCATTGATAGCAGCCAATAGATTCATGCGGTTATCTAATACTTGCAGTGCATTATCATTGACATGCAGACCTAAATTCAGCTCACCGTAATTTGACTGACCTTCGTAACCTGTACGCTGGTTTTTAGCAGCAGAGTCATCAATATCATCATGCACAAAAGCAGCCGTCTGAAAAACGGCTACATTATCAATTTGCGCAATCATTGTCATCGGGAACGTGTTCGTCATGGCTGCTCGCTCTCACCTCTCATCTAGTAAACGTTAGCGTTTACTCTTCATAATAACCGTCGCTTAGTACGGCCATCAGTTTTTGCATGTCTTCAGGTAGTGGCGTCGTCACCTCAATGTCTTCACCCGTCGTCGGATGCACGAATCCTAACGTATAGGCATGCAGTGCTTGGCGCGGGAAATTATTAATAGCTTGGCGCTGAGCTTCTGTCAATCCAGAACGCAACTGACGACGGCCACCATAGACACGGTCACCGACTAATGGATAAGTAATGTGACTTAGATGCACACGAATTTGATGCGTACGTCCAGTCTCAAGTCCAACATCTAGCAGACAGTAGTTTTCGTTCAATGGCGTGACATTTAGCAGATGCGTTACCGCTTCGCGGCCGGCGGTCATCACCGTCATTTTAGTACGCTGGTTACGATGTCGGCCAATCGGCGCATCGATACGGCGATGACGAGATAAGCTTGCTTGGTCCCCTGCCACCACACACTTATAGTGACGATAAACAGACTTATCTTTTAGCTGCTCCATTAGTGCCATCTGTGCAGGTTTGGTTTTGCCAATCAGTAGCAATCCAGAGGTGTCTTTATCAATACGGTGTACAAGACCTGCACGCGGTAAATGATGCTGCTGAGGATAATGATATAGCAATGCATTGACCAAAGTGCCATTTTGATTACCAGCGCCAGGGTGAACCACCATACCGACAGGTTTATTAATTACCAATACGTCATCATCTTCATAGACAACATCGATATCTATGTTTTCTGGTTGGTCTTCGCCATGCTGCTGTAACGTCGTTGATAGATGCAATACGTCATCTGCTTTGACACGGACTTTCGGTTTTTGGACACTGCCGTTGTAGAGCAGACTACCATCAGTAATCCAGTTCTGGAGTTGTACACGCGAAAAGTCCGAAAACGCTTGTGAGGCGACCTTGTCAATACGCAGGCCAGCTTGATCTTCTGTGACCACATGCGTCATGTCTACAATCACTGGTACAGCTTGACCCGCTACTGGGGCTTCATCGTCGTCGCCGTCCATATCACTGTCGTCAATGTCGCTATCGTTCAGATCATTACCATCATCGATGAGCAACTCTTCATTATCAAGCGCATCATCATGCACTTGCTTACTCATCATTGATTGATTATCAGGTAACTCGTTATTGTTCAAAACATCATTTGGCATTGGTGACTCTTGTGCTGATGAATCAGTATCTAGCGATTGATTCGGTGATAAATTGGTAGTCATGGCATCATTATTCATAGCAGATTGATACATTGATACGTGGCAAAGCCCCTGACAGTGTTTTGTGAGGTGACTTCGAAGATAGTATTATAAATAGCAGTATAAAAAATTGTCGTTTTTTTATTATAGTCTTTGCCTATAAATGGCAGATAACCACCTTTAATGTACAAAAAAGCGAATACAATACCCCTCTAGTGTATCATGTCGCACGCATAAGCCCTATAGAAGCTGCATGCTATCTGATAATTTTTGAGCATGTCTTTGGGCGGTAAGATGCCTCGCTTAACTCTCTAGAACATGACATTGCTGTAATTTACTGTATATTTACTCATGCTAGCGACATTCGATATCGCTCGAGACAGCCGCTCATGTTAAACTGCCTATACAATATAGATGGCGAAAAAATAGACGTAGCAAATGTTATTCTATAAAGTATAGCCATGTTTTGCTGTATGCTATGGCACTGTATGCGAATGCCGTACTTAGATACAGTTTGAAAATGGCATTGGGTTTTGTTGACCGTGTTTGCCATTTAAGCCGTTTAATTATGGTTAAGTGCATGTGGTCTATGACTGGCTTACTATGCAAGCGCTATGTATCAGGCCCAATCTATCAGTACAATACGTCATAACAAAAACTGCATTCGATAAAAAATTTTTGCTAGTGGATCGCTGACTATTTAGCGTCGTTTTTTATCACTAACCTTTTATATAGCATAATAGCGCCGCTGCTATTATGCGTCTTGTGTCGGAGAAGAAGTATGCAAGCTGTTGGCAATACGTTTATCAAACTGTCCTCAATAACCCTACTGGCGCTTAGCGTCAATCTAGTGGGTTGCCAGACTTTCAAAAATTTAACTGGCGCCAAAGATGGTGAGGCAGTAGAAACAGCTGAAAAATCAGAGCAAGGATATTATAACGAGGCTGTCAATCAAATTGACAAAGGTCACTATATCCAAGGTATCGAAGAGCTAACCAATCTGCGTACATTCTACCCAACCGGACAGTACGCTGAGCAAGCCTTGCTTGACATGATGTATGCACAATACGAAGGCGATAAGTATGAAATGGCGGCGGCAAGTGCTGAGCAGTTTATCCGTCTCTACCCATCTAACCCCCAAGTCAGCTACGCCTACTATGTGCGTGGCGTTGCCAATATGGAAGGTTCATCTGAGAGCCTAAAGCTCTTTAAACTGAACCAAGCTGAGCGTGATACCGCGTATTTGCGTATTGCCTTTGCCAATTTCCAAGAGCTTATCAATAAATATCCAAACAGCCCGTATGCACCAGATGCCGCTCAGCGTATGACGTTCATCTACAATCAGTTTGCTGAGAGCGAAATGAGCGCAGCCAATTGGTATATCGAGCGTGAAGCTTATGTAGCAGCGGTCAACCGTGCCAAATGGGTATTCCAGTATTACCCGCTGAGTGAGTCAACGCCAGATGCTCTTGCGGTACTAGCCTATAGCCATGAAAAACTTGGTCTAACCGATTTGGCTAATGAATACAAAACGCTGTTGCAGATCAACTACCCAGAAATGCTAACCAGCAATGGTAGTGTGAAATTGAGCACCAAACGTGATCGTACTTGGCTCAATAAAATTACCTTTGGCAAGCTTGGTCGTTCGAACACAACTGACAAATCAGTCGCATCTGGTGAGTATAACGGCGCAACCAAGACACAAATAATTCGTAACGCAGCCCAGTTGAGACTAGCAGGAACAAACACGACGCCTGCTAATACTCCAGTCGCCAATAATGCTGCTGCACGTAATGGTATTAGCGTAGGCTTAGGTCTGCCTGAGGCATCAGCTGAGCGCGTGACCAGCCAATCAAGTACTGGCTCGACTGCAAGAGAAGCCAACGTCGATCCTCTAAATACCAATCCAACACGCCGCACTACGTTAAATGACGACAGTGTGAGTGATATGGATAATAATTGATTACGTGAAGTCTCTTCTTAGCTTAGCCTAACTAACACAGTCTGTATTCATTGATAATAAGGCCAACATTATGTTGGCCTTATTTTTCTAGCAGTACCTTATTACCTCTGCCCCAACATAATCGACCTATGGTAAACTGTTTTTTGTATGAGCATTCCTAACCATATTCTTGAACAACTAAATAGCCAAGCTGACCTGATCAGCATCATTGGCAAACACACCACGCTTAAACGCGCCGGTAGTGAATATAAAGGCTGCTGCCCTTTTCACGGTGAAAAATCGCCTTCTTTTTATGTCAATCCACAAAAAAACATCTATCACTGCTTTGGCTGTAGCGTCGGTGGCAATGCCATCAGTTTTTTGCGTGATTATGAGAATTTGACATTTATTGAAGCGGTCAATGAACTATCAAAACAAACAGGCATTGAAGTACCGAAAGAAGAACAGCAAAACGTTAGTTATCAACGTCGCGCACCCAAACCTATTGCACCGCCGCCCGTTCACAATGTGCCTAGCCCAACTGTAGAACATAACAAAGTAGATCAAGACGGTGCAAATAAAGACAACCATCAAAACAATCGTCAAGACAGTCATCAAGTTAATCATCAAGACAATGTCGACCAAAATTACATCGACCAGCCCATTTATAATGACAATCAAGGCTATGATGACAATCAGGGCTACGAGAATTTCCCGCCGTTAGAGGCGTATGATTCAGCGTCATATTCGATGGACTCGTATTCCTCAGAGCCATATTCGCCAAGCCACGCAGATGAAAATGGTTATCCGCCAGCATGGCTGACAGATACCGATACTAGCGCTGGTATGCAGGGCGCTCATGACATTGGCCAAAACGATGATAAAGATGGCAATCTATATGAGCTACTAGAGCAAATCCAACAATTCTATCAGCACAACCTAGCCACGCATCCCCATGCCAAGCATTACTTTTTATCGCGCGGTATCACCGAAGACATCTTTGAGACCTTTGGTCTTGGCTATGCACCATTTGGCTGGCAGCATCTTGAGCATCAATTTCCGCAGGATATTGAGGGTCTAAAAGCTTTAGGATTGGTACGTCAGTCAGAGTCTGGCCGCGACTACGATCTATTGCGCGACCGAGTCATCTTCCCAATTCGTGATAACCAAGGCCGCACTATTGGTTTTGGCGGTCGAGCGCTCGATGACGAAGTAAAGCCTAAATATATCAACTCCTCAGACTCGCCCGTCTTTCATAAACAGCACGTACTGTATGGCTATTACGAATCACGTCAGCAGCGCGCAGACAGCTGGCTGGTGGTCGAAGGCTATATGGATGTGATCGCTCTTTATCAAGCAGGTATCTATGGGGCAATCGCCTCGATGGGTACAGCGATTAATGAAAGCCAAATATCGCGTCTACTGACACTAAATCCAACGCTTACCTTGAGCTTTGATGGAGATAGTGCAGGCCAAAAAGCCGCTTGGCGTACACTTGAAGTTGCCCTGCCTGTACTGGCCGATGATAAAGAGCTGCGGTTTTTAACCCTGCCTAATAATCATGATCCTGATACGTTTATTAAGAGTCAGGGCAGCGATGCCATGCGTGAGCAAATCGCTAATGCCATGCCGCTATCGCAGTATATTTTTGCGTATTTGAGTGAGCGTTATGACATGAGTCTGGCTGAAGGCAAAGCCAAGCTCATGTCCCAAGTTCGCTCGTTGACGACCGCTTTACCCAAAGGCAGTAGCTTTCGCTATTTGCTTAACAATGACGTTTATCAAAAGCTTGGCGGCAGGCGCAGTCAGAATGTCGAGGCCAAAGATGCGCTGCTAGATTTCGATGGTGATATGACCATCAGTCAGCAATTGCAGCTTTGCTTTTTGTTTCAGCCGCGCGCGTTAATCGACGACCCTATTGAGTCGATTTGGCAACAGTCAGGGATTAATGGCTTACACCTACCTGCCCATATCAAACAAAAAGCATCGCCTGATACGCTGCGTCCTCTTGCGTGGGAAGACTTGCAAGATGCTGCCTTGTTAGACATCGTAAGTACCATTAAGCGCTGTCTTAATTACTTACCAAAAGATGTAAATGCAGCGGCGCATTTTATCTTATCGAACGTAAAGCCTGCGACCCAAGACATGCTCAGCCGTAATTGGGGCGGCTTCTATAAAGCGCTAACTACACGTAATATTTTGGGGCTTGATGGCCTAATCGAAGAGCTAGTCAGTCAGCTGCTTGAGCGCAACATGAAGAAAAAAATACAAGAGCTGATACAGAACCCAGATCATATTAAGCTTGCGATCGTCCGTAAACAAACCCAATTATTGAATGATTGGTTACGCGCACAGCAGGCAGAGCAATCGGCCCAGATGGTCACTGTACAGTCTTAATGTTTAATTTCAAATGTTGACCCTTTAAAAGTCTAGCAGCTGCCCCCACTACTAATGATTATGCCCAGTAGCATGAGTCGCTTCTAAATCATTTAGCTGATGGCAAATAATCAGTAAAAAATGGTCGGTAACTATCACTAGCTCGTGCTTGACGACTGTGGTCTGTGTTAAACTGTGTCGCTGTATATTGACAGCACTGCTTGGTGAATGATTGTGAGCATGCATCGTTGAGCACAAATTTTAGGTATTATTTTTACGTATCAGCTTTTAGATACTATTTTTGAGTATTAAATTTTAAGTACTGTATTTTTTTAAGTACCATATTGAAGTCTTTTTAGCTTTTCTAATTTTTAGCTGTTTATCAGCATTGTTATTGTAGTGTTTTGAGCCTTTATTCATATCAACTCATTTTTGATATTATTGACAACCTCTACGCCATATTTTGATCAATCGACTGATAAGATCAACGCAAAGAGCGAGCGATAGCGAGTCACAATATAAAAATGTCCGATGCAAGTAAGCGAGTATTTATGAACGATAAGTCAGTTTCTAAGTCCACATCTCAACTGGCCACCTTAATCCAAATGGGCAAAGAGCAAGGGTATCTTACCTACGCTGAGGTGAATGACCAGCTGCCCGACTCTATTACCGAAAGCGATCAGATCGAAGACATTGTGCAAATGCTGACCGATGTCGGTATCAAAATCTTTGAATCAGCTCCTGATGCCGATGACATCTTGATGAACGATGATTCAAGCGATGATGATATGGCAGCAGATGAGGCAGCGGCAGTACTCGCCTCTGTTGAAACTGAGCCTGGTCGTACTACTGACCCTGTACGTATGTATATGCGTGAAATGGGTACGGTTGACCTACTAACTCGCGAAGGCGAGATTGCCATTGCGAAGCGTATCGAAGAAGGTATTCGTGATGTGCAGCATGCCATGTCTTACTGGCCTGGTACCGTACAGTTTGTCCTTGACGAGTATCAAAAAGTACAAGACGGCGAAAAAAAGCTATCTGACGTCATCACTGGTTTCTTAGATCCTGAGACCGAAGAAGACAAAATCGCTGCCCAAGAAGCAAAAGAAGCGGCGAAAGAAGAACGTGAGCGCATTAAAGAAGAAAAAGAAAACCCACCAGTTATCAAAGCTAAGGTCAATGCAAAAGCAGCTGCGCTTGATGATGATGAGGAAGACGAAGACGACGTTGAAGAAGAAGCTGAAGAAGAAACTAGCGGTCTTGATCCAGAAGAGGTTCGTTTACGTCTAGAAGAGATCGAGCATCTATTTATCAAAGCCAAGCAAGCATTGCTAGATTATGGCCGTGGTAGCGTACAGGCTGATACAGCGTATGCCCTACTTGCTGAACGCTTTATGATGCTAAAGCTAAACAATCGCTTGTCAGACCAAGTCATGGCTATCATGCATGACGTCTATGACGACGTACGTAAGCAAGAACGTCAAATCATGCGTTTGGTGATTCGCCGTGGTCGTATGCCGCGTGAAGAGTTCCGTAAGACCTTCCCTAGCAATGAAACCAATGTTGATTGGTTGATTGAACGTATTAAAGGTAAGCCTGCATTTGCTGGTACGCTAGAAAAAGTTACTGATGACGTTATTTTACTACAACGTCGTATCCGTGATTACGAGCAACAGCTCGACATGAAAATCCACGACATGAAAGATGTGGCACGTCGTATGGCTGTTGGTGAAGCAAAAGCTCGCCGCGCGAAAAAAGAAATGGTTGAAGCTAACCTGCGTCTGGTTATCTCTATCGCCAAAAAATATACTAACCGTGGTCTACAGTTCTTGGATCTTATCCAAGAAGGTAACATCGGTCTGATGAAAGCCGTTGATAAGTTTGAATATCGTCGTGGTTATAAGTTCTCGACCTATGCTACTTGGTGGATTCGTCAGGCGATTACTCGCTCGATCGCTGACCAAGCGCGCACCATTCGTATTCCTGTGCATATGATTGAGACCATCAACAAGATAAACCGTGTCTCACGTCAATTGCTACAAGAAATGGGCCGCGAGCCAACGCCTGAGGAGTTAGGCGAACGCTTAGAGATGGACGAAGTTAAAGTCCGTAAAGTGCTGAAAATTGCTAAAGAACCTATCTCTATGGAAACCCCTATCGGTGATGATGAAGATTCGCACCTAGGTGATTTTATCGAAGATGGTACGATTTCAAGCCCTGTTGATGATGCGACTGCTGCTGGTCTGCAAGAAGCGACGCGTGATGTATTGGGTAACCTGACTGAACGTGAAGCGCGTGTCTTGAAAATGCGCTTCGGTATCGATATGCCAACCGATCATACTCTAGAAGAAGTCGGTAAACAGTTCGATGTAACGCGTGAGCGTATTCGTCAGATTGAGGCAAAAGCATTACGTAAATTGCGTCATCCATCACGTTCTGAGCACTTGCGCTCTTTCCTTGAAAATGATTAAATTTTCAGAGAAATACTGAGCCTAACTAATAGGTTTCAGATAGTTGCCAACAATAAAAAAGCTGAGTATATCTCAGCTTTTTTTATGCCTGCTTTTTAATTCTAGAAATTATTAATCACAGCATTTGTTAATCACGATGTTTGTTAGTTACAAATCTTCTTAATTGCACAGCCTCCTAGTCATAAAACCCTTTAATCCAAGAGCTCCTCCTTCAATATATACCCTTATTTTTCTTACTTCCTAATAACTTATTTCATTGAAAATTATCTAACTATAGATACAGACACTCCTTTAAAAATCACTTTATAGTTGATACTATCAACATTATTCTATATAGTTGCTCCTATCAACTATATCAAAGAGTTTTTATGTCTAATAATTCATTGAGCGAAACACTACATCAATTGATGCATACCTATACTAACCTACTGCTAGAAGGTATTCGCCAGCAAGGTGTCGAGTTGTCCGTGACCAATATCAGAACGTTAAAAGGTGTCTGTTATAACCCAAACAGTACTGCGCTATCGATCTCTAAACACATGCAGCGAGACAAAGCGCAAATCACTCGTGCCTTAAATGACCTTTTGGCGGCTGAGCTAATCTTGAAGACAGATAACCCGCTTGATGGTCGCAGCCAATTACTACAGCTGACCCCTAAAGGTGAAGAGGTTATGACAAAGCTTGATGCAGCAGAGGAATGGACAAGACAGCAATTAACGAAAGATTTAAGCCTCGTAGAGCTTGCGTTATTTTTCCGTGTCAGTCGCACCATGATAGACAACGTTAGCAGCAGCAAGACTACTGATAAATAAGTAAGGACAGATCCACATGAATAACACAATAAATCAAAAAACAGTGCGCGAAATCATGACTGTTGCTCACAAGCAAATGATTACTCCGCACTACATCCGTATATACCTCACAGGCCAAGCAGATACTATTGCCAATATCTCGACCATGACAGTTGGTGCAAACAACAAAGTGCTTATCCCTGTCGATAAAGCTCAGCCAATTGACCTAAATGACAATACTACATTCGTTGTTCGCACTTATACTCATCGCGGCGTTGATGTAGCAAAACAACAGATCTGGATTGATTTTGTCGCTCATGGTGACGAAGCCCCTGCTTCAGGTTGGGCCACTCATGCTGAGGTTGGCGACGAGATTGGTATCTTAATGAAGCCTAAAACCAAAGCGCTTTGTCCTGATGCAGATAATTTTCTATTGATTGGCGATGCCACAGCGATACCAGTGCTCGGCTCAATATTAGAAAGCTTGCCTGCCAGCGCGACTGGTCAATGCATCATTGAAGTACACGGTACAGAAGATGAGCAAGAATTGTCGACAGCGGCCAATATCACCATGACATGGTTACACAACCCAGATCCAACGCAAGGCAGCCAATTAATCGACACAGTGAAATCTCTCGATTTGCCAACTGCAGAACAGAGCCGTTTTGCTTATATCGCTAGCGAATTCTCATCTGTCAAAGCCCTGCGTCATTATCTAAAGGTCGAGCAACAGTGGTCTAAAGACGAACTATATGCCTTTTCTTACTGGAAAGCAGGTGTTGCAGAAGACCAATCTGTAAGCGATCGACAAGCAGAAAAAAACACCGATTAATTAATCGCTCTTTATGATAGGAAAATAACTATGGCTCCAAATACTATACCAGCAAATACCGAGACCCTGCTCATTGATGGTAATAAAAACAATGGCGCTAAGAATGATGGTACTAAAAAAACACCGTTGCTCTACAAAGTGTTATTAATCCTTGCTTTGATGACTGTCATAGGTGGTCTCTTAACAGGTGTGATGACCTATATGAATGTCGGGTATTCCGATACATTTTTTATAGACTGGTCTAGAGCGCTACTTGCAGCGTATGCGATTATGCCGATTGGCTTCTTAATGATGGGTCTGGTCACAAAATACATTAATCATAAGCTACCTAATACCAAAGCGTACAAACGTAACCTCATCACAGGCATATTGATGGCTTGCATAATGGAGTCTATGTTGGCCTTTAGCACCGCCTCAAAGACGATTGGTTTTGCCAATCAAACGGCATTTTTGAACGGCTGGTTAGAAGGGTTTCTAGTTGCATTACCAGTAGGATTGACGTTAATGGTCATTGTTTCTATGACTATTAAACCAAAAATTGAGACGTTTCTAAAAAGCTAAAATATCACGACTATGTTTATTAGATTTTTTGGCACACGACCGCGACGCTAACCAGATTAACAAAAAAGCTTAATAAAATTGAAGAACATAAAACATTAAGGGCGTGTTGAGTATTCAACACGCCCTTGTCATGTCAGAAGCTTTCTAATACTATTTGACTGCTTGTCAGGTCAAAACTAACGTTTATTTAATAAGGCAGTCGTAACAACCTTTACGGTTAAATTCGATTTGAGACAGTCTTTTTTGTTCATCATATATTTATGCTATTCGACAATATTCCGATGACTAGACAGTACAACTGTCATAATTAATCTAGTTTTGGCTGTATACTCTACTATTATAGAAACGTATAGTCAGAATACAAACGCTAGTTATAAACAGTATCCTACTAGTAGCCATTTATTTGTATATGTTTGACACATTGGTGGTAGATAGATTCTACTCCGCTTTAGTGTTTAGACCCATAATGAGTAAGCTAAAAATCTAATGTTCCACTCTGACAGTTGTTGATTATTAACTAGGTATCGATATCACATATTTTATGAATACAGAAAACATAATATCTGCACTTAACAACCCCATGCGTCGTCAAATCATAAAGTGGTTGAAGGACAGATCGAACTTTCCAGCGTCATTGCCAGAGCATGCTAATCTGGATGGGGTATGCGTCAGCTACATCCAAGAAAAAGCTGGATTGTCGCAATCAACCATCTCAAATTATATGGGTGTGTTAAAAAAAGCAGGATTGGTTACGTCCGTACGCCACGGACAATGGACGTTTTATCAGCGTCATGAAGCTAACATCGAAGCGTTTCTCACTGAAGTTGAAAAAGAGCTGTTGAAGCTTTAAAAATTTCTCATAATCTTTAGAGCTATTTTTCTTTGTTACAAAACATCTAGATATTTCAATATAACGATTATTTATCTCCATACCGCATCATCCAAACCAGCTACTTCTTCTCTTCTAGCGACCTTTTTCCTTCTGCCGACATATTACCTTCTAAAATTTTATTCATAATAGAATATTGCCTTCTGGTCAGTCGCCAGAACAAATACCTAAATACTCATTACATTTCTATTGTCCTTAATAAGCCAATAATGAATAGTAAACTCTCTCAATAAATAGCATGTATTCTTGGTTTTAATCTGCATAAAAAAAGCCAAGATACACTCAGCTTTTCTATATTTATCAATATGACACTATTAATACGTAGCTAGTTTAATGCGCGCCTAAACTTTGCTCAGCATCTGGCTTATCATGCACACCGAAATTGTCTATCATCGCTTGGCTCGCCTCGTTCAAACCGATGAGCTCTACCTCAGTGCCTTCACGGCGAAATTTAATAATCACTTTATCTATGGCAGCGACTGCTGTCACGTCCCAAAAATACGCGCGCGACACGTCAATGACCACGTTAGAGACAGATTCTTTAATATCAAAGGAGTCAATCATACGCTCTGCTGATGAAAAAAATACTTGTCCATCAACTTGATAATAACGCGTTTGCGCTGCTTCATCCATGTGACTATGCACGCTCATATAGCGCTCAATCTTATTGGCAAAGAACAATGCTGACAGCAGCACACCAATCAATACGCCATAAGCCAAGTTATGCGTTGCGACCACCACAGCGACGGTCGTAATCATGACCACATTACTTTGCAGCGGCTTGGTTTTTAGCTCTTTAAACGAACCCCAGTTGAAAGTACCGATAGACACCATAATCATCACAGCGACCAATGCGGCCATTGGAATAATCTTTAGCCAATCGCTTAAGAACACTACCATCAATAATAAAAACACGCCTGCCACTAAAGTAGAAAGACGTGTATAACCGCCTGATTTGACGTTGATGATCGACTGGCCAATCATCGCACAGCCTGCCATCCCGCCAAAAAAACTACTAACCACATTGGCAATACCTTGGCCTTTGCACTCTTGCGTACGGTCGCCTTTGGTATCAGTCAAATCATCTACGATCGTCATGGTCATCATAGACTCAAGTAAGCCAACTATCGCCAAACTGATAGAGTACGGGAAAATAATGATCAACGTATCTAAGTTCAACGGGATATCAGGTATCAAAAACATCGGCAGAGTGTCAGGCAGCTGTCCCATATCATTGATGGTTCGAGCCTCTGCACCTAATAGGATGGCTATAACCGTCACCAGCACAATACTGACCAATGGCGATGGAATCACTTTACCGATCTTTGGAATATATGGATAGCCATAGATAACGACGAGACCTAGCGCTACAAGACCATAAACATGTACTAGGTTTGAGCCTGCCTGCGGCAACAGCTCAGGAACCTGCGACATAAAAATCAAAATAGCCAAGGCATTGATAAAGCCGAGCACTACGGATTGCGATACATATTTCATCAGATTCCCCAGCTTTAAGAAGCCAAAAATAATCTGTATAACACCTGTCAGCACACTGGCTGCTAATAAATACTGTAATCCATAATCCTTGACCAGTGTCACCATTAGTAACGCCATCGCACCAGTCGCCGCCGAAATCATCGCTGGACGACCGCCAACAAACGAAATCACTACCGCGATACAAAACGAGGCATAAAGCCCTACTTGGGGATCGACACCGGCAATGATAGAAAACGCAATCGCTTCAGGGATAAGCGCCAAAGCGACGACCATGCCAGCCAAGACATCGCCGCGCGCATTGGATAACCAATGCTCTTTAATTGTATTTAACATATTTAACTCAGTTTTGGAGAACTGCTTTAGTCTGTCAATAAACGAAGTATCTAATCACTATTTAGAAAGCATCTATTTGGAAAGTATCTAAAAAGTAGTTAAAAATCATCTCACATGAAAAGTCTGACACATCTTTATTTAGATCCTTTGCTATCTAGGCACATCTCTGTTTATACCCTTTGATATCCAGACACGTTGCCCATTGCCTATCAAATGATAAATATAAAAATGTGAACGAGCATAGTTATCGAGTTATCGTCATAACATATTTTTAGTGGGATAATTTTTATGATCCACTAGATATATCGAATAGTGATACAAACGTTAAAGCAGTGCGTGCGCACAAGAAAAAGCGTCAGACGCTTTATAAGAGTAATTGCTATAGGAAGCAATCATTACTGAGGAGGGGTACAGCTAGGGTGGCGTATTCATCTTTGTGGTGGCAGCTTTTATAGAGTTAAGAAGTGATATTTTGCATCATTTTAACATACATAAAGTAGATTAATAAAAACATCGCTCTTTTGGCGAGGATTTAACTCCTATAGCTATCTCAATTATCAAGCTTAAGTAACCACCCTACGCTTCTGTTTGAATAAATTTATAGCCTTTTGGGCTTTACAGAACTCGATTCTATATTAGAATCACACCAGACATTGAATAGTGTCTCCATCTACCTCATCGCTAGGAAACTGACATGATTGTCCGGCAAACGCCAAATGCCCTTAAGATATTTTTTACCCTACGTGGATCAATCATTCCAAAAATCTATCCGCAAATTTTGCTGATTACTATTCTTAGTACGCTTATCACGATTATTCAGCACTGGCTTCCTGACTCGTTTCCCTATTATGGTATGGCAACGTTTACCTTACTCGGAATTGCCTTATCGTTGTTTCTTGGGTTTCGGAACAATGCCAGTTATCAGCGTTGGTGGGAAGCGCGCGGACTGTGGGGTCAGCTGGTATACGACTCTCGTAGCTTAACGCGCCAAGTACTGTCCTTTATAGATGATGATGCGACTGCCATAGATGATGGCGAGGATGACAATGTGACTGGACGCGATACTCAGCGAACAATGGTATATCTGACCATTGCGTTTGCCCATGCGGTGCGTCATCGATTGCGTGGTACGCCACCTTGGGCGGATATCGAGCCTTTTGTCGCTGCGATACATCATGACCGTATGCGCCAAGCAAAAAACGTACCTGATTATATAATGCGCCTAATGGGTAAGCAGCTTGGCGATATTCGGCGTCAAGGACTGGTATCGGAGCAAGTCATACAAAATATGGACGAGCGCCTGACCTCTATGACAATTGTACTGGCAGCGTGCGAGCGCATTCATAACACTCCGCTGCCCTTTGCTTATATGCTGCTGGTACATCGCACGACCTATCTGTATTGCATTATGTTGCCCTTTGGCTTGGTGGCATCACTCGGTTGGGTGACCCCGTTGATTTGTGCGGTGATTGCTTATACCTTTTTTGGTTTGGATGCGCTTAGTGAAGAGTTAGAAGAGCCTTTTGGCTTGGCCGCTAACCAGCTACCTTTGACTGCCTTGTCACGCACTATCGAAATTAATCTACGAGAAGCATTGGGAGAGACGGATATTCCACCTGATATCACTCCTATCAATGGTTATTTGCAGTAGCTTTATTAACAGCTATTAATTAAAGCAATTTGGCTTACTGTTTCGCGATAAATCTGACTAAATACAGACTTCACTTGAATAATCACCCATAGACCACTATAAACAGTGCATATATTCTCTGCCTAATATAGCCATTCCACTATAAAAGTATGACAGCGTTAACCTCGCTTAAAGTATCAAATGTACATCTATACTCGGTTGCCTTGTACTACTTTTAAATTGAATCGACTATAGCTTGACTGATTTAAGTGCCACTGATGTCCATACTGAGCCTGTCTCAGATTTTTGCATTATTCAAGCGCATACTTTACTAACTGAATGTCTATAGCAGCGATTTTCGAATGTCTTAATATTAGTTACTTACTTATTTACTGCTAATGACTGATTAACTTTTTCCTATTTACCTATATAAGCGAGGCTCATATCATGAGTGATGATTCAAAAGACAACAACGACAACGTCGACAACAGCGCAAATAACCCAACCAGCAATCAGCCATCAGTTAAAGTCACTGATTTGACGCCAAATAAAGGTGCATTGGTAGGCAAAAAGACCGATATTCAAAACCCAGAGCTTTGGGAGTTCCCGATGAACTACCCACTGAGCATCATCGGTCATGAAGGAGAGCGTGAGAGTTTGCTTAATGAAGTAAAGCTAATTTTGGGTAGCCAATTCCCTGATTTTGATTTGGCGTCTATCGAAGTTAAGCCGTCTAAAACGGGTCGTTTTCACTCAGCACGGGTTAATTTGTACTTAACGGCTGCTGAGCAAGTGAATGCGCTTTATGCCTCACTGGATAATGCAAAAACGGTTCGTATTGTTTTATAAGTCGCATAAAAAACTTTAACGCCTTTTTAGTCCAAATCGTCACTCGCTAGTAATAAGTTATGGGTGGCGATTTTTTGTGGTTTGATGTACAATCTGCGCCCGCATTATTGCCGCCATGACTCGCATTATCAGTCGACAATAACCGAGAGAATGAAAATTAAATCTCACGATATTTTTACAAAAATTTTATTATTGACCGCATTTGCGTCTAACCCTTATCCCATCGTCCTTTGCCAAAATTTGGACTGACTACAACCTTGTAGCAACATAGTTTTATTCTAAAATCAATATAGTATTTTCAAAATTTTCCCGCTATATTGTGCCTACCAATTAACAAACACGCTATATGTAGTACTCAGTGATTTTAACCGTCACTATGAGTAGTGGTAGCTTTTTGCCCAAAAAACCAGCTAGCACAACCCTACATAATAGCGTTATAAAGAATGTCTGCCGCCCACTCGGCGCGCAGCATCACAATAAGCAATCAAAATAGAGGCCAGCATGACACATATTGACAAAATCCAAGTAACCAAACGTGATGGACGTTTAGAGCCTATTGATTTAGACAAAATTCACAAGGTAATAGCGTGGGCAGCTCACGGCTTGGACAACGTGTCTGTGTCTCAAGTTGAGCTAAAGTCGCACATTCAGTTTTATGAAGGTATCAAGACTCGTGACATTCACGAAACCATCATCAAATCTGCCGCCGACCTAATCTCTGAAACCACGCCTGACTATCAATATCTGGCTGCGCGTTTGGCGATCTTCCATCTACGTAAGATTGCTTATAACAAATTCACCCCGCCGCACCTGTATGACCATGTCAAAACTTTGACTGATGCTGGCAAATACGATCAGCACATCCTAGCTGACTATAGCCGTGCTGAATTTGATGAGTTAGAAGAATATCTTGATCACTGGCGCGATATGAATCTTGCTTATGCGGCTGTTGAGCAAATGGCTGGCAAATACTTGGTTCAAGATCGCGTGAGCAAGACTGTTTATGAGAGCCCGCAGTTCTTATATATGCTCGTCGGTATGTGTCTGTTTAGCCAATACGACAAGTCAGATCGTCTTGATTTCGTCAAACGCTTCTATGATGCGACCTCAGAATTCAAAATCTCACTACCGACACCTATCATGTCAGGTGTGCGTACGCCATCGCGCCAGTTTAGCTCGTGCGTACTGATCGAATGTGGTGATAGCCTAGACTCAATCAACGCGACCACTAGTGCCATCGTCCGTTATGTGTCACAGCGTGCTGGTATCGGCATCAACGCAGGTCGTATCCGTGCCCTTGGTAGCCCTATCCGTGGCGGTGAAGCACAGCATACTGGTTGTATCCCGTTCTACAAACTGTTCCAAACGGCAGTGAAATGCTGCTCACAAGGTGGCGTACGTGGCGGTGCTGCGACTCTATTTTACCCACTATGGCATTTAGAAGTTGAGTCATTACTGGTACTGAAAAACAACCGCGGCGTCGAAGACAACCGTGTTCGTCATATGGACTACGGCGTACAGTTAAACAAAACGATGTACACGCGCCTAATCAAAGGCCAAGACATCTCGCTATTCTCACCAGGCGACACGCCAGGCTTATATGATGCGTTCTTTGAAGATCAAGACAAATTCGAAGAGTTATACACCAAGTACGAAAACGATCCTAACGTACGTAGCCGTCAGATCCCAGCAGCTGATTTGTTCAGCCTGATGATGCAAGAGCGCGCCAGTACCGGTCGTATCTATATCCAAAACGTCGATCATTGCAACACGCATAGCCCATTTGACTCGACGGTTGCGCCGATTCGCCAGTCAAACCTATGTATGGAAATCGCGCTACCGACCAAACCACTTGATAACATCAATGACGAAGAAGGCGAAATCGCCCTTTGTACACTATCAGCGGTCAACTTGGGTAAAGTCGACAACGTCAGCGACATCGAAGAGCCAGCCGAACTGATCGTGCGTGCGCTTGATGCCCTGCTCGACTATCAAGACTATCCAGTAAAAGCCGCTCAAAACGGCAGCATGCGTCGCCGTACACTCGGTGTGGGCGTGATTAACTATGCGTATTACTTAGCTAAGAATGGCGCACGCTACTCTGACGACAGCGCGCTTGGTCTAACACATCAGACGTTTGAAGCGTTGCAGTTCTATCTCTTGAAAGCGTCAAACAAGTTGGCAAAAGAGCAAGGCGCGTGCCCTGCATTCAACGAGACTACATATTCACAAGGCATCTTGCCGATTGATACGTACAAAGCCGACTTGGACAAAATCTGCCAAGAGCCGCTACATCTCGATTGGGAAACGCTACGTGGCGAGATCACCGAGCACGGTCTACGCAACTCTACCCTAACCGCCTTGATGCCGTCTGAGACTTCTAGTCAGATCGCCAACGCGACCAATGGTATTGAGCCACCACGTGGTCTGGTCTCTATCAAAGCATCAAAAGACGGCATCCTAAAGCAAGTCGTGCCTGAGATTGATAAGCTAAAAGATCAGTACGAGCTACTGTGGCAAATGCCAAACAATGACGGTTACCTAAAGCTGGTCGCTATCATGCAAAAATTCGTCGATCAAAGTATCTCTGCCAACACCAACTACGATCCCGTTCGTTATGCTGGTGGCCGTGTACCGATGAAGATATTGCTAAAAGACTTGCTAAACGCTTATAAAATGGGTGTAAAGACCTTGTACTACCATAACACTCGTGATGGTGCGAACGATGCCCAAGCGGATATGGAAGATGATTGTGCTGGCGGTGCGTGTAAGATCTAGATTTGCTAGAGAAGCTCTTTAAATAGAATTTCTAATGAATGGCGGGTTTGGCTTTTGGGTTAAGCCCGTTCTTTTCTGTAATCTAATTCAAGTCACTATTCATCATAAAGTCACTGGAATGACTTTTTAGAGAGTACCTAGATGCAAGGCAAATTAATCGAATTTATTCGTCAGAAAGATTACAAGTTTATAGACGAGATTGGACAAGGCGGTACTGGACGTACAGTTCTACTTGAAGACGAGATTATCAATGAACGATTCGTTTGCAAGAAATATTCACCTTTTTATGACGAGCATAAACAAGTATTTTTCGGTAATTTCAAAGATGAAATTAAACTTTTACATCTCTTAAACCATAAGAACGTTGTTCGTGTATTTAATTACTATTTGTACCCAGAGCATTATACTGGCTACATTTTGATGGAGTATATTCAAGGTAAAAACATCAATGAATATTTAATTTATAACCCTGATAAGCTTAATGAAATATTTAGGCAGGTTATAAGTGGATTTGCCCATTTAGAGCAAGCAGGTATATTGCATAGAGATATCAGGCCTGACAATATCTTAATTTCTGATGAAGGTATTGTGAAGATAATTGATTTTGGCTTCAGTAAAAAAGTGAATCTAGATTCAGACTTTACTAGAAGTATCGAATTAAATTGGAGATACTCTCTTCCTACAAGCTTTTCTAATCAAAGATATGATTTTAAAACAGAAGTATATTTTGTCGGAAAGTTATTCGAAGAAATCATTCATATTAACGAATTAAACTCTTTTGGTTATTCAGATATTTTGAATAGAATGATTGGCATAAATTCCTCGAATAAAATTAGCTCTTTTTTTGATGTTGAAAGAGAAATAATAGATGCAACAGTCCTACAAGAGCCGATTAATGATTATGAAAAAGATATTTATCAGGCATTTGCAAGTGGATTAGAATATTCAGTAATACATATTAATAAGAGTGCCTCATATATAAATGAAACATCAGAAATAATTAGAAATCTTGGTATATTATACAAAAACTCTATGTTAGAAGACTTCATTCAAAACAATGGCAGTCTGGTGAAGTGCTTCATCAAAGGAGGTTTCGAATATAGAACAGCAGAAACTTTAGAAGTTGACACTGTCTCTAAATTTCATAAATTCTTAAGCGAATCATCCAAAGAGAAGCAAAAGATAATTATAAACCACGTTTGGCAAAGATTAGATAAAGCTAAAAGGTTCGATGATGATATACCTTTTTAACTTATAAATTTAAAAGTGCGCGAGGCGCACCCTACAAATTACGCCCAAACGAAAGAATCGTTAAGAACAAAGAAAGACGCCCTAACAAGGCTTTTTAGCCCCGACTATAGCGGTATCCTGCTGACGACGATGGCGATGCAGTCTGTGGCTGAGCGCAGTATCGAGATAACAGGAATGCGGTCAGACACGATAGACTGCACGCCAGCGACTAGGCAGATACAAGCGGTAGGCGGGATTGGCTACCGCAAATATTTAAATTTAACACAGTGACAAATAAGACCTAATTTTCGTGCTAAAATTAGCCCTATATTTAGAGTATAATTTTAACGGAGAGTGCGTCATGCAACCAATATTTGCGACACAAACAGCCAGTATCTCAGAGCTAAAAAACAATCCTTCTGCCTTGATTAAACAGTCAGATGGTGAGTCGATTGCCATTTTAAACCACAACAAACCCGTGGCGTACTTGGTCTCATCAGATGTGTTTGAGCGTATGATGGAAGCGATGGACGATATGGCACTCAGCCAAACCGTAAACGCACGGATGAATGATGGGCAAACACCTATCAAGGTCACGTTAGATGACTTATAGTCTTGAGTTTCACCCGTTAGCGTTAAAAGAATGGAAAAAGATAGCGCCAAGTATCCAGCAGCAGTTTAAGAAAAAATTACAGCAGCGACTCTCAAACCCTCATGTGCCTGCGTCAAAGCTCTCTGGACACACTGATACTTATAAAATTAAATTACGCACCATAGGCTATCGTCTGGTATATACCGTCAAAGATGACGTGGTGGTGGTTTATGTATTGGCAGTCGGTAAAAGAGAAAATAACAAGGTATATGACAGTCTGGCGACGCGTCAGCCATAATCAAAACCTAGATAGAACTAAAACGACGGAGGTCATGTGCAATATACCGCAATCATCAAAGACGGTGGTTTGTTTATCCCAAACGTATTTTCAGACCTAAACGATGGTGGCTCACATATCGTACAAGTCGAGGTTGATATTGCAGAGGTGCGTCAGCAGTTAGGTGTGGACGAAGCGCCAAAAGCAGCCGTCACCAAAAAAAGCGTGGCAAAAGCAGCCAAAAAACCAGCATCAAGAGCGGCTAAAAAAGACACAAAAATAGCAGAAGAGTCTGATGTCAGTACCCTACGCAAAAGCGCACTTGATGAATTAGAGGCATTAGATGATAGTGAGCTGAGCGAAATATTCAAAGCCTATATGAACGATGGGCAAGAGTCATCACAGATATCGCTAGAGAACCTTTAACCTAAAAAGCCATTGACCAAAATTTAGAATATAATCATATCCAATTTGTATAATTTCATAACCATATCAATGATAAAGGCAGTCCCATGACTTACTCGATTTTTTCTCAAACGCCAAACAATGCGCTAAAAGAGCCGATGTTCTTTGGTCAGCCCGTCAACGTGGCGCGCTATGACCAACAAAAGCACCCTATCTTTGAGCAATTGATTGAAAAGCAGCTATCGTTCTTTTGGCGTCCAGAAGAAGTCGATGTATCACGCGATCGTATCGACTTTAGCAATCTATCGTCGCATGAGCAGCACATATTTTTGAGCAACCTCAAGTATCAGACCCTACTCGACTCTATCCAAGGTCGTAGTCCAAACGTAGTGCTCCTGCCGCTGGTGTCTATCCCTGAGCTTGAGACGTGGATTGAGACATGGTCATTTAGCGAGACCATTCACTCACGCAGCTATACGCATATCATTCGTAATATCGTCAATGACCCAAATATTATCTTTGACGACATTATGCAAAACGAGCACATCTTAGGCCGTGCCTCTGATATCGCCCAATACTATGATGAGCTGTATCGCAACTCGCAGCTATATAGCTTGTACGGTCCAGGTACGCACAATATCAATGGCGAGGAAGTCACTGTCGATCTAAGATCGCTGAAAAAGCAGATGTATCTGTGCATCATGGCGGTCAACGTGTTGGAGGCCATTCGTTTCTATGTGTCGTTTGCCTGCTCGTTTGCCTTTGCTGAGCGCAAGTTGATGGAAGGTAATGCCAAAATCATCAAGCTAATCGCTCGTGATGAAGCGCTGCATCTGACGGGTACGCAGCATATGCTGAACCTGATGCGTAACGGTCGTGACGACCCTGAGATGGTTGAGATTGCCGCAGAGTGCTATGAAGAAAGTATTGAAATCTTCCGCAAGGCTGCCGAGCAAGAAAAAGAATGGGCAGGCTATCTGTTCAAAGATGGCTCGATGATTGGTCTAAACAAAGACATCCTGTGCCAATATATCGAATACATCACCAACTTGCGTATGGAAACCGTCGGCTTGCCAGCGGCGTTCCCGAACTCAAAATCAAACCCAATCCCGTGGATCAACACGTGGTTGTCGTCTGACAATGTGCAAGTAGCCCCGCAAGAGACCGAAATTAGCTCGTACTTGGTTGGTCAGATTGACTCTGACTTATCAGACAGTGATTTTGATGACTTTGAATTGTAAGAGCTTTGAGAGATAAAGGCTTGAGCAGTAGAGATTTGAAGCTATAAAACTTCTACCGCTGTAATCGTCTTATGGGTTAATAGTAGGGATAGCAATAGCACAGACATATCCCAATAGGATCAACGATGACTTGGGTAATGACCAGTAAAAAGCAGTTCTATCTACATGATGACGAGAGTCTGCTAGATGGACTGCTACGCACCGGACACGATGTAAACTATCAATGCCGCGAAGGCTATTGTGGTAGTTGCCGAGTCAAACGTATTGCTAGCTCACATACAGTTGATTATCCATTTGACCCATTGGCGATGATTGAAGAAGATGAAATCCTACCCTGCTGTTGTCGTGTGCGAGGGGTTATCTACATCAATCATGAATTTATTGAAAAGCCTTAGTAGAATAGTAAGGACTAAAGACTGGCCTAAACATTAGCTTTGATAAAATTTAACTCAATAAAAAAGCGCGCCCCTTTTAGATAAGGAGTGCGCTTTTTTGTGCAATTTAGCAATACACTTTATTGTGTTACGGAGTCTTGCTCAAACAGTTTCATCAGTTCTTCGCGCATGCGATCACGCTCTGCTTCTGACATCATAGGTGCTTGCTCATCACCTTGGATACTGCCGCCCATCCCATCCATACTCTCACCTTGTAGAACGACAGGACGATCAATAGGCTCTTGTGCGGGACGCTCCTCTAGCATTATTTTTACTTGAGCGTTTTTGCCTTGGCGCAATATTTGTGCGTTCAGCTCAGTCGTTGGTGGCTTACGAGCGACATATTGGATCAAGGTATTGGCATCAGTCATCTCGACACCATCGATGGTTAGGATGATATCGCCAACGCGTAGACCACTCTTGGCAGCAGGACTGCCTTCGATGACGTTTAGCACTTCCACGCCAGTTGACGTCTCTAGCTGCGTTGGGTCACGTAGCTGTGACTGAATCTCGATACCGAGCCAACCACGACTGACGCGACCATCTTTGATAAGCGCATTCATTACTTGCTCGACCAATGATGTAGGAATCGCAAAGCCAATACCCATCGAGCCGCCAGAGCGCGAGAATATCACCGTGTTGATACCGACCAGCTCACCACGAGCATCGACCAGCGCGCCACCTGAGTTACCTGGGTTAATCGCCGCATCCGTCTGGATAAAGTCTTCGAACTTATTGACGCCCAGTCCAGTACGCCCAGTCGCTGAGATAATCCCTTGGGTTACCGTCTGACCGACCCCAAACGGATTACCGATAGCCAATGCCAAATCGCCCACACGTATTGGATTTTCACGGAAACCAAGCGGTGTTAATCCCGTCATATCGACCTTAATCACGGCTAAATCACTGTCAGGGTCGGTACCGATAATTTTGGCACGGCTCTTACGACCGTCGTTAAATGCGACTGTGATTTCATCCGCTTTTTCGATGACATGCGCATTGGTCACGATATAACCGTCTTCTGATACAATCACACCAGAGCCTAGATTGGTATTGCCCTGCTCTTGTGATGGGCCACCATGATATTCAAAAAACCGGCGCAGTACAGGATCATCCATATAAGGATGCTCTGTCATCGTTTGTGTGGTGTAGATATTGACAACCGACTGCGACGCACGCGCAACTGCATTATGATAAGAAGAGATGGGCGCTGGTGTATCCGCAACAGGTTCTGACGCTTGCTGCTCCGCAGGCGGGGTTCTCGGCGGCTCCCACGTGGCCTCCGACGTCGACTTCATACTCGTGAACAACCAGATAAACGCTACTAACACTAGCAGCAATAAGACCCAAGGCAACCATTTTAATAAAGACGCCTTGTTATTGGTGTTCTGGGATGACGACATATAGAACCTCTATAAATTTAATGCAGACGGACAGTGAGAAATAAGGTGAGAAAACTGCGACTATTCAACCATCATGGCTTGATTAGGCAATTGATAGCCAGAGCTAGGCAGACTCACATGTATAAATTATAACCGCAATGCCGTGAAATAGTAACGTATCGTGTACCATTTCAGTTATCCATCTTGTCTACTCTTTTACAGTGCCATGTTAAAATCACCGCTATCAGATATTTGCGATAGATAATGGTCAATTATTTATCTCTTATAAGTCTCCGTCTTTAAGTGACTATTTGAAGCATTGTATTTGAATAATAATGCATTACTGCAAGGCAATAACAATAAGGAAACCTAATGACCCAAAACACAACTATTGAACCCTCGACCAACAGCATCAGCGCACAAGCATTGACGCAATTTTGTGATGAGTATCTATCTGCTAGTGCGTTTAAAGACTACGCACCAAATGGCCTACAAGTAGATGGCGGTCGTCCAATACAGCGTATCGTCACAGGGGTGACGGCGTGCGAGGCGCTGATTGATGCGGCTATCGCTGACAATGCGGATGCGATTATGGTCCATCATGGGTATTTTTGGACAGGCGAACCTGCGCCTATCACAGGCATGAAAGGTCAACGTATCCGCAAATTGATGCAACATGGTATCTCTATGATTGGCTATCATTTACCGCTTGATGCACACCCCGTGATTGGTAACAATGTAAAATTGGCGGACGTACTAGATATGACCATTACTGGCGCGCTCTACCCCAACGAATCACACCCTGTTGGTAATATCGCCACTTGCACACCGCAGAGTACTGATAGCCTCATCGCAAAGATTACTCAAGCGCTCGGTCGTACCCCACTACATATTTCGTCTAATTATGAGCTTCATGCTGATGATAATGCGAAAACGACTGCCAATAGTGAGAGAGTGATCAAACGTGTCGGTATCTGTACAGGTGGGGCGCAGGATATGATCGAACAGGCTGCCATTATGGGCTGTGATGCATTTATCTCTGGCGAGATCTCTGAGCGTACCACGCATATTGCTCGTGAGCTGGGTATTGATTATTTTGCCTGCGGTCATCACGCGACAGAGCGCGGTGGTATTCAAGCGTTAGGAGAGATAGTCGCCCAAGAATATGGACTGCCATTTACCTTTATTGATATTGAAAATCCAGCTTAGTATTGCCAGTATATCGCCAATTACATAGCCATAATTAGGACAAAAGTAATGGGCTGAATAAATAGCATTTATAGGCGCGATTTTGGCAGTTATCGAAAGAGTCATTGATAAGTTTGTGACCGGCACGCGTATAAAATGGCTAAATTTAACCGTTTATATCGAAATTGTTAAGTTTTATCGCTTTTTTCTTAACTCCACTTGAATAATGCAAGCAGTAACCGCATATTACTACCTGTAAGAAAGAACGTTTTGTCATGAAACTTCCCATTATTACAGCTTCCGGTTATGGCGCTAAAATAATGCTGGCGGTTATCTGAAATTTTATTATGCTCTATGAGCAATGAAATTTTGGAAATCTGCTAGTCAAAACACGATGTATACACTCGATATTTGGTTTATACCGTGTTTTTGTTTTTAGTGTCGCGATGACAGTTTTGCACCACCTTTTTGATAGCATACTTTTATAAGCTATCAAATATGGCTGAGTTGCCCGCCCTCATTGCTGGACAATTAACTTTAACAGCTAGCCACCTTACTACTAATCACTCAAGGTGTCGTTAGTTATTAAAGTTAGCATTATCAAAGTGGATGAATATATTGGTCTCAATGGCCAATCATTACCTCACCGCTTTGCTTGATGTCGTTGTCTCAATAACTTACTCATGACCTTACCTATGTTTGATATATAGTTGTTTGGCCATTAGCCATATTGCGTTATCGATGAAGGAATCATCTGATTTACATCCTTCGTGTAGTCGTGCGTCCAGATTTTGAAACGACTGTCTTATGCTTTTATTTTAAGCATATAAGCGACATATCGATAGCGGGCTGACCCATAAATCCACATCGCTAACTCTTAGAGAGAGCATGCTAGTGGCGCTATAATCAAGCAAGATGACTGGTACTTATTTTATTCAAAAGTATGATGTCGTCTGAAATGCTGTATTGATACATGCCAAATGATGTGCATATATTTTTACGCGTTTTTGCGGTAAGAAGGATGGCTAAAATCAGGAGACATCCATGCAACGTATTACTTATCGTGTCAAAGGATCTGCGCAAGGTGCCAAACGTCGTATTTCTCATTTACTACGTCCATCTAAACGCCTACTTAACACCAAAAGTAACATCGTTTCATCTACCCCTACTGTGTCGGGTCGTTTTGCCAGAACCAAGAAGCTGGCACAAGTATCCAGTATAGCTCTGCTCTCTTTGCCTGCACAGAGCCTAACGACAATGAATACAAAGGTGCCAGCCTATGCCAATGTCATGCTGGAAAACACTTTGACCATTGCCGCTGTCCCAGGTGATAGTACTTATTTTGCCACTGATGGCTTTCAACATGGATTTGGTTTTGATCTCGTGCGCACCTATGCAGACGAGCTCGGTGTGGATATCAATCTGAAAGCCTATGCCAATGAAGAGGCTGCACTCAAGGCCTTGAGATCAGGTGACGCTGATATGGCGTTGACCACGGCTAGTACCAAACTAAAAAGCCAGCTCAATCTATCATCTATTAATGTCAGCTGTGGCTACGACTCAAGCTTGACTAAAAATGGTCTACATCCAAAAGTCAGCTGGACGTTCAGCTCACCTAATGATCCACTGTCCAAAAAAGCCAGTTACTTCTTGTGCGATAGCATCAAGCTAAAAAACACACAGAAATTAGCCGCATTTTACAATCAGAATTTGCTAAAAGACGCTTATAGTCAGGATCATTTCCAAAAAACACTGACAGAAAAACTGCCTGATTATCAGTCTTCGTTTGAAGAGCAAGCGCGCAATTACAATCATGATTGGGAATTATTGGTAGCTATGGGTTATCAAGAGTCACATCTTGATGCCAATGCGGTGTCGCCGACTGGCGTACGCGGATTAATGATGCTGACCAATAATACTGCAAAAGCGATGGGCGTGTCAGACCGCGTTGATCCTTATCAAAGTATTGGTGGCGGCGCTCGTTATCTAGAGCAAATGAAAGCAGATTTCGCCGATGTTCCCAAGACTGATCGTGTCTGGTTTGCACTTGCTGGTTATAATATGGGTCCAAATGCGGTGAAAAGTATTCAGCGCAAATTACGCGACCAAGGCATTGACGACAAGAGCTGGGCGAACGTTTATGCGTACTTGGCGGACAACAAAGCATCAAACAGCCGTTATGGCCAAGCGATGCACTATGTTAGCAACATCAGAAGTTATCTTGAATCTATCAAAACTCAAACTGTCTAGTTAATAAATTCGATTAGATATCTTAAGACGCCTAATTTTTACGTAAAAAAAGCTGCTCTATATAAGAGCAGCTTTTTTATGCGTTACGATTTATATTGGCGATATGTATGTATATATCATTCGATAATACGCTACTGATTAACGATTGGGTACCGTCAGACGCTGACCACGCTGCAACATAGTATCAGCAGCGATATTATTCATCTCAGCCAATTCTTGGGTTGATACGCCATATTTACGAGCTAAACCAATCAAGCTATCACCTGAGCCAACCGTATAGCTTACTGTCGCTTTTGGCACTTTTAGGGTCTGTCCACGCTGTAGTTGAGCGTTTGTTGCCAAGTCATTGGTCGCTGCCAAGTCCTCTACAGAGATACCAAACTGACGTGCTAAGGCAATCAAGCCATCGCCAGATTTAACTTTGTAGCTTTCAGTGTTACCTAATTTCGTACCACTGCTTACTGAGCTATTACTGCTGCTACTAGCAGAGCTGCTGCTTTGGCTGCTACTAGATGCACTTGCCACACTGCCGCTAGCAGGGATGGTAATAGTACGGCCCAGTATCAGATTCGAGTTGGTATTCAAGTTATTCGCTGATGCCAAATCGCTTAAGCCAATGTTGTAACGTTTAGCAACACCCGTTAGCGTATCACCTGATTTTACTTTGTAGCTGACCGCTTTGTCATTTAACTGACGATCGACCAATTCTTTAGAAGCAGGTACTTTAATCGTTTGACCACGTTGCAGGCGAGCCTTTGCATCAAAATTGCTGTTTACTGCAGCAATTTCTGTTGCACTAACTCCGATGCTGTTTGCAATGCCAATCAGCGTATCACCTGATTTTACTTTGTAATTGGTGGTCGCGACCGAGCTTGAGCTGTTACTACTACTATTGCTTGCAGTATCAAAATCAACACTGGCTGGAACTTTAAGCGTCTGACCAACATATAGCGAACTTGTGCTGTTGATGCCGTTGAGTCTGGCTAAAGTATCTGTCGACACGTTGAATTGACGTGCCAATGCAATTAATCCGTCCCCTGCTTTCACTTTATAGTTTTTGGTCGCGGTGCTTGATTTACTCGGCTTAGTAGAAGGCGCGGCAGGTGTTGTCGCAGGCGCAGTCACTTTACCCGGTATAAGCCATAATTTTTGACCTCTGAGCAGATCAGCACGGCTGCTCAAGTTGTTGTAGCTGGCTAGCTGAGTAACCGATAATCCAAAACGATTGGCCGTACCGATAAGCGTATCACCACCTTGTACAATATAACTGTCAGGCTGACTAGCGGCGGCGTTATTAGCAGTGCTTAATGGCTCGATGGTCTTAGCATTATATAAATATAACGTGCTGCCAGATAGCAGATTGGCACTAGCATCTATCTGGTTCCATTCTGCGATATCACGCCAGCTAACCCCTGCTCGACTCGCAATGTTCGAAAGCGTATCACCACGTTTTACCGTATAAGTGGTACGCGTGCCCTGTGGTTTTGGCTTACTTACTGAAGTTTTGGCAAAGCTAAGTTTCTTCTCTGCACCACTCGCTTCTAAGATAGACTGCTGCGTCTGTACGGCTGATAGATTAATATTGCCATCCGCATTGATGACATTGGTCTCAGATGTGTTTCTACGGATTTGATTGGCAATAAAATCACGCTCTTCTTTGCTAAGCGGTGGCTCTTGGACAATCGTATTGTTCTGAGTAATCTGAGCTGAGGTAGTTGGTAGACTGTTACTACTCTTAAGTTCAGCATTGATCTTGTTAGTCTCTGCAGTGGTCAGTGGTGGCTCAGTACGAGCTGAGGAATTGCCACTGTATACCGAGCTGCTAGTTGGTGACGCAGACGGTGAGATATAGCTGGTAGTCTGCTGAGGTACACTTGCGCTAGCTGCATAATCGGCCAATGCACTACCAGTAGATGGCAGTGATGAGGCAGTATATGGTTTGTTATTATAGCTTGGCGTGGTCGCTGTCGTACTTGAGCTACCTGCGTTGCTTGAGGCGAGCACATTGCCTGTACCGTTACCTCTGAGCCCACTTAATTTGGCATCGGCATTGAGACTGACGTCGTTAGGAATGATGACACGCTGCGGACCTGAAGAGTCAACGCGGCCTGATGTCAGTGCAGTGTTTAGGCGCTCTAACTCATCATAGCTAACGCCAGTTAACTGTGATACTTCTGCCAAACTCACACCGTAGTTAACAGGTACACTACGGAAATGCTGGCGGTTAGCGATAGCTGGTAGATACACACCATACTGCTCAGGCTTGGCAACGATTTCAGCTACGGCTAAGAAACGCGGCACATAGTTCATCGTTTCAGTCGGCAGTTGAAGTGACCAATAGTCTGTTGGTAGTCCGCGCGCTGCGTTGGCATCGATTGCTTTCTGTACACGGCCAGGTCCAGCGTTATAAGCAGCCAATGCTAGCTCCCAACTACCGAATTGGTTGTGCAATGCTGTCAAAAAGTCATAGGCAGCACGTGTCGACTCAATAACATCACGGCGACCATCATAAGTGCTACTTTGGTTCAAACCATAGATACGGCCTGTACTTGGAATAAACTGCCATAAGCCCGCAGCTGCTGCACTACTCGTACCACTTGGATCGTAAGAGCTCTCGATAACTGGCAACAAGGCAAGCTCTGTTGGGATATTGCGACGCTCTGCCTCACGTACCGTATGATAGATATAACGACTGGCACGTGCAGTTAGACGATTTAAATAATCCTGTCTACTGGTAAACCAGCTTTTTTGACCTTCAATACGCTGATTATAGATTGGCTTACCACCATTCATGCGGTAGCCTGCGCGTAGACGATTCCACAAATCACCATATTGCTGAATAGCAAGCTGGTTACCTTCTACCATGGTCATGTCAGTGGCTTCTAACAAGTCAGCCAACTCATCCAAACTCTCTGCATCTAAAAACGCAGTTGAGTAGTCTGCACTACCTGTATTAGCCCCTTGATTGGTAGGACTTTTGGTGATGACAGATGAGCTATTGGTCGCACCTTTGTTTTTTACCGCTGATGTATTGCTACACGCACTAATCAGTAAAGTGGATACCGCAAGCGTCAATGGCAACGCAATAAATGAGCGAGAGTGTGATAGCACAGTAGACATGATATTGGAGGTTTCCTAACGACAGAAATTAATAAGATAAAGTTGATGGATAGTATAGTATGCAATGTAAAGCAAAGACTAGCCTAATATAAAAGATAATAATAGACGCTCAAGTAGCCTATAAAACTAAGTAATAACTGTTTAACCCACTAAAACCCTTTATAAGTTAGAATCTCAGCCAGTTAGATTAGCTATTGCTTATATGACCTATTGTATTCTGAGTCTTGCTTGGTCAATGGCGACTTAATTAATAGCCACCTGTGATACTGCGCGCAAGAGCACTGCATTACCAGTAGATAAGGTCAAGGTCACACGAGATGTGGTAACAAATGATACTTGCTGACCATTTTTTACCCAGCTCTCATTGGTCGTCACATTGGCTTTGGCTTGTGAACCAGTAATCACCACATTATCTACCGAAATATCATAGCGATAATTAGACGTATCATTCCAACTGTTTTGAAGCAGCTTTAAGTACGCATCTTTATCTAAACTGGTAGATTTACCTTTTCTAGATAAAGAAATAAGCGCGTCATCTGAAACAAGGCGCGATACCTGATTGATGCTCTGGCTATTCGCTGATGCTTTCATTGCGGCGGCATAGTTCTGTACCAAATCTTCGGTCATAGTTGCCGCTTGTGCATTGATACTGATAGTGCTGGCTACTGCTACGATTGCAGTGATGCTGGCGCTTTTCACCAATAGAGCTAATAGCCTATTTCCCAATAATTTTTTCATGATAATCCTTAGCGATATTTTTTTCGTTAGTGTCATATAGTGACGATTAACGCTCTTTTATCATTTATTTTGGCAGTGTATCTGTATAGATATATCTATATAAGTATACTCATATCCTATGCCGAGCCTATCATCGAATTCTCACAGCCATGTGACACCCTGTGTAATTATTGCGAATAAAAACCCAAGCTATCAAATCAAATAATCTTAAGATTTTATGCTGCAGATTCTAGCCATAATAACTATATGCTTTGTGATACTTTGTAGATCTAGCTTGATAGTCAGCCCATAATGAGCTGACCATTTTTAAACCATCAATCTTTAGAACCATTAATACTTATGGTTAAACTGTCAACGTTAGAGTTTGGCTTCGTTAGGACTTAGGTTCGCTGTTACTGTCTTCATACTGCTCATCATCGCTGAGCTTCATGCCCAAACGCTCTACCCGTCTATCCATCATCTGACGTGCTAACGCTTGCATGTCTTCAACACGGTCAATTTCATCGACAATCTCAAGACCCAACAATGTCTCAAACACATCTTCTAACGTGACAAGCCCTTTAACTTCACCATATTCACCGACTGTAATCGCAATATGAATACGATTTTTTAGCATCAACTCTAACAAGTCAAACAGCTTCATTTTAGAGAAAACAAAAGTGATGTCTCGTTGAAACTGCGTTAACGGCTTGTGCATAGCATGGTTAACTTTAGCCAGTAACATGTCCGTTTTTAGGACAAAGCCTGTAATGTTATCTAGGTCACCATCATAGATTGGCAAGCGAGAAAATGTCAGTTTTGGACGATCAACCAATAGCTCAGCGACGGTTTTATTCTCTTCGAATGCAAGCATCACCGAGCGCGGTGTCATGATGTCTTCGACTTTAATCGCGCCAAACGCAAGCAAGTTACGAATAATACGCGACTCTAGTGGGTCAATTTGTCCTGACTCTTCACCGATACTGGCAAGAGCAGCAAACTCACGGCGGCTAAATGTTTGCGGCTCTTTACCGCGTACCAATAGTTTCGTCAGACGCTCTGAGAACCAGATTAATGGGTATAGCAGCAGGATGATGCCACGAACGAAATAAGCAACCAAGCCACTTAGTTGACGCCAGTAAACTGTACCCAGTGTTTTTGGGATAATCTCAGATAAGAATAAGATAGCAAGCGTCATGAGGGCAGAAAACAGACCAAACCACGCACTACCAAAGACGATCGTAGCCTGTGCACCCGCACCGATAGAGCCGAGTGTATGGGCAACGGTATTTAACGTTAAAATAGCGGCTAGTGACTGGTCGATATTGTCCACTTTCAGGCTTTTAAGCATTTCTGCTTTTTTTGGACTGGTCTCTTGCACATCCGCAATAAACGATGGCGTCATGCTCAGCAAAACAGACTCTGCTAATGAACAGACAAAAGAGACGCCAATAGCGAGTAAGACAAAAAATATCAATAAAGAAACGCTAAGCGCAGTTGGTGCTGCCGCCTCACTGGATGTTGATACAGCACCAGCTGCCCACACTGCCTGCGGTAGCATAAATATTGCTAATGCAGATAGTGCCGAAAAAGAAGTATAACCAAATCGAGAACTAGTAGTCATTCTCGGGGGAGGTTCTGCAGATGCGTCTTTACGATGGGCGCGCGGACGACATAAACGAGGTACAAACATAAAAGTGGTGAACAAGTTAGGTAACCTAAAAAGAGTAAAAGGAAGATAATGTCATGAGCAATTTATATCGATTTTCAGAGTACTGTTAATAAAGCAATAGAATGCATCTGTCTATCGTATAAATAGTTACTCAAAGCTGATTTAATCGCTATTTCAAAGCTATACTAAGCTTCAAAAAGCCGTAATATGGTTGAATATATAGCATACTAAATACAGGCAATTATTGCCATTTGATAGTAGCATTGATGATACCATTTCACAATAAGTCACCATTTTTAAGTTTTTGTTTTTTGATGACTTTTATTGCCCTACTATTAACGGTTGTATGACGACATCTTTACTAGCCAATTCATGACAGCTATTTAGCCTGACGCTTTATATAGGTTATCTGAATGTAGTAAAAACATTGTTGTCCTATCCGTTGGCTGATAGTATGCCTTGCGCTAAGAAAAACACGCCCAGCCTATGATTAACAGTTACCAAGTCTGGGATTTTTTGTTACTATGCGTCTAATTTTATTATTGTCTATGACTTACTGAGAGATATTATGAGCTTATTTATTCAAGCTGCCCATGCTGCACCAGAGACTGCAGGTGCTGCAGGTCTATTCGGTCAGATTTTACTGCCTGTTGCGTTTTTTGCGATTTTTTACTTCTTGGTCATTCGCCCGCAGTCTAAGCGTACCAAAGAGCACCGTGCCATGGTTAACGCATTGACCGTTGGTAGTGAAATCATTTTTGCTGGTGGTTTAATGGGTCGTATCAAAGCAATCGAAGGCGATTACGCCGTTGTGAGCCTAAACAACAATACTGACGTCAAAGTACAACGTGCTTCTGTTATTTCAGTATTGCCTGCTGGCACGATCGAAAGCGTCTAATTAGAATGTTCACTCGCTTTTATTAGTGAATACTCAATAGTCGTCACATTAACGAATGTAATGACTAAAAAATGACCGTATATGATTTACGGTCATTTTTCGCTATTAGCGCAGTAAGGTAAAATTGCTATATAAATTAAGCTTACTGTTTAGATGTCCTATCTTTATCCAAGTCAGCCATATGATTTTTGGTGACCAGATAAACAGACATCTGTATTATTTGCTTTACTGTTTTATGCGTTACTATCATCGCGGATGATCGCAATGGTGCATGATGACGGCTGCTGAACATAGCACTCGACCGTTGCTATCGCTAACTTCCCATCTGCTAACTTGTGGCCTACGTCGCCAGTCGTTTATCAACTTAAAGAAGTGATTATGCAATATCCCGCTTGGAAATACTTACTAATTGCCGTCGTGCTACTCGTTGCCGGTCTATATGCTGCCCCCAACCTTTATCCTGACGAACCTGCTGTGCAGATTACGAGCGCAGCAGCAGGAACTCAGCTATCTGAAGGTATCTTGACCGAGTCTCAAAGCTTACTCGAAGAGGCAGGTCTAGATAACCACGATGGTACGTTTGAGGGCAACAGCGCGCTGGTACGCCTCAACAACCCAGTCGATCAGCTAAAAGCGCAAGAAGTGCTACGTCAAAACTTGGGCGAAGACTATGTCGTTGCCCTTAACCTAGCACAGACGACCCCGCAGTGGCTACGTGATATCGGTGCAAGACCGATGAAGCTTGGTCTCGATTTGCGTGGTGGTGTACGCTTTGTACTCGAAGTCGATATGGACAAGGCGCTTGAACAGCGTTTGACCAGTGCCAGTCGCGATATGCGACGTGAGCTACGTGCTGAGCGAGTAGCAATCAAAGGTATCAAAACCGAAGATCGCGGCGTGGTATTGCATTTTGCCGATACTGATACTCGTAACCGTGCCCAAAACGTATTACAAGGCTCGATGAGCAATACGTTCAACTTGCAGTCTTCTATTGATGATCAAGGTCCTGCATTGGTCTTATCGTATAACGATGCGACACTTGACGAAATCAATAGCTACGCGGTCAACCAGAACTTGACGACTCTACGTAACCGTATTGCTGAGCTGGGTGTTACCGAAGCTTTGGTACAGTCGCAAGGCGCTAGCCGTATCGTCGTTGAGCTACCTGGTGTACAAGATACTGCTGAAGCAAAACGTGTACTTGGTCGTACTGCAAACCTTGAGTTCCGTATGGTGGCAGAAGATGCTGATACCTATACTGGCGGCATACCTCCAGCAGGTACAGAGGCATTCCCATTCGAAACACTCGATGGTCCTCCTGTATTGTTAGATCGTCAAGCGATCGTCACCGGGGACAAAGTAACCAACGCACAAACTGGCTTAGATGAAAGTGGCCTACCTGAAGTAAGTATTACCTTGGACAGTGCTGGCGGCAAGCTCATGCAGAACGCCACACGTACAGCTGTTGGTCAACAGATGGCTGTGTTGTTTATTGAAAACAAACAAAGAATCACTTACGAAGAAGATCCAGCCACTGGTGAAACGACTGAAGTACGCACACCTTATGCTGAAACCAAAGTCATCAACCGCGCCAACATTCAGGCGGTACTAGGTTCATCATTCCGTATTACTGGTCTAGATAGTAGTGCTGAAGCAGCCGAGCTTGCGCTATTGCTACGCTCGGGCGCACTTGCTGCACCGATGTATTTCGTAGAAGAGCGTACTATTGGTCCATCACTCGGTCAAGAAAACATTGACAAAGGATTGTTCTCTACGCAGGTCGGCTATCTATTAGTCTTCGCGTTTATGATTATCTTCTATCGCCTGTTTGGTGTGATTGCCAACGTTGCGCTAGCCGTTAACGTTATTATTATCATTGCGATTATGTCAATTTTGGGTTCATCACTTACTCTACCGGGTATCGCAGGTATCGTTTTGACCATCGGTATGGCGGTTGATGCCAACGTACTGATCTTTGAGCGAATACGAGAAGAGATTGCCAATGGTGTCCGGCCAAAATCAGCCATCGTGGCAGGTTTTGACCGGGCATTTAGTAGTATTTTTGATGCCAACATTACAACCTTATTGGTCGCGTTTATCCTATTTGCGATTGGTACTGGTCCGATTAAAGGCTTTGCGATTACGCTAGCTATTGGTATTGTCAGCTCGCTATTCACTGCAATTTTGGTGACACGTGCACTGGTACAAATTGCTTATGGTAAGCGTAAATCCATCAAAAGTCTGAGCATCGGTTAGGAGAATATTATGGCGATCGATAATAACAACCCTTTAGAACAGCAGAATAATCCTGATCGAAATGGCTCAAACGGTGACACGACCAATGCAAGTACGCGTCGCCGTAACAAACCGCGTCGTGATGGTAAAGGTAGCAATACTAAAACCAATAACCCTACTACCGCAAAGTCAGGTAAAAGCCCTAGTCGTCGCGGTGGTAAAGGTCAAAATGCCAAAGATAGTCAAGCACTGTCTACCGCTGTTGATTCTGACGTAATATCAGGTGACGCCGCTGACGATGCCGCAGCTGTCGCTGAAGGTGGCATCAAGGCAGTTGGCAACCAGCGTATCATTCCATTTATGAAGATAGAAAAGCCGATGGCACTACTATCTTTATTTATGGTGATCGGTAGTATCATTGCTATCGCGGTAAATGGTCTGAACTTAGGTCTTGATTTTACTGGTGGTGTCTCTGCTGATGTGCGCTATGAGCAGCCTGTTGAGCAAGTTGCTGTTGTACAAGCACTAGCAGATAATGGCTTCGATGATGCGGTTGTACAATACCTAGGTACTCGTGAAGAGCTATTGGTACGTCTACCTCCTCAGTCTGATAACGTCGATGGGCTAAGCGCAAATCTAACGCAAGCATTGGCATTACCTAGCAACACCGCTACGATTAGCAACGTAAATATCATTGGTAGCCAAGTTGGTAATGAGGTTTATCTAAACTCAGTCATGGCATTGGTATTGGCACTAGTATGTATGCTTGGCTATGTTGCCCTACGCTTCCAGTTCAAACTGTCTCTAGGTGCCGTACTATCACTATTCCATGATGCTGTCGTAACCATCGGTGTGTTTGCTCTATTCGGCTTTCCGTTTGATTTGACGGTATTGGCTGCGGTATTGGCATTGATTGGTTATTCATTGAACGATACCATCGTTGTCTATGACCGTATCCGTGAAAACTTCCGCCGTGTCCGCGGAATTACGCCAGAACAGACGATTGATTTGTCATTGACCGAAACGCTACGCCGTACGATTATGACCATTTCAACTGTTTTGTTGGTCGTACTAGCCATGCTCTTCTTGGGCGGTGATGGGCTATACTGGTTCTCAGTAGCTCTGTTTATTGGTTTGCTTGCGGGTACTTACTCATCGACTTATATCGCCAGCTCGATTCCGCTGCGCATGGGTCTGTCGCGTGATGACTTTATCGTAAAAGTAAAACCAGAGTTTGAAGAAGAAATCGTTACTTTCAATGATCCAAAAATGTTTGAGCAAGACAACGTTTAGTAAGGTATATTAGATAGATTGATACGTTGAACTAGCGTGTTATCAATCTTTATAGACCTACTGAGTGCACAGCTACAACGTTTAAATAAGAGCACCTGACTCATGAACAATGAGTTTAGGTGCTTTTGTCTTTATAGCTATTTTGTCTCTTATACTAAATGTACTGCCTTACAATCTTATTATCATTTTACGAACATACCTCTTTATCGTTCACGTATAAACGAGTCACCCATGTCAGCTAAATCCGCAATTTCTCACGCGATGCCACCTATTGATACAAGCTATAAGCGTATTATCGCGATTGCATTGCCTGTGCTACTGGCCAATTTGGCTATGCCATTGCAGAGTGTCATTGATACGGCCATTGTAGGCAATATGAATGACACGGCGAAACTTGCTGGTATGGGTTTGGCCATACAGTTGCTATCGCTATTGCTTGTTAGCTTTAACTTTTTGCAGTATGCATCATCTGGGCTTGCTGCGCAGGCATTGGGACAATTAGCTAATAATAATAGCAATGCATCAACCGTATCAGCACCCACGCCTTTACTGTCTATCTTGCAACGCGCGTTACTATTGGCATTTGTTATCGGAGCAATATTGCTACTCGCAAAACCATGGCTGATTGATTTTGGCTTAAAAGCACTATCAGCCAATCCTGAGAGTGGACGCGCGGCAAAAACCTACTTAGACATACGCTTTTGGGGCGTGATCGCGGAGCTGATGAATTTTGCATTTATTGGTTGGTTTGCAGGACAAGGTAAGACCCGTTATATGCTGTATCAGCAGGGCTTTATTGCTGTACTTAATATCGTACTGACTCTGTTTTTTGTATTTGCAATGCAGATGGGATTAGCTGGTGTCGCACTAGGAACCACTATTGCATTTTGGTTTGGAATACTGCTGGCACTGTGGTTGAGCCGTCAACACTTAAAAATATCGTGGTCTGTATTATTTAAAGCAGATCGACAGTATTTTACGAAAGAAAAAATGCTTAGGCTATTTTCTTTGAACAAAGATATCTTTGTACGCACCCTTATCTTAACGCTAAGCTTTGCTTGGATTACTCGCCTATCTGCCCAAAGCGGTGATGTCATACTGGCTGCCAATGCTATTTTATTGCAAGTACTAAGCATATCTGCCTTCGCTTTAGATGGCGTCGCTGTCTCTGCTGAAACGCTGAGTGGACAAGCTGCAGGGCGACGTGACTGGCCACGTTTTCGTATTATTATAAAGCGTACAGGCGTGGTTAGTTATGGTCTTGCTATCATGTTGAGCACCATCTGGTGGCTTGCGATGCCTACGTATTTGGGATTTATGACCAATATTGAGTCAGTGTTTACCCTCGCCTATGATTACCATTTATATGCCGTGTTGTTGCCTCTTGTCGGCGTTGGAGCCTATTGGTTAGATGGAATATTTTTTGGTTTAACGGCTGGTAGCGTGATCCGTAATGCGGCGCTGATACTGGCTGCTATTTTCTTTCCGTTGAGCTGGTTGCTCTATCAGCAATGGGATATGACTGGTATTTGGCTTAGCGTGTGGTGTCTATTACTATTAAGACTAGTCATTCTAGGCGGGTTTTTGTACCGTGCCAATCAGACTGGCAGTTATGAGAAACTACAACCTGAAGCTTAGTTAATTTTATATTATGTTTGCTCTATCAATTTTCGATAGAACGTTTTTATTAAGCTCGTTTTTTACTTTTTAATTTTGCAGCAATACCGTTTGAATCAATAATTTTTATATCGATAGATTTATAAAAATATCATAAGAAAAATTTAGGATGTCATGTGAATACTCATTCAAATGAATTAAGCCATCAACATGCAAGCCGCTATCAATGGGCTGAGGGCTTTAAGAAAAGCTTGCCAGTTGCTATGGGATATCTGCCTGCCGGTATTGCCTTTGGTGTACTCGCACAGGTGGCAGGTATCCCGATATGGGCAACGATTATGCTCAGTATCGTTCTCTATGCTGGTGCAGCTCAGTATGCTTGTCTGCCAATGCTGAGCGCTGGCCTACCGATTGGCAATATCGCCACCAATATTGCCGCGATTAATCTACGTCATGTATTCTATGGCATGCCACTACTGCAGTATTTACCGAAAAATAAGCTAGCCAAGACGTATTGTTTGTTTGCTTTGACCGATGAGACTTTTTCGATCATGACAAGTTTGCCAAATGAGTCGCGACGAGCGCTCATACTTCCTATTAGCTTATTTAACCAAAGTTGGTGGGTACTGGCGAGTACGGTTGGCGTAATGATTGGTAGTACGCTCAGTGATTTGGTACCAAATTTAGATTTTGCTTTGGTTTGTCTGTTTGCAATTCTCGCTTATGAGCAATTTCAAAGTATCAAACGCTACTTCCCGATTGGTATTGCCGTGCTTGGCTTAATCATTGCTTCGCTATTTACCAGTGACTGGTTGCTACTAGTAGCCATCACTATCTGTATGTTTATGATTTTGGTACGTGGGTTTTGGATAGAGCGTCAGAAGACGGGAGACTCTTATGACCAGTAGTTATCTTATTTTTGCTACGCTTGCCATGGCAGCAGTGACCTTTATCACTCGTGCATTGCCAGCACTGATACCTAGAAAGCTGCTCGACACACCTTGGCTACATCGGTTAAATGAGAGCTTACCGTTATCGGTAATGGTATTGCTTATTTTGACTAGCCTTTCCTATCAGGACTTATCGACGACTGTTACTTTAAATGACACCGAACTACATCTATTAATGGCACAAGTCGGTGCACTTATTTTGGTATTGTTTATCTATCATATCAGCCGTCAGCTTTTGGTCAGTATGGTTGTCGGTATAGCAGCAATCAATGGTCTGTTTTGGCTATTTAACAGTTTTCTAGGCTAAAACTGTTTCGCCCATTTATATAAACGCCAGTACTCTTAGCGATACTTTAAACATAAAAAAGCTAGATTCTATTCAGAATCTAGCTCTTTCTTATTTCAGAATAATGGCTTTAGTACGACTTAAAGCTCTTCTACACCCATCATATCAACTGGGGTATCAGCCACTATTTGTACGCCTTTTTTACCAGTCTTGGCAGTATCGTTACGCTGCTCTTGCAAGTGATCAAGATACGCTTCATTGATCTGACCAGTGATGTAACAGCCGTTAAATACCGCACAATCAAAGCCTTCTACTCGGCTGTGTTTGGTATCTTTTACTGCGTCGATTAAATCATCCAAATCTTGGAAAATCAAACGATCGGCGCCGATGATATCACGTACTTCTTCAACACTATTACCTGAGGCAATAAGCTCGCTACGTACGGGCATATCAATGCCGTATACGTTTGGAAATTTCACTGGTGGCGCAGCACTGGCAAAAAACACCTTGTTAGCACCAGCATCTCGTGCCATTTGAATAATTTCATGACAAGTCGTACCACGAACGATAGAATCATCAACCAACAGTACGTTTTTGCCTTTGAACTCTAACGGCACAGCGCTTAGTTTCTGGCGAACTGATTTTTTGCGCTGCTGCTGACCTGGCATAATAAACGTACGACCGATGTAGCGGTTTTTCATAAACCCTTCACGGTACTTGACGTTCATTTTTAGCGCTAACTCCATTGCTGAAGTACGCGAGGTGTCTGGAATTGGAATGACCACATCGATATCGTGATCATCACCCCATTCAGCAAGAATTTTATCTGCCAGTTTTTCACCCATGCGTAGGCGCGATTTATAAACTGAGATATTGTCCATAATCGAATCTGGACGAGCAAAGTAAACATATTCAAAAATACAAGGCGTGTATTCTTTTTGCTCTACGCACTGATGCGTATGTAGCTTATGGTTTAAATCAATAAAGATCGCTTCGCCTGGTTTTACATCACGAACAATAGTGAAGCCAGAACCTGTCAATGCAACTGATTCAGAGGCAACCATATACTCAGTGCCGCCATTCGGTGCCATACGCTTACCAAAGATAAGCGGACGGATACCGTTTGGATCGCGGAATGCAAGTAAGCCATGACCAGTGATCAAAGCGACCACGCCATAAGCGCCTTCACAGCGTTTATAGACAGCTTTTACTGCTTCAAAGATATCATCAGCCGTTGGATGTGTTTTGCCAAGATTCTGCATCTCATGTGCCAGTACGTTTAACAGTACTTCAGAATCTGAGTCAGTATTAAGGTGGCGGCGATCTTCGATGTACAAAGATTTGGCCAAACTCTCAGCATTGGTCAAGTTACCATTATGAGCAAGGGTAATACCATACGGTGAGTTGACATAGAATGGCTGAGCTTCGGCGCTGCTAGAAGTACCAGCTGTTGGGTAACGAACGTGACCGATACCAAACTTACCAACCAGTTTCATCATATGACGATTCATAAATACGTCACGTACCATGCCATTTTCTTTACGTAGATAGAGTCGCCCATCTTGCAAAGTGACAATACCTGCTGCATCTTGCCCGCGATGCTGTAGCATCGTCAAACCGTCATAAAGAATCTGATTGACTGGTTCGTGAGCTGCAACTCCAATGACTCCACACATAATAGCTATATCCTATTTTGACTCATACATTAGTACGACAATAACGGCAAACTTAACGACAGTATATTGCTAAAATCATTCACTGTCGCACGCCGCTAACCTGATGATATTGTAAGAAACTTAACGAGATTTTTCGATAATCTATGTTTGATTATCAGTGACACGTGCAAACATTTAGAAGTATAAAAAGAAGTAAAATAGTGAACAGTTAGATAAAATAATAGGCAATTAGACAATTATGACTGATTGACCTGATCCCAAGCCATACCCAATACGTCCGATACTAGAGCCTTGCCCATCGGTGCATATGGCATCAGCTCTGGCGCTAGTACTGAGGTTTGCCACTGCGGCATCTGTACTAGCAATGGCGCACTGACGCTCAGTACAACCAAGACCATTAGTACGTTTTTGGCAGCACCCAGTACGCCGCCCGCCATTTTGTCCAAGACGCCCAAACGTAAGGTTTTAAGCACGCCTGAGAATACAAACGCCATCAGATGCATGATTGCTAATATGGCAATCACTACCAATAAAAAGGCCATAGCCATCTGTAGTACAGGGTTTTGTACGATACCCGTTAATTGGGGCGACACTACTCCTGCCAGCCTAGTAGCAGCGATAAGAGCGATAAACCAACCTACCAAGCCTATTGCTGTTTTAATCAGTCCTACTTGAAAGCCGCGCCATAAGCCAATCAAGACAACGATAGCAATCACAATATCTAAACCACTCATGCTCTACGCCTTATTACCTTATTTATTGGGTTAGCTTTCCATGGCATCGTAATAGCCACCGATTGCCTGAATGCAAGACTGCACCAGCCCAGGACCACGATAGATAAGCCCTGTGTAGAGCTGTACCATGTCTGCGCCTGCTTCGATTTTTTTGACGGCTTTGGCACCACTATCGATACCGCCTACGCCTATCAAAGCGACTTTACCATCTAATTGATCAGAGAACTGTTGCAAAATCTGGGTACTAATATGACTCACAGGACGACCAGATAAGCCGCCCATTTGGTCGCCATCACGCAAGTCTTCGACACCTACGCGGCTCAATGTCGTATTAGTGGCAATCAAACCATCAATTTCAAAGTCTATTAATTGCTGTGAGATATAATCAACTTGCAATGGCTCTAAATCTGGAGCAACTTTAAGCACTAATGGAACATAGAAACCATATTCAGTAGCTAACTGACTGTGACGATTTTTAATTGTATCCATCAGCTGAGTCAGCGCTTCACCACTTTGCAAATCACGTAGGTTTTTGGTGTTTGGCGATGAGATGTTGACCGTAATGTATGAGGCATATGGATACACACGCTCTAAGCAATACACATAATCATCGGCAGCTTGCTCTACCGGCGTATCGGCATTTTTACCAATATTGATACCGATATTGCCTTTATATTTGCAGCGTTTAACATTCTCAATCAGATAATCAACGCCTTCATTGTTAAAGCCCATACGATTGATAATCGCGTCTGCTTGCTTGATTCTAAACAGCCTTGGCTTGTCGTTGCCTACTTGCGGTCTTGGCGTGACGGTTCCTACTTCTATAAAACCAAATCCTAGCTCAGCCAGCGCGTCAATATAATCGCCGTTTTTGTCCATGCCTGCTGCCAGACCAACTGGGTTAGAGAACTGCAAACCCATACAGTCTGTTGGTTGCATTGACTGACCATACGCCAAGCCTAAAACACGCGCTTTATGCGCTTTATCCAATAAAGATAGTGTCATCTCATGGGCGTGTTCGGGATCCATATTAAACAAAAAAGGACGAAGTAAGGCATAAGACATAGTGATGGCAAACCCTGCTTGGAAGAAATAGTGAATAAAAAATGCGAATGAAATCGGGCGCAGCGATTATATCAGCTTAACAGAAATAAGAGCAAAGTTTCAGTCGCTAAATTTCTACATTTAAGCAGTAACCAATACTAATGAATCTCTGCTACATAACGATAAATTGTCGTTTTCTAAGCTAAAAACATAGCACGAAGGTACTCTTAAACATCTACGGTACTGGACGCCCATCAGTCAACGCAATCCAACCACGTATAATGCGATATAAATGCCAGATAAAGGTAAAGGTCATAATCAGTAAACCAAGACCAGCCAATAATATTGAGCCAATAGCGATATTGCCACTATCCGCCAGTACGCTAACGCCAAAGCCGCCCAATGCAAAGGTAATCAAAATGATGCCAATAACGAACCAAACAATACTGTACCAAAAGGTCTTGATTTGCCAGTCAAAATGCGTGGCTAACCATGACCCGTTAGCATCATGGCGCTTGGCATAATTCATGACAATCGGCACAATCCATAGTAAACCCGCAGTAAAGTAGCTGATCACATATAAGAAATAAGTGATATGGTTATAAGTAATTAAAGAACGGCGCTTATCGTTGCTCATACTGTCCCGCATTATGTGAGGTTTTCCTTACTGGTAATATTTTTATTCAATAGTCATATGATTAACTATTTAATGGAGCCAGATAAATGGCTTTTCAATGATACCAACGATAAAGCATTATTTTGCTGTCGAGGTTTGAGTGTTGAATACTAGACACACAGTGTTATAAGTATCTAAAATTTCTATCACAGTCTGACGCGTTTTAAGAAGTGACCGTTGCTTGTACCTGAATAGCTTTATTGGTCAGATCTTGCTGCATAGATAGCTGTGTAAATTGCCAACCTTGCTGTTCAAGCTTACCCAGTGCAGTGCTGACAACCGCTTGACTAGGATGCGTAAAGCTCAGTTGCACTGCATCACCAGTCGCAACCACCTGAGCACCTGCTATACCTGAGTTATTGAGCAGCGCGTTAATACGACTAGCAGGAGGCATATCAACCTCTCCAGTAGCGTTGTTACCAGAATTCAATGCACTACTATCAATATTACCTGCTTGAGCACGCAACCAAAAATAATCCGCCACTTGCTCCTGATAGTCACTCTTACTATCGCTCGCTGCTTGATGAACGCTATAGCCACCATAGCCGCCAATAAACAACAGTAGAAATACGGATAATACAGCTAATGCTAGCTGATCACGGGGAGGCAATGCTTGCCAGCGCGTCGTGAGTACATTTTGATAATTATTCATACGCTCTGATAATACATGAGCCTTAGTACTGGTTGCAGAGAACACTGCATTACGTTTGGTACGGCGTTGTAATCGTTTCATGTTTTGACCTTTATTACCAATACCTTGATGAGTTACGACGCTGCCGCATTGTTTGCCATGTCGCTGTTTTCTGCAATATTGTTTTCTATCACATTGACAGTGACTTGACCACTAAACTGACCTTGCTCATTACTATTCACTTGCGCAAGTTTGGCATTCAAGCCTTGTGCTACCAGTGTACTCGTAAATTTATCAAGACTACCGCGATCTGGAGCAATCAAGGTAAAACTGAGCGCTGATGGCTGCATTACCAGCGACTGTGCATGCAATGAGGACTGCTTAATCAGCGGTGATATGCGTGACAGTGCTGCCATATGTGACGCAGGCGCTTGGCTATCGCTACGCAGTTTTGGTTGCAGCTGTACTTGCAGTTTTGTGCGCGTACTCAGTGGCTCATCGGCGAACCAAGATTGATACTGTGCCGCAATTGCAGTCTTGGTTGCTGCCGTCGCTTCATTATACTTATACCACTGCACACCATCAGTTGCCATTTGCAGCACTAACGCTGATAGCGCAACCATCATCGCCACCCGTAGGTATGGTGATAGTTGTGAGTCAGTAGATTTCATAAAGAAATTAAGCGCGTGACTTTCAGGACTGTCAATTTGCTTAGGTACTGTAGGCAGGGCCGTCAGCAATAGCTGATGATCAGCGATCAGCGCTTTAGTTTGCGCCACTAAATCCATGGGCGATGAGGAATCTAGTGAGTCGACCGATGCGTCAATAGGTGCCTCAATAGACGGCAGTACCATTAATTCACTCAAATGCGGGAAACGCTCAAACATTAGCGGTAAATAGCTGACGGCCATACCCTGACGCAATGATTGGCGCAGCAGCATAGTCTGCGAATCTTGATAAAGGGTCACTTGTTGACCTGCGCCCTCTTCTGGCGGTGGCAACAATAAAAAATCTGGCAGTAACGCTACTATATTCATACCGGCTAGCTGCGCGCTTTGTTGCCATGACTCAATATCGTTTTGTGCCAGTGCGTACAGTTGCGTCGTATCAGCATGGCTCAATTGACGGATGTTCAATTGCTCAATAGGCGTTAATGAGGTTTCTTCAAATAGGTATTGCTTGCCGCTATTACCAAGCTGTTTAAGCTGAGCAGCATTAAGTGCCGTATCCACTTGCAACGCATGACTTGAGGGAAAATATAGACAAAGCGCCTTTTGGCTATTGGATTTATAGTTACCATAGATTGTTTGCAGCTGTTGCCAACCATCAACCATTTGCCATTGCTGTACATCTTCGTGCCAGACAGCTAGCGGGCTATGCTGCGCTCGTAACCAAACATGTAACACTAAACGTGTCCTCAATTATTGCTGCGGTTATCAAAATATCGTTAAGGATTGATGCGGTTTTTGAAAGCATTGGATGATTTTATATGATTGATAAAGGGCTGAACTTTGTACCAATACCATTTTAAATCCGTCATATCTAATCAATTCTGCTCTAGCAAATCGTTTCTAAGCAAAATATTAGAATGTCTAGTCTAATAAGGCTGGTCAGGAACAAATCGATCAACTTCCGTTGCCATGCCAGTCATCACAAACTCCATATCAAACACTCTGGCTTCCGCTAGAGAGAAAGACTCTGGATAATCGCCTGTCAGCAAGCCCGCGATATAGGCGACGATAGACATATGACAAACAACGACCAAACACTCAGCTTCAATATTGGCAATATCTATCAGAGCTTGGCGCGCATCATCCGAGGGCGTGATATTGTCCTGCACAGATGAGGCTACTTGCGGCGCTCGCGACTGGAACGTAGATAAAGTCTGCTGCGCTCTCGTATAAGGGCTAACCACAAAACGATCTGGGCTATAGTGAGTGGTCACATACTCTGCCGTTTGCGCTGCTTGCTGCTGACCAAAGTCCGTCAGCTGACGCGCGCTATCTGGACGTGTTTCGTCTTCTGCTTGACCATGACGTACTAATATAATTTTCATAACCTTCCTTGGAGCGCTAAGTTCGACTCTCTTAATACTGATTTTTAACGGTGTGTCTTACTTATCAGCATCGCTGTCTTTGCTTTTGGTATTACTGCCAGAGGTTTTCATATGAGCCGTAAGTGCTGCATTGCTATGATCATGTGCCATGACAAACTCAACATCGCTACGGAATCCTGCTTCCATTAGATGTAACGCAACGCCTAGAGCAGCCTTGTCTTCATAAATGACCGCATAGAGCGCATGAGTAATTGGCATATAGATACCCGCTTTGGTCGCTTTTTCATGTACTTGCTGAATGGTATTTACCCCTTCAGCAGTTTGGCCAAGCTTTTTGACCGCGGCATCAATGCTCATACCACGACCGAGCATATTACCGATACGATAGTTACGACTTAGCTCTGAGCTACAAGTAGCATATAAATCGCCTACGCCAGATAAGCCCAAGAAAGTGAGCGGATTGGCACCTTCTTCAACGCCAAAACGACTCATTTCTGCCAAAGCACGAGTAAGAATCATCGCCTTCGTATTCTCACCTACTTCATAAGCGGCTGCCATACCCATGGCAATTGCGTAGATATTTTTGAGCGCGCCGCCAAGCTCGACGCCGCGTATATCATCACTAGCAAATACCCTAAAGAAGGCACTGTGTAGTGCTGCTTGTACGGCATGACGTAATGGTTCCGATTCACTTGCGATAACCGTAGCAGACGGCATATTTTTCATGATTTCGATAGCGAGGTTCGGTCCTGACATGACGCCAAAGTTCACTTCTGGCAGCACTTCTTTGATGATATCGCTCATCATCGCAAAGGTGTCTTTTTCCATGCCTTTAGTCAACGACACAATAGACTGACCACTAATAAAAGGCGCAATATTCTTTAGCGTTTCACGAAAAGCTAAACCTGGCACAGCGATAAAAATAATGTCTTTGTCTTTGACGCTTGCCGCCAAATCATGGCTGTACTTCAATCGATCATCAAGCTTATAGCCTGGTAGATACTTTTTATTGGTCTGTGTTTTGGCCATCGCTTTTACGGTACGCTTATTACGTACCCACAGCGTAGTATCACAGCCATTACGTGCGGCTAAATTTGCCATTGCCGTACCGAAGCTACCACCCCCTAAAAACGCCAAACGCAGCTTGGTTGGATTGCTATGAATGTCGGCCATATCCTTTGCCACAGCTGATTCAACAGGGCTAGGATTTGACTTTTTACGGCCGAGACCTGACTTGGTTGCTCGCTCAAGAATACCTGCAAGCATACCGTTATGCTTTTCAGACGACTCTTTGTCCGTTTCATTATTAGCACTGGTGTTGTTTTTATTACTATTGTTAGGGCTTGTCATGTTCTTTTATCCGTGTTGACTGACGTATTATCAATGGAATCTATCGTGCTCAGCTACTGAGCCTTATTATCTTTGAATTACAACTTTATGCAATTATAATCTTATAAATAGACAATACTGAGCTACATTACGACTCGAAGCGAACTAGCGGTTCGATATCAATAGGTTTGCGTTTGGACTCATCCTTGGGGCTTGTGCCAGTATAAACAAAAGCGGTCACATAATCATCTGCGCCTACACCGAAATACGCTTTTACTGCAGGCTCATTACACAGCAGCCCAGTGCGCCAAACGGTACTAAACCCTTGGGCCTTTAATGCCAAAATTAGATTTTGCACAGCAGCACCCGCACTGAGCATCTGCTCAAAAGGTGGTACTTTTTTGTGTTCTTGCATTTGAGTTACAGCCGTTATGATCAGCGGCGCTCGCAGCGGCATATTTTGAGTTTTAGTGATGGTTTTTTCAGACAACTCTTCACCATCTTGTAGCGCTTTTGCTTGGGCAGCTTCGAGCAAAGCACGGCCTAATTCATGGCGCGCCTCACCTTGCGTCACGATAAACCGCCACGGACGTAATTTTTTATGATCTGGCGCAGTTGCCGCACACTCAATGGCAGATTCAATCTGCGCACGTGTTGGTGCTGGCTCATCTAGATTACCCATGCTGCGTCTTGAATTTATCCAGCCTATCAGCTCTTCACTGGTAGATGAGATATCATTCGCTGCTACATTCTTAATAGACAGTTTGTTGTCTTCAGTTTCTTGGCTTTCATTATCAGCATTGTCAGATGTAGTCATTGTTTTATCCTTATTTATTATTATCTATCACTACTTATTATTTATAATATCATTTTCTTATTTTTTAACAGCTATAGAGAAGTTGAGAGCTACACATATGCAGCCTCAACTCAGCGATAAACTACGCAACATCTTCGACTCGATGATCCATGCGTAGATAGTCTTCTGACTGCATCTCAAGCAGACGTGAGCGAGTACGTTCAATCTCAAACGCCAACTTTTCTCCTTGGTACAAGTCTAGAATCGGCTGCTCTGCCCGTACCAATAATTTCACACGGCGATCATAAAATTCATCGACGAGATAAATAAAGCGGCGCGTTGGATCACGCAAGTCGTCATCTAGTGCTGGTACAGAGTCAACTAAAACAGTACTAAAGCGTTTGGCAAGCTCAATAAAATCAGCGGCTGATCGCGGCGCCATACAAAGATGACGGAAGTCACAGAATAAGATATCTTCGGTACAAGCGTTGATTTTCACTTCTCGTCCATTGATAGTAATGGGCTCTTTATTGATTTTCTGATTATTCGACAAGCTCGCAAAACGGTTGGCTAACCAATGGTAGTTTGCCTTAGTAAGCGGCGCTTCGTATAGCTCAGCTTGCTGTAATACGCGCAGACGATAATCAATTCCCGAGTCGATATTCATTACCGTCGTATGACGCTCAACTTCCGCAATGGCAGGCATAAAACGGTCACGATGTAAGCCATCTTTATACAATCCAGCTGGCTCAATGTTTGAAGTAGCAACCAAAGTAATACCGCGATTGAACAGCATAGTGAACAAATCGCCCAATATCATGGCATCAGAGACATTAGAAACAAAAAACTCATCAAAACAGATGATAACCGCTTCTTTATAAATAATATCGGCGACTTTTTCGAGTGGATCGCTCTCACCTTGTAGTTTGTTAAGCTCTCTATGGACACGCTGCATAAAATGATGAAAATGCAGACGCATTTTGCGCTCGATGGTCAACGAGTCATAAAACATGTCCATCATCCACGTTTTACCGCGGCCAACACCGCCCCACATATAAAGACCCGTTGGCGCGACTGGCTTGGATTTCAAAAAACCAAAAAAACCTTTCTTTTGCGGTGCACTATTGATGAGCTGATGGTATATCTCATCAAGATAGCTCATGGCCTGAAATTGCTGCTCATCCCGAGTAAACTCATCTGTACTGACGGCTTTCTCGTAACGTTGCAATGGAGATAAACTCATAATACGACTCATCGTTGAATTAAATAAATATCAAAATAGTAGGATAATTTAGCATAACGCTGGTGCTGCCAAGCAAGCCATGCTAAACCATATCAAAACGAAAACCATCAATTTGAACTAGGTAACAAATAAATTAGCTGTCCTGCCTAAAGCTATGCTTGTCTAATAAGCCCTTGAGCTCTGATAAGCGACCATGGAAGAAATGACCCGCGCCATCAACCACGCTGACTTCAATGCCTAATCGGTCTGCAAATGCCTGCATATTATCAGGTTCAATCACTTCATCGGCATTACCATAAATCTCAAAAGTTCTATCCGCAGGCAAACTAATATCAGTACTATCGTTTTTTTCGACTGATGGTGCGATAAGGGCGATTTTCGTTACTTCAAAGTCACCCAATCCCCATATATGTGCGGCTTCAAGCACTTGCTCAGCCACGCGTGCCGTGACATAGCCACCAAAAGAAAAACCACCCAGCCATAGCTTTCGAGCATTGGTTTGTTCAGCAATCCATTGTAACACGGTCATTGCATCGACCACTTCACCTTCCGCGTAATCATGCTCGCCTGTCGATTGACCAACGCCGCGAAAGTTAAAGCGCACCACATGCATACCATTGTCGCGGGCAAAGCGATACATGGTGGTGACCACCTTGTTATTCATCGTACCATCAAACAATGGATTGGGATGGCAAAGCAGCGCCACCGTGTCTGTATTTGGGTCATTGGGATTGTCATTTTGCCACAGTGCGTCAACCTCTAGCACGCCAGCAGGAGCAGGAATTAATTGCATAGTATTACTTATTAATAAAAAATGAATGGCTCAATTATCCTAGATACAATTTATATTTCAAGTGATTTGCTGTGTACGGATGCGACTTGTTTTATTTTTGGTCAATAACGGTTGTCTACAGTTTTGCAATATTGCTGTTCTCAAGATATTAAACTGGTTTATATCTGGGGCAAGGTTCATCGGCAATATACTGGTAATACAGCACACAATAACTGTCTAGACAGGTAATATCTAGATAAGCTACATTCATAAAGCTTTGCCTATAGCTAAGACGTTCAGCCTATATAAATCAGGAATTACTTATGAATACTTTTAATAAAACTGCCAGCTTAACGGCAACGTTAATGGCTGCACTTGCTTTGAGCGCCTGTCAAAGTACACCTTCTTCACCCGTGATTCAGCGTGCCAACTCTATCTATGAGACAACCGGTATCGCTGATACCAAAGTCAAAGCACAACAAAATGCGATCGATAGTGCGCAAAAAACCTGTCGAAGCAAGCAAGTGATTATCGTTGATGACAACGTAAAATATAACGGTATCTTAAACGAACGCACTGGCCGTATGGTTGGTCAAGTAGGTGCTGTCGTTGGCTCGATATTTGGCACGGGTACACCAGATTTGTCACGTAGCGATGATTATGAATACACCATTAACTTCCGTTGCCAATAAATATAGTCAATACTATATAAAACAGATACAGTGTCAGGCTCACTCAGTCTACTATTTGTAGCACTTTCGCTTGCCTTCCTTGTATCTGGATTATCTTGGATCGACTATATCTAGCTAAAAATATCCATCTACTTTTCTCTACACGACAATCTCTTTTAGACGCAAACAGGTTTACGCTCTAACCGCTAACATTAAGTGACATACAATTCTTCTCTGATTAAACAGCCAACAAACTGCGATATAGATAATATATCAGTCAAAGCTTGTTGGCTTCGCTTTTTGTGCTCTTCTTTTTAAGTTAAACTATCCGCTATCGTATTCAGCACATCCTCGTCAGTCTTTATATTTTCATTATCTTTGGTCTAATATTATGCGCAAACCCAATCTTTCAAATATTAAACAGGCCAAAGTATTAGCACCTGCCAAAGATTTGGCCACTCTAGAGGCAGAACTCGCTGAGCAGGAAGACCATCTAGAGGATACGGTCCTACGCCTAAGTGATTACTTATCAGCGGTTGAGATGGTCATCAAACAAACTTTTGACCACCGTGTCTGGGTAAAAGCTGAAATCCGTAATCTGTCAAGTAAAGGTGGTCATTACTACTTTGAACTGGCAGAAAAAGATGACGATGGCAAAGTGGTCGCCAGCTGCCGTGGCAATCTATGGCGTTTTAAAGCGGCTCGTGTATTAGCCAAGTTTGAGCGCGCGACTGGTATGCCGCTTGAGCGTGATTTGACCGTACTCCTCAAAGTATCGGCAGGCTTCCATGCCCAGTACGGCTTTTCAATCACCATTGAAGATATTGATCCCAGCTATACGCTAGGCGACTTGGCACGGCAATATGCAGAAATGGTTGACCGCCTAACAGGTGAAGGGCTATTACATCTTAATCAACAGCTACCTGCCCCTTTTGATATCGAGCATGTGCTAGTCATCGCCCCTGAAAAGGCAGCAGGCTTGGGTGATTTTCAAGCAGATGCCGATCGCTTAGCCAGTACAGGTGCGTGTCACTTCCACTACCATAGTGCGACTTTTCAGGGCAATCATGCACCCGCTGAAATCCGTCAAGCAATCGTTAGCGCCCAGCAGCAGTTTTACGATACTTATCAGCGTCTACCAGACTTGTTGGTTATTATTCGTGGTGGCGGTGCGGTTGGTGATTTGGCTTATCTCAATGATTATGAGCTAGCAGCTTTGGTTGCCGAACAGCCTATTCCTGTCTGGGTAGGTATCGGTCATGAGCGTGACAAAGTCATCTTAGATGAAGTGGCGCATATCAGCTTTGACACACCCTCAAAGGTGATTGCTGCCATCCATAGCCATTTAGCCCAGCTCGTCACTCAGACGCTACAATATCAAGCGCAAATCAAGCAAGCGGCTCAGCGTCAATTGAATATTGCTGAGCAACAAACCGCACGCCAGTTAAGCCAAATACAGTCGCAAACGATTGGGCAGCTCACCGCTCTACGAAAAGACAGTGACTATGCATGGCGCAGTATTCAACAAAGTGCCCAGCGCCAAGTAAAGCAAGCAGTCAGGCTGACGGCTGAGCGATACACACAAACGCAAACCTTGGCGCGTCAACAGCTCGCAAAAGCCGCTACCAATAGCAAAAGTCATCAAGAGACAATCATGCAGAACGCGCAGCAGCAAATTGTGCAAGCACAGCGCGATAGCGAACATCTACGTGACATCGTGCTATTACATCGACCGTCTCGCGTACTCAAGCAAGGCTATACCATGCTCACGGATGCTCAAAAAAAGCAGACGCTCACTAGTAGCACCCAACTGTATCCTGAGCAAACCGTCAATATTATTTTAAAAGATGGCAATGCAAAAGCGCAGATTATCGATGTCAATATGGATAAAGAAGCGATAGAAACTTCAGGCACTCCAACTTAACCACATAATAATATCTACAGATTACTCATCTACTTACCTTTAACAATTAGGAAATTTTATGACTACCCCTACTCGCCGACGCAAAAAAGCCGCCCCAAAAACCTTTAAGGCGGCTTATGATATTTTAAAAACCAATGCGGCTGAACTACAGCAACAGGACGAGCCTGATATTGATAATCTGATGACAACGGTTGAAGAGTCTATTGCCGCTTATCGCGTTTGCGAGACTCGTATCAACGCCGTGCAACAAGCATTGGATGCAGCCTTTGCCGAAGAAAAATCTACCAGCATTGTTGATAGTTAAACGAAAAACAGCCACTAGATAGCAGCTGTTTGGCCAAACTAAGCGCATCAATCTCATTTGGCAATGCAACCGTTTGATATTCTGTTTACTCTGGTTCGTCAACCTCAAAGACTTGGCGCAGATAGGCAAGATACGTGTCGTTATTGATCATGGTCTTGCCTGGGCTATCAGACAGCTTGGCGACTGGCTGACCATTACACTCTACCAACTTGAGCACGATATTAATCGGCGTAATGCCCATATCATTGGTCAGATTGGTGCCAATACCAAAGCTAGTTCTGATGCGACCTTTGAAATATTGATGCAACTCCCACGCCTTCTCTAAATCCAACCCATCGCTAAAGGTCAAAATCTTTGTCTTTGGGTCTATTTTTAACTTCTCATAATGGGCAATCGCCTTATCACCCCAGATGTAAGGGTCACCACTATCATGACGCAGACCGTCGAATAGCTTAGCAAAATACAAGTCGAAATCACGTAAGAACGCATCCATGCCGACTACATCTGTCAATGCAATACCCAAGTCGCCACGGTACTCATGCACCCACGCTTCAAGCGCGGCCTTTTGTGAGTCACGCAGACGCACATCTAATGCCTGAAACGCCTGCATAAACTCATGTGCCATGGTGCCTATCGGCGTCATTCCTAGTTGCTTGGCCAAATACACGTTTGATGTACCACCGACTATCTTTGGCTCGGCTTTATGTAGCGTTTCCACTACATGTGCCTGCCAACGTCGACTAAAACGTCTACGCGTGCCAAAATCAGCGACGATAAATGGCGGCGTATCGTGACCGTACTGGGTTTGCGCTTCGGCATACTGATGTAAGAGTGCTACTTTTTCATCGAGGCGACGTTGCCCTTCTTCTATCACGCTGTCATTAGATAGCGCATTAAAATACAGCTCATTGACAATGGCCAATACAAATACTTCAAAGAACATCGCTTGAATCATCGGCCCTTCGATATCGATAAACAGGCGACCTTTATCGTCTGTACTTACCGTAATAAAGCGGCGTTTTAGCTTAAACAACTCTAGATAATCAACGAAATCTGAGCGAATAAAGCGTAGGCTACGCAAGTACTCAAGCTCATCTGGCAAAAATCGCAATTCGCATAAGCTGTCTAGTTGCTGCTCTAAATCCTTTTGGATGTCAGCCAATGGATAGGCTGCATCTTTGTTATTACGGCAACGAAAGCGATAAACACCATGGGTTTGCGGGAACTGATGCAGCATGGCTTGTAACATCGTAAATTTGTACAAATCATTATCAAGCAATGAAGTAATAATAGGTGCATAAGAAACGGTCATGCTATGGCCTTAAAAGTGCAAAATAAGAAACAAACGTCATTTGATAGACAAAGCGACATCATATGTGGACGATAAACAATACACGCTCATTCATTATGAGCCATCGATAAACCGTTCAGTATAACGAAGTTTGGTATTTATTTCAGAGTTCACTTTTGATTGCAGCAAAATGATAGTGAAAAGCCAGTAAAATGATTGCGATTATTTACACCATTCATAAAAACATTGTATAAGTCTATCCAGACAATCTATTCATAAATGGTTAGCACAACCTATGATTTTGCACTCATAAACTGCTCGACATAGTCATCAGCAGGATTATGCCGCAACTCGCTTGGCGTCCCCGTTTGTATAAGCCGACCACCATTTAGCATACTGATACGCTGACCTACTTTGACAGCTTCATCGATATCATGGGTAATAAATACAATGGTCTTGTTCAATCGATCTTGTAATTCGAGTAGCTGGTCTTGCAACTGAGCGCGAATGAGCGGATCAAGTGCAGAGAACGCTTCATCCATTAGCAAAATTGGATTATCCGTCGCTAAGGCACGAGCCAAACCAACGCGCTGCTGCATTCCCCCTGAGAGCTCATCAGGGTAGCTGTTTTCCAAATTGGATAGACCTACTTCATTAAGCCAATGTCGAGCCGTTTCGTGTCGCTCGTTTACGCTCATTTTTCGGACACGCAGACCATAAGCAACGTTTTGTATGACCGTCATATGCGGCACTAAGCCGAAATGCTGAAAAACCATACTGACGGTCTGCTGACGATAATGCTGCAACTGTTTATCGTTGAGCGCTAAAATATTAATAGCCGTAGCAGAACGCTCTTCTACTACCGTACTTGTATTATCTGTCGCTGATTGCCTATCAGTCGTTGTATGAGTCGCATCTTCTCTATTCAGAGCAGTATCTACCCATATCTCACCACTGGTTGGATCTATCAAACGATTAATATGGCGTATCAGCGTTGATTTTCCTGAGCCTGACAGACCCATGATGCAATGCAACTCGCCTGCCTTGATATCTAGATTGATATCATACAGACCAACTGAATAGCCCGTTTGCTCTTTTACTTTGATGCTATCCATACCCTCAGCCAGCAATGCCAATGCAGACTGTGCTTGCGTGCTACTGGCATTATAAATCTTACTGATATTTTTTAGTTGAATATGATTCATCGGTGCTCTCACTATTCACGTGGTTTTTATTATCAGGGCTTCGGTCGATTACCATGGGTTCAGTCATATGCCACCATTACACAACCTTCTACCCAATCGGACGTCTGCCTGCTTCGATGTTTTTTTGACGGGTACGCTTACCTTGACCAAATGCTTGCGTAATACGATCAATGATAATGGCAACGATAACGATGGCCGTACCTGCTTGTAGGCCCTGACCGATATTGAGCGTTTGGATAGACTGCAACACATCTTCACCAAGACCAGGAGCACCAATCATTGAGGCCAATACCACCATGGCAAGTGACATCATCACAGCCTGATTGATACCTGCCATAATACTGGGCAACGCTTGTGGCAATTTAATCCAAAGAAGTAGCTGTAAATGCGTACTACCAAAGGATCGTCCTGCTTCGACCATTTCATGATTGACTTGTGTAATCCCTAACGTCGTCAGACGAATCAAGGGTGGCAGCGCATAAATCACAGTCGCGAATAACGCAGGCACTTTACCAATACCAAACAACATCAGCACTGGTATGAGATATACAAAACTCGGCATGGTCTGCATGATATCTAACACTGGCGTCACAGTCTTGCGTAGCAGTTTGCTACCTGACATAGCGATACCAATAGGAATACCAATCACCACCGTGACCAGTACCGATACGATAAGCAGCGCTAGAGTGTCAATTAATGCGCCCCATAAGCCAAAAGCACCAATCAAAAACAACCCTGCACCACATGCCAGCGCGAACCAAATCTTGCGGACACCAAACCAGCCAAGCACAGTCACAAATGCAATAATAAGCCAAGGCGGGACAACCGTTAATAATCGTTTAATAGGTAATAGCAGGTAAGTAAGCGCCATTGTGCTAATAGTACGAAATACATCGCCATAGTTTTGGACGACGTTTGCTAAGGCATTATTGAGTGGGGTCTCAAGCGACCATGAAGGAAAGCTTGATGCGAGCGCTGACGCATTGATACTAGATGCAGTTGCTTCTGTAGAGATAGCACCCGTTGAGCTAAGACCTAACTTGGTAGCGAGATTGGTAGCAGCCTCATCGGATAACCATGCTTGCCAAACCTCTGGGTTGTCACGCAAAAACACCACGGCTTGCTCATCTCCAGTACGTTTACTTTCGCTCATCTCCAAGATAGCACCGTTGAGCTCATCAGAGGTAAATTGCACCTTTTCAAAGACAGCTGCTAGTTCGGGATTGGATTCGACAAACGGGGTAGAAACAGCAATACCTAACGGTGATACTGGGAATCCTGACACGCAATCCATCTTACCATCAGCGAGCAGCAGATTTTGCCAACAAGCATCCTCATAAGCTGGAAACTCTAATGGCGCAAGGTCATATTTTGCCATTAGCCCAGTGGGTTGCCAGTAGTAAAACAACAGTGGCTTATGCTGTTCAAAAGCGGAGGCAATTTCGGCATCGAGAGCAGCACCTGTACCAGGGTGTGCGTTGTTAAAAAGACTGTCTAGACCGGTGGTTTTTAGCAAACGTGTGTTAAAAATCTCACACGTCCAACCAGAAGGACAGTTCATAAAGCGTGATCTACCAGGATCTTCAGGGTCTTTAAATAGCTCAGTATATTTGGGCAAATCTTGATAGCTGCGTAGTCCTGGGTTCTCTTCCAAGACGTATCTTGGGACATACCAGCCTTGAGTTGCACCGCCTTTTAGCGTATCGCCGATGATGGCCACTTTATTCTGCTCAATGGCTTTTTCCATGATTGGCGAGCGACCAACCCACTGCTCCCCGATGACCTGAATATCGTTCTGTGAGAGCGCTGTATCAAGTGCAGGCCCTGCTCCTGGTACTTCTTCTACTGTGCAGCCGTACCCATCTTCTACGATATGTCTGAGTACGCCGGAGGTAAATTGCCCACTCTCCCAGGTTAGCGCCCCAAATTTAATCGGTGATTCACACGCCGCTGACGCCGATACAGGCAGTAGTATCGCGCTCATCCACAGTAAGCTTAATGCAATCCATTGGCGCATACTCTTTCCTATTATTATGTTGTATCGGCATGAAATCACTATTAAAACAATAGAGCTAAAAAACAGCTGAAAGGTCTATATCATGTTTACCAATGCTAGCTCTAGACCATTCAGCTACTATCTACTGTTGTTTAGACTTACTACAAAGTGTAGCGATTTATAGAAGTGATGACAAACGCTTATTTGTCGATTAATTCAGTATACAAATTTACGATAATTTTAATAAAGCTCTTATAACAAGTCGCTCTTAATTTTAGAAATCTATGTTTATAAATTCATATTTTAGATAAAAAAATAGCACCTATCTGGATAGGTGCTATTGGTTATGATATCGATTAAAAAGGTCACTATTAATTTCTATAGCTACTATAAAATGTCTAACTCAAGAATCGTTATTTTAAAAACAGTGCCATCGCCTTTTTAAACAGTCCACCATAAGGCGGCAATAATAAATTCAGACCATTGAGCTTGGTTTGTACAAAAATAGGCTTCATATGGCTGAGGCGTTCAAAGCCAGCCTTACCATGATATGCGCCAGTACCAGAGTCACCCACACCACCAAACGGCAAGTCATGCTGAGCCACATGTATCAAAACTTCGTTGATACATAAGCCACCCGAGACCGTATTGTTACGCACGTTTTCGATACTGCTGTAGTTATCACTAAACACATATAGCGCCAATGGCCGTGGACGCGAGTTCACAAAGTAAATGGCATCATCAAGCGTCTCATAATGCATCAGCGGCAATATCGGGGCAAAAATCTCATTTTGCATGAGGTCGCTGTCAGGCGCAGGCTCGCTGACGATGACTGGCGGCATTAGACGGTTTTCTATATTGGGTTCGGCGCCAGTTAACGCATGTACCTCGCCGCCTGTTAACGCATCTAGATAGCCTTTTACCCGTTTGAACTGCTCACCATTAATAATGCGAGAATAATCTGGGTTTTCTTCAATATTAGGATAATGCTTGGTCATCCACTCTTTTGCGAATTGGATAAACTGGTCATGGTATTGGCGCTGAATCAAGACATAATCTGGCGCAATACACGTCTGTCCAGCATTTAGTGTCTTACCCATCATCACTCGATTGACGACAGACTCTAGATTGGCATCATCTAGTACAATCACAGGTGATTTGCCACCAAGCTCAAGCGTCACTGGTGTTAGATTTGGCGCAGCGGCAGCCATGACCTTTTTGCCCACTGCAGTCGATCCGGTATATAGCAGATGGTCAAATGGTAGCTCACTAAAGGCGGCGGCAATCTCAACTTCACCGAGTACCACACAGATCATATCTGGCGAAAAATAACGAGCAATAGCGTCAGCAAACGTCTGAGCAAATTGCGGCGCAGCTTCACTCATTTTGACCATAATGCGGTTACCCGCAGTGATTGCATCAATCATCGGGCCAATTGCTAAAAATAACGGATAGTTCCAAGGCACCATGATACCGACCACACCCAATGGCTGCGGCTGAATTTCATTATGAGCTGGCATATATAGCGCTGAAATAGGCGCACGATGGGCTTTCATCCATTTTTTGCCGTGTTTCTTGGCGTGGCTGATACCGGTAAAGCTAGGAAATAACTCAGCAAACTGCGTCTCTGACTGGCTACGATAGCCAAAATCTGCACTAATTGCCTTTGCAAAACTCTCTTGGTTATCGCTAAGCATCACTTCTAGATTGTCTAGCTGCGTCGTACGTGTGCCCCAATCATTGATTGGCTGGGTACGGCTTAACATTTGCAAGCGTGAAAATTGCGCTTTCATCTCATCGATAGTCTTCGCCGTACTTAGTGCTTCAGGCACACGCTGCAGCGCAAAACCGGTCTCGGTCACTGGCTGCTCATGGGCGCTTTGGTTGCTATCTGTCATTTGTCTTCCTTGTCATAATCATAGTAATAGTCATAAGGTTTGTAGTCACTACATTATATTGGGTTAGAGGCTCTATCTTTCTAGTCAGGTGCACTCTTTGATAACCTACTCTGACTATAAACTTCATCAGATTCCATTCATCACACTTTAATGTAGCGCATCGACTGAGCAATGAACAGCATCTTTAGTTGACTACTGCGTCTGTACTAGCAGCACCGCTATGAACCACTTGCCACGGTTCTATACCTATTATTTCGTCAGCCATTGTTAGCTGTTTATTATTAGCATTTATGCCACTTACAGACATTGCGACAGTATATATCTTTGGGCGATAGTCGCCAAAACTGCTACACTACCGATGAGCATTATTTATTTTAAACTTGATAATAATAAGACAGATACTCTCATGCAAAATGACACACAACTCCTTAATGATACGCTTGTCAGCAAATCTCTCTCAGCGGCCGATTATGTCCCTACTCTAGATGCGATGCTGGCACGCACCCTTGAACGTATCGATCTAAAGAAACGACAAGGGCTGCGTACGCCTGATGAATTATGGATTGTAGATCATAACGACGTCTACACGCTTGGACAGGCAGGCAAAGAAGAACACATATTACAGCGTACTGACACGCCTATCATCAAGACCGATCGCGGTGGTCAAGTGACATGGCATGGTCATGGGCAGTTAGTGATCTATTGGTTGTTTGACTTGGACAGTCTTAAATGGAGTGTGCGCAATCTTGTCTCCCATGCTGAGCAAGCGATAGAAGACGTCATCAACGACTGTTTGCGTAGCTCACCATCTAATAGTGACAATATCAGTGCTCATGCGCGCCGCGATGCCCCAGGTGTCTACCTATATGCAGATACTGCTGCAACAGATGACAGCACCTTTACAGATGACAACTCTCTTGATAATAAGATTATGCTTGGCAAAATGGCCTCGCTAGGCTTTAAGATTAAGCATGGTTTTAGCTACCATGGTATTGCGATTAATTTAAATTGTGACCTGTCTTCATTTAACGCCATCAATCCTTGTGGCTATGCCGGCATGCAAATGTTGCGACTGTCTGATTTTGTAGCCATGCAGACAGATTCAGAGCAAACAAAGCCGGAGGCGCAGACCGAGCAGCAAATTAGCGATTCATTCAGCTATGAGACAGTCACTCAAAAACTTATTGATAACATCGCCAAGCGCCATGCTGGTCTGATTGAGTTGCGAGCTATCGCACCTAAGTAAGTTTTGAGTCCGTTTTTGCATAATCTTTTTTTGCATAATATCTTGCACGCTTAGACTTAAGCATTAAGAGAAAATTCAGTACAAACTTGCTATAATCACATGCAGTACAAATCGGACGCAGCAACTATCCTTGCTGGATCCCTAGCTCAACCCCTTATTCAAACATTTAAAACAAAAGCAAATTGGAGCATTTTATGGCAGATTTTAACAAAATTTTGGACGCAGGCGACGTAGACGGCGGCATCATCAACGTAGTAGTAGAGATCCCAGCTGGTAGCAGCCATAAAATTGAGTGGAATCGCGAATTAGCAGTATTTGAGCTTGACCGTATTGACCCACAGATTTTTGCCAAACCTTGTAACTATGGTTTCATCCCACAAACACTTGACGAAGACGGCGATGAGCTTGACGTATTGCTACTGACTGAGCAGCCACTACCGACTGGTATTTTCTTAAAAGCAAAAGTTATCGGTGTGATGAAGTTTGTCGATGATGGCGAAGTAGATGACAAAATCGTCGTTGTCCCTGCTGATGACCGTGACACAGGCAATGCTTACAACAGCTTAGAAGACCTACCAAAGCAGTTGATTAACCAATTAGAGTTCCATTTCAGTCATTACAAAGACCTGAAAAAAGCTGGTACGACGGTTGTTGAATCTTGGGGCGATGTCGCAGAAGCGAAAGAAGTTATCAAAGAGTCTATCCAACGCTGGAAAGATCTATAATTATCAAATATTGGCAAAAATGCCGATAACGATAAATCATAAAATACCGCAGTCACCATAGTGGCCGCGGTATTTTTTTGCTTGAACATTGCTTATCTAACATGGTTATAATGAGCATATTACTCATTCACACTTATACGCCGTAATAAGGACAATCATGTTTAACCCCGACCCTAGCGCAAAACCGGTCAATACCAAGTTGCCAAGAGACGTCATTATGATGGTCGAAAAAAACAACCTAGTAATGGCTATTAAAACTTTGGCGGCAGATGAAAACATCAGTATGGATGAAGCCAAAAGTAGGATTGATGCTTATGAGACCCAGCTGAAAGTAAAGCAACAACAGAAGCTCAACACTATCGCTAGTAAACAGGGCATTCCAAATCAAGCCATTAGCTTTGATAGAGAGCAAGAAGAAGACGAGCCTGGGCCATTGGTAAAAAATCGTGTTAAAACGACTAAGCAGAGCCAAGGGTTTAAAGGGCTGCAGGACGGTGTCGATAGTCAGTTGAATGACTTAGGCTATAAGAAACCTCTACTGCCTTATTGGCTAAAACGATTGCTCGTGATCGCTGTCTTGATGATAGGAATATTTTGGATATTATGGCGAGTATTTGGTTAAGTGATTTAGCTAAATAAGAAACTGGCTCGACATATTCCCCATACAGCTACATACCGATTAGCTATAATTTAAGAATGTAGCTAGTCGGTATGCTAATTGAAAACCTGCCCTTGAATCCTTTCAATCGTCCATTAATCTCAAATCACTTAGAACAATCCTTTATATAAGAAGTAACAGCCTACGACGGTCAACAGTACCGCAAAGCATTTTTTTAACAACTGCGGCGATAATGCATGAGCGACTTTTGCGCCTAGCTTGGCGGTGAAAAAGCTCATGATGCTAATGCCTAAAAAAGCATAGATATGGACAAAGCCAATCGTATTGGGCACGTCGACTTGCGCTTGCATACCAAAGAACATAAACCCTAGCGCACCTGCAATGGCGATAGGTAAACCACAAGCGGCTGAGGTTCCAACGGCTTTTTGCATAACCACACCGTAACGCGTGAGGTAAGGTACGGTTAAGCTACCACCGCCAATCCCAAAAATAGCAGAAGCGATACCGATACCCGCCCCTGCTGCTAGCTGTTTAGGCTTTGAAGGCAAGGCTATATGGACATTGCTAGCATCGTTATTTGCTTTCTTTTTGCCACCCATAAACATTTTATAAGCGACCCAAAGCAAAAACACACCAACAATCAACTGAAGATATAATCCAGATATCTGTCCTGCGATCCCCGCCCCTAAAAAACAGCCTATTGCTAAGCCTGGCGTCAGATTTTTGAAAACAGGCCACATGACTGCGCCCTTTTTGTTATGCGCCATGAGCGAGCTTATGGATGTAACGATAATAGTCGCCAGTGAAGTACCCAAGGCCAAGTGCATAATACTGTCAGGACTGTAACCCATTTGCGTAAAGACAATAAATAGCAGTGGTACGATAATAGTCCCACCGCCCACTCCAAATAGCCCCGCAGCAAATCCTGCTAGCGCCCCTATTACTAAAAAAGTTATTAATTCCACAGGATAGTTACTTCTTATTTAGATTTAATGAGATGATAATTATAGTTAAATGACTGCTCAATATTGAACGAGCAATAGTCCATAGGCTTAGGTGTTGGATAATAGGTATTGGATTAAATAAGCTCCACTTGCCCAACTCTAGAATAGGCACGGTTAAAGTAAACCAACCCTTCATCAGTTCCGCCTTGTGGCTCAGCCTGATTGATGGCGACAACGCGGCACATAAAGACGCTATGCGTGCCGACTTCTTGAATTTGTTCAATCTCACAATCAAAGCTGACCAAGGCATCTTCTAACACAGGAGCGCCCGTCTGTAATTGTGTCCAAGAACCATATGCAAACCGTTCTTCTGAACACAGTTTAGAGGCAAAAGCATTGGACAGCTGCTCATGTTGCGCGCCTAACACATTGACACTTAAAATCTTGTTTTCCAGAAAGTAGCCATGTGACCGAGACGTTTGATTCATACAGACAAGCAAGGTCGGCGGTGTGTCTGTGACACTACATACTGCCGATGCTGTAAACCCATGTATGCCCGTTGTACCTGCTGTGGTCACCACATTGACCGCAGTCGTTAGCAAAGACATGGCATCTCTAAAGTCGGTCGCGTCAATCCTATCTTTAATCATTGCTTCAATCCTGAGAAACGTTAAAAAATAACGTTAAAAAATTGTGCTTCAATTTTAGTTTTGCAAGGGAAGTTCTCTAAATAAAATTTCCTAAACGGCTAGACTCTAAGCAGTCAGTTCTTGGCGAACGATTTGAGCACCAGCGCTTAGTGCTGCGAGCTTACCACGTGCGACTTGGCGAGACAAAGGTGCCATGCCGCAGTTGGTCGCAGGATATAGCTTGTCAGCATCGACAAATTGTAGCGCTTTGCGTAGCGTATCTGCCACTTCTTCTGGTGTCTCGATAGTGTTGGTTGCCACATCAATGGCACCGACCATCACTTTTTTACCACGAATCAGTTCAATCAGATCCATAGGTACACGTGAGTTTTGACACTCCAGTGAGATGATATCGATTTTCGACTGTTGCAGTTTAGGGAACGCTTTTTCGTATTCGCGCCACTCTGAGCCCAGTGTGTTTTTCCAATCGGTATTGGCTTTGATGCCATAGCCGTAGCAAATATGGACAGCTGTTTCACATTTTAGGCCTTCAATGGCACGCTCTAAAGTTGCAATACCCCAGTCGTTTACATCATAAAAGAATACATTGAATGCGGGCTCATCAAACTGGATAATATCAACACCAGCCGCTTCTAATTCTTTTGCTTCTTGGTTCAGGATTTTAGCAAATTCCCAAGCCAGTTTTTCACGGCTTTTATAATGACCGTCATATAACGTATCAATCATCGTCATCGGCCCTGGCAACGCCCATTTGATTGGCTGATCAGTTTGCTGGCGTAAAAACTTGGCATCATCAACAAACACGGACTTCGGACGGCTCACCGCACCAACGACTGATGGCACGCTCGCATCATAGCGATTACGAATTTTGACCGTCTCACGCTTCTCAAAGTCGACACCATCAAGGTGTTCGATGAACGTAGTCACAAAATGCTGACGGGTCTGCTCGCCATCACTGACAATATCAATCCCTGCATGCTGCTGCTCTTGCAATGATACACGCAGCGCATCTCGCTTGGCTTCAAGCAACTGCTCGCCCTCTAATGCCCAAGGTGACCAAATTTTCTCGGGTTCTGCTAGCCAAGAAGGTTTTGGTAAGCTGCCAGCGGTAGACGTCGGTAATAGTAGTTTCATACGATTTATCTTCTAGTTAATTTATTTTTTATTATGTTGATGAGTAATGCTCAGTTAAGCGGCTTGCTTCCTAGCCGTTTCTTTTTCAGCAGCTTCTTTTTCAGCAGTATCGCCTGTTACATCATAGCTTGCAGCCCATTCCTCAAGGATTGCTTGATACGGCTTGATAAAATGTGTCTCAGTAAATCTGCCTTGGGTTACTGCCATCTGACTGCGTTCGGCACGGTCATAGACCACTTGCGTCAATGAATAGTCTTGGTAATTCAGGCTAGGTTGATACACTTGTCCAGCGCTTGAGTTGGCATTGTAAATCTCAGGACGGTAAATCTTCTGAAAGGTCTCCATAGTACTGATTGCACTAATCAGCTCAAGATCGGTGTAATCACTGAGCAAGTCCCCTGCAAAATAAAATGCTAATGGCGCGGCGCTACCTTCAGGCTTAAAATAACGTACCGTTAAGCCCATTTTATGAAAATAGTCGTCGGTCAACGAGTATTCATCTTGCTTGTACTCAATGCCCAATACAGGATGCTGATTGACAGTACGGTAGTAAGTCTTGCTGGTTGACACGCTCAGGCAAATCACTGGTTTTTTGTGAAAATGAGCGGTGTAAGCCTCTGAATTCAATAAATATTGAAACAGCTTGCCGTGCAACTCACCAAAATTGTCTGGCGTTATGGATGCTAGGTTTTTGTCGCGATGCTCTGGTAACACAATACTAAAGTCATAATCACGCACATAAGAGGAGAAACTGTTGCCAACCATACCGTCGATACGCTTGTTTTCTTTATGATCCACAATCGTGGTTTTTAGCGTTTCGATAATAGGAAATGTCTGACCATTGCCTTTAACATCTAGATCGACAGAGATGATATCAACTTCAACAGAATAACGATCTGCTGTCAGATTGTCCCAATGCGCCAATGCATTGAAGCGGTTATTGATCATGGTTAACGTTTTGCGTAAGTTCTCTTGGCGGTGCTCGCCGCGTGCCAAATTTGCAAAGTTAGTCGTCAAACGCGTGCTATCTGCAGGCTGATAGTTTTCGTCAAAACGAATGTGCTTAATTGAACAATTGAATTCTTTACTCATGGTGATCCGCTACCTTATTTATCTGAGATAAAACCAAATCTGTGTATGGGATGAATCATACCGAAATCTAAACATGAATAAAAACGATACAATTTAAACATAAGATGAATTTTATTCATCTTTCTTGGAATTAAGGATACGTAGGAAATTTAACAGCGGAAGTTTTAAGGGTTCATTTAACGTATAACTAAGCCTTTCACACACTGGCGGCGAAGAAGGCTTTTATACTGCTTAAGAGTGTTTGAGGCATAAAAAAAGGATACCGTAGTATCCTTTTTATTCAAATTCGAGCCTGATAACACATCGATTCTAGTGATGCTCACCAGGAAGAATTTTGGCAAAAGCGCGCTGAGCAAGGTTAGGCTTGCTATCCGTCGTTTGTGCAGCGGTCGAACTTGGGAAAATGCGATAACCAATGGACTGGACGCCAACGTTAAAGGCTGGTACCAGTGAATAAGTCGCCGATGCAAATTTGCCCATATTACTAGCAATGCTATTTGGCTTATGAACGATGGCTTTTGCAACCATCATCGCGGCTTCGTCAGGCATCAGCGCTGGCATATAACGATATAGCTTGGTTGGCGCAATCATCGGGGTACGTACAAGTGGCATAAAGATATTGGTTACTTTGATGTTATCGCCTTTGATTTCAGCAGCCAAACAGCGACTAAATGCATCTAAGGCCGCCTTTGACGCGACATATGCTGAAAAACGGGGGCTATTTGCCAATACCCCAATTGAAGATATATTCACGATTTGACCAGTTTGACGACCAATCATCGTTGGCAAGAAACCAAGAATGATTTTGACCGCGCCAAAATAATTAATCTCCATGGTACGTTCAAAGTCATGAAAACGGTTGACTGACTCATGCACTGAACGGCGAATCGAACGTCCTGCATTGTTGACTAGTACATCGACATGCTTAAAGTCAGCCAAAATCTTTTCACTGGTTTTTTCAATCTCATCCATATTAGTAAGGTCGCATGGATAGTAGCTGGCCGCGCCGCCAAGCGTTTCGATATTTTCCTTGACCATTTTTAGCTTATCTTCAGTACGGGCCAGCAAAATAACATGCGCACCACATTCACTGAGCAAAAAAGCCGTACGCTCACCGATACCACTTGAAGCGCCTGTAATGATAATATTCTTGCCTTTGACGGCTTTGGTAATTGCTTTTTTCGAGAGATTGGCCATAAAAAGTCCTTTTCGTTTATTCTATAGTTATTGGTATTCGGTTATAGCATAGCAAAAAAATGTCGTATGGAGTGAACAAAACCATAGTGGGCGTTAGCTAACGGGACTTTTACAAATTTCGTCGACATAAATATTTATAAGTACATTTTTAGCTTGTTGTTAATTACTAAGTACTAAGTGTTAAGTGCTATGCTTTTTTCTAATCCATTACGAGGAGTACCTGCTTTGATAGACACACTAACTCACTATATTGACTTAATTGCCAAAATGATCGAAGTCATTGGCGTCCTCATTATGTTTTTTGGGCTATTTCTTGCTTTATATAGAGCTTTTCGAGCGTCTGGTCATTTCAACAATGATACTTATGTAGAGATCAGACAGACCGTAGGCAAGTCTATATTGTTGGGGTTAGAAGTACTGATTGCCGCTGATATCGTGGCTACTGTCGTCACCGAGCCATCGCTACGCAGCGTACTGGTGCTAGGTTTTATCGTACTGATTCGAACCTTTTTAAGCTTATCGTTACAGGTTGAATTAGAAGGACGGTTCCCTTGGCAAAATAGAAAGCCTGCGCCTGATAAACAGTCTGATACTGACAATCATACTGTGCCAATTGATAAAACATAGCTGTTGGACAAAAATGCCATCAAAAAGCGATGCATAGACATGATTAGCACGAGTTTATAAAACAAGATTTAAGCGTTTGCTATTCGTGCGCCTGCAAAAAAGTCTCGACCACTTTAAATTGCCCAGCCGTGCTCTCTTCGCCATACATCGCCTGTCTAAAGGCGTTGGAGTTTGGAATACCTGTCGTATACCATGCAATATGTTTGCGAGCGATACGGCAGCCTGAGTACTCCCCATAAAAATCATAGAGCTCTTGCAAATGGGCCAGTACGATCTCTTTTATCTCACTGACGCTTGGTGCCTCTAGGCGCTCGCCAGTACGCAAAAAGTGCTCAATATCGCGAAATATCCATGGTTGCCCTTGTGCAGCACGCCCAATCATCACCGCATCACAGCCTGTCATCTCATAGACGTGTTGGGCTTTTTGCGCGCTATCTATATCACCGTTAGCAATAACAGGAATACTGATACTTTCTTTGACTTCGCGTATTAGCTCATAGCGTGCATTGCCTGTATACATGTCTTCACGCGTACGGCCATGAATAGCAATCGCTGCAATGCCTGCCTGCTCAGCACGCTTGGCGACTCGTAAGATATTTTCACGACCGTTTTCAAAGCCTAGACGTGTCTTTAGCGTGACAGGTGCATCAACGGCATTGACCGTTGCATCTAGTAAACGCGCGACCAAATCTTCGTCTTGCAACAATGCAGAGCCTGCCAGCTTACGACAGACCTTCTTGGCCGGACAGCCCATATTGATATCGATAATCTGTGCGCCATTATCAATTTGATAGCGAGCCGCTTCAGCCAATTTATCCGGCTCAGCACCTGCTATCTGTGCCGAAATAGGCGCAATTTCGTTGTCAAAATTGGCACGGTACAAGGATTTTTTGCGCGCATAAAGTGCCGTATCAGCGATGATCATTTCACTGACCGCATGACCTGCGCCAAATGATTTGCACAATCGGCGAAAAGGATTGTCTGTTACGCCTGCCATCGGTGCGACCATCAAACGGTTTTCAATCGTTAGGCCACCGATATTTAATGGCTGCAACAATGGATGGTCAGACAAAGTAGAGGACGAAGGTAAAATGGGAGAATCAATAGACATAAAAAACGGCTTGATTTGTAAGGAAAACAAGCCGTTATTCTAAGGATTCGTGCACATAATGCAAGCTATTCACGTGAATAACTTGCATAAGCATTGGTCATTTTTGATGCATTCCATGCATTATTTATCAAGCACACTGCCCTGCTCTAGCGTGATGTCATCATCATGCTCTTGCATGCGCCACGGTAGACTATCAGGCGATACATTGAGGAAATGTAAATACTTCTCAAACTGATCGATGATGTCATTAATCACTGATTCAGATTTGTAGCCGTATAAGTCATAGGTCTGACCACCACGGCGTAGATACACCTCAGCGCGATGATGATGCTCTTGTGGCAAGGTATCCGCACTGTCTTCAGTATAATAATCAGGTGCATCATGCTCAGATAAGCGAACTTCATACCAAAACTCGACATCGTCACCACGCTGTAGCTCTAATACGGCTCGGTTATTGACCGCGTCATAGTTAACCTCAGTCGTCCAGCCGGTTTCTGCAAATTTGGACGACACCTCCATCATCGAAGGCATAACCACTTCTTTGATATAGCTAAGAACCTTTTCACGCGTTGGCTTATCGGTCATATAATCAATACGCTCGCGCCATGCAGACGGTTTGAGTAGATGCGGCGGCAGTCTGTTGTCATTACCAAGGCTCTGATTACGATGTCCTTCGATACGCAGCGCACGCCACATACCAAACATTGAAATAAGAATAATAATCGCAAATGGTAATGCACTAACGATAGCTGCTGTTTGTAGGGCTTCTAAACCACCTGCAAGTAGCAATACTGCTGCGACAGCACCTTCAGTCACTACCCAAAAGCTACGCTGCCACCATGGTGTATCACTGCGACCACCTGCCGCTAGCGAGTCGATTACCAATGAGCCAGAATCCGATGACGTCACAAAAAAGGTAATAATCAATAAAATGGTCAACGACGACACAAATTCAGTAAACGGTAGATTCTCTAACAGTTTAAACAAAGCAATTGCTTGGTTGTTTTGTACTTCACTGATTAATGAGGTATAACCATCGACCATAATCATATGTAGTGCGGTATCGCCAAACACCGAAAACCAAAAGAATGTAAAGAAAGTCGGTACTAGCATCACACCCAATACGAACTCACGAATAGTACGACCACGGCTAATCTTGGCGATAAACAGACCTACAAAAGGTGCCCATGCAATTGTCCATGCAAAAATAAACAAGGTCCAGCTACCGATCCAATTGCTATTTTCGTATGCCTGCAAGCTAAAGGTACGTTCAACGATATTACCCAGATAGCTACCCGTATTTTCCATAAAGGCGTTCAAGATAAAAATAGTCGGACCGACGACAAATACGAACAGCATCAACGCAGTTGCCAATAGCATATTTAAAATAGATAAGCGTTTTACACCCTTATCCATCCCTGCCAACACCGATACCAATGCCGCGGCGGTCACCAAAGCAATGGCAATCACCTGTACGGTCGTATTCACTGGAATGATATCTGGCAATAGATAATTGAGTCCCGCATTGATTTGCGACACTGATAAGCCAAGACTGGTAGCAATACCAAACATCGTACCTAATATCGCAAACACATCGACTGTATGACCGATAGGGCCATGAATCCTGTCACCAATAATCGGGTATAGCGTCGAGCGTATTGATAGTGGTAAACCATGACGAAACGCAAAATAAGCTAGTGATAAACCAACCACACCATAAATTGCCCAAATATGAAAACCCCAATGAAAATACGCTATTTGCATCGCCTCTTTTGCCGCAGCAATAGTCTGCGGATCCGACATTGGCGGACTAGAAAAGTGCATTACTGGTTCCGCTACCCCATAAAACAGTAGCGCAATCCCGTAACCTGCCGAAAACAGCATGGCAAACCATTCAAGGAATCCGTACTCCGCCTCAGCATGATCAGGGCCTAGTTTGATACTGCCATAAGACGAAAACGCCAGTACAATAATGAACATCAAAAACAGTGCCACTGCCAGCATATAAAACCAACCGAATGTCTCAGTCGTAAAACTAAGCACATCACTAAACAGAGCACCCGCTGCTTCAGGATTAATAGCCGTACCAATGACCAATAGCAGCATAATAATGGCTGCAGGTACAAAGACTGGTAATAAAATAGTCGAACGAGGTAATTTACTCATGAAAGATAATATCCTCAAAAGTTGACGATGCCTTTTTATGAAAATTTTTAATTAAGGCAAAGATTAGAAAATGTGTGTGAATGGTTATAATAATTATCACACTCTTTTCCAAAACCCTAGACAAGCGTTCAACTCGTAACATGACTTTAACGAATGTTACATGACTATTACCAAGAAAATAAAAAAGGCAGCTTGCTAGCTGCCTTTTGATTGTATATGTACTCTGTTTTAGTGATTTATAATCTATAAATGCTCGCTAATTCGTAAATACCAATATTTTTTTTACCTAAACAGAAGCAATCTGTTTCCTAACTAGGCATCAATCACTGCCGCCAGTTTCTGCGCAATAGCTGCCAAATCATTGTTATCGGCTTGGGTTACTGCATGACGACCCAATTCATGGATACTTGATGGAATGAGATGCACATGATAATGAAAGACCGTTTGACCTGCTTGTGAGCCATTCAACTGCATTTGGATAACGCCTTCACGCTCAAAAACTTGACGCTGGGCTTGCATGACCTTTTTAGAGGTCATTAATACCGCAGCAGCGTACTCTGGCTCAAGATCGGCCAGATCTACCGCTTTTTGCTTTGGTATCACCAATACATGGCCTTCTGCTTGCGGCATGATATCCATAAAGGCGAGCGTTTTATCATCTTCATATACTTTGTGATATGGAATATCACCATCTAACATTTTGGCAAAAATATTATTGTCATCATAAGTGGTCTGTTGATTCAATACAGTCATTATTTTTCCTTTAAGGGTTTTATTATCAGTTAATTAATAGCTTAATAGCTATCCAAAATAGATAAAAGCATCTGTCATATAGTGGACGAAATATAGTTTTAGTACAAGTCAGCAATGTGAGTTCAAAGCGAACGAACCTCTAATAACTGAACCTTTTTACACACTTCAAAAAAACATTTTTCCAAAAAACGAGCCAGCCATAAAAAAACCGGATACCAAAAACGATAAACAGATATAAACCGTTGATATATAGATTATCGAACCATGCTTCTTGATCTATCAAGCCCAACGTAAACCAAGTGGTATTGGTCAAGAACCCCCACATACCAATCGCCATAAAAAATCCAAAGATAAGTGACCAAGCGCAGCTACGTAAAAAAGACATGACGCTATGAATATTTCTGGGGTCAATTTGCTGCATTCCCATAAACTTTAGCGGCTTCCACAATACGATAGACAATGCCGCTAAGATAGGAACAAACATCATCACTCGGATAAAGTGGTAAAACATTGCGGCATCACCAAATGGAGAAGCTAAAAATGCCCATTCGTTGCCAAACTGTTGCTTCAGTTTGGTATCTGCACTATTACCGCTAAAATATAAATTAAAAATCTGTCTGTCTTCACTAATTGGAGGCATCGCTAGATTATTATGTACCCAGCCAATGCACATATTGACCCAGTCAGGCTGCCATACTAGGCTCAGATCCCTTATCCAGCAGCGGGTATACAATATATCGAAGAGTATGAATGCAAATAAAAATGCCAGTGATAGCGTTTCTAGTCGGTTAGGGGGCAACTTGCCATTGCTAGTAATCTGCTTATGTACCTGCTCTCTTTGTTCAACATCTTCTATGCGGCCTAGCGTTTCATACACTTTGGCAGTGGCTTGAAACAGTTGACCATGACGCCCTTTTATCAAAAAATACCAAAATTTGGGGATGCTTAATGCGACACATAGGATTAAAAACCATACCGTATTAAATGCTAAATTCTGCATATCGTTGAATACTGGTATACGTATACCAATAGAAAACAAACCAACGAAAAACCAAAATAGGCATATGAGTAAATAAAAGAACAGATACTCTTCATAGAGACGATTTGATGTTATCCATTCTTGGATAGATTCGTTATCGGAGAACTTTTTCATTAATTCCTTTGCTTATATTTCCATCTAAATTATCGACTATATTTTAGATTATTTTAATAGACAAAATACGATTAATTTATAATAAGTCATTCAACTAAAGATATTATTTTATACGTATAAACTACCATCTCATCTCACTAATTTATTGGCGAGTCATGCCCTTAAAATGTTATATTAACCCTCTATTTTAATAACGCTATGTTTATGGATTTGCCTACTTTGCCAACTCAACCAGATATGGATAATACTGCTGTAACCCTTGATAATCAGGAAGAACACTCTGATATTGAGAGGGAAAGTGGTACTCAAACTATCGATCCAAGCGCTATCATATTAGCAGAAGCATTGACTGATAAAGCCATCAGCTGGCAGATACACAATTGTAAAATTATAAAGAAGACTGTCACGCAAGATTTGCCATTGCCTTTTTTGTATCACTATGACAGTTTAGATGATGCGATCAAACAAACGCACCCGCTCACTCCTGAGCTACTGATTCAGTTCAATACACCCATGTCGGCTCATGAAGCTGCCAAATTAATCGGCATTGACGAGGAGCTGCTGACCAGTCCTTGGCATGTGAAAATTATCGGCTCGTTGGTGGTATTTAGTGAGGCATTGCAGTTGGCCGTACGGCTACACTGGACCAATACGGGTAAAGAGACGCAGCAGGTATATACTAAGAATGCTGCCGACGCTATTATTGCCGCTTTTAAAGACTGGCAGTTTTTTGGTCGTGTAGACGTCCTTTATAAAAATAATAAGCAAATATTAATTAGTATTGACGAGCTAAACCCTAACACGCAAGCACTACCTGCCGAGTCACTGTTGACGATTGAAGCTAGCGGCGATTATCAACAGCTACTGGCTACTCATGCGCTTGCAGCCATTGTGAAATTAGAAGCAGACAAAGCTGATCTTCCTTGGTTTGAAAAAGCCATATTAGAACGTATTGAGTAGCTATTTTGAATAACGGTTTTTTCGCTCATCGCTTGTGATTATTAATTCGTTATTATTAATTCACTGTTATTAGCATATTGTTTTTAGTTATTCATATCTAATGGTATGGTAACGAATTAGTATTATTCACTAGTACTCACTCTCTATAAAAAGCACACTATCCCTATTAAAACTAAGGGTGCACATTTTTATAACCCCGCCTATTTGTAAGGAATATCACATGGATTATCGCTCAAAAACCTCTACCGGCGGTCGTAATATGGCAGGCGCGCGCGCATTATGGCGTGCAACCGGCATGACTGACGGCGACTTTGGCAAGCCAATCATTGCGATTGCTAACTCTTTTACCCAGTTTGTACCCGGCCATGTGCATCTAAAAGACCTTGGACAACTGGTCGCCCGTGAGATTGAGCACGCAGGCGGCGTTGCAAAAGAGTTTAATACCATTGCGGTCGATGATGGTATTGCGATGGGCCATAGCGGTATGTTGTACTCGCTACCAAGCCGTGATTTGATCGCTGATTCTGTCGAGTATATGGTCAATGCCCACTGTGCAGATGCGCTAGTTTGTATTTCTAACTGTGACAAAATCACTCCGGGTATGTTGATGGCCGCCATGCGCCTTAACATTCCAGTGGTGTTTATCTCAGGTGGCCCAATGGAAGCGGGCAAAATCTTAGCCAGTACCGTTGGTAAGAGCCACAATACCGATAGTAGTGACAGCAGTGCTGTTCGCAAACTTGACCTAGTCGATGCAATGATGGATGCTGCTGATGATAGCATCAGTGATGAAGACGTCGCCGCTATCGAAGCTTCAGCCTGCCCTACTTGTGGTTCGTGCTCTGGTATGTTTACAGCCAACTCGATGAACTGCTTGACCGAAGCTTTAGGCTTAGCTTTACCAGGTAACGGCTCACTGCTAGCTACTCATTCATTGCGCCGCGAGCTATTCTTAGAAGCGGGTCGTACCATTGTGTCGCTTGCTAAGCGTCGTTATGAGCAAGATGATGACTCTGTACTACCACGCTCTATCGCTACCAAAGCCGCTTTTGAAAATGCCATGAGCTTAGATATCGCCATGGGCGGCTCAACCAATACCATCTTGCATCTACTTGCTGCGGCTAATGAAGCAGAAATCGACTTTAAGATGGCTGATATTGACCGTTTGAGTCGCGGTGTGCCTTGTCTGGCAAAAGTAGCCCCTGCCTCACAGAAATACCATATGGAAGACGTGCATCGTGCTGGCGGTGTCTTTGCATTACTTGCTGAGCTTGATCGCGCCGAGTTACTAAAAACTGATGTACCAACTATCCATAGCGTAACGATGAGAGAAGCGATCGATAAGTGGGACATCATGAACCCTGACAATCATGAAGCTCGCGCACGCTTCCTTGCAGCACCTGGTGGCGTACGTACCACAGAAGCATTCTCACAATCAAAAGAGTGGTCAAACCTCGACGTCAACCGTGAGTCAGGCTGTATCCGTAGTGCCAAACACGCCTACTCTACAGATGGCGGCTTAGCCGTACTATATGGCAATATCGCCGAGCGCGGCTGTGTGGTCAAAACCGCAGGCGTCGACGAAAGCATCTTGACCTTTACTGGTCGCGCGCGTCTATTTGAATCACAAGATGATGCGGTTGCTGCGGTATTGGCTGATCAAATCGTTGCAGGCGATGTGGTCATCATTCGCTACGAAGGCCCTAAAGGCGGCCCTGGTATGCAAGAAATGCTTTATCCAACGACTTATCTCAAGTCAAAAGGATTGGGTAAAGAATGCGCCCTACTGACTGATGGTCGTTTCTCTGGTGGTACATCAGGTCTATCAATTGGTCATGCTAGCCCAGAAGCTGCTGAAGGCGGTGCGATTGGTTTGGTCGAAGAAGGCGATAGCATTCATATCGATATCCCAAATCGTACCATCAACATGCAAGTAAGCGATGCAGACTTAGCTGCTCGCCGAGAAGCTATGGAAGCGCGTGGTCGTGATGCATGGAAGCCTGTCAACCGTGATCGTCATGTCTCGCCAGCATTACGTGCTTATGCGGCTATGACTACCAGCGCTGATACTGGTGCCGTACGTGACGTGAGTCAAGTGGAGCGCTAATCTGTAAGCTATCAATGCTCCAGACATACTGATAAAAACATATTAAGCCTGCGCAATGCAGGCTTTTTTTTCACCAAAAAACAACGTAGCTGTCGTTTTGATAACTATTTTTTGCGGTAATTATTTTATTTTGACGTCATGATAAAGAGTATCAGTGACTGACTATCAACTATTGCTGTTAATTGTCATCAATATATAGAATTACCCTCATAAAATCGACCCTTAAAACATAACGACGTGCGTAAACCTTATGATTGAAAAATATAACTTATTCTTATTAATCTGCGGGATTGCCTTTTTACTAGGGGCATTGTTTCCTGTTATTTTTAAGCGCACCTCTATCTCATTACCGATGCTCCAAGTCAGCTTCGGTCTGATGATGGGCTACTGGTGGACGTCTTTATCCTTTTTAGACCCACTTGATAACGGTTTACTCATCGAAAAACTGACTGAGATTGTTGTATTGGTCTCATTGGTTGGTGCTGGTATTAAAATCGACACTGAGTTGTCTTGGCGATTGTGGCGACCAACAGTAAGACTGCTACTCATTACCATGCCTATTGGTATTTTTGCGATGGCAGTCTTGGGATATTACGCGTTTGGTTTAAGCCTTGGTGCAGCTATTCTGTTAGGTGCAGTGTTAGCACCTACTGATCCAGTGTTAGCTTCGAGCATTCAAGTGGGACCTCCCAATACAGGAGGAGAAGACACACCGCGCTTTACCTTAACGTCAGAGGCCGGGTTGAACGATGGTCTGGCTTTTCCGTTTGTGTACCTAGCGATTAAGATCGCAGAAGCGTTCAGTGAAGGCAAAACCTTTACTTACGAGATGCTATGGTCGTGGTTTACTCATGATGTCTTATGGAAGATTGGCGCAGGCGTAGTGGTAGGTATATTAGTTGGTAAATTATTGGCCAAAGTCGTATTTTCTAAACATACCCGTGAGACTACCATCTCGCAAGGTTATGTGGTTATTGCATTGACGCTACTAGCCTATGGTCTTGCAGAGTATGTACACAGTTATGGCTTCATCGCTGTATTCGTGGCCGCATTTGCGTTTCGTCGCTCGGAGTGTGAGCATACTTATCACCAAAAACTGCATGATTTCGCTGAGCAATCAGAAGGCTTATTGATGTCATTAGTGCTGGTTATCTTTGGCATGTTCCTCGGTCAAGGGTTGCAAGCAGGTGTCGAGCTGACATGGCGCGTCTATATCGTCAGCTTTACCTTCTTACTACTTATACGGCCGATTGGTGGATTTATTGCCTTATCAGGATTGAACTTACCTCATACCGAAAAATACGCGATATCAGCTTTAGGTATTCGTGGTATCGGTACTTTGTATTATCTATCCTATGCGCTTAATCAAGGATTCTTCGCAGATGAGGATGCGCTTAAATTGTGGATTGTCTGTTCGATAGTCATTTTGACTTCTATCTTTATCCATGGTCTCAGCGCATCAAGATTGCTTAAAATGACACCAAACAAGCAGCATTAAAATTAATGCTGCTTATATTTGAAACAGAATCAATTCGCGATTAAAACTAGCATAATTAAAGTATCTCTTCTACCCAGCTCAAGACGGCTTCTGTCAGCGCAAACTGACGAACGTCATTGAGCATAGTGGTATCAAAATTATGAATGAAAGCAAATGACAATTGGCGCTCAGGGTCGCACCAAGCAACCGATCCGTTATACCCCATATGCCCAAATCCTGATAAATCAGAACTCATTCTCTTATCCATATCATCTCTGGTAGCATATAAGCTAAATAATCTATGATAGCCCAATCGCCATTTCATAGCCGCTGGCATAACTGCATCTAAACCCTCAACCTGCGGAGTAGATAACTGCTCAAAAGTAGCACTATCGATCAGTATTTTTCCTTGCCATATACCGCCATTAGCGAGCATTGCGTAAATCGTTGCCAGTGCTTTAGCGGAAGCAACACCATTTGCCGCTGGAATGACAGCCTGTAATGTTTGACGCTTATGATAATCAAGGGCATGTTTGCCAGCAGGTATCAGCGCTGCCTTATAGTTTTTTAGATTGAGCTGACTGGTATTGAAATATAAGCTATTAATACGCACAGTATTTAATACAGGCTGTGCGTTATCAGTATCAGAGCTATCTAGCTTTTCATCAAGGCTACTTTGCGTCTCAGCTGCACGCTTGTCACTTAGTATTTTTTGCTGCCAGTAATGATAACTAGGTAAGCTTGCATAAGTACGTAAAGTCTCTTTAGAGTCTACTTTTAAGGTTGGTTTTTGGCGTCTCGATTTTAATTGAGAACTCGTGTCCTCTGTTTCTTCAAAATCTTTGGCTAATTTTGCCACCTGATCTACTTTGCTATCTGGCACACCAAAATAGCAGCTGTCGGCAATGTCCAGAGGTTCCGTTAAATACTGGCGCAGTGCTTCAGCGAATGATAAATTCGTGACCGCCTCTACTACGCCGCCCAATACCCAGCCATAGACCAATGCACTATAAGCGCTGTCATATTTGGGCGCATCTTCGGGAGAGGTAATGGGCATCGCTGCAATGTGGCGCAGCATCGTACCCCAATCAAGCACCATCTCGCTATCGACATCGATACTTTGAATCGAAAACAAATCAGCTTGATGTGACATGACTTTTCGTAAGGTAATTTGGTCTTTGCCGCTTGCAGCAAATTCTGGCCAGTAATAGGCAATAGGTTTGTCATATTCAAGCAGCTGCTGCGAAACCAGTACATGAACCAACGTTGCCAATACCCCTTTACCGGTAGAGAAATTAATGGCCAACGTATCGGGCTGCCACGGCATATCAGGACGCGCCATACCTGTACTGGCCTGCGCAATACACTGACCTGCTTGATACACGGTCACGGCACCGCCAGCAGGTGCATCATCAAGCTGTAAATCTGTTAGTAATTGCTGTAATTTTTTTTGAAAGTCAGCATTTATAGATGTATTAGAATTTTCTGTATTATGATCCATTATTATTACCTTGCTCCAGTGATATGAATTATTCTATTTTTAAGATGATAGTAATACGTAAGCGGTAGTCAAAGAAGTCTAAAACGAATACAAGGTGACCGATTACAGATTGTACAAGGATTTCTTTGACTATATAAAATATTTGAACCCGTATAAATGAATTGTGAACCAATAAAAAAGGCCACCTATTGGTCGCCTTTTTTATTATTTATTTCGATGTTATTTTTAAATTTCACTAATGTCTAAGACAGCACTAATATTCAATGCTGCAAATTTAGTTAACGCGGCACTAGCAAACGGTTATGAACTTCTTGTTCAAGCTTGGTCAAACCATGACTGCGACCACGTTCCATCGCTGTATCCATCTTACGTCCACGCAACCATCCTGCCCGTAACGCTATTGCGGCTCCTACTCTATTACCCGACCCACAGTGCATAGCGATTTTTTTGCCATGATGTTGACGTAGCACATTATCAAACGCCAATATCTTAAGCTGTTTTAGCTCTTTGGCACCGCTGATAGGTAGCTGTTCGTAGTACATACCTGCTTGCTCAACTGCTGATGCCTCATCAAAGCTCAACTCGTCATCAGGCTGCAAGTTGATGACCAGCTCGACACCCGCTTTCGCTAAAGCCGCAACTTTTTCGTCATCTAACGCACCGCACACGATAGTGTTTGCATCTGGACGAAAATAAGGCTCAAAGATATCGGCCAAATCAACGCCATTATCAGCACTAATATGCATGTTAGCGCCGCTATCGTTAGCAGCGACCGTATCGGTTGCTGTTGCTATCGAGCTATCCGTTTGATCTACGTCTATCACGTTTTCTTCTGAAGGCATGTTTTGTGAAGTCATAATAATAAATATGTACGTTAAATATGGCTGTTAAAATAGAAGCTTTATGATACTTATTCTACTTGCTGTCACTCTTTAGGGTTACAACACCCGCCAAATGCGGTTTATTGTTTTTAGAGCTATACAGTCCAAATTCACAAGTATCATCTACGTTTTTGAGCTGGGCTACTGGCTCAGCAATCAGCTCCACTTCAGCTGGCAAAAAGATAGGCAGCTTAAATGAGACGTCAATTGTGTAAGCATCAGGCAAGTCACCCATTAGAGCAAGGCACTTAGCCTTTGACCACATACCGTGTGCAATCGCTTTAGGAAAACCAAACGCACGTGCTGATAGTGGATGCAAATGAATTAAGTTAAAATCGCCTGAGACAAATGCATAACGACGACCGATATCTTCTGGCACTTCAAAAATGCTATGAACACCTTCTTCGTTTACTTCAGGCTTGACCATGACCGGACGCGGCGCGCTCTTTTTATCTTTACTGCTAGGTTTTTTGCTACGTGATAAATAAGTCGACGTGCCTTCCCAGATGACTTCATCTTCTGACTTTACAATAGTGACAAAGTCAAACTGCTGACCTTGGGCATGATCGCGCAGGTTATCAAAAGTGACCGACATTGCTACCGTTTCACGCTCTCCAATCGGACGATACTGGGTGACGCTATTATCGACATGGACAAGACCTAACATAGCAAATGGGAATGGCTCTTTGACCATCATGTTCATCTGCAGCGTCTGTGACAATACCGAAAAGTAAGTCGCTGGCACTTTCCCATCATCAGCAAAACCGCAAATTTTGCGATAGTCGTCTAGGTTTTCTTGATCGATATGCAAGTCATCTACATAGTAAGTAGATTGTGGCAACTGGTCTCTACTGACTTTGCCACCATTACCGATAGGCAATAAGCTTTTGACAATATTTGCATAAGTGGTGTGCGCTTTTGGCAACGCATCATAATGTTTGTCTGACATAAGTACATCCTAAGTGTGGCTTGAACAAGTTCTTTAACGTATATAAAGACAATCTGCAGTCATTGACTAAAGCCTACTATTAAATCATCTAATAAGCATTAAATTTAATCAACCTCATGAGTATCTTTAATAGCAAAAAATAGTTTGGCTATTGGTTCTTGTGTTTTTATCATAAAAAAGCCACCCTTGGGCAGCTTTATTACACTTTATCAGAGATTATTTCGTAAGCATATGTGATACAAACGAGAAATAATAGCTCATATGATACAACTACTGTCTCTATCTGTACCTTGTTTCTCACATATACTTATTAATTAATCAACATTATGCACCAAGTAAGCTTTGACCACAGACGCGAACCGTGTTGCCATTTAGACCGCCAGACGCAGGTGACGCGAACCATGCGATAGTCTCAGCCACATCTACTGGCAGGCCGCCTTGGCTCATTGAGTTCATGCGGCGACCAGCTTCACGAATAGCAAATGGAATGGCTTCTGTCATTTGGGTTTCGATGAAACCAGGAGCGACTGCATTAATCGTCATGCCTTTAGCATTGTCTTCTAATTGCTTGGCAGTTGCGTTAACCAAACCGATCACACCCGCTTTAGAAGTCGCATAGTTGGTCTGACCCATGTTACCAGCGATACCTGAGATTGATGACACACAGACGATACGTGCGTTTTCTTTTAGTACGTCATTGTCCAACAAGTAGCGGTTCAATCTAGCGATACTGCCCAAATTGATATCAATAACCATGTTCCATTTTTTCTCATCCATCTTAGCCAACGTCTTATCACGAGTCACGCCAGCATTATGGATAATTGAATCTAGACCACCACGTTTTTGAGCAGCGTCAGCGATTTCTGCACCAGCGTCTTCACTAGTGATATCTACCGTCAAAGCAGAGCCACTGATTTCGCTAGCAACTTTTTGTAGGTCAGCTTGCTGCTGCGGTACATCTAGACAGATAACATGAGCCCCTTCACGAGCCAATACACGAGCGATAGCTTCGCCGATACCGCGACTTGCGCCAGTCACTAGCATCGTCTTACCACCCAAAGGCTGGTTCCAGTCAACATCGACTGAGCTGCCTTTACTGACACGTACTACTTGTCCTGATACATAAGCTGAACGAGCTGAGGTAAAAAAGCGTAAGGTTGAATCTAGGTTTTGCTCTGCGCCTTCTTCAACATAAATCAGCTGCGCTGTGATACCGCGCTTAAACTCTTTACCCACTGACTTCACAAAACCTTCAAGCGAACGTTGAGCCATTGCAGATTCAATATCAGTGATGTTCTCTGGCGTACGACCAACCACAACCACACGGCCTGATTTTTCTACGCGGCGTGCAACTGTATGGAAAAACTCATAAAGTTCTTTTAGCTGTTCAGCATTACTGATATTGCTGGCATCAAAAAGCAGTACTTTGAATTGATCATCGCCGCCCGTGTTGGCTTTTGCCTCTACGCCTGCATCAGCAAGTGCGTCTTTGATGTCATCACTGCTGTTTACATATACTTCGGCATGGACGTCTGACAGGATACGGGCAACAGACTCACTGACGCTCTTGTCATCACCAGTAGCACGGCCAACCAATACACTACCACGCACCAAACGCTCACCGCTTTCGAAACGATCAAGCGTCGTTGGCATCGGCAAACCTAAATTTTTTGCTACTTTTTTGCCAATAGAAGATTGAACAAAATCACCGTAACGGTCTGACATAATATAATCCTTATAATTAATGATTCGTATAATAATAAAAAATGCAATGAATCTATTATATAGAGACATTGACATCGTAATTATTTAAATTTAGTAAATCGCCTCAAAACTAGCCTAACTATACACTTCCCTTATAAACAAGTCCAAAAACAGATAATGTCTACAACAATCTGTAAACAAGTCAGTATACAAGCCAGTCGTTTTTAGCAGCGTTAAGCGCCACTATAACATGTTAAAATCTGACCTATAGGTTATGGCATACTTAATTATTGATAACAATATATTATCAAACGTACTGTTATGCAATGCTAATATTTCTTACTAGCCAGTCTATTACAGCGATCCGTCATGGTCATGAATCTACTACCGACCTTATACAAGCGTCACATAGTTTGCTAAAGAGATACATTAAGTGAATAAAAACGCCTTATGATAAACAGCTGTATTGCGTAATAAATGATAATATTTGCTTGTATAAAATAACTTAACTATTTTTTATTGTTACCTATCACTTTTTACTTCTACCCATACTTTTTAAGGATAATATTATGAGTAATAAAAACAATCATCCAGATAGCCCTGTTGTTGAAAGTACAGTTGTTAAAGCAACGGATACAAAATCAGATACAGCAAAAAAAGAAAACGCTGCAAAAAGCACCTCGACTAAAGATACTAGCGCTAAAGAAACTGCTAGCAAAAAAGCGGTCGATGAAAAAGTGGAAACCACTGCTGCTAAAAAACCTGCTCCAGCTAAAAAAGCCAGCGCGAGCAAACCAGCTTCAAACCTAAACCGTGTTGCTATTTTAGGTGGTAACCGTATTCCATTTGCGCGCTCAAATGGATCATACGCTGATATTAGCAACACAGACATGCTAACCGCTGCATTGGACGGTTTAGTTGAGCGTTATAACCTACAAGGCGAAACAGTAGGTGAAGTGGTATCTGGCGCAGTTATGAAACTTAGCCGTGATATCAACCTTACTCGTGAAGCGACATTGAATACCGCACTAAACCCACATACGCCAACTTATGATATCTCACAAGCTTGCGGTACTGGCTTACAAGCGACCTTTGCTTCTGCTAACAAGATTGCACTTGGTCTGATCGATTCGGCAATCACTGGCGGTGTAGATACTACTTCTGACGCTCCTATCGCTGTCGGCGATGGCTTGCGCAAAGTACTGATTAAACTTGGTGCGGCAAAAGACAACAAACAACGTCTAAAAGCATTAATGGGCTTAAATCCAAAAGACTTAATCGACTCACCGCAAAATGGTGAGCCACGCACTGGTCTATCAATGGGCGATCATCAGGCGATTACCACGCTTGAGTGGAATATCAGCCGTGAAGCGCAGGATGAGCTTGCATTTAACAGCCATCAAAACCTAGCACGCGCTTATGACGAAGGTTTCTTTGACGACTTGATCACGCCGTACAAAGGCCTGACTCGTGATAACAACTTGCGTCCAGATACTACATTAGAAAAACTGGGTAAATTAAAGCCAGTTTTTGGTAGAAAAAATGCTAACCCAACGATGACAGCTGCCAACTCTACGCCGCTTACTGACGGTGCTTCTTGTGTACTACTAGGTACTGATGAGTGGGCAAAAGAGCACGGTCTAAAGCCACTTGCTTATATCGTCCACCAAGAAACCGCAGCGGTAGACTTTATCGGTAAATCTGGCACCACAGAAGGCTTACTAATGGCACCAGCTTATGCGGTACCACGTATGCTTGAGCGCGCTGGCCTGACTCTACAAGACTTTGACTTTTATGAGATTCATGAAGCCTTCGCTTCACAAGTACTATCAACTCTAGCTGCTTGGGAAGATGAGAAATTCTGTGAAGAGCGCTTAGGCTTAGATGCACCACTAGGGTCTATCGATCGTAGCAAATTAAACGTAAACGGTTCATCACTAGCGGCAGGTCATCCATTTGCAGCAACTGGTGGTCGTATTTTAGCTACTGCTGCTAAATTATTGGATCAAAAAGGTTCAGGCCGTGCACTTATCTCTATCTGCGCAGCAGGTGGTCAAGGTGTGACTTGTATCCTAGAAAAATAAGCTTGGTCACTTTTAAGTGAAAAAGATACGCTGACTTATTATTTTAATCAGTACATATCTATCAATAAAAAAATGCCCTTTAATTTATTTAAAGGGCATTTTTTATTGTCTGTACTTTGCTATGATAGAAACGACCTAGATAGTAGCCTCTTAAAAAAGCCGATACGCAAAACAAAGGTAATATTTATGGGTAAGACAAAAATTTTATTAAGAAAAATGAGGCAAGTCATTTTTGGCTCTGAAAAACTGGTGATGACAGAACCGCTTACAACCGCTGATTTTCAATCTCTAACGACTGAGGATGATTTAGATCGGTACAAACAAGAACAAGCCATTCTTTCTGAACGCATAGAAAAAGACATTCTTGATGATGAACTGCGTCGAAAAATGCACCAAGACTTAATCGATACATATGATGAAGAACTAGAAAATGAAATAGATGACTATGCACGTGATTTTCGTTTTAACGGACGTGAGATGAGCGAGCAAGAAAAACTGGATCGACGTACCTACTTCCATGAATTGGTAAGACTACAGCGAGAACTAATAAAATTACAAGACTGGGTAGTTGCACACGGTGAGCGTATTGTCGTTATTTTTGAAGGGCGGGATTCTGCTGGTAAAGGTGGTGCCATTAAACGCATTACCCAACGATTAAACCCACGCGTTTGTAGGGTAGCTGCCCTACCTGCTCCCACCGAGCGCGAGCAAACGCAGTGGTACTTTCAACGTTATGTAGCACACTTGCCAGCAGCAGGCGAAATCGTATTGTTTGACCGCAGTTGGTATAACCGCGGTGGTGTTGAGCGTGTCATGGGATTTTGCACCGATGCACAATATGAAGAGTTTTTTCAATCAGTACCAGAGTTTGAGCGTATGCTCGTACGCTCAGGCATTCGCTTAGTAAAATACTGGTTTTCTATCACTGATGATGAGCAACATGCACGATTTATGAGCCGAATATATGATCCGCTTAAGCAGTGGAAACTCTCACCAATGGACCTACAGTCGCGCAGACGCTGGGAAGATTACACCAAAGCAAAAGAAACCATGTTTGAGCGTACTCATATTCCTGAAGCACCCTGGTGGGTTGTCGAAGGCAATAACAAGAAGCGGGCGCGATTAAATTGTATCGCCCATTTGCTCGACCAAATCCCTTACAAAGAAGTGCCTCGTGACGAAATTGAGTTACCCAATCGCAAACGCGATGATGAGTACTACCGCGAACCTATTCCCGATGATATGTATGTACCGCCTCGTTATTAAGCGACTAGCACCTACTACTATAAAAAATTAAATACACTTGATATAAAAAAGCAGCCTTACTAAATAATAAGGCTGCTTTTTTATATTAATAAGTTAAAAACCACAGCCAAACTTATTAAAGATACAGGTGTGATTTCTAGATATTACCTAGTTATTAATAGATACTACATAGTATAAGTCGATTGCAAGCTATCGATTTTTCCAGCTAGCAAACGCTCAACTTCATTCTTGATTCTTTGGCCAGAGACATCACTGCCAATTTGTACAGCAAACCCTGCTGGGCGACTGCCTTGACTCTTAGAGTTAATCCAAACCACCTTACCATTCATTGGTAGGCGTTCACTAGAGTTAGGTAGCGTGATAGCAATAAACACTTCATCACCCAATTGCTGAGGTTTGTCAGACGGTACAAATAAAGCGCCATTACTGACAAATGACAAATAGCTGGCATATAACATTTCGATACTTTCATAATGACAGGTTAAAATCCCGCCACGTCCTGGCATTGCCATAGTCAGCTTCCTTCATCAACTGGGTTTAATATGTTTATGTAAATGATCGATAGTATATAGTTAAAAACAATTGCAAGTTTTCGAACACTAACTAAGCGTTAAAACATAGCTCTATAAGCTTGCCAACTCTTGCATTAGCTTATCATAGGCAAATTTTTCTTGCACATTTTGTTGCAGTGCGATTTTGGTCTGCTGCACGCTATTGGCAAATGCCTCTAACCCGCTATCGGTAGGCTGATAAGTAGCCAATATCGTTGATAGATTGACATCCTTTTGTAGTTCAACAAGGCCCAAACAGACACGGCGTATATCAAGGAGCATCAGCTCAGATAACTGTATAAATTCTTTAATATTGAGCTGACCTTGCCAATAATCACTTGCCGCCACACCACTACGTTTACCACTACGTAGCGCCTGCCATGTGGTCAGCCACAGGCTGCGCTTGCTATACCATGGTGCTTGTGCCAAAGCTATAGCAGCTAAAGGCGCACCATTGGCTAGTTGTATCAACTGCTCAATCGCAGCGGTACCGACGGCTTCGCGGTTAATCGTGTGACCTAGCGCCTGCGTCACATAATCGACAGCAACGGTCGGCTCAATCGTCTGTAGTGCCAACTGTTGAACACGACTCTTAATCGTTGGCAATAGCTGAGCAGGCGTATCACTAATCAAAAATAGATGCACCTGCGCTTGCGGTTCTTCCAATGTTTTAAGTAGCGCATTGGCAGCGGCCACAGTCATTTTTTCAGCGTGATCTAATACACAGATACGCATCCCTTGCCCGCCTTGATAAATAAAAGGCTGCAAAGCACGAATATCATCTACTTTGATCTTAAGAGCGCTATTGCTAGTAGCTTTAGCGCCTTTTTTATCTTTTGTGCTGTTTGATTTTTCTTGAAGCGCATCGCTCTCCGCACTGATAGGCATACTAACGAGTGGTAATACTTGTAGGCTCGGATGAGTTCCCGACTTGAGCCACTGACAGCTCTCACATACTTCGCAAGCACCTGATGGGTTTGCGCCACGCTCACGGCATAATAGCCAAGCGACCAATCGCCATACAAAGGCGCGTTTACCCATACCTTGCATACCAGCAGCGAGCAATGCATGCGGCAAAGATTGCTGCTTAAGTACGCGCTCGGTCAACTGTAACCACAGTACTTTTTGCCATGGCAGTAGTGGCGCAAAATACATACGGTCTGTGTTATCTAGTGTGTCCATATTTCCTGTCAAATTATTCATGGTTATGGCTCTATCACATTGATTAGGTATTTCAGGTATAGCCACGACAACAATACTTTAGCGTTGTAGAAAACTTAGAATCGCACGCAATTTTGCTCAGACTATTACTTAGTAAAGTTTTGAAAATTATCTAAGCTCATCGCGTTTAGACGGTCTAAATCTTCTTGTGTATCGACGCCAGCTGGTAGCTGACAGGCAGCTTCTGCGATGGCGATATGCTGCCCATTTTCTAAAACACGTAATTGCTCTAAGCTTTCGAGTATCTCAAGTGGTGTTTGTGGCCAGTTTACGAACTGCTGCAATAGACTGACACGATAAGCGTATAAACCCAAATGGCGATAGGCGTTCTTTGGTGGTTGCGTCTGATTATTATCAGACAATACAACGTCACGATCACAAGGAATCGGTGCGCGGCTAAAGTAAAGCGCACGCTGTAAGTTGTCCGCAAATTGGTTGACCACTTTTACTACCGATGGCCGCTGGAACGTATCATAGTCATCGATAGGCTCACAAAGTGTGGCCATCACGCTATTCTCATCCGCTACCAAAAGCGCCTTTACTTGCTCCAAAAGCAATGGCGGTACAAGGGGCTCATCGCCTTGCATATTCACCACAATATCGTGGTCAGCCCAACCTTTGATAGCTGCTACCTCTGCCAAACGATCCGTCCCTGAAGCATGCTCGCTACTGGTCATAACCACATCAAAACCTGCATCGGTGCAAACTTTTGCAATTTGCTCATCATCAGTCGCTATACACATGTCATCAGCAAAACTTGCTGTCTGCGCTTTTTCTGCTACCCAAAGTATCATCGGCTTACCATGAATATTCAGTAATGGCTTACCAGGTAAACGCGTACTCTTAAAACGTGCAGGAATTACGATATGGGTTTTGGCAGGTGTGGTGGCGAATGACATGGCATATTCCTATAAAAATTATACGGCGATTTAGAATATTAGCTGATATTTATAATGAGGCTGACGTATTCATATCATGGTCGATACGAATCCCTAGCGCCTTTAGCCGTTCATCTAGATTATGATAACTATTCTCTGATAATACAGCAGTCACTGGCAACACCCATAGTCTACTGACAAGTTCTACATACTCACCACTGAGTGCTTGTGTCGCTGTATAGTCTGCCAATAATGCGCTGATTTTTACCGCATCTTTACTGGTTACGATGATAGGATAGTCACCATATTGTAAAAGCTCAGCCAAACTAAAATCATAATGGTCAGGGTAAGGGTGCCCTATGACCTCAAAGCCAATAGATTCTAAGGTATCAAAAAACCGCTGCGGATAGCCGATACCACTAACAGCATGGACGCGGCTATTATTAGTAGGCTTCACACTATTTAGTTGAGCTGCACTCGATGTGGGATTCCATAGACGTTGCAACTCAGCTGGTTGCAAATGCATGGTCAAACGGTCAGTAGACTGTATCTTATTACTACTTCTAGAAGTCCGAGTTAAATCTGTAATTAGCTTTTCATGATAGATAACATTTGCACCCTCTAATCGTGACATCGGCTCACGCAAAAAACCCGTTGGTAATAGCTGCTTGTTGCCAAACCCACGGGCGGCATCTACCACAATCCATTCGATATCACGCTGTAGTGCATAATGCTGCAAACCATCATCTGCAATAATCAACTGCAAATTCGGCTCTGCCTTTAATAAAGTGGCAATCGCTTGCTGACGATTGGGACACACTGCCATAGCAGCGCCTGTCATATGAGCAATCAAGCACGGCTCATCCCCTACTACATGGGGTAAACTGGTAGCACTAACCAATGCAGGCATTTGACTCGTATCACCGCCATACCCGCGACTGATTACCCCTACGTTTACACCTTTCTTTTGCAGATAGGTGACCAGAGCAATAATCAACGGCGTCTTACCACTACCGCCAACACTGATGTTACCAATGACCATAACAGGAATAGGAGCTCGATAGCTTGATAATAGGCCGACCTTATAAGCCTGACGACGCAGCAAAATGATGAAACCGTATAACCAACTGATAGGCAGCAACAACCACAACCAAACAGCTTGACGTTGCCATGCGCGGGTGACTGTCGTCTCAATACTCATTAATCAATATCGCTTATCTTATTGGCTCATGACTGCGTGAAAATTGGCTAAAAACTTCTAAACTGGCTACTCAAAATCTCGAGCATACATTTGCGCATAGTGGCCTTGCAGCTGCATCAGCTCATTGTGCGTTCCTAACTCAACAATCTGACCGCCATCCATCACAGCAATACGATCCGCTGATTCGATAGTCGTCAGGCGATGGGCAATGACCAATGTGGTACGGTCTTTCATCACATTATCGAGCGCTTGCTGAATATAATACTCAGACTCATTATCAAGCGCGCTGGTGGCTTCATCTAAAATTAGAATCGGTGCATCTTTTAGTAGCGCGCGAGCAATCGATAATCGCTGACGCTGACCACCAGATAGTTGCAACCCTTCAGCACCAATTTCACTCTGATAGCCATTTGGCATTTTCATAATAAAGTCATGAGCGAAGGCATCTTTTGCTGCTTGTTCAACCTCAGCTTGAGTCTTGTCAGCTAGGCTGCCGTAAGCAATATTATTAAGTACGGTAGTATTAAACAATACTACTTGTTGGTTCACCATTGCAATCTGGGCACGCAAACTCTCTAACTTAATATCTTCAATAGGCATACCATCCAATGTGATTTGCCCTGAAGACGTCTCTAGAGTACGTGTTAATAAATTGACTAGTGAGGACTTGCCCGCGCCACTTCGCCCTACTAGTGCAACTGTCTCGCCTGCTTTAATATTCAAGGTAAAGTCACGTAGAGCCACCGTCGAATCTGGATATACCAAGCTGATATTATCTAACGACATTTGCCCTGATAGCGCTTTGCTGATTGTGCCCGTGTCTTCTTCTTCTGGCTCATCAAGTAGCGCAAAAATCGACTCACCGGCAGCCAGACCTTTTTGCAGCTTCTGATTAATATCGGTTAGTGAACGTACTGGCTTACTCAATAAACCTGCTGCTGCAATGTAAGAGATGAACTCACCTGCTGAAATATCATCTATTACTGCAGGTCGCAACGCAAGCCAGACGACAACGGCCATCGCAACCGCCATCAACAGCTGTACGGCTGGCGTATTAATACTATTGGTAACAACCACCTTCATACCTTGGCGTAAGTTTTTCTTGGATGTTTTGTCAAAACGTGCTGACTCGTATGATTGACCACCGTAGTTTTTGACCACTTGATAGCCGCCGATGACTTCATTGGTAATGTGACTGACATTACCCATCGTCTCTTGGATACCTTTTGAGAGCTTAAGATAGCGCTTTGATGCAATGCGTACCAGCCATAGTATTGGTGGCAAGACAACAAACAAAATAAGCGTTAGACGCCAATTGCTATAGAACAAAAAACCAATCAACGCGACAACGGTCAAACCATCACGTAGCAAGGTCTTCATTGAGTCTGTACTGGCGGCCGTGACCTGTTCAACATCAAATATTAATTTCGATGAAATCGTACCAGCTGGATTGGCCAAATAAAACGAGCTAGGTAAGCGCAGTAATTTATTAAAAACTTCTACACGTAGCTCATAGACTAAGTTGCGTGAGACCAATGCAGAGTAATAGTTACCCAAAAAACTACCAACCCCGCGCACAAAGAATAGCAATATAATCAATAGCGGAAATAAGGCTTGTTTGCTTCGATCATTCTGATTGATAGCATCAGTAATATATTGCAGAAGCTTGGCAGTCCAAATCTCTGTCCCTGCATTAATCGCAAAACCTAACGCCGTCAGTAGCAATGCCCACCAGTAAGGCTTTAAATACCTTAATAAGCGTAATAACGTCTTACTTTTAGGGGTAACGGGCGATACTGCCGATGCATTTTTAGCAGAAGATTTTTTAGAGTCAGGTAAATAAGCTTGGCTCATAAAAGCCTCAATTTGGGTATCGTGGTATGAATGGGCTGTGTGTCACACAGTTTTATGATGGTAAGGCTATATATGTTATTGCGGCAGCGTTTGGCCAAGTGGTACCACTGTACTGATGTTTAAATTCAAAAACCCGAGCTTTCCAGCAATATCCATTACTCGTACCACAGACTGATGAGTCGCATTGGCATCCGCTGCAATGACAAATAGCATATCGCGATTGCTGCCCGCCTCTTGCTGCAACATACTGGTCAGTTCAGCCTCATTGCTACTAGCAAGTGTAATGCCGTTGACCAAATAGCTACCATCTTCTTGCACAGCTACTTCGATACTATTGTTTTGTTCTGTCAGTGCGACACCTTCGGCTTCCGGAAGGATAATATTTAAACGACTAAAGTGATTGAATGAGGTAGCAAGTAATAAAAACACAATCAAAAACAGTAAACAATCAATCATCGGTGTTAGATTAATTTCAAGCGGTTCAACCGTTGGTTTTCTAAAACGCATATCAATCTCTTTAATTCAGCTACCATTTATAGGCTTAAGATTTCTATTCTTTAAAACCGCATTGACTACACTGCCGCTATGCTGGTCTTATCAGAATCCAACCCACCGAATGAACGTTCTTGCACAATACTATCTTCTATTGACAGACGGCTAGAAGATGTAGATGGCTGCGTACTAGCAAGTAAGTGATAATCATACAGCTCTTGAATCATAAGCCCTGCTTGAGTCTCAAATTGAGCATTTATATCAATGATACGGCGCTGAAAATAACGATAAGCAACCAACGCAGGGATAGCAACAATCATACCAGCAGCGGTAGTGATTAGTGCCTGTGATACGCCAGCGGCTAGCATCGTCGGATCTTGCATGGCACCATCGGTAATCGCCAAGAATGATGATATGATCCCTAGTACCGTACCTAATAGGCCAAGTAACGGAGCTATCGCACCGATAGTACCTAGCATATTGATGTTTTTTTCTAATTGATGAACTTGTACACTGGCACGATTTTGCATATGCATCGTCATCGACTCTAGCCCGTACTGACGATATAGCAAACCCGTTGCCAAGATATCGCCAAGTGCCGTCTTTTCTTTTACATTCATTAACTGTGTACGGCCAATATCGCCATTTTCACGTAAACGAGTTATTAGCTGTTCGCGCAACCTGCTAGGAGCGACTTTATTAAACTGTAGCGTATGACTACGTTCAATGATGATGACTAATGCCAATATAGAACAGACCACGATAGGTGTCATTAGCCAGCCACCTGCTTTTACCAACTCCCACATACCCACTCTCTTCCGTATTTTTGCAAAAATAGTTGTTCAGAGGCGATTTAGCATTTGGATAGATACGGCTAACTCGCAAACGTTCTTAAGCCTGAGCTTCTATATGTTTAATCAGCGCAGCTAATTGATCTTGATTGTGGAAAAATATCTCAACACTACCTTGACCATCTTTTTTATGTTTTAGTTTGACTTCAGCACCAAGCATGTCTGTCAATCTTTGGGTCAAACGCTCTACATCCCGAGATTGTACTTGTTCAGCACGATTGATTTTGGGCGCTGGCTGCAAGATTGACTTGACCAACTTTTCAGCTTCTCGCACGGTCATACCGCCATCGATAATCTTTTGCGCGATGATAGGTTGCTGTTCAGAGGACAACGCCAACAGTGTACGAGCATGACCCATATCTAGCGCACTGTTGGCCAAATGGTCTTTTACTGTATCATGCAGCTGATTTAAACGAAGTAGATTCGATACTGTCGTACGCGCCTTGCCAACGACTTCAGCAATCATGGCATGACTCATACCAAATTCCGTATGAAATCGCTGCAACGCCGCTGCCTGCTCAATCACTGATAAGTCTTCGCGCTGGATGTTTTCAATCAGTGCCAATGCAATTGCCAACTCATCAGATAAGGCACGCTCAATCGCAGGGATAACCGCTTTTCCTGCCATTTTTGCTGCGCGCCAGCGGCGTTCACCAGCGATAATTTCGTGAGTGACAAACGCTTCACTCTTATCTTCATTTGCCAATAGCGGGCGGATAACGATAGGCTGCATCACGCCATGCTGCTCGATAGAAGACGCCAATTCTGCAAGTGCCGTCTCACTCATATCTCGACGAGGCTGGTACTTACCTGCTTGCAAACGTGTGACATCAATCTGCACAAGGCTAATCTGGTCTTCGGTTGCGCTCGTATCTGCACTATTGCCACGCGATTTGTTGAGCGACGCCTTGCTAGTAGTACGAGGTGAACGTGGCGCGCGAGTGCTATTCTCGCTAGCAGTATCGTTATCAGTAGTCTTCGCAGATGATTTTTTACTGGCTTTTGTCGGAGTGATATCAGGCGCTATATCTGTGGATACAGTATCTACAGGCGCATTAGCCTCTACAGGCACATTAATATCTGGCGCAGCATTTTCACGCGCCACCATGTCGTCTTGCAAGGCAGAGGCGGTAATTTGCTTTTCTTTTTTGATTGACCCTAATAAGGCATCTAAGCCCCGATTAGCAGCCAACCCTCTTTTCTTCGCCATGATTACCTATCCTCTAACGCTAAAATAAAAGCCAATTGATTACTGATGCGGCTTACTAAATACAATGTTAAGTGTTTTATACTTATGCTATTCATTCACTGTGCTGATCAGTGACGCTTTTTATCTAAAAATCCTTTGTAAGAACTTTAGATAAAAACTAGTTGCTTTGTTTCATCACTTCAGCGGCGAGCTTTTGATACGCGCGTGCACCTTTTGACCACCTCTCATACGCAATAACTGGTAAGCCGTGCGCAGGAGCTTCTGCCAAGCGAATATTTCTTGGAATATGAGTCTTGTACATGATATCGCCAAAATGCGCTTCTAGCTCAGTAGAGACATCACGGGCAAGCGTGTTGCGTGCATCAAATAGCGTTCTGACCACACCGCGAATATATAGCTTAGGGTTCAACTCTGTAAGACGTTCAATCGTTTGCGATAAGTCAGCCAACCCTTCTAGTGCATAGTACTCACACTGCATAGGGATAATCACACTATCCGTAGCCACCAACGCATTAATCGTCAGTAGATTCAAACTAGGCGCACAATCGATAATCACATAATCGTATGGCTGTTTTTGCGTGGATACCTGATCGTTAACCAATTCAGCCATGGCGGTTTTAAACAGTTCATGACTGTCCGTCTTACTCATTAAGGTAATGTCCATGCCAGCCAAATCGCGATTGGCACCGATGACATCGAACCCAGCAGGACTGGTAACAATTGCTTCAGACAACGCGACACCATCTAGCAAAACGTCCGCTATGGTAAGATCCAACTCGTTTTTGTCAACACCTGTACCACTGGTCGCATTGCCTTGTGGGTCTAAGTCAATCAGCAGTACATGCTTGCGTTTAGCAGCCAAGCTGGCGGTCAAATTTACTGCCGTTGTGGTTTTACCCACACCGCCTTTTTGATTCGCAATGGCTATGATTTCCATACACTCACTCAATTTTATTAGGGTCTATTACTTTTGACTCGGTTGGTACAATTATTTTTATTCAATCTTGTACAGCGACACTCGCTTAGTATTTAAAAATAAGCAATTTATGGTCTAAAATGCTCAGTTTGCGGTCGAGCATTTTAAATGCTTTTAAATACTATGTCATTTAGATACAGACGTAAACTGTGTTTCACAAAAAACAGTGCCTGTTTCATGACTGCGAAGTGTTTATGGCTTAACTATCTTTAGCAGACATTTCAATTAAATGACGATTGTCATGCAAACTTGGCACCGTCAGCTTAATGGTTTTGATATGCCAATCACTATCAAGTGCTTGCAGCTCTTCTTCATTCGGTACTTTACCTTTCATAGCGCATAAGAAGCCGCCATCTGCCAATCTCGGCTGCGCGACTTCTACAAAATCTATCAAACTGGCAAACGCTCGTGATGTCACCACCGCATAGCTTGCTTCATGCGCTTCAATACGCGATGCGATCGGCTGCATATTACTCAAGCCAAGCTCGCTGCTGATTTGCTTAATAAAGCGGACTTTCTTCTGATTGCTATCAAGAGCCGTACACTGGCGCTCAGGCTGACAAATGGCAATAATAACTGCTGGCAACCCTGCTCCCGTGCCGATATCTAGCAACGATCCGGCGGGTAAATGCGTTATAATAGACAGACAATCTATCACATGCTTGATCAGCGCTTCTTCTGGATCAGTGATCGCGGTCAGATTATACGCTTTATTCCATAATAAAAGCTGGTCTAAGTACAATAATAACGTGCGCTGCTGCGTTTCACTTAACGGCAGACCCAGCTCATTTATCGCTTGCGCCAAAATATTAGCCAGCTTTGGCAGTTGCGCACCAAGCTTTACGAAACCAGTCGGATCAATATTGATATTACCCATACTAGCAGACGATGAAGAGTTTTTAGCGGAAGCTGACATACAACGAGTTATCCAGTTTTGACTTGTGAACCGTTTATTTTATCATGCAGTCTGCCCATTGAATAGTTGCAGATTGCGCCAATGTGGGACATCTTATACTATCTACGCTTATCATGAGGCGTTATTCTGCTTTGATTGCCTTCAATTCGCTGATTAAGTCATTCGTTTTTTACTGTTTACGCTCAAGCATTTGCCTAAATATGATACAAAACTGCGCTTAATGACTTCGCTAATAGGTGACTATATCTTGTAAGATGTCATGATTGATTATAAAAAAATCAGAATACGCATGACTAGATAAAACCAATCACTTCTCATATTCCTTTAATACTTTTTAAGATGATTTTTCAAACGCCTATGACAGAACAACCCTACACACCTATATCGCCAGTATCAAAAGACGCTAACAATATGGTAGTACCTACTACTGACTCAAAAAATACTAAGCAAACAGCACCTGATACCCCAAACCCTATCTTCATAGAGGTTCAGCAAAATTGTCGCATTTCCGCTGAGCAATTAAAACGCTATAGCGACCCTGATGAATTGCCTACAGATACACGCACTGCGCCCGACTTAGATGTGGGCTTCGGTCAACAACGCGCGCTCAAAGCATTACATACAGCGCTGGATATTAAAGCCAGTGGCTATCATGTGTTTGCCGCTGGTGAAAACGGTTTGGGTAAGCGTACTGTAATTAGTCGTCTGTTAACACGTATTGCCGCCGACGCACCGACGCCAGATGATTGGGTATACGTGCATAATTTCACTGATCCACGCACACCATTGGCGCTGCGTCTACCAGCTGGTCAAGCCTCGCTATTACAGCAGCAAGTTAATAACTTATGGCAGCAAGCAAAAAAACGTTTAAGCCAACGCTTTCGTAGCGATCAATACCAGAGCAAAATCGAAGCTATCAAAAACAGTACTCATCAAAAAGAAAGTCATGCCTATGACGCGCTTAATGCTGAAGGCAAACAATATGACCTAGCATTAACGTTTCGCTCGTTTGATAATAAAGCTGTATTTGTTCATCCTAGTCAACTGCCTACAGAAAGCAACAGCGGTGATAACGAACAGGTAGAAACACCTAACAATCAAAAAAATTCAGAAAAGCTCGATGATAGCGAAAAAATTAACATTTTGAGCGATGAAGATAATGGATATAAGGAAAACCAAGATTCTACATATGGCAATAATGAGTATGAAGCTGAGCTGAATAACTTTGTACAAAAAAACCATATGCAAAAGCGTCTGAGTCAATTGACTATCGCTTTAGAGCAACTAGAAGACGAAGCCAACGATGAGATAGAGGCATTACATCGTAGTATTGCCCAACGTGCTTTACAGCCATTGTTCACTCCTATCTATGAGCAGTTTGCGACTCATCCACTTGTCGTGGCATATCTCAAGGCTGTATTTGATGACATGGTCACTCACGTAGAGCGTATCGTCAATGGCGATGATGAGGAGTTTGTGACGGCAGTTTTGGCTACGACGCCTAGTCGTTATGCAGTCAATGTTATTGTCAGTCATACACCTGACAGTGGCGCGCCAGTGGTTTTTGAAGATTTGCCAACCCATCTCAATTTGTTAGGGCATGTCGAGCAAATCACCCAATTAGGCACAGTAACCACTGACGTGAGTATGATTCGTGCAGGTGCTCTACATCGCGCTAATGGCGGCTATTTACTGTTAGAAGCCAGCCACGTACTTGAACATCCTTATGCATGGCAAGGCTTAAAGCGCGCATTACAATCACGAAAAATCAAACTGTCTAGTCTAGAGCAAATGCTGACGCTAACCGGTAGCTTATCTCTCTCACCCGCGCCTATTGATTTAGATATCAAAGTTATCTTGTTAGGTGAAGCAGATTTATATTATGAGCTGCTGGAGCTTGAGCCTGAGTTTGATGCGGTATTCAAAGTCCGAGCTGACTTTCATGACGATGTGCCTCGTACCATTGAGCATGAATTGGCATTGGTCGCAAAAATGGCCGATATCATCGACTATGCCGACCTTTATCCGTTTGATAGTAGCGCGCAGGCCACACTACTTGAGCACTTAAGCTTGCAAGCTGAAGAACAAGATCGTTTAAGCCTACACAGTGACTTATTGATTAAACTATTGCATGAATCAAACCGTCACGCTCGCTTAAATAATGAGACTATGGTGACGGCAGATCATGTCACTCAAGCAATCGATGACATGGATGAGCGTTCAGGATATTTACGCGATCTGTACTGGGATGAGCTGAAAAACGGCCAGCAGCTAATCCAAACGCAAGGCGATGCTATTGGACAAGTTAATGCATTGACCGTGGTCAGTTATGCTGATAGTGAGTTTGGCATGCCAGCACGGCTTACTGCGGTCATTCAGCCCAATATTGGCACAGGTGAAATTCTTGATATTGAGCGCGATGTAGACTTGGGTGGTAGTTTACACGCCAAGGGTATGCTGATTATGACCAGCTATTTGCGAGCGCTGTTTAGTCAACATCATGCACTGAACTTTAGTGCCTCACTGGCGTTCGAGCAGAGCTACGCGCAAATCGATGGCGATAGTGCCACCGTTAGCGAAGGCTGTGCATTGCTATCCGCGTTAGCAAACGTCCCCATCAATCAGTCTCTTGCGATTACTGGGTCTATGAACCAGTTAGGCGAAGTACAAGCAGTTGGTGGTATCAATGCCAAAATCGCAGGTTTTTTCGATGCCTGCCGCGAGCAAGAGCTAACAGGCGATCAAGGCGTTGTCATTCCGATGGCTAATGTCAAACAGCTGATGCTACGTGACGACATTATCGATGCAGTAAATAGAGGCAAATTTCATATCTATGGCGTCTATACGCTAAGTGAAGCCCTGACGCTGATGACTGGTTTGCCCATCGACACCATGAATAAAAAAGGCCGTTATCGTAAAGATACTTTATTTGGCAAAGTATTAAGCCGTCTGATGCTGTGGGATGAAAACCAAGAAAGCACTGATGACATCGATGATGAAAATTCCAAAAAGAAAGCGAAGAAAAAGCGTAAAGAAAAACGTCCAAAGAAAGAAGATAAGAGAATAAAAGAAAAGCGAAAAGGTGAGAGAAGTGATAAGAAAGGTAGCGAGGAAAGTAACAAGCAAAGCGATGCTAAGCCTATTGATGACACCCTAAACGATAGCGAGACAACAGCTGTCGATGAGGATGGCAATTAAAATTTAAACGGTACTACCGATACGCACATTGCTGTTCGACTAGATTCATTGTTATATCTATGGCTAGATCGAGCAGCAACCATCGAATAGCAACTATTAAATAAACATACGCATGCATGAACGTCGCTAGACGCTACGCTGCTTTTCTGCGATGATTAACGGTTCCTGATCGAGTAATATCGTGCCAGAAACCGACTTGTAACTTCATAAAGGGTATCTCTTAATGACTGTACATCCTACTGATGCTGATAACATCCAAGCTCAGTCCAATCCTAGCGAGCAGGCAGGTGCGCTTGCAGCTGTAGACACTGGTACCTCAAAAGAGGCCAATGCCGCCAATATTAGTGACAATCGACATGGTGCGGCAACGACTGCTCGGCAATGGCAAGTACTATCACAACTACAGCGCAATCGCTGGGTAGGCACCACGCATATTTATGAGCAGCTGATGATGGCAGGCTTCGATATCAGCCTACGTACTGTTCAACGCGATTTAAATGCCCTTGCAAAACGCTTCCCTATCGAAAAAAACAATGCCAATCCTCAAGGTTGGCGCTGGAAAGAAGATGCCCCATTACAAAGTTTGCCGCATATGAACTTATCACAAGCGGTTGCTTTTAATATGGTTGAGGCCAATCTGACCCAGTTACTGCCACCTGTTATCTTAGATGAATTATTTCCTTGGTTTGACTTAGCACGGCGACAGCTTAAAAACAGCAAAGTGACCCACTCTTGGATAGACAGAGTGCGTATTGAGCCTGCCACCCAGCCACTTATCGCACCAGATATAGATTTAGACAGTAAAGATAATATTTACCACGCGCTATTTTATCAACTGCAGATTCATGCTTGTTATACTCGTAGCAACAAATCACAAGCCAGCGAATATATCCTAAATCCAATCGCAATTATCCAGCGTGGCGTGATTATCTATCTGCTGGCAACTCGTACTGACGATCCAGAAGCCACCATTCGCACCTTTGCCTTACATCGGTTTGATAGTGTTGAGATTCTCGAAACCGCTGCAAAAACGCCAGAAAACTTTCAACTCGATACGTATTTGGATGAAGGCAGCATGGGCTTTAGCCACCCACTGTTTGGCGAATTGGACGAGCGTGGCAAGAATACCGCTGTTGAGCTTAGGTTTACTAGGCAGGCTGGTAAAAGTCTGACTGAAAGTAAGCTTAATGACGATCAAACCGTGACGCTAAATGAGGATAACACCCTTACTGTAAAAGCCACTGTTAACTTGACCTCACAGCTGGTCTGGTGGCTACGTGGGTTTGGGAGTGGGTTATTAGATGCTAAGCCTGAACTACTTTATCAAGCAGTATTAGATAAGTCTTCAACAGCAATCAGTGAGTGACATCACTGACCTGAGTTAGGCTAACATCCGCACGCCTTATGTAAGCAAGCACCAAATCTAGATAACGGTTAGAAACTAAGAATAAAAAAGGAAAGTTATGTCGACCACTGCCCCATCACCACTGTTGTCAGATAGTTTACGAGGACTTGGACTAGACGCAGGGACTTTGTTCTTTGCGCTCAATTATGAATTTACCAAAATTGAGCCAAAAGGTATGTTTAAGCGCTTCAAAAAAAATCAAAGCGCGATGGATATTGATCTGGCTTGTGTATTGTACGATGACAATTGCGTCATCAGTGACATCGTTTGGTTTAAGCAATTACGAGATAAAGCTGAATCGGTCAAGCATCAAGGTGACAGCTTAAATGGTAAGGATCGCGGTGAACAAGCCATGTATCTTGCCCCGCTTGATCAAGAGCAAATCAGATTGGAGCTTGAGAAAATACCTACTCATATTACTCATATTGGTTTAATTGCCAACTCATACCATAGCCATTCGTTTTCTAGAGTCAAGAAAGGCGAAATTCATCTGAGTGACGATGAAGGAAACCGTTGTTTCGAAGTCAACCTTAAGCAGCTCCCACGCGACTGCACCACGCTATGGGTAGCGCATTTGCGTCGATCTGTTGACGACTGGCATTTAACATTGCAAAACTTACCACTCACTGCAGAAGATCTAGCAAATGCAGCACAAGAAGTAGCTCATGAGTTAGCACGTGCACTGCCCATTCCTCAGGGTATATAAGAGCAACTGGTCATCGAATATAAAAGAGGTCTTATGCTATCCAAACACAAGACCTCTTTTTATGGGCAAATCATTGATTGTAATTAACTTCTAAGAACCTATCTCTCATAAATCATTTCACACTTGCCTATAAAACTTCACCGCAATGCGGACAGAAGTTTTTTTGGCGCGTTTCAACTTCTTTCTCACGCCGTTCAAGTTCTTGCTCTCGAAGTACCTGTAAGACGATATTTTGTGCCTGCTCTTTATCTAAACCCAGCTCTCGACGAATTTTATCAATCATCATCTGATTCTGTACCAGATCAAAATCGCTATCAATGAGCTGCTCACGAAAATGCTGTTCAAGCTCTTCACGGCGCTGAGCCAACTCATTTGCTAGTCCTGTCGCTAGAATACCCGCCGGCAGTGCAGCGAGACCCACACCCAATATCGTAATGACAGCACCCAATATTTTTCCCGCATTAGTAATTGGCGTGACATCTCCGTAGCCTACTGTTGTTAGTGTCACCACAGCCCACCACATCGCTTTAGGTATGGACTCAAATTCGTCTGGCTGTGCGTGATTCTCCACTAGATAAATACCGCTAGAGGCGGTCACAATCATAATAATAAGAATAAAGATAACAGCCTGAAACGAGCCTCGCTCCTTGCTAATCACGACTAGCAAGATACGCATTGAGGCAAAATAACGCGTCAATTTTAGGATTCGAAACAAACGTAAAATACGCAAGAAACGCAAATCAATATTGACAAAGAAATTCAAAAAGGCGGGCACGATGGCTACTAAATCAATCAATGCGGATGGGCTTCTGAGCCAATCCCATCGCTGTTTCCATGTTGTGTTATCAGGCTTGGCTTCAGCCACACTCCACAGGCGCAATAAGTATTCAATGGAAAAGACAACGATAGAGAAATTTTCAAATAAGGTGAAGTAATCTTGATAAGGGTAATACCACTGATCGACAGACTCGGCTATCACAGCAGCTACGTTAGTCATAATCAAAAATATAAGAAAATAATCAACGTAACGGCTAAATAACGTGTCATGTTCTTCATTTTGTAAAATATCATAAACAAAATGACGCAAGCGCCGTATAGATTGGAATAACATGCCAGCCCTATGCGGTGAAATACCGATTTGATATTAATAGAATAAAACAACAGTCAAACAATAAAAACCAAATTTTCGTCACAGAACATAGGAGATATTTACAGTAATCATCCGTGATTTTTATCAGAAACGCTTCATTTGGTACTGACTCGTCATTATCAGCAATGACTATCGGCTATACGAAATGCAGATAATAAATATAGACCGATACCAGCAGTATAAACACAATTAGTAGGATAGAGAACCTTAAGAACTGTTCGTCAGCACGCAGCTGCTGGCTAATGTCTTGCACAGGTATCAAAAATAAGTGACATTCAGGACAACAAGAGTCTACCTGATTCAGTATTTTCATTGTACGCGCATTCGTACAGCGTAGAGGGGAGTTACTGCAATAGCCAAGCATAATATATTGCACCTCTTGTTGAATCGTAAATAAGAGATACCGACTTACGTCAATGACACTTACTTAAAAAGCAGCTTTTATTGTGTTTAATTATAGACTGTAGACAATTGAATTACACGTAAATGTAATTTATTGCAAAAACATTGCTAATTTATATTTAAAACCTTACCAATAATAATGATTTTCGTATTATAATAGAGATTAAATGTTACAGATTAAACGTTAATCATGACATTATGTATCAGTAGCTAATGCCATCCCTCATTAGAAAACTGCTGATAATTTTTTATTACGTTAAGGAATGAAATGATGAAACTACAATCCCTAGTTTTAGCAACTGCTGCTGCACTTACAATGACAACTGCTTTTGCAGTCCCTGCTGGTACTTGGTCTGTTGCTGCTGGCGCACACATGGTTGATCCAAAAAGTGATAATGGTCAATTAGCCAACGGCACTTTAGCTGTAGAAGTTGACGACGACATTCGTCCAACTATCAGTGGCGAGTACTTTATCGCTAACAATGTTGGTATCGAACTGCTAGCTGCTATTCCATTTCATCATGACATTACCCTAACAGATAATGCTGGTAACGAAATTGATGCAGAAACTCAGCACCTACCACCTACTCTATCTGTACAGTATCATTTCGATGGCTATGATCTGCCTATGAATGTGAAGCCTTTTGTTGGTGTTGGTGTGAACTACACGACTTTCTTCAAAGAAAGAATCTACCTTGGTAACGGTAATGATTTAGAACTTGATGATAGCGTTGGTGTAGCTGGCCATGTTGGTCTTGATATTCCTTTTGCTCCAACTGAATCTTTCCGTATTGATGCCCGTTATATGGACATCAAAACAGATGCAAGCCTAAACGGTACTGATATCGGTGAAGTTGATATTAGCCCTTGGGTATATGGCGTAGCATTCGTTAAACAGTTCTAAATTAGTAAAGATACCATGCGTAATAAGAGCCAGCTTGATAGCTGGCTTTTTTGTGCCTATTAACTATGGTTACTACCATCTGTCTACACTAGCTACTAGGCAATTATTTATAAAAATAGCTAATAACCTGTAAGAACAAATAATCTTCATAAAAAAAGACCACCCGTGGGCAGTCTTTTTTTATTGCTAGCTAGCTTTAGATCAAGATACGACGTGGGTCTGCTAGTAACGTTGCGATATAACGAGTAAATACAGCAGCATCTGCGCCATTGATCACACGGTGGTCATAAGACAAAGACAGTGGCAGCATCAAACGTGGCTCAAAGCTTTGTTTTTTAGCATCCCAACGTGGCTGCATACTTGCTTCAGAGACACCTAAAATACCAACTTGTGGCCAGTTAACTAATGGCGTAAATGCCGTACCACCCAAGTTACCTTGGCTCGATATGGTAAAGCTCGCCCCTTGCAAATCTTTGGTACTGAGCTTCTTATCACGAGCTTTTACAGCAAGCTCGCCAATTTCAATCGCAATTTGCTTCAGACCTTTATCTTGTACGTTTTTGATAACCGGTACAATAAGACCATCATCAGTTGCCACTGCGATACCCATATTGACACTTTTGCGCAATATAACTTGAGTATTGTCATCGCTCAAATGACTGTTGAATCGTGGATGCTGGGTCAACGCGTAAGCAGTTGCTTTAACCACGAATGCTAAGATAGTGAAGCCAATACCTTCAGCTTTCATGCCACCTTTTAGCTCACCACGTAATTTTTCAGTCTCAGTGATATCAGACAGATCGAACTGCGTTACTTGCGGTAGCAAAGTATTGTAGTTGAGCTGTGGTATCGAGACTTTCTGCAAGCGGCTGAGGTCTTGTGTTTCTGTCTCACCCCAGATCTCAGCGTTACTCATGTCAGGCAGTTTCGGTAGACCTGAGCTAACAGGATTACTGCTCACAGGTGCCGCTTTCTGCTTGGTTAGACTGTTTTTAACATGTGCAAACAAGTCTTCTTTTAGAATGCGATCGTTTAGAGCTGAACCATTCACTTGTGTGATATCCACACCTAACTGACGCGCTAGTTTACGGACGGCAGGACCTGCATACACATCAACCAATTTTTCATTGACCTGTGCTTCAGTTAATTTACCCTCCGTTTTGCTAGCAGCTGTATCAGTATTGGTCGGTTTAGCAGCTTGTTTTGGCTCACCAGTGGTTTTAGCAGCTGATTTATCTTCTGTTTTGGCTGGTGCTGGCTCTTGTGGCTTAGGAGCTTCAGATTCACTATCACTAGCATCATCTGTACTACTTGCCATGATGACGATAAAGTCCTGACCATTAGCAACCATATCACCTGCTTCGACCAAGATTTTCTCAATCTTACCGGCAACTGGCGCTGGTACTTCAACCGATGCTTTATCTGATTCGATTAGCAAAATCGACTGTTCAGCGCTAACAGTATCACCAACGCTCACCATGATTTCAGAAACTTGTGCCTCGTCAACACCTAAATCAGGTAATGCATGAGTGGTTGCTTTACCAGCATTAGCGGCTGGCTTCGCAGCAGACTCTGATTGCTTTGATTCAGTTGCAGCAGGCTCAGGCTTTGATTCTGGTTCGACATCATTTGTGCTGTTCGCTTCTTGCTCTTCAGCAGCAGTATTATCATCATTGCTTTCTGCGCTATCGTCTGCACTTTCAAGCTCAATCAGCACCATACCTTCGCTGACTTGATCACCGATAGCAACACTAATCTTAGTCACTTTACCAGCAGCAGAGCTTGGTACTTCAACCGATGCTTTGTCAGATTCTAATAATACGATGTTGTCATCTTTTGCGATGACATCGCCAACTTCTACCATAATCTCGCTGACTTCGGCGCTATCAACACCTAAATCGGGGGCTTTAATGTCCATGATTTATTTCCTCGTCTTATGGTTATTATTATTTGACATCTTTATCATCAAGTACATTTGCATCTGCTTGATCTTCAGCACGACCTTCATTACTGATTTCATCATCGTCTTCAGCGATGAATTCAGGTACAGGATTTGGATTTACATTACCTGGTGCTGGTGCATCTGGAGACTGATCATAATAAGACTGCTGTTGCCATGCAGGTGGATGGTCTACATCGATACCTAAGCTTGAAATCGCGTCTTTAACCAAACGCATCTCAACTTCGCCTTCGTCCGCTAGGCGCTTAAGCGTTGCCACAACAATATGCGCAGCATCAACGTTAAAGAAACTACGTAGGTTTTCGCGCGTATCGGAACGGCCATAACCATCGGTACCTAGAGTTGTGTAAGGACGGTTGTCTGGTAACCAAGCACGAATCTGCTCTGAGTAGTTACGCATATAATCTGTCGCTGCAACCACGATACCTTCGTGCGGTGCTAACTGCTCAGTAACCCAAGGCACTTTCTCTTCGTCCATTGGATGTAGACGGTTGTAGTCATCACAAACCATACCATCACGAGTCAACTCATTAAAGCTGGTTACGCTCCAGACGTTAGACGTAATGTTGAACTCGTCTTTTAGTATCTGTGATGCCTTCTGTACTTCACGTAAGATAACACCAGAACCTAATAGCTGTACTTGTGTTGAACCATTGTCCTCTAACAAGTACATACCACGTTTGATACCTTCTTCGGCACCTTCTGGCATAGCAGGTTGCTCGTAGTTTTCATTCATCAACGTCAAGTAATAGTAAACGCGCTCGCCTTCACCATACATACGGCGTAGACCGTCATGCATGACAACGGCTAGCTCATAACCAAAGCAAGGATCATAGCTGACACAGTTTGGCACGACATTAAACAGAATCTGCGAATGACCATCTTGATGCTGCAAGCCTTCGCCATTAAGCGTTGTACGACCAGCAGTTGCACCCAACAAGAAACCCTGTGCTTGACAATCGCCTGCCGCCCAAGCCAAATCACCAATACGCTGGAAACCAAACATCGAGTAGTAGATATACATCGGAATCATCGGTAGCGCGTTCACAGAGTAACTGGTTGCTAATGCAATCCAAGTGCTCATCGCCCCTGCTTCGTTGATGCCTTCTTCTAACATGTGACCGTCGATGGCTTCTTTGTAGCCCATCAATGCTTCACTGTCTTCTGGCGTGTATTTTTGACCCACAGCTGAGTAAATACCCAACTGACGGAACATACCTTCAAGACCGAAAGTACGTGCTTCATCCGGTACGATTGGCACAACACGGTCTTGGATATCTTTGTTTTTTAGCATGGCTGACAACAAGCGTACGAATACCATCGTCGTCGATTGCTCTTTACCATTGCTGCCTTTTAATACTCGATCAAACATAGACAGTTCAGGAATATTCAATGGAATATGTCCACTGCGGCGGTTAGGCAGATGACCACCTAACGACTCACGGCGACCTTTGAGATACTTCATCTCCGCCGAACCTTCTTCAGGGCGGTAGAATGGTAGGGTCTCTAGCTGCTCATCGGTAAATGGCAAATCAAAACGGTCACGGAAATAGACCAATGCTTCTTGATCCAGCTTTTTCACTTGATGCGATTTGTTGACCGCTTGCGTTTGGGCAGATAAGCCATAACCTTTAACGGTTTTGACCAAAATAACGGTTGGCTGACCTTTCGTTTTCATGGCTTCGCTAAAGGCAGCGTAAACTTTAACTGGATCATGACCACCACGGTTCAAGCGTGAAATCTCTTCATCCGTTAGCGCATCAGCCATCTCTTCTAGTTCTGGGTACTTACCAAAGAACTCTTTACGAGTAAACTCAGGCGTACGCGCTTCGTACAACTGATACTCGCCATCGACCACTTCTTCCATACGATGTTTTAGCACGCCTGTCTTATCATTGGCCAGTAGACTGTCCCAGTTACCGCCCCAAATGACTTTAATCACACGCCAGCCTGCGCCGCGGAATACTGACTCAAGCTCTTGAATGATTTTACCGTTACCACGAACTGGACCATCAAGACGCTGCAAGTTACAGTTGACTACCCATATTAGATTGTCCAACTTCTCACGACCAGCGAGAGAAATTGCCCCTAAGCTTTCTGGCTCATCCGTTTCACCATCACCTAAGAATGTCCAAATCTTACGGCCTTCTTTTTCTAGTAAGCCACGGTTTTCCATATAACGATGTACATGGGCGTGATAGATAGACATGATTGGGCCAAGTCCCATTGATACGGTTGGGAACTGCCAGTAATCCGGCATGAGATAGGGATGTGGATAGCTTGATAGACCTTTGCCACCTACTTCACGGCGGAAATTGTCAAGCTGATCTTCGGTCAAGCGACCTTCTAGATAAGAGCGCGCATAGATACCTGGCGCTGAGTGACCTTGATAATAGATCATGTCACCACCGAAGTGATCGCTAGCGGCGCGGAAGAAATGGTTAAAACCCGTTTCATAAAGTGTCGCACTAGAGGCGAATGTCGCTAAGTGACCACCTAGATCATCGTCGTTTTTATTGGCACGCATGACCATAGCAAGTGCATTATAACGAATCAAAGCGCGTATCTTACGCTCCATGCCTAGATCGCCTGGATACATTGGCTCATCTTCAACAGCGATACTATTGACGTACGCAGTGTCTAGTCTGTTGAACGGAAGACCTTCTTGAACTGCCATATTGTATAAGGCTTTTAGGAGGAACTGAGCACGGTCCTTGTCTGCGTGTTTAACCACAGACTCAAAGGCTGCCAGCCATTCCTGAGTTTCGGTGCTATCAGCATCCTTATAATAATTCATTCTTGTTAATCCTTTTATATCAGTCATACCTACCTAATGGCAGGTCTTCATTGAAAAATGCATGATGAGAGATTGGTTTACTTATGACATCCTTGCTACGTCCAAGCATTCCATTGTTTTATGCGATGACATACTGCTTGATTATAAAAATAGTATTATTCATATCGACAAATGCATCAAATCAACACATCTGCCAAACCGTCATAATGCTATGAATATTCTATTCGAATGTTAATTACTATGACATTCCATTATAAGCGTTTACGCGTTGGTTGTTTATGGCTGTAGAGAAATGATGAAATAACAAGTATTTTTTAAATAAATAATGATTAGTTTTTTTAAAAATGACAATAGCGATAGCTTATCTCTTTATACGATAAGCGAGAAATAGCTATGTGCAGACGAATAATTAACTTGTGCTCTTCGTCATACTAAATCGACCATTGGTAACTTTATGTTGGATTTAAGATAAATTGCTTATTAGTATCTCATACTGATATATTTGTATAAATATGGTTAGCTACCGTATTGTCCGGTCAACTTTGACTCTTAGGAATAATGACATGTATAAAGCTAAAAAACCCTTAAATATAATGAATAACTTTTCATTCGGTAAGTATCAATTTCAAATACTGAGTTTGATAGGCTTTATGATATTGTCATTGGTGAGCATCTCATCTCATGCACTTACTCCAAATAATGGCTCTGCTACCACATGCCCTGCTGGCTCAACTAAAGGTATTTTAAGTAATCCAAGTTACGAAACTCTCATTACTAGTGCAAGGAATGGTAGCTATGAATCAGTAAATAGTGGTACATCACCCGCTATTCCGTTAAAAATAAGAATGAGTATTACTGATTTTAATGTTAGCGACAGTGGTAGTACTACAGCATCAGGTACAACTACTTACAACGCTATTGATATCAGAAGAAAGTTTGTAGATCAAACTTCGAGCACTGAAGTAACGCTAGACTTTCAGAATAGTTTAAACAATGAGGACCTTTTTCTATCCAAAGTTGCAATGAGTGCGTTCGATATCGACAAATCTTTCGATACAGCTAACTATTGGGATGATAAAGTAGAAATTACTGGGGTTACACAAAGCGGTGCAACTATAAATGGATCTTTTCAAAATATAAATGGATCTAATGTGATCAGCTCTAACGGTTTACGCCTACCTGCCAATCCTATTAGCGCAAACTGTACAACTACGTTAGAAAATACTTGTCAGGGCTCTGTTGTCTTTAGTGACCCTGTGAAGTCAGTTACTGTACGCTATACCAATACAGGGGAAAACACTACTCGCACACCTACAAGTCAGGTACTCCAGTTTCGTTTAGACAGCTATTGCTATCTACCTGTAGCTTCTTACAGCATCACCAAAGACGATAATAAGTCTTCAATCTCAGTAAATGGTTCTACTGACTATACTGTCAAAATAACTAATACTGGCCAAAGCTCAATTAGTGGTATCACTTTAAAGGATCCAGCAGTTACAGGGCTTTTGAAACAGTCAGGCATAAGCTGTGATAGTTCAGATGCCACAACTACTTGTAACGCTAATTTGTTACCTTCTATCGCTCAATTAGAGGGATCGGGCTTTCCAGTCCCTACATTAGCTGTCGGTAAGAGTTATAGTATCATTATACCAACAGTTGTTACGGCTGCCTCCAATTCAAATGTGACAAATACAGCAACTATTAGTCATGCAACAATAGCTACGAAAAGCGCATCTGACACCAACTCAGTAACGCTTTCTAGTAGTTCGAATACTACTGCAGCGGCCACTTGTCCTGCCAATCATAAAATGTACTACATTGGTGGTCCAACAACACCGACCTACTCTCCAATGGCAACGCCTAAAACTTTGACTTGGGCCAGTGGTAAATTTGAAGACAAATTTACATTTGTTGAAAGCTCGGGAAATAAAGTCTTCAATTTTAGGTTTACCGGTGTAGATTTGAGTGTTAATGAAGGTAGGTCATCGCCATTTTTTGGTGGGGTTGACAATGCAACTGCTAATGCCATTAATTTTGTTCATAGCTCCCCTAGTGCAAAGAGTAATAATAGTGTTAATTTAAGTGTTAATCGTCCCGTCAGTAGAATTGGTTACAAAATTCAAGATTTAGACTCCTTTGGAACAGGTCCGACATTGTCTTATATTGAACAAGCTATTGCTCTTAACAGCGGAAAACTGACTTTCTTTCCTACATTTCATACTATATTACAAAATAGCAGTAGCACTACAGTAACGGCTAAAGAAGGTATAAACTGCGGTCTAAACGGCTGTACAATCGATGCTACTTGGGATTACGCACCTGCAAACACTGAAGTTAGTTTGATACATCGTAACTCAAAAACTTTTACAAACACTGATCATGCCGTAGGTTATTCTGACTTTTACTTTTGCTTAGCACCGCCGAAAGTAGTAGTCAAGAAGGTGCTGACTGGTAATCGCGTTAATGATACTGATCAGTTTAATATCAAGGTTTCTGGTGGTTCTTTGACTCCAGACGCTGCAGGCTCTCCAGCATCTTTTACAACTGGCGGCAGTGGCCGTACAATTAGTAATGCTACTAGTAGTGTTTTAACACTAGCACCTACTACTAGTTACACTATTGCTGAGCGCGTATTAACTGGAACAAATGAAGGCAGTATCAACAACTACAAGGCAAGCTACGAGTGTACCAATGCAACAACTGATAGTAAAACTATTATGCCTAAGGGTGATGGCTACTCCTTTTCTTTATCTAATTTAGATTACGGTGACGAAATCACTTGTACCATTACTAATACCCCATCCGTTTATACTTTTACTGGCTTTGTATTCAATGACAATGGTGGCATAGCTAGAAGCACTAACCCTGATACAAAATCTGATATTTCTACTACTTTTACTGGCAACTCAAAATACTTCAATGGTATTTTTGATAATGGTGAGACGGGAATTGGAAATACCACTGGTCTAACTATAAGTCTAACCAATTGTAACGGTGTCAACATAGGCAGTACTACCTCTCAAACTACCTCTGACAATCCATTAGGGCAATATAAATTTACTGTGCCAGTAAACGTTATAGCAGCACTATCGCCTCAAAAAGTTTGTATTGTGCAAGCAGAGCCAGATCCTTGGGTTTTCAGTGTTGATACTACGCCAAATATTCGTAATATTGACTTACAAGCTGGTAAATTAGATTATAAGACAGAAGGCTCGCTAAACTTAGACTTTGGAGAAGTTGAGGGAGATTACGCAGCATTAGTACTTAGAAAAGCACAATACGTTAATGACTGCCGTTCAACGCTCAATTATACCGCTACTAATATAAATACTGCAGGAAATGCAGATCCTATAGCTGGCTTTAGCGAGAGTGGAATCAGTGGCAATGATTTAACTCCTGGTCAATGTATTGCCTATAGGATCACGGCGACTAATCGTGCAAATCTTACGATTAATAATTTCGTGATGCGCGATGTATTGCAGAAGAAAGGAGAGAATAATGCTTTAGTTACCTCAGTATTAATAGGTGTATCTAATGCTTCCGACTATGCTAATGATAATGTCCCTATCGGTGAGAACGGAACCGTTAAAACTACAGAATTTGTATTAAATCCAAAAACTAGTCGTAGCTTCTATTTCAATACCAAATATGGCACGACTATGGACACTCAATAGCTATTATTTCTTGTAACTCTAAACTATTACTGACCTTCTTTCTAACTATAAAAGGCCCTGTCTATCCAGACAGGGCCTTTTACCGTTTAGCTACCTCGAATTACCATTTGTCGTCTTTATAATGAAACTTTGTATCGGTTACGTGACAATAGCTTAAAGGGAAGATGTACGCTTTTTACAGATGATCCTGATATCAAATTATAGACAATTTCACTGTAGCCCAAAGCATCAACATCCCAATGATAGCAACGATATAAGAAAGGATTTTATATGAAACGTTTCAAGATTCTACGCAATGTTTTATTGGCCACTATAGCTTCTACCTCTTTACTAAATATAGCGCATGCTGAAGACGCCCTAAAAATGGAACTAACAGCTAATCAAGTTATAAAGAATGCGGAAGGTAAAACGGTCTATACACCAGTACGTACTGCACCAGCAGGTACTGTGATTCAGTATAAAGCGAATTATACCAATACTGTCAATAAAGATATTAACGACTTGATGGTAACCCTACCTATCCCTGCCAACATGACGTTTACTGGTGATGCGATGCCTGCAAGCGCACAAGCTAGCACTGATGGTAAGAACTATACTGATATGCCGCTGATGCGTAAAGTCGATGGCAAGATGGTCAAGATTCCATATTCTGAATACCGCACTCTGCGTTGGAATATTAAGTTACTACCAGCTAAGAAGTCAGCTGCCGTTGCTCTCAATACCACCGTTAATTAGTTCAACAGACATTAAACTTTCACTCTTTTAACGTTTCAATCTCTAATCTTAATTCTGGAGCATTACATGAAATCAAATACTTTTAACTATAGTTTGCTTGCCGTCGGTGTTGCTGCGCTGATGGGTGTATCGACTGGCGCTATGGCGGACACGCCTACAGGTGGCACTAATGGCGCTACTATCGATATCAATAACACAGCTAGTGCTCAATATACTGTCGCTGGTACCACTCAGGAAGCGGTTTCTAATGAAGTCACAGTACAAGTAAGTGAACAGAGTGCATTTGAACTATTGGCTCAAAATGGAACAGATACCAACAGTGACACGGTTAACCCCGAAGCCGGCCAGACTGCTACCTTTGTTCATACCCTACAGAATAATGGTAACGTCAACGACACCTATACCATAGATGTTGCCAATCAAAATGGCGATGATTTTGATTATAGTGGTTATACAATAACTTATACTACTAATGTAGATGCTACTGAACAGACGCTGACCAATGGCGGTACTCTTGATCTAGCACCTGACGAAATTGCAACGATTACTATCGTTGCCACCTCTGATAATACTGCGCGTCAGATCAACCACGAAGGCGTCATCACCGTAACTGCCTCTAGTGCCTATTTAGAGGCGAACAACCCTGGCAATACTGCTGCTTATACTGCCGAAAACGTTGATACGGGTATCACTAGCACCCCGATATACGCGATTACAAAGTCTGCTGCAACTAACTTTGCTTCTAATGATAAGTTCTTTGATACTGCCAATCCTAATGCGTATATCGACTATACAATTACTATTGAAAACCAAGGTAATGCTGCTGCTACCGCATTCAATATCGAAGATACTCTACCGGCTGGTTTGGTAGCATTGACTACTTTTACTCCTCAAATCAATGGTACGGATGTAGCAGCAAGCGACTTTGCATTCTCAAATCAGAATAAGACGCTGACGATCACAGGCCAGGACTTGGCTCAAAATGAGTCACTTACCTTGACCTTCCGTGCCGTTAAAGAAGATGGTGTTACGATCGATTCTGGCACTGATCTTACCAACTACGCTCAAGTAAAAGACGATACAGCAAATGATAATAACGCCGATACGCCTGACTTAATCGATACATCTGAGACGGTTTCAGGTGGTGGAACTGGTGAAAATAACTACGAAGATCCTAACCTACCAGCAGGTAAAGATGATAACACTGACGCAACTGTCACTACGCGTAACCAGACTCGTAACCTGACTATCAGTGATGATCTAGAAAAAGAAGTGCCTCTAGTCAGCACGGGTAATGTCTATAACTATACCATTACTAGTACCAGTACTGACGTTACCGAAGCAGATGCTCCTGATGAAGTTTTCATCACGGTTGAGCCAACCACTAACAACGCCAACATTGACATCACTCGTGTATTTGCAGATGCCAATAACAATGGTGTATTTGACGGCGGTGATACCGAGTTAACTCTGACTCCCAACGGTTATGATCTTAATCAAGCGGTGCCAGCGGGTCTCGATACTAATGATACTGTCAATATCGGTGTAGAAGTAGCCAGTACTGGCACCTCTGGAGCTGGCGTTGCTGGTGATATCGGTACTTCTGAGGTGATGACTATCACTGTCAATGCGACCAATACTATCGATGGTACTTTACCACCTGCTGACGTTAGCACCACATCTACAACTACGATGGAAGGCGTCATCTTGACCAAAGAGCAAGCAGTTGCCTCTTGTACTTCACCAGGCACTCTATCTTATGGCCCAGCTGATATTAATAATGTCGAGCCTGGTCTGTGTATCTACTATCAAATCACTGCCACGAGCACGTTCTCAGAAGCCGTTAATGCAATTAGCAGTGTAGTGGTATCTGATTTAACGAGTAACTGGGCTGGACAAGCAACCTATACCGGTGATACTAACGCGAACAGCTCGGCAGGAACTACTGCAGGCCTAGTGGGCACTGGTGCTACAGAAGCTGTCAGCACTACTTTTCCTTTAGCTCCCGGCGCTTCACAGAACCTAACCTTCTCTGTGCAAATCAATCAATAATTTTATTTCCTTAATATCACTTTGTGTCTATAAGTGTTAACTGACGCTTATAGACATCCTCTAATTTAACGCTATTTATCTTGGTTAAGTTAGAGGCATCCCATTTAGTCCATCATTTATGTTTTATTGGATAAGCAATTTATGACTAAGCCTACTATGACAGCGTTCAAACGTACTGCAGGATGTACAGCGAAGATCTCTACGCTAACATTGGCCATGTTGCTTATGCAATCGAATATGGCTGCAGCAGCACCTGCTGTGCAAATTATTAACAACACTGCAAAAGTGAGCTTTAATTTAGGCAGTCAAACGGGCAACACTTTAACTGCTACTTCAAACACCGTACAAGTAAAGTCTTCTACGCCTGTCATCTATGGTCTGACACTCTCAGAACCTTTACCAAAGACTGTCTTTCCAGGCACGATAGTTAATTGGGTCAATGTACTTGAAAACACCAGTACCGATGAAGCAAATTTTGAGCTGACGATGGCTCCTGAAGAAACTCTATCCAACCTAAAAGTCTATCAAGACTTAAATAGCAATGGCATCATCGATGAAGGCGATCGCGAAATCCTTCTCAAGAACCTAACAGCGCAAATCAAATTAAATCAAGAAGAAAGCATTCAGCTTATTATTCAAGCATTAACAAGTGCAGAAGCTCAAGATAGTGATACCTCCAATATCCAGCTTGGCGCTACTATTGTAGAAGATCCATCAGTAAAAGCCGCTACCGCTACTGATAGCGTGATAATCGTTGAACCGCGTATCGACTTTATGAATAGCGCCTTTGATGACTTCAAGAAAAAGTCTCAAGTTGATCAAAACATCTATATTCAAGCTGGTTATGCTCAATGTAATGTGCAGGATGACAAACAAGATCAGATTTGGGTCACCATTAACTCACCTAAGACTGGTGATACCTACTCTTTAAAAGCATTGGAAACAGGTAGTAATACAGGGAAATACCGCTTAGAGGTACCCACAGCCAATAATGCAAATGCTATAAATGATAATATTATTCAAACCCTGGACGGTGATATATTAGGTGTCAAGTTGGAGGCCTGTATCGCCCCGACGGTAGGTCTTGGAATAGATGATTTGCCGAGCACTACAGATTTGAACACGGTTACTGATAATATTACCAATACTATTAATATTGTTGACGAGACGCCAAAACTAAAAGTCACCAAAGAAAGTCAAGTAAAAACAGCTGAACTTGGTGATTATGTTAACTACACTATCAGTGTAAAAAATGATGGTAAGTCTACTGCCTATGATGTCTCATTAAAGGATGCGCTTCCACGTGGTTTTGATATTGTGCCAAATAGTGTTCGTATCACGGAAGGCCAAGTGTCTAATGACGTTAATATCAACCAAGCACAAACGAACCAATTTAAAGCTAATGGCAAATATCAAGTTTTAGGTTTGGGTGATTTGAACGCAGGCGACACCAAGAACATAACCTATCGAGTGCTTATCGGCTCATCAGCACTAGGCGGCGACGGTATCAACCGTGCCATAGCGGTTGGTCGCGATGAGAATGATGAGCCTATAGCATCGCTTGAAGCGCAATGGCCTATCGAGGTCAGCCGCGGTGTCATGAATACGGACGGCATCATCATCGGTAAGGTCTATCACGATATCAACCGTGATGGTATTCAGCAAAAAGAAGACGGCGAGCTTGGCGTAGCTGGCGTGCGTATTTATATGGAAAACGGCAACTTCATCGTTACCGATCCTGAAGGTAAATATAACTTTTATGGCGTTAGTGCCAAGACCCACGTACTAAAAGTCGATCGTACAACCATACCTAATGAGACAGAATTGGTTATTCAAAGTAACCGTAATGCTGGTGATGCTGGCAGCCGTTTCGTTGACCTAAAATATGGCGAACTGCATCGCGCTGATTTTGCTATCGTCGGTGGCATGGGTGATAGCACTCAGCGCCTCAATGAAGAGCTTATCACTCGTAGCAAAAGTATCAGTGCAAAAAATGACAGCTTAGAGCAAGCCATTAAAAGTGAGCTCGAACTTGAGCCTGATTACCTTCGTGATGACGATTACTATAGAGATAATGTTGATGCCAGTGGTTGTAAGTCTAATGATGTGCTAGAGCAAAGTATCAAATGTGATTCCGCTATCGTCAATGATTTGGCTACGCCTAGTGCTGAACGCATCGACATGACTGTCAATACAGTCGCGCAGCCTAAAGAAAAAGTACTCGAAGAATACTTAAAAGAAGTCGTTAACAATGATGTCAGCTTCATCAACCTTACAAACGGTCAACAACTATCTTCTTATAAGCAAATGGTTCAGGTGCAAGCGCCACTAGGCAGCAGCTTTACTCTTTATGCCAATGGCAAAGCCGTATCAGAGCAGCAAATCGGTAAAACCGCCGAGCAAGAAAAGCAAAAAGTAACTGCTTTTGACTATTACGCGGTTGATTTGAAGCGCGGCAGCAACACCTTGCGCGGCGTAGCAACTGACGTCAATGGCAAAGTCATCTCTGAGCAGACGATCAACGTCTTGACGCCAGATAGTCTGCAAGCGATTGACTATCGTACTCAAGATAGCTTAGTCCCAGCCGATGGCATGAGTGAATATCAAATCGTCGTCAGCCTAAAGGATCGTGATGGTCGTCCTTATGTCGCTTCTACGCCGATTACTATCGATACCAATATCGGCCGTATCAACCTAAAAGACGGTAGTAAAGACGCCGCAGGCACCCAGATTACCGTCAATGGTGGTGAGCTACTGATACCCGTCACCGCGCCAAGCGTACCGGGTAAAGGCGAGCTGGTCATCGATACCGGTAGCAGAAAACAAGTGATTCCGCTACAGTTTACCGCGCAGCTACGTCCGCTGATCGCGGTCGGTATCGTCGAAGGTGCTATCTCGCTCAAAGACTTTGACGGTAGCAGTATTACGGATGCTCAAGGTGCCTTTGAACAAGAGCTGAATGATTTTGCCGGTAATGATGATTACACAGCTTCTGGTCGTGCCGCGATGTTCCTCAAAGGAAAAGTACGCGGCGACTATCTGCTTACGCTTGCATATGATAGTGATAAAAAAGGCGAGCGTTTGTTCCGTGATATCGATCCAGGCGAATACTATCCTGTCTATGGCGATTCATCAGCTAAAGGCTTCGATGCGCAGTCTACTAGCAAGCTTTACGTGCGCCTCGATAAAGGTCGTTCGTTCGCTATGTATGGTGATTTAAAAACTCAAATTGATGATGACGAAGGTATCAAGCTTGGTCAATACAACCGTACATTAACTGGCCTAAAAGCTCAATTTGAAGATAGCAATACTCGTATTACTGCCTTTTTAGCAGAAACCAGTACTAGCCAACGTGTAAATGAGACTCGTGGTTTGGGCATTTCAGGCCCATATCCATTGGCTGAGAACTTCGATGCGGTATTAGAAAACTCTGAAACGGTTGAAGTTATTACTCGTGATGCCAACAACCCTGGGCTTATTATCAATCGTGAGACGCTTACTCGCTTTGCTGATTATGAGATTGACCCCATCAGCCGTAGCTTATTCTTAACTGCACCGATTGCTAGTCAAGATATCGAAGGCAATCCTATCTATATCCGTGTCACTGTAGAAGTTGATGAGGGTGGTGAAGATTATTTGGTTGGTGGTATTGCCGCGAAACAGCAACTGACGGATAAAGTAGCCATCGGTGGTAGCTATGTGAATAGCGATGACCCACTGAACAAAGAAGAGTTGGCTAGTGTTAATAGTGTTGTTAAATTCAATGATAAGCTAAAGCTGGTCGCAGAATATGCGATGAACAAAGCTGAAAACCCAAATTTTCAGTCAAGTAATCAAATCAACGCGACAGAATTGACTGATAGTGATGTTGAAGGTAACGCACTACGTATTGAACTTGATTTTGATAATAAGAAAAATACGCGAGCTAAAGCTTATTATAATGACGCTGACGAAGGTTTTGTCACTGGTGCATCACCACTTACTGCTGGACGTACTGAGTCTGGTGTAGAGGTTACTCATACTTTAAATGATAAGAAAACTGCTCTTAAGTTAGAAGGCATACGCACAGAAGAGCATACTACTGACGCTAGCCGCGAAGGCGTGCAAGCGAGCATTGAGCATCGTTTAAGCGAAAACATCGTTGGTGAAATTGGGGTTCGTTATTACAAACAAGACGCGACTGCTGCCTCACGTAATACTCAAGCCGCGACAGACGTTGTAGATATTACAGACGACACCCTGTTTAATGATGACATCATCAATCAGTCAGCGTTAAGTAGTGTTAGTGACGCTGAAGAAGATATTGAAGGTACGACTGTTCGTGCTCGTATTACCTCTCGTCTACCTAAGTTGAATAACAGCTTGGTATTTGCAGAGTATGAGCAAGATATCGAAAACAGCTCACGTAATGCAACTTCTATCGGCGGTGAGACAGCACTTGGGGACTTGGGTCGTCTATACGCTCGTCATGATTTGATCAACAGCTTATCTGGTACTTACGGTCTTGATGATACAGATGAGCGTCAACGTACTACTGTTGGTTTTGACGCAACTTACATGAAAGATGGTAAGGTTTATAGTGAATACCGTATGCGCGATGCCATTAGTGCACGTGAGGCAGAAGCAGCCATTGGTCTAAAAAACAAGTGGTATGTTCAAGAAGGTTTAACTTTAAACACTTTATTTGAGCGTGTTGAATCTCTGGAAGGTGAAGAAAGTAACACTGCAACAGCGGCAGGTATCGGTGTTGAATATCTTGCCAAAGAGAATTATAAAGCATCAGGACGTTTTGAAAAACGTTGGGGTGAAACAAGTGATACGCTACTTGGTAGTGCTGGTATCGCCTATCGCTATACTGATGAGGTTACCTTCTTAGCCAAAGACATCTATTCACGTACTGACTATAGTGATGGCGATCGCACTATCAATCGTTTTCAGCTAGGTGCTGCGTATCGTGACTACGATAGCAATCAGTTAGATATGCTTGCAAAATTTGAATATCGTTTGGATGATAATAATACTGGCGATGACGCTTACCAAAAAGACACTATGATTTGGTCATGGAATGGTAATTACCATCCTACGCGTCCTTTAACGTTGTCTGGACGTTATGCTGGTAAGTATACAGAGTACGAAGCAGATAGCTTAACCAGCGATAACACGGCTCATGCTGTTTATGGCCGCGGTCTTTATGACATCAGTGAGCGCTGGGATATTGGCTTACAAGCAGGTACTTATTGGAATGATCAGGCAAATGACTTGGCTTATATGCTTGGTGCAGAAGTGGGTTATAGCCCAATGACCAACCTTTGGTTATCACTTGGTTATAATTTCATGGGCTTTGAAGATGAAGATATTGCTTATGATGACAGTACTCAGCAAGGTGCTTACTTTAGATTGCGCTTTAAGTTCGATGAAGACTTATTCAAACGTGAAGACCCACGTAAGAACCAACGTCTAAGCAGCAATTCTGCATTTTAATTGATTGATATTAATGATACTGTCGTAAGTACAATCTTATGACAGTATCATGCTTGTCTTATGATGAGTTATTTTGTCATTTAATAAACAACTAAGTCAGCCCTAGTAATGGTAAATAATACCAACGTTTATTACCTTAACATAAGGTTTACACCATGTTTGATTCAGCCATCAATGCAGCACCTTTCAAGCGCTCAGTATGCGTTACACTATCAGCTTTATTCTCGTTAACCTTTATGCAGCCAGCTTTAGCTAAGAGTGAGACTATCCAAGTGGCTAACTCAACTAGCATGGCTGAATATTGCCGCAATGATAGTCAGACTCAGGTACGCTCTTATAGATATCAAAGCGAACAACAACGCCTGTTAAATTGTATGGTCACGCAGTTAAAACCCTATCAACAAAAAGATAAGACAGCAGCTCAACAGTATTTCGCTTACAAAGCGCAAGCGTGGTTGAACTATGCTATTCATCAAGACAGTATGAATAGCCGCTCATCCGCAGGTCAAGTTGCGTTAGAAATGGCAGAGCCTATATTGCAAGCGCTAGATAATGACACGGTACAAGACTTGGGCTTGCATCAAGATATTCCGTCTACCTCTGCCTTAATGCGTCCTGATCTATGGGCAACTTTAAGCGCACTTAAAGATGGTGATGGCATAGCGTCAGCACCACGTGAGATGGCATTCAGTGAAGTGGCTTTGATTTGGGCAGCAACCAATCAATGCGCGCGAGGTTGGCGCGAATCTGGTATGCATTTTCGCATGGCAGACCGTTGGCTCGAACAAGCTCGCGAAGCTTACGTCAATGCAAATGACTCACAGACCAATGTAGCGCTAGAGAAGTCAATAGTCAGTTATCATAAGCAGTACTCGCCTCTAGATGCAAGCGAGGATACTTGCCATGGACAAGATTTGACATCTAACCGTTAAAAAACAGCTGTTTTATTAAAAATATTAATCTCTATTACTTCAAATCTTATGCTAAAAATTAGACGCGAAAAAGCCGACAAATATGTCGGCTTTTTTATGTTTAAAGTAAACTCAATTATCGGTTTTTACGTGGCAGCTTTTCTGGTAGGTAACAACGTAAATAAGCAATAAATGCTGTATTTGCTTCTTGGATATACTCTTCAGTAATACTCTGATGACGGCGATAAGACAACGTAAAGATAGCATTTACGATGCTATAAGCAATCAACAAGGTATCTTGGATATCATGGAAGTTTGGCATCTCATAACGCTCTGACAAACGCTTATAGACCAGATCAACGATTTGATGATCCATATCTTCACCAAAACTGTCACCTTCAAAATCGGGTGTATTGGTGTCATAGATAAGCTTGGCTTTTGTCTCATCGTTATGGAATATCGTAATACAATGATCGATAAGCGCCGTTAAATACCCTTGCCATCTGTCATAGTTACCAATATCGACCGTCTCTACCATCTCTAATATTTCAATCGCATTCAAAAAACGCAATGCTAAAAATATTGCTTCAATATTAGGGAAAAAATGGTAAGCAGACGCTCTTGGTATGCCCGCTTCTTCACACACAGCTGCTAACGTAATATCGTTAATAGCATGCGTTTCGCTCAATTTTTTGGCACCAGCCAATAGTTTTTGACGACGTGCACGGCCTTGCTGGCTAGTAAACTTAAACTTATTAGGTACAAGCTTTTTTGCCAATTCCGAATCTACCAATACATCTTCAATCTTTTCGTCTTTATTATCACTCATTGTGAATCTCTTAATGTTGCGCCCTATTTTATAAATATAATCTTCATTGAATAGTAATTATCCTCAAATAAAGGACGGTTGACTGTCAGCTAAAATATAAAGCCTGTATGGTCACTACTCTATTCAATGCAGAGGCATCATAAACGCTTGTATAGCATCAAGCAAGGGACATGAATAGGTTAAAAACAATAATACGCTCAGCAATTTAATAGAGCTAACCGTCTAATTTTATAAAGTTAATCTTTGAGTTTTATTTTCGCCCTTATAATACCATGATCGGTCACTCTATCGTCATAGTCCCATTTCAAATGATCATTAAAATAATCGACTCGTTCGACATAACCGAGCGAAAACTTACTATCAGGCAAAAACTCTTCTGAGACAAATAACTGGTCGATAACTTCTGGCATACCTTGATATATATGGGTATAGGCAACATCTTTCATCCAGCCATATCGTGCCTGAATCCGAGCAGCATCAAAAAGTGCAACATCACGCATACTTTTATCGTAATTAACCTCCCCAGTTTCTGTCATCAACTGAGTAGTCACGCTACCTGTGACATCATTCATATCGCCCAATAGAATCAATGGTTCACGGGTATGTTGCAATCGCTCTATGATAGACATACGGATAGAGGCCGCTTCTGCCGCGCGCATACATAAACTACGAAGCTTGGCGCGAACTCGAATATTTGGATCGTCCATGTCTTCTAATAGGTCACCATTTTCGTCGCGTAAGAAAAAAGCACGTTTGCTTTTTAGATGCGCTGTAATAATTGTAATGGGCTGCCCGTAGGCGTCAACACGTAACACTAATGGAGGACGATTGAAGCGTTGATAAGGACCGATATCAGGTACATCAATAATGGCTTTTGGTGCTATATTTTCTAGCAAACTGGTTTCTAACTGCTCAAATCTGCTGATAATACCGACAGCAGGTGTATTCTGTGCACCCATGCCTTTGGTGTATATACTCGTGCTATCATTACTTGCAAGTGGAATGACCGCATGCTCGGGCTTGAAACCTAGTGAAATAGCCAGTGCCTCTAATGCATTACTATCCCAAACCTCTTGTACTGCGATAATGTCAGCATGCGCTTTAGCCAATAAATCTGTAAGACCTCGCAGCTTATGTTCGTAGGTTTTATCATTATAAGCTGGCGCATTTTCATAATAAGTTCGATTAGGGTTCGCAAAGTTCAGCAAGTTTGCCGTTGCGATATAGAACTGTTTATTGCCTTCAGTGTTATTACTCATATATTCCCCATCGTTCTCATTATTATAGTACATAATATTCACGTATGTGTATACGCTGCAAATTTTATGCCTAAAAAAACTCCCAAAGTTAAGCCTTGGAAGTTTTAAAATAGCATAAATGTTGATAAGTAGATTTACTAATAGAACTAGACATACAATTAATCTATTTTAGGTAATGGTATAGCAACCTCTAATGTTAGCTAATTACTAAATGCATTGGTCGCCAAGATGTTTGCCTAACCATTCTATTAGTTACCTAAAATTTCTTATGATACGCGGTTCCATGCATCACGTGATGCTTGACGCGCTTCGTTCCATTCCATACGAGACTCACCTTTTACTTCGTGCCATGAACGCTCTAAATCTGCTTCATGATCTTCAAAACGAGCATCTACTGGATAACGAGCACGGTTCGCATAACCGACTGCATATGCTGGATGTAAGTCACGGTCGAAATCGTATTCTTCTCTATGATAATCTGCATTTGCATACTCTGCACGCCAGTACGCTTCTTCGTGAGTTGGGTCAATGGCTTCAGCTGCTGCATGACCTGCACCGCCACCAACGATAGCACCAATAGCACCACCAATTAGCGTACCTAGCGGACCTGCCATTGTACCGATAGCTGCACCTGCTGCTGCACCGCCTACACCGCCAATACCTGTACCTACTGGATGCGAGCCTGGCTCACCGGTAATGATGTCTGCGTTTAAATCTTCTTTTGTCTCTTTTGACATATGTTTTACTTCACTGCGATCGATAGCATCATGGTTACTCATAGTATTGTCCTTAAATTATTTATTATTTATTGAATTATTTATTTGCTAATTATTAGCGGTCTTACTAAATCCAATTGAAGTATAGAAATTTATAGGTAAGGACAGATAGGCCGATTATGTAAACTGTGTCCGTATTGCGATTATCTTGCGTTACAGCCTGTATCTTTATCACATTTGTGTACGGCAGCCTCATACTTTGAGTAATTATAAATGTACGATCACAATAAATTTACTAATTAAATCAATCTTATAACGGCATTAGAGACCTTTTGATAGCCTGTTGCCATTTAGCAAGATGTCGCTCACGAGTATCAGCCGACATACTTGGTTCAAACACCCGCTCTACTTGCCATGAGGCTTTCATGGTCGATTCGTCATATAGCCCAGTCTTTAAACCTGCGAGGAGTGCTGCGCCCTTTGCCGTAATCTCTGTATCTCTAGGACGTAATACCGGAACACCCAACAAATCTGCTTGGAACTGCATGAGTAAATCATTATTTGCAGCACCACCATCCACTCTAAGCTCAGTCAAAGGATGAGGACTGTCCTTTTGCATAGCGATAAGCACATCATAGGTTTGATAAGCAACGGCCTCCAATGCAGCGCGTGCAATATGTGCCTTAGTAGTACCGCGGCTCATACCAGTGATGCTAGCGCTAATATCCGAACGCCAATAAGGTGCGCCTAGTCCAGTAAAAGCAGGTAATAGAACAACATCTTCGCTACTGTCCACTTGACGGGCTAAGTCTTCAACATCACTACTTTGTTGAATCATACCCAAATTATCACGCAGCCATTGAACGATAGCCCCTGCCATAAAGACACTGCCCTCTAAGGCATAAGTGACTTCCTTTTTGGGCGGTTGTAGCATGCGTTTGCCTGACTGTACAATTTGATCAAATGACAAATTGTCTGGACGAATTGGTGACGTTTTACGTTGCCACGCGATGGTGGTTAGCAGCTTATGCTCACTCAGTTTTGGCTGTTGGCCAATATTCATTAGCATAAAGCAGCCTGTACCATAAGTGTTTTTGGCCATGCCTGCATCAAGACAACCTTGTCCAAAGAGCGCTGCTTGCTGATCACCCAATACCGCTTGAATGGGTATTTGCTTTGCAAACAGGCCTTTTTTGGTTTTGCCAAAATCGCCGTCGGACGGTAGTACTTTAGGCAATATATGCATAGGTATAGCAAAACGGTCACAAAGTGTCTCTGACCATGCCAGCTTATGGATATCAAATAGCAATGTACGAGAAGCATTGGTCACATCAATGACATGTTCACCGCCTGTGAGCTTATAAATCAGCCAACTATCAATCGTGCCGACCGCTATCTCACCTCTGCTGGCTCGTACACTCAGCTTCGGGTTGTTTTCGAGTAACCAAGCAATCTTACTGGCACTAAAATACGGATCTAAACGCAGACCTGTAATACGCTGTACTTCATGTGCCATATTGACACTATCAATGCTCTGATGCACAGGGTCATTCATGCTATTGGTAGCGCTTTCAGCAGCAAGCGTCTTACAGTAATTTGCGGTACGCCTGTCTTGCCAAATGATGGCAGGAGCCAGTGGCTTGCCAGTTTGCTTATCCCACATCACAATCGACTCACGCTGATTGGTAATCGCGATACTGGTAACGTCAGTGGCAAGCAACCCTGCCCGATTAATAACATCATGTGCACAGCTAATCTGAGTTTGCCAGATCTGCTGTGCATCTTGTTCAACGAATCCAGCTCTTGGTGTTTGCAGCGTCGTTGGCTGTTGTACCATTTTGATAGGACGCGCATGATCATCGTACAATATCGCTCGACTCGATGTGGTCCCTTGATCCAACGCTAAAATATACCCTGCCATGACACATCCTCTGCTAATATTGTTTATTCTGTTTGATAGCCATTTAGTGACTATTCATTGACTGATTGACTGATTGACTGATGCTTATTGAGCATTTTCTATTTGTTAATTACTGCCTAAATTTTTCATAATGAGATTAAAAACAAAATCTAACTAAAAATAAATTGCTTGAATTGAAAACGTCTTGTTGGCTATGTTGTTACTTATAAACAGATATTTAAAAATTAAATCAATCCTCTATCATACCGCTACTGGTCGCACAATAGAAAACGGCAAAATACTGAGCATTGACCCGTCACCATTGTGGCTCTACAGTGTACCTCTTATGACGAATGACCGCTTTTTAGCACTTTTAATATAGACGTATTTTTATATTAGAATATGAATGATTTATTTAAGCATCATTCTTTCGCTAGCTAGCAAATAGTCTATAATAGTTCAGCAACTTTATATCCTGAGCAATGAAACCTATCGGTGCTGTTCCTTATTTTATAATACCTTACATTCTAATTAATGGCTTATGTGACTTATGAAATTCATTTTATCAGCGCTACCGACTGCTATGATGACAGCTGCAGTCATGAGCGTGCCTGTCATGACTTACGCGAGCACTGACACTGACAGTATAGAAGTGTCAGATGATGTTACACCAGTGGCTGTGACACAAATCATAGATGCTGATAGTCCAACTGATAATGATAAACCAGCTGTAGCGCCTTTTCATACAGTACCAAACCCTAATAAGGCTAAATCGCAGGCACTGTCTATGCTTGTGGACCCTATTACACATAAAACAGTCGATAACAGCTACGCACTAGACGTCTCAAGCTTTTTGAGCTTAGAGCAAGCGCAAAAGCTGCTGGTACAAGTATCACCTAAAATTGCTGCCAATCAAGCAGCGATTGCTGCCAGCGAATACCAAACTGACGCACTCAGAACCATCGACAATCCGCTCGTATTTGCTCGAGTATCTGCCAGTGCCTATCATTTAGATGAGGATATAGATTTATCTTCTCTCAGAAGCGGTATCGTGAACGAAGTAAACAATGGCGTAGATAACATAGTCCCTCCTACGGCAGACCTACCAGACTTTGGTGAGCTGGTCGGTGAGCGTATTCCCGACTCCTATAAGCTCAAGCGCTCAGGCTCTACGTCGGGTGCAGGTCTTGGAGTCGTTTGGCCTATTTATACTGCTGGGCGCACAGACGCACTGACTGGCGCCTCGGATGCACGTACGCAAGAAGCGATGGCTGATAGCGTACTGGATAAAAATGAGCTTTATAATACGTTGATTGAGCGTTATTTTAAGGCACAGTTAGCGATTATCGCTGCTTACTTACGAGAAGACGCTTACGATACATTGCAGCAAACCGACCATATGGCCGAGCGTCTGTTTGAAGAAGGTTTTATCTCACGTGTCGATAGACTAGAAGCACAGTCTGCGCTTGCGGATGCCAAGAGTGAATCCGTCAATGCCAATAATGATGCGCGCCTAGCTATGATTGCGCTACAGCGTCTACTACGTACCGACTACCGTATCAAACCAACCACGCCTTTGTTTGTCTCTAGTCGCCCTCTACCAGATGTGAGCTACTTTCAGGACTTGGCACTAAATAACCATCCTGGACTGCAAAAAGTTGCAGCCAAGCGGGCACAGGCTCAGCAGTTACATGCGCTATCAGATACAGGCTACAAGCCTACGGTATTACTATACGGTTATGGTCAGGTAGAGAAAGATCCAAGCTGGGTCGCTGGTATATCTGCCAGTTGGAAACTATGGGGCGGACTCGATAAAGCCGCATCACTAGCATCTAGTAATGCCAAAATTCGTCAGGCCGACCTCTCTGAGATTGAAGTCAGTGACAATTTATTGCTACTGGTAGAAAAAAACTGGCACGATGTCAATAATGCTCAATCACGCTATCAGGCATTGCAAAGCAATGTTGATTTGGCAGCAGAAGTATTACGACTACGACGCTTAGGATTACAAGAAGGTGTAAATACCACGGTTGACGTGGTGCAAGCGCAGACGCAATCGCTTAAGGCACGTACCGAGCAAGCACAAGCTGCTAATGACTATGTACAGTCACTGGCTGCCCTTATGCAAAGCTGCGGTACACCACTTGCTTTTAATGCTTATCTGAATGCCGCTGACATTCAATTGCCTACTTTATATACTGAAAAATGATATAACGTGAGCAGCCATAAGTCATGATGATAAAGGCTTTGTATTACTCTGAAATCGACATCGAAAATACTATTACCAACCCTATTACGAACAGCTGCTTTTATGAAAAAATTGACCTCTACATCGATAAAAAACTGGCTACAGACGTTACTAGAAACGTGGCGTATTGCCAATAATTCTAACGTTTGGGCGCATTGCGCAAGCGTAGGTTTCTTTGGATTCTTATCAATTTTTCCAGTGATGGCTGTGTTTGTACTGCTTTATGGTCTTGCGTTTTCTCCTGCCGAGATGCAAGAGCAAATCTCGCTTTTGAGTCAATTTATACCTGATACAGTATATGAAGTGCTTAACTCCCGTCTGAGCGAGTTGGTTTCTACGACTACGTCTGCTCTGACTTTCAGCCTGCTTATATCGTCCTTGCTCGCACTTTATGCGGGCTCTAAAGGTATCAAGTCTTTAATTATTCTTATCAACCTTGCGTTTCATATCACTCAGGAGCGTAGTTTTGTACAAAGCACGATCCGCGCAGTTGGCTTAACCTTTGCAGCAGTAATCGTATTGATTATCGCAGTCTCCTCTATCGCGATTATCCCTTTGGGAGCCGCCTACTTCCCTTTCCCTCAGATAGCTAAGACGATTGCGCTTTGGAGCAGGTGGCCAATATTGACAAGTATCATATTCTTAAGCTTTTTGGGCCTTTATCGTCTAGCCCCAAATCGTGATGCCGTCGCCCTCAAAAAATTAATGCCAGGCGCTGCGCTGGCAACGGTTTTATGGATTATATTGTCCATCTTGTTTTCAATTTATGTGCAAAATTTTAATAACTATAGTGCTGAGTTTGGCGCGCTTTCAGCTGCTGTGGTCATTATGCTGTGGCTATATTATTCAGCATTTATCGTTGCTCTTGGTGCTATTTTTAATTCTGAAACTATAGACAACGCCAAACCTTATGCGTTTCGAGTGTACTAGTAATAAACCCTTTATTTTCAACTTTGTTGCTTTAGGAATCTCATTGTCATGACAGAATTACCACGCGAATCAGACGACTCAAATAAATCAGCTGATGCAAGCGAGTCAGTGACCTCTCAAGATACACACAATTCAGTCGATCCTGTAGAAGACGTGTCTGATATTGAACCAGAGCAACCGACACCTGCTTATAATCGTGACGCCTCTAAAACTGACAAATCTGCGCGTATAAAAAAAGCATTACTTGCACTACTCATACTGATTGTCCTTGGTACGATTGCGTACGGCTTATACAAAAGTAACGCGCATAGCGAGCCAGAAGTTATTACGCTACAAGGGCAAATGCAGATGCAGCAAACGCCGATCGCTGCAAAAGTGCCAGGGCGTATTGCCCAGATTATGGTAACAGAGGGTGATACGGTAACAACAGGTCAGCAACTGGTTGAGATGGATTCGCCTGAGATTAATGCCAAGATTAATCAAGCACGTGCTGGTAAGCAAATCGCGCAAAGCCAATTAGACAAAGCAGAAAATGGGGCGCGCCCGCAAGAAATCGCCCAAGCAAAAGCTGCTTGGCAAGCCAATAAAGCCGCGTCTGACTTGGCAGAAAATACCTATCAGCGTGTCAATCGCCTTTACGAAGAAGGTTTGATGGCGCGACAAAAGCGCGATGAGGCGTATGCTCAATATCTTGCTACTCAAGACCAAACCGAAGCAGCCCGCTTGCAGTATGATCTGGCGTTAGAAGGCGCACGTACTGAAGATAAGTCAGCGGCCACTGCACAAGTCGCACAGGTCGATGCAAAGCTCGATGAAGCGCTAGTAGCAAAAGAGGAAGCGAACCTAAGAAGTCCTATCGCTGGTATCGTTGATAATGTCATTGTGAGTGCTGGAGAAGTCATCGGGCAAGGGGTTCCGCTCCTGACGTTGGTAGATACCAATGACCAATGGGTAGTACTTAACGTCACTGAGTCTTATTTAAATCAATTTGCTATTGGTCAGACATTTACCGGTACTATCCCAGCGCTGTCATCAGCGGATAAGCCTTATAAAAAACAGTTTACCGTCTATGCGACATCGACCTTATCAGACTTTGCCACTTGGCGTCCGACCAATAACGATGATGGTTTTGATGTGCGTACTTTTGAGGTAAAGGCACGACCATCTAAGCCTGATGCTCGTATCCGCTCAGGTATGAGTGTGGTCGTACGTATCAACCCTACTCCTGTCAATCAGAACCAAGAGTAAGCCATGCACTTGACTAAGTTAAGTGAGGCTTTTTTACGCAGTGCAGCCTACGAGCGCCGTTTTTTGACAAAAAACCATTGGGACTTTAGCATGGTGGTATGGATACCACTGGCAACGGTGCTGCTAATATGGTGGATATTTTCACAGACTCAAATTACCGATTTGCCTATCGGAGTCATCGATCAAGACAATAGCGCTGTTGCCAATACTGCCGTCCGTTACTTAGAGGCCAGTCCTACTTTGACGGTCAGACAGCTGTATTACTCCCAAGCGGATGCAGAGGCTGCGATTTTACAGCGCGATATTTACGCTGTTGTCATTATCCCAGAAGACTTTTCTCGTAATATCTTATCGAGCCAGCCTGCTCCATTGACTTTACAAGTCAATGCACAGTACGGTACGCACTCTGGTATTATTCAGGCAGGTGTCCAAGCGGTCGCTAGTACATTATCTGCAGGTGTAGAGATCAAACGTTTGGTCAAACAAGGCGTAGCGCCATCACAAGCGATGACGGCTTATGCGCCTATCAGTGTGCAGCGTATTAGCTTATTCAATGCTGCGACCAATTATCAGCAGTTTTTGGCATCGACTGTCATACCTGCCTTATTACATATATTGGCGATGGTCATTGGCGCAACTACGATTGGCCGCGAGTTACGTGATAAGAATATCGGTCGCTGGTACCGTTTTATTGATACAGGCAAACCTAGTCTAACTTTATCTAAAACTTCAAAAACGTCATCTTCGCTATCAACCAAACAAGATAGCAGCAATAACAAAGCATCATCTTCAAGCGCAAAAGTGCCCAATTCGTTCAGCCTATCAGTTTTGGTATTTGGTCTATTGGGTAAATACTTTTGGCCAATATTAGCATATAGCTTGTGGTCGGCGTTGATATTGTGGCTGGCAACGTCCAATCAGAATATAAATATTACGTCGCTCGTTGCAGTCTATGCTGGGTTTTTGTGCCTAATGGTATTGTCGTTTTGGCTAGGTGCTATATTTACTTTGAATTCTTTTTCATTACGTATGGGTCTATCGACTACTGGATTTATTTCAGCACCTTCTTACGCCTTTGCCGGTGTTACTTTTCCATATATTGCGATTAGTGATAGCGCGCAATATTGGTCAAATGCCCTACCGCTAACGCATTATCTCAAACTCCATATTGCACAGTTACAAATGCAAGCACCGATCGCCATCTCTCTACCTATCGTCTATGGCCTTATGCTTGCGGCCATAATAGCGCTAATACTTGCGGCACTATTAACCAAACGCGCATTGGCGCATCCTGAACGTTGGGGAGCACGCTAATGTCTGCACAATCAAATAATACACACTCAAAAACTAATTCAACGGTCATTCCGGCTTCACAAAGTTTTTGGACCAGCTTTATTCAAACTTTCAAAGACGTCTTTGGTGATAAAGGCGTACTTTTGATGTTGATTATTGCCCCTATTATCTATGGGTTTTTCTATCCCTGGCCTTACTCGTCTGAGGTGGTCAATCATGTGCCAGTAGGTATCATTGATCATGACAACAGCAACTTATCGCGTACTCTCGTACGCTATACGAGTGCTAGTCCATATTTAGACACTGAACGATTTATCAATGAGCAGGCTGCCAAAGAAGCCATATGGTCAGATCAAATTGCAGGCTATATGGTGATTCCAGCTGGTCTTGAAGAACAAGTTCAGTCCGGAGAGCAAGCGCACGTCAGCGTACTGGGTAATGGCGGTTATTTTATTTTAAATAAAAACGTCCAATTGGGTTTCTCTCAAGCAGTAGGTACGGTATCGGCTGGTATCAAGGTAAAGAAAAGCATTGCGAAAGGCGCTTATGCATCTACCGCAGCGCAGAATACTCAAGCTGTACCGCTACGGATTATGCCACTGTATAACCAAACCGAGGGCTATGGTGCTTATGTCGTACCTGCTGTCTCTGTTATTATTTTACAGCAGACACTTTTAATGGCGACTGCGATGCTGATTGGCACATGGTATGAGCAGCGCCGTCACAGTACGAGTGTACGTGGCTGGTTAGGACGTATTGGGGCTTTGAGCTCACTCAGCTTTATCGTTGGCTGCTTTTATTATGGTTGGGCGTTTGAGCTACATCATTATCCACGCGGACAGAACACGCTTGGTACGCTGCTGTTTTTGGCACTATTTTGTCCGACAGTCGCAACGCTCGGCTGCGTACTTGGATTATGGTTCCGGCAGCGTGAGCGCAGCATGCAGATATTAATTTTTATCTCCTTACCGATATTCTTCTTAAGCGGCTACCCTTGGCCAGCAGACCAATTGCCTCAAGTATTACAAGTAATACGTTGGCTGGTACCGACCACGCCTGCAATCAATACCTCTGTGCAGCTTAACCAAATGGGTGCCAGTGTCTCTCAGGTCGCTATAGGGTTTTATGCGTTGGCTGGCTTATGGTTGCTCTATTTTGTTTTATTGCTATTCTTACGCAAGCGTATTCCACAGCGAAAAGCATACTTGTAAATCCTCAAATTAATTAGACCTATAAGCATAAAAAAAGCGCCTGCTAATAATAGTAGGCGCTTTTTTATTTATACGATATAAATAGGCAATGGTTTAAAACACTCGGTTCAAACCATTCAATGCTGCCACACGATACGCTTCTGCCATCGTTGGATAGTTGAAAGTCGTATTTACAAAGTACTCAAGTGTATTGTTGCTCTTGCACTTCATCACTGCTTGACCGATATGGATAATCTCTGAAGCGTGGTTACCATAACAATGGATACCTAGAATTTCTAACGTATCACGATGGAACAATATCTTTAATACGCCCGAACGTTCACCAATGATTTGAGCACGTGCCAGATGTTTAAAGAACGCCTGACCCACTTCATACGGAACTTTTTCATCCGTGAGCTCTTGTTCTGTCTTACCGATACAAGAGATTTCAGGAATCGTATAGATACCCGTCGGTACGCTAGATACTGGCTCGGCATCACTATCACCAACCATAAAGGCAGCGGCACAGCGACCTTGGTCATAGGCAGCAGAGGCTAGTGATGGCCAACCGATCACGTCACCAGCAGCATAGATATTGTCGACGTCCGTACAGTAAGTGTCATCTACTTTTAGCTGACCACGGCCATTTGCTTTTAGCCCAATGGCGTCTAAGTTCAAGCCTTCAGTGTTACCTGAGCGACCATTTGACCAAAGAATGGCATCAGATTTGATGCGCTTGCCGCTCTTTAAGTGTAAGACCACATAATCATCATGAGTTTCTAGATGATCAATCTCTTCATTACTACGGATAAGCACACCGAACTGTCTAAAGTCATGCGCGATAGCATCACTGATTTCGCTGTCTAAGTAGTTAAGCAACTGATCTTGGTTATTGATTAGATCAACTTTGTAGCCAAGACCAGTAAAGATAGACGCGTACTCACAACCAATCACCCCTGCACCATAAATGATGATTTTTTTGACCACATAATCCATTTGCAAGATTTTGTCAGAGTCGAAAACGCGTGGATGGTTAAAGTCTAAAATCTCAGGACGGTAAGGACGACTACCGACAGTAATGATAGCTTTATTAAAAGTGATGGTTTCGTACACATTTTCATCGACTTCAATACGTAGCGTATGTGCGTCAATAAAACTTGCCCAGCCTTGAATGACTTCGATACGATTGCGCTCATAAAAACGTGTATGCGTACTGACTTGACGACGAATAACTTGACGCGCTTTGGCGAGTACTTCATTTAGCGGTACTTGCTTATATTCCATCGCCTTGGTAAACATTGGATCGCGGCGGAAGTTAATCAAGTTAAATACAGATTGGCGCAATGCTTTACTTGGAATCGTACCAACGTGAGTAGAGTTACCCCCTACTTGATCACGCGGATCGACGACCACGACTCTTTTACCAGACTTAGTCAGCTTCATAGCAGCGGCTTCACCAGCAGGTCCCGCCCCTAACACAACTGCATCATACTCATACTCATGATCGTCACTTTTTAGACGGCGAGAGTCTTTGGTAAAGCCAGATTTAATATCGATTCGTGTGTCATCGAGCGGATTCACTAGATCAGGATAGTGCATGACATCATCAGTCACTTGCTCGTGGGTCTGCTCTATCTTTTCTTGTTTGTTCTTACCTTCGGTATGTTCAGGGCTTGGCACGTGTCCGCTAGATTTATTTGATACTTCGGTATGAATATCTTTACTAGTATCGTTGGTCTCGTCGCTTGCACTTTTACTTACCATGATGTCCTCTTTATATTTATTTATCGAGTAAATGTTTGAGATATAAATGAATCAATATGTAGATGAGTTTGTATCATGTAGATGACTGAGTATCGCCCTACTAAGGCATGCCCACCATACGTTGTGACAGTATGTTTTGCAATGTCCAATGACCAGTAGCGCTCTGTTGTCCTTCATCAATCTGCGGGCGGGCGCTAATGATGTACTCTGTACCAAGGGCTGGTTTGAAATCGTCGATCCAGTCATAAGGAATCTGAAACACGCTACCGTCTTTAGACTTAGCAAGTAGGCATTGCATTGGCAATTCTGAAGCACAAGCAACACGGTTTGGCATGACGGTCAGTGTTTGCGCTTCTCCCAATACGATACTTGGAATATAGCGCGGCTCAGGTACTGGATCCTTTGCAAATGGAGATGTTTGACAAGCACTCAGTAAAGTCGCTGCACTGATTAAACCTGCCATCAACAACGATGGCTTTATAGATTGATAGGCTGAAATCATAATATTCTCTATATGATAATTATCTAGGATGAAATGATGTATGGTAATTAGTGTTTTTTGCGCATTTATTAAAGCTACTCGAGCACTTATTTATACTGATTGAACAGATACTGTGTAAGCTAACATTCACTACCCAATACGGCGTTTGAGACCTGTCATCTGCAAGATACGCGTGGCAATCTCTTCAACAGACATTTCTGATACATCTAAGCTCGGGATACCATGCGTGATATAAATACCCTGAATCGCGCGCTGCTCTTGCTGACATTGCTGATAGCTTGAATAACGGCTGCCTGCACGGCGCTCTTGACGGATTTTTACCAAGCGATCAGTATCGATGAGCAAACCAAACAGCTTATCTTTATGCTCACGTAATGCTTTCGGCAACTGATTGTCGTACAAATCATCTTCGGTCAAAGGATAGTTAGCCGCTCGAATACCGAATTGTAACGCTAAGTATAAAGAAGTCGGCGTCTTACCAGAGCGCGACACACCCACCAAAATAATATCGGCTGCATTATAGTGACGAGTACGCGCGCCATCGTCATTGTCTAAGGCAAAATGCACTGCGTCGATCCGCTCTTTATAGGTTTCAGAATCGACATCATCATGTGCATGCCCTGAATGACCATCTGGCTCCACACCAGTCTCTTCTGCAACACGACCAATCAGACCTTCATACATATCTAAGTTACAGCTGTGTGCTGAGTTGATCTTTTCACGAATTTCAGGATTGACAATCGTATCGAAAACCAATGGCAACGACCCATCGCGCTGATACGCCATATTTATTTGTTCAACTGCATCTTCCGCACGCTCTAAGCTATCGACGTATGGCAATACTCTTGTCTCAAAAGGAACCGAGGCAAACTGACTCAAAATAGCGCGTCCAAGTGTCTCAGCCGTAATCGCTGTGCCATCTGAGATAAAAAACGCCGTTCTAATGGCTTGTGAGCTGTCCAAGTTTAGCGCATGGCGATTTTGGATAGTGGACTTAACTTGTTCAGATGGATTGCTTGAGTACATATCGTTGACACCTCGGTTGAAAACTCAATAGTGACCTTCATTTAGTTTTTGGTATAGATCTTAGTAATAATTCAGACTTGGTAAACACTTATCTATTATTAACTATTAATAGCATTACTTCGACTATTATTAATAGCGTGACTTTTACTTAGATTTTTATAGTTGCCTTTATAACTCGTATAACTAGGCTTTATAACTGCCTACTTCAAACGAGCCTTTTTTTAGCAGCTATACCGCACATTTATCATGCAATGTGCATCAACTATCTATGCGCTACATTATACGCATATTAGCCTCTTAATAGAAATCAATGTTACAGGCGTACACTTAGTTCATCTTATCGTCATAGCCAACCCACTTCTTATTAAGACGTTTTTAATGGCACCTTCTATATAGGAACATAAGATTGAAACATAAATGATGGAAATACTCTAAATATGGCTTATTTGAATGCATCTATTTTATGCAGTAATTGGCTTTTGAAAGCGCATAACATCGTCACTAACAATGATATTTTTCATCCGAGTAAATACGAAACCTGATCGGACTGGCCCTAATTTATGTAGCAAACCCCACAATTTGTATATTTTTAACAAGTTTTTTGGTGAAAACCCTCGAAATTGTCCTAATATGGCGGTATAATTCACCGTTATAATCTTTACTAAATAACCTTATTTTCTGGAGTTATCATGGCAGCGCAATCTACAGCACTTGTAATCAATCTTGATCAGCTAGGAAAAGACGACATCGAAATGGTTGGTGGTAAGAACGCTTCGCTTGGCGAAATGATCAGCCATCTTTCTGATTTAGGCGTTAGTGTTCCAGGCGGCTTTGCCACCACTTCAAATGCATTCAACCGCTTTTTGACTGAAACGGGCTTGCTTGACAAAATCAACAGCGAGCTAAAAACACTAGATGTAAACGATGTTAATAAGCTTGCCGCTACTGGTAAAAAGATTCGTACTTGGATTATTGAACAAGAACTGCCAAAAGATCTTGAGCAAGAAGTACGTCAATCATTTGAAACCATGAGTGGCGGCGAAGACATCGCTGTTGCTGTACGTTCTTCTGCCACTGCTGAAGATTTGCCAGATGCATCATTTGCCGGTCAACAAGAAACCTTCTTGAACATTCGCGGTATTGATAACGTCCTAATTGCTATTAAAGAAGTATTTGCCTCTCTATATAACGACCGTGCAATCTCTTACCGTGTACATAAAGGTTTTGAGCATGAAGGCGTTGCACTATCTGCTGCTGTACAGCGTATGGTACGTTCAGAGACTGGTGCTGCTGGTGTTATGTTTACGCTAGATACCGAAAGTGGCTTTGATCAAGTGGTATTCATCACCTCAAGCTATGGCTTAGGTGAAATGGTTGTACAGGGTGCGGTTAACCCAGATGAGTTCTATATCTCTAAGAAATTGCTAGCCAATGGTAAGCCGTCAGTTATTCGTCGTAACCTAGGTAGCAAGCATAAGAAAATGGTTTATGGTGATGAAGGTAGCACGGCTAAATCAGTTAAAACCGTTGATGTTGAAAAACAAGATCGCATGCAGTTCTCTTTATCTACTGAAGAGCTAACCTCACTTGCCAAGCAAGCGGTAACGATTGAACAGCATTATGGCCAAGCGATGGATATCGAGTGGGCAAAAGATGGCGATACTAACGAAATCTTTATCGTTCAAGCACGTCCTGAGACTGTTAAGAGCCGTCAAGACAGCAACGTAATGGAGCGTTATGTCATCGACACGACTGGCGCAAAAGTATTGTGTGAAGGTCGTTCAATCGGTCAGCGTATCGGTTCAGGTAAAGTGCGTATCGTTAGCAACCTAAACGAGATGGACAAAGTAGAAGAAGGCGACGTACTCGTATCAGACATGACTGATCCGGATTGGGAGCCAGTTATGAAGCGCGCTTCTGCTATCATCACCAACCGTGGTGGCCGTACTTGTCACGCTGCTATTATCGCGCGTGAGCTAGGTGTGCCAGCTATCGTTGGTTGTGGTAACGCAACTGAGCTATTGGTTGATGGTCAAGACGTAACTGCTTCTTGTGCTGAAGGTGATACTGGTTTCATCTACGAAAGCCAGATTGATTTTGAAGTACAGACTAACTCTGTTGAATCTATGCCAGAGCTTGCATTCAAAGTGATGATGAACGTTGGTAACCCAGATCGCGCATTCTCATTTACCCAAATGCCAAACGAAGGTATCGGTCTTGCACGTCTAGAGTTCATCATCAACCGTATGATTGGTGTGCATCCAAAAGCTTTGCTAAACATGAACAGCTTGCCACGTGAAATTGCGCAAGCAATCCAAGAGCGTATCGCAGGCTATGCGTCACCTGTTGACTTCTATGTTGACAAATTGGTCGAAGGTATCTCAACCCTAGCTGTTGCCTTTATGGATCAGCCAGTGATCGTTCGTATGTCAGATTTCAAATCAAACGAATACGCTAACCTGCTTGGTGGTAAGTTATACGAGCCATCAGAAGAGAACCCAATGCTTGGTTTCCGCGGTGCTAGCCGTTATGTGTCTGATAACTTCCGTGACTGTTTTGAGCTTGAGTGTAAAGCACTAAAACGTGTACGTGATGACATGGGCTTGACCAACGTTGAGATCATGATTCCATTCGTACGTACTGTCGGCGAAGCCAAAGAAGTCATCGAACTACTTGAGAAAAATGGTCTAAAACGTGGCGAAAATGGTCTACGCGTCATCATGATGTGTGAGCTACCAACCAACGCCCTATTGGCAGAAGAGTTCCTAGAGTACTTTGATGGTTTCTCAATCGGTTCTAACGATTTGACTCAGTTAACGCTTGGTCTTGACCGTGACTCAGGTATCGTCTCACATCTATTTGATGAGCGTGATCCTGCTGTTAAGAAACTATTGTCTATGGCTATCGAAGCTTGCCGCAAAGCTGGTAAGTATGTCGGCATCTGTGGTCAAGGTCCATCAGACCATCCAGATCTAGCGTTCTGGTTGATGGAGCAAGGTATTAGCTCAGTGTCATTGAACCCAGACTCAGTACTAGATACTTGGTTCTTCTTAGCTGGTGAAGAAGCGAAGTAAACCGCTGCGTTTAATTACGGCGGTCATTCACACAGTCATTAAAGATACCACTATTAGGGTCTATTTGATTTTTTCAAATAGACCCTAATATAATGTCCTAAGACATGACTAACTATGCAGGCAATTATGCAGATTTTCCTTGCTCGAAATAACGTACAAGCTGGCCCATATCAGTTGGAGCAGCTGAATATCATGCTGGCATCTGGTGAAGTATTGCTTGATGATCTGATGTGGCATGAAGGCTTAGCCCAGTGGCAGCGCGTAGGTGATCTTACCAATAACCAAACGGTTTATCGCCCGACCAGTGCTAACACGCCTGAAGTAAACGACTCTATCATCAATAACGTGACCGTCTTCCCTGAAGATACCAATAAAGCGAAAGATGCTAAGTCAGTATCGTTAGATAGACTATATGGCAAACCTGAACGTCCTAAAAACGTAAAAGCCGACATGACAACCAATCGTCATCAAACGCCGCACAACAATGTCTCATTAAACAAGTCTACTCTCAAAAAGGCTGTTGCAGACAACGATAAAGTCGTCGGCAACGTGGTACTTGCACCAATCATGTCACGCATTTTGGCGACTGCATTGAATGGCCTACTTTATATATTGGCCATACTGCCGCTAGTAATGGCATTGACTAAGATGGATGTGGACTATACCAAGTTCCAAAACATTCAAGATATGGACGCCGCCTATCAATATTCAATGACGCTAATGGAAAGTCTTCCTAGTAGCACATTGATGATGTCACAGGTGATGGTCTTTGGGCTATTTGCCTTGCAATTGGTATTTATTACCATGCGTGGTCAATCGCTAGGCAAGCTGATCACTGGTATTCGTGTTGTGGATCAAACCACGCATCGCCTACCTTCATTTATTAAGCTTATCGGTACACGTACGTTATTGTTGTTTATTATCTATAACTTACTGTTTTCGTTTACCAGCTTTTTAGGCTTTGTGATTATCGCTATCCATTACTACATGGCATCTAAAAGCCCTGAAAATATTGGTTGGCATGACAAACTTGCCAAAACCTTAGTCGTCAAAGCAGACAGTAGCCAATTGGCAAAGAAGTCAAAATCTGAATAACAGTATTTAGTTTGGCTATTGGTTTTATAGCTCGTTACACTTAAAAAAGCTGCGTACTATCGCGGCTTTTTTATTTAGCAAAGCTTATTTAGTCTCTTTTTATATTTTATTGACAGTAGCTTGGTGATTAACCTTTGTGTTAGTTGCCGAGTACTGTTATAATACGGCGCTTTATAAACTAAGCTTATTCTTGATTGTTTTTTATAAAATATGACTAGAATTGGGCTTACCTTATAAATCTCCTTGCTATTAACATAGGGTTAATAGCTACTAATCCGTAAGGAGTCATAATGCGACATTACGAACTGGTGTTACTTGTACACCCAGACCAAAGCGACCAAGTGGTCGGCATGGTTGAGCGCTACATCAAGTTAGTTCAAGACAACAACGGTGTTATCCATCGTCTAGAAGATTGGGGCCGTCGTCAACTGGCTTATCCAATCAACAAGATTCACAAAGCTCATTACGTTCTTTTCAACATTGAAACTGACGGTGAAACTTTAGCTGAACTTGAAGAATTATTCCGTTATAACGACGCGATCATTCGTAGTCTAGTTATGCGCCGTGACGAAGCTGTCACTGAAGAGTCGCAGTTAGCCAAGAATGCCGATGAAAAACGCGCACGCAAAGCAACTACTCGTCGTCCAGACAATCGTGAAAACGATAATGACGACAACGACAACAGTGAAGACTAATTAAAGGAGAATACTCATGGCACGTTTCTATCGCCGTCGCAAATTCTGCCGTTTCACTGCTGAAGGCATCACTCACATCGACTATAAAGATGTTGAATTGCTAAAACAGTACATTAGTGATAATGGTAAAATCGTACCAAGCCGTATTACTGGTACATCTACTAAATATCAGCGTCAATTAGCGACTGCTATCAAGCAAGCTCGTTACTTATCGCTACTTCCATACACTGATAACCATCAAGGTTAACCGCTAACTAGGAATGACTCATGCAAATTATTTTGTTACAGCGTATCGTCAACCTTGGTAAACTCGGTGAAACTGTCGATGTAAAACCAGGTTACGGACGTAACTTTCTTATCCCTCAGGGCAAAGCGCTACCTGCTACTAAAGCTAACATTGAAAAGTTCGAAGCACGTCGTGCTGAACTTGAAGCTGAAGAAGCAAAAGAGATCGCTGTTGCTCAAGAGCGTGCTGACGCATTGACTGACGTTAATGTTATCATGCGTGCTAAATCAGGTGACGAAGGCAAGCTATTCGGCTCTATCGGTACTCGCGATATCGCTGAAGCATTGACTAACTCAGGTCTAGAAGTAGACCGCGCTGAAATCAAGCTACCTGAAGGCACTTTACGTCAAGTTGGCGAATACAATGTTGATATTCAGCTACACCATGACGTTACTGCTAGCATCTTAGTTACTATTCTTTCTGAAGATGGTAACAACGAAGATTCAGCTGACGAAGAAGCTGCTGAAGAAGACTATTCTGAAGAGTAATCTTCTATATAGTTAGACTCAGTCTGCAAAAAGCCAGCAACTTAGGTTGCTGGCTTTTTTACGTGTGTCATTTTTGGCATTAGAGTCTATGTATTTAGACTATTTATATTGCTAACTTGCACTCTTTTATCTCGAGGAATTAGGATTTTATATATTCCTAAACAGCTTAGGATTCTCAAAAAATCTATTGCTATGATAGCGGTGTTATCTATGCAATGTTGTAGTAACTAAATGCAACAACTACCTTAAAAACGCTATACCAAACAACAAGATACTGCCTATATAATCATCTTTATTACTACTAGCAGAGTTGATAATCTACTGCTATCTAATGTACTAATAGGGCGCAAGAACATGAAAGAAAATAATAACATCCATACCAATGACAAGCTTATCTGTACCCAAGGTAATGCATACTACTCCGAAGGTGAGGTGTATACAGTTGGCAGAATAGTCAATGACAAATACTTTCAGCTGCTGACCAGTGGCAACGATGATCATTGGTATGCCACGTTGGATGATCAAGGCATTTACGTCAGCTTTGATACTGCAACTGCTACCAATAACAAAGCTTTCTTTGATAAGATTGCCTAACTGTAAATAACGGCACTTCTTAGAATACCTATCCTAAAAATAATTATTACTCAGGTAGGTAAATATTTTTTAGACAAGAACTGGTCATTATAAATGGCCAGTTTTTTTGGTTTGAAGTATTAGCAATTGCTAGTTATACAAGTATTTCCACACACGTCTTCGACGTTTTATTACTAACTTCTCTCATTCCAAAATTAAGTATCTCTCAATTTTTTGTCAACAGCGCCAACTATTTAACGAATCTATTTCCTAGCGGCGTCTATTTGCTATAAAATATGCCCCTTTAAAATTTCGTATCGTTAGTGATGCAGATAGTTGGTTCGATATCGTTTAAATGTAGACATGGTAAAAGCCTGTGAAAGCACTATGCAGAGTAGCCTTAGCAAGCTATATACCGTATTTAATCTCGATATAATTGACTATATTTGCATTGGTAATCAATTAAGATATAAACCATATTGAGACAGTGATGATTGTATTTTGGCTTGTGCTGACCATTCTTTTTATTATTTTCGCTACCGCAAAACTAAAGTGGCATCCCTTTTTAGTATTGATTCTCTCTGCTTTTTTGGTCGCGCTATTTTATCAAGTACCACTTAACACTGTCGCCAAAACGATTTCTGATGGTTTCGGTGGTATTTTAGGCTATATCGGTCTTGTGATTGTATTTGGTACGATTATTGGCTTAATCCTTGAAAAAACGGGTGCTGCTATTGTAATGGCAGAGTCCGTCATTAAAGTATTGGGACCACGCTTCCCTACTTTGACTATGTCTATCGTCGGTGCAGTCGTTTCTATACCTGTATTTTGTGACTCTGGCTATATTATCTTGAACTCTCTAAAAGAGTCTTTAGCTGAGCGCCTACATGTATCAAGTGTCGCGATGAGTATTGCCTTGGCTACTGGTCTATATGCCACCCACACATTTGTACCACCGACGCCAGGCCCAATCGCAGCGGCAGGTAACTTAGGTCTAGAGTCAAACTTAGGTTTGGTCATTATGGTCGGTGTGGTCGTGACAGCAGTTGCGGTACTGGCTGGTTGGTGGTGGTCTAATCGCTTCCTTAACGCTACTCCTGACAATATCAATGCGGTAGATGCTCCTACAGCCGCAATGCCTGAAGGAATGAAAACTCGTGACGATTACAGTCACTTGCCTTCAGCGACAATGGCGTTTTTACCGATTATCGTTCCTATCATATTAATCTGCTTATCGTCGGTGGCTAATTTCCCAAGCGCACCATTTGGCAGTAGCATGGTAGCGGAGATTTTGATATTCATTGGTAACCCATTGACTGCGTTACTTATCGGTTTGTTCTTATCGTTCTTCTTAATTAAATCAAGCCAAAAAACGCAAGAAATCAGCGATAGTATCTCGCAAGGCTTGGTAGTGGCAGCCCCTATCCTATTGATCACTGGTGCTGGTGGCGCGTTTGGTGCCATGCTAAAAGTAACACCGATCGGTGATTATTTAGGTTCGACGCTATCGGCCTTGGGTTTAGGTATCTTCATGCCATTTATCGTCTCTGCTGCGCTAAAAACAGCACAAGGCTCAACCACAGTCGCATTGGTTACGACTTCTGCTATGGTTGCCCCACTATTGAGCCAGATTGGCCTAGACAGCGAACTTGGACGCGTGTTCTGCGTGATGGCAATCGGTGCCGGTGCCATGACCATCTCGCATGCCAATGACAGCTTCTTTTGGATCGTGAGCCAGTTTAGTCGCATGAGCGTGGCACAAGCGTACAAGGCTCATTCAATGGCCACTGGTATCCAAGGTGTGACTAGCATCGTATTTATCTGGTTGTTGACCCTAGTATTTATCTAGTTCATGAGATTGGGTACTTGTACATACGTTTATTTGATTATTACTAAATAAATGTTTTAAAACATGACACTATCGCAATGATCGTGTCATTAAGATATTCAAAGAGAGCCGTATGAAAATTTTGATCGCCCCTGACTCGTTTAAAGAAAGCCTAGAAGCACTCGATGTTTGCCACGCCATTCAATCTGGTTTTAGCCAAGTGTTTCCAGATGCTGACTATAAGCTGTTGCCAATGGCGGATGGCGGTGAAGGCACCTCAGCGGTATTGTCTTATGTATTGGGCGGGCGCTGGAAAGAAGTCAGAGTACATGACCCATTGATGAGACCGATTACGGCAAAGTATCTGTTATTGCCTGACGCGACCGCTGTTATCGAAGTGGCTCAAGCGTGCGGATTGCATCTACTAACAGCCGATGAGCGTAATCCTGTTATTGCGAGTAGTTATGGTGTTGGGGAGCTGATCGAAGATGCGTTAGAAGAAGGTGCTAAGCGTATCGTTATCGGTCTAGGTGGTAGCGCAACCAATGATGCAGGCCTTGGCATGCTAATGGCGCTAGGCATAACATTTCATGACATCAATGATAGCCTACTCACTCATGGTGGTGGCGCACTTGCCAGCTTACATAAGCTCGATAATACTAGCCTGCATGCAAAGATATCAGACACGGTATTTGAAGTTGCTTGTGATGTGACCAATCCATTATGCGGTCTACTAGGTGCAAGCGCAGTATTTGGCCCACAAAAAGGCGCTTGTCCAGAGCAAGTCAATACCTTGGACAAGGCACTCAGTCACTTTGCGACCATATGTGGACAGCATGGCTATGAAGACTGTCAATACGTTGAAGGCGCTGGCGCTGCTGGCGGTCTTGGTTATGCGATGATGACATTCTTTCAAGCTCAGCTAAAGTCAGGCTTTGATACGGTTGCCGAAGTGGCTCATCTGTCACAGCATATTGCAGAAGCTGATCTCGTCATCACTGGCGAAGGTAAACTAGATGCGCAAACCGCCATGGGTAAAGTGGCAGGCGGTATCAGCCAAATCGCTAAGGCTAGCCGTACACCTATTATCGCTATCTGCGGCAGCGTCGATGGACTCAAACCTGCTCAGACCAGTCAGTTCGATGTGGTTATGCCAAGTATCCAAAAAGTAGATACGATCGATAACGTGTTAGGCTCTGCTTATAACAATATTGAGACTACTGCTGCTAATATCGCTGCAAGTATCAAACTTGGGCAGACTTTAAAATAGATGCAATCTTTCATAGGCGCAATCTATCAATGAACCTCCTCCACTAAACGCACAGCTATTGAACTTTCGATTAATCCTTTGTTAGCTGTGCATTTATCACTCTCAACATATCTATAGCCATTTTTTTACTTTATCAATGACCGTATGCACTCTATTAGAGAGTGCCTGCTGTCGTCTGACTGCCAGATATAGCGTTTCGCTAACAGCAACTGGTAGATAATGACTGTTAATCAGTTCAGGCTTCGGATAAGCAGCCACGGCATGTGCTGGCAAAACAGTAAAGCCGATTCCCCTGCTGACGGGCTCTAGTATCAGGCCAATCTGATTCGAAAAGCCCTTTTTCTCAAAATCATTGATATGCTGGAATTGTTCATAATTGGCAGTCAGTAGCATGCCTGCATGATGAGCGCCATCTGGATGATCGATAAATCCAAGCTCGATAAGCTGCTCCCAGCTAGGCTCCACTGTAGCCGCAGGGGTTACTAGTATCAATGCTTCTTGCGCCATAGGTTTACAGCTAACCGTTTCATCATCTGAGATATCCGTCATAAAGCCAATATCAATCTCGTGATTTGCCAGCGCCCGTTCAATATCAGAATTTGGTGCAAAGCGGTAATCAATGACTAGTTTTGGATGCTGCTGCTGTAGTGCCAAAAGCTGCGGATATAGCTTTAGGCCCACACTACCCGGTGACATCAAACGCACCAATCCTTCATAAGGCGGATCTTCACCGATGCGCTGTTCTAAATTCGATAATCGCTGCAATATCTCGCCTGCTTCTTTATAAAGCTGCTTACCTGCATTGGTCAATGAAAACTGCTTTCCTTGTCGAATCAACAAGTCCGTATCTAGTTGCTCCTCTAACTTACTTATGTGTTGGCTCACACCAGACTGCGTCATATATAGACGTTCAGCCGTACGAGTAAAGTGCCCAACTTCAGCAAGCGTGCAAAAGGTGCTTAACCATGTGATATTTATCATTACGTTTCATAATTATTTATATAATATTTGATAATTTTACATAATGACGGTGCATTTGTATACTGGTTCCACGTTAAAGAAAACGCACATCAAACAGGAGCACAAGCTATGAACAACGTTTATCCAAGAAGCTTTTCGCACATCGGTCTTTCAGTCCCTGACCTAGATGCAGCCGTGAAATTTTATACTGAAGTGATGGGCTGGTACACCATCATGGAACCAACTGAGATTGTCGAAGATGACAGCCCGATTGGTGAGATGTGTACTGAAGTATTTGGTGCAGGTTGGGGCAGCTTCCGCATCGCTCACTTGTCTACTGGTGACCGTATCGGCGTCGAGATTTTTGAATTCAAAAATCAAGAAAACCCTGAAAACAACTTTGAATATTGGAAAACAGGTATCTTTCACTTCTGCGTTCAGGATCCAAATGTTGAAGAACTGGCTGAGCGTATGGTTGCCGCAGGTGGCAAAAAGCGTATGGAAAAACCACGCTACTACTACCCTGGCGAAAAACCTTACCGCATGATCTATATGGAAGACCCGTTCGGTAATATTGTTGAAATTTATAGCCACAGCTACGAGCTTATCTATAGCGAAGGCGCATACTAAGCTCATCATAAATGCAGCTTATATCTAACTAAAAAACCAATAGCGTACTCATCACCTGAGTGCGCTATTTTTTTGTGTGCTTTCTATGTGCTCCATCTATTGTATAGAATATGGGCCATGCTACTATTTATATAGCTTTATAAATAGTAGCATTAGCCAAATCAAATAACCCATTATCAAGGATGATAAATGACTCAATCTGACGTTACTTTAGACCTAGACGACCTTCTGGTTATTAGAGAAGACAATAAAGAAAGTGGCGTCGTCACGCTCACCTTAAACCAACCCAAACAATTCAATGCCCTGTCCGTTGAAGTACTATCTGCCATGCAAGCAGAACTGGACAATATCGCTCAAGACGATACGATCAGAGTGGTGGTTATTCAAGCGACAGGCAAGGCATTCTGTGCTGGTCACAATCTAAAACAAATGCGCGCAAACGATGATGAAGCATTTCATCGTGCCCTATTCCAGCAATGTAGCAAAATGATGCTTACCATCAACTGTATGCCACAAGTCGTTATCGCAAAAGTACAAGGCGTTGCCACAGCCGCAGGATGTCAGCTGGTCGCAGCTTGTGACTTAGCCGTTGCCGCTGACAATGCAAAATTTGCTACTTCTGGGATAAACGTTGGACTTTTTTGCTCTACGCCTGCCGTTGCCGTCAGTCGTAATTTACCCCGTAAGCAAGCATTTGAGATGTTAATCACAGGTGAATTTATCGATGCGCATACTGCCTTACAATATGGATTGATCAATCGAGTTGCGCCAGCAGAGCAACTCGATCAAACACTACAATCACTGATAACAGCAATCACTGCCAAGTCTCCAGTAGCAGTAAAAACTGGCAAAGATATGTTTTATAAGCAGCTGAGCATGAACCTCGAAGACGCTTATGACTATGCCAGTGACGTGATGACTTGCAACATGATGGCGGATGATGTGAGCGAAGGGATTGATGCGTTTATTGAGAAACGCCAAGCGGTATGGAAAGGGTGCTAATTCCTATAATGTAATCACTGTATTGCTTCGCTGACGTTATACGGCGTGTGCTTGGATTAAAAAGCTAGCATATTTCTTTTCAATAATCGAGTTGGCTTATTGCGAAGCATAAAAAAGGCCACGATATCATTATCATGGCCTTTTTCATTTCTATTTAATACAGGTGCTATAGGTACTAGGAGCAGTCTTTACTCAGCGGCGATGGCGATCATTTCAACCAATAGCTCAGGACGTGCCAATGCTGACTCACCACAAGCGCGCGCTGGTGGCTGAATACCTTCAAACCACTGGTCATAAACTTCATTCATAGCAGCAAAATCAGCCATGTCTTTGATCCAAACCGTGACTGATAGTAGCTTTGATTTGTCGCTACCAACTTCTTCTAGCAACGTTTGGATTTTTTCTAAGCAAGTTAATGTTTGCGCTTTGATATCGTCTTCTGCGTTACCTACCTGACCACACAAATAGATAGTTTGGTTATGGATTACGGTTTTGCTCATACGTTGATTGCTGTGTAGCTTCTTAATCATGTCTATACCTTTCATTTATTAATTTAAGTCTGTGCTAACTATAGTCAATCCACTATAAAAGCGTTACAGCGTTAACCTCGCTTGAAGTATGACATATACATCTGCACTCGGTTGCCTTGTACCGCTCTTAAATTGGATCAACTATATATCAGATGCGCGCTTAGTTAGAAAAACGCTGGGCACTAAATGGTGCAAGATCGACCAATGTAGGCTTATCGTGAATAATCTCTTCAACCAGACGACCTGTCATTGGACCTAAGGTAAAGCCTTGATGACTGTGACCAAATGCAAACCATAGTTTGTCATGCTTGTCTGCAGGACCGATTACTGGCTTCATATCAGGCATACAAGGACGTGAGCCTGCCCATGCTTCACTCTCAACCGCATCTTCTAGTGGCAAGATTTTTTTGGCTAGCTTCAATACAGTTTTTAACTGACCAAAGTTCTTTGGCGCATTCATTGTGGTCATCTCAGCACCAGTGGTGATACGGATACCCTGCTGCATCGGCCCCATCACAAAACCTTTGTCCATATCAAACATACTGTGATTGATGGTGTTCTTTTCTGTCACTTTGAAATGCTGATGATAGCCGCGCATTGGGAACAATGGCAAGTTATAGCCAAGTGGTCTGATCAAATCATTAGACCATGGGCCTGCTGCGATAACCAATTTATCACTATAGTAGGTATCGTTATCAGTGATAACTTTCCAGCCTTCGCCATCTTGAACGATTTCTTTCACATCGCTTTCTTTTATCGTACCTTGCATATCTTGGAAGTTTTTCGCGTATGCTTTTACTAGCGAGCTTGGGTTTGATACTTGCCAAGAGTTTTTCCAATGAATCGCGCCAACGAAACCTTCAAAATTGGCGCTAGGCTCCATTGCTTTGAGCTCTTCAAGGTTTAGTACGTTATGCTCAACACCTTGGTTACGTGCGTCGATGGCTGATACTTGTGCTTCTTTAAACGTCTCTTCCGAGCGATGCAATTGCAACCAACCATCACGAGTAATGAGCTCGTCAGCACCAGAAGCGCTAATCATGGTTTGGTGCTCACTGGTACAATGCTCAATCAGCGTCTGCCATTCTGATTCAATCTTTTTGACTGAAGCAGGTGTAGAGTATTTCCAGTACTGAAGCAGGGCTTGGTGATAACGTAAAATGGCCGGAATACGATAGCGAATATCGGTACCTTGGTTTGGTAACACTCTGATCATTTCTGTCAGCTGACGAGGAAAAGGATGTGTATGAATGGCTTCGCGCTGAATCAATCCTGCATTGCCATATGAGGTCTCTGACCCTGGCAATTTTTTGTCTAACAATAATACATTTGAGTTATTTTTTTGTAGATGCCACGCGATTGACGTGCCAACCATACCTGCACCGATAACGATAACTTCGTAGCGCATAACCTATCCTTTTCTTAGGGTGTTAATACAGAGTATCAAATATAAGGGTCTAACCAAATTAGGTGGTAATAGTAACGCATTAGGATAAATTTGAAACCCTTATCTGAGAAATATTTTCGCGTCACATACTTTTGGTTATGGGGTTTTTGAGAAGGTATTTTTGATAGGAATAATACTGGCTTTGAGCAATAATCCAGTAACAATTTTAGGGAAAATAGCGTCAAATTATCCAATGTTTTTAGTTATAAAATACTCAAGTATTCGACAGCTCACTTATCTATATTACTGCATAGCCTTATTAGCTTATGTTTAATTGATTGGATAATCAACTAAACTTAAAGTATTACCACCAAATGGGATCATCGTCTTCTATCATGGTTCGCCTTGTCGTTTCAACCGTGACCTCATCCGCAGATAGCTCAGCGATAAAACGTGACGGCTTATCAAAATATCCAGAATAACTAGAAAAGTAATTTGGTGCTGTCAGATATAACTGCGTCTTCGCACGACTACAAGCAACATAAAACAGCTTACGCTCTTCTTCTAATGCTTCAAAGTCATCTAAAGAACGATGATGCGGCGTGATGCCATCTACCAATGAGTTAACAAACACTACTGGCCACTCAAGTCCCTTAGCACTATGAATAGTCGAGATAGTAACTTTGTCATTGCTACTGTCTTGTCCATTATCCAAATTGCCCATCACAGCAACCGAATCATTAGGTGGGTCTAAAGCGAGATTTTCTAAAAAGCTATCAAGGCTTGTGTGCTCTGTCGCTAAGTTCTTTAGCACCCGAAAATCTTCGGTACGCTCACGCCAATTATCTTCAATCAGCTTTAACACTGGAATATAAAACTCAAGAATATGTTCAATGGCTGTCTCGACCGATTCAGCTTGCTGTGCCTTGGTAAGCGCATGATATAGAGGTTCTAGCTGATTGCTCTTTTTTGCAAAAGGCGCTGCTAGTAAGGATTCAAATGCATTATTGTCAGCAGTAATGGCTTGGGTTAAGCGCGTCGCCGTCACTGCACCCACCCCTTTAAACAAAGTTAAAATACGATGCCAAGCAATTGTGTCATTTGGGTTATAGAGTATTTTGACAAAGGCCAATACGTCTTTGATATGACGTCTTTCAATGAACTTGATACCACCCACGACGATAAAGGGAATATTGCGCGCCATAAACTCTAGCTGTACGTAATTGGACTGAAAAGACGTACGGCATAATACCGCAAAGTCGTTGTAGTCATACTCTGGCTTAAGCGCGACAATCTTATCAGTGATATAGCCCGCTTCTTTTGGCTCATCACTGAGTCGTCGAAATACTGGCTTGTGTCCTTCTATTGGCGCATCAGAATACAGCTGCTTTTGATAGCCTAGCGTGATTTGCGCGGACAACGCATTGATATAGTTTAAAACGGACGGTGAGCTGCGATAGTTTTGCTCAAGCTTAATAAGTTTGGCATGAGGATAAGTCTCACCGAACAGCAGAATGTTTTCATAATTGGCACCGCGAAAGGCATAGATGCTTTGATTGTCGTCACCGACTACCATCAGCGATACCGACTCAGGCTCACATATTAAGTCAATTAGCTGCTTTTGCGGAATATTAGTGTCTTGATATTCATCAACCATAATATAACGATACTGGCTTTGCAGTAGCTGTCGAAAGGTATCATTGGTCTTCAAATGACGCACTACTTGGCTGATGATATCGTCAAAATCATATAAGTGATTGGCGCGCTTATACTCATGAAAGTCAACTGCCAGCTGCTCGATGATAGGAATATGCACGGCAATATCTGGGTAGTTACTTTCGATTAAGTCACGAATTTGTATACGTCTATTTCTAGACGTCGAGATGATATTTTGCAGCGTTTTTTTGCGTGGAAAGGCTTGTGACTTGGTCTGAGCAGGATACTTTTTTTCTTTGTGCACCAAGTCGATAGCGTCCTCACTATCACCCGTATCCAAAATGGTAAACCTTGGATTGATACCGAGTAGCCCTGAATATTGACGTAGTAACATATTACAAAACGAGTGAAAAGTACCACTAGTGATGCTATTTAATGCTTTATCAGTTGGCAGCTTATCCTCAGCCAACTCTTCATCTGATAGTTCTTGATTTAAAAGACTGCTAGCTAGCAAGGACTTAGCTCGATCTTTTATTTCATTGGCGGCTTTACGCGTGAAGGTTAGTAGCAAAATCTCTTTAGGCGACACCCCGTTTTCCAATAGATAGCTGGTCCGATAGGTCAAGGTTTTGGTCTTGCCCGAACCTGCACCAGCAATGACCAATACTTTGCCTTCGATCGTAGTCGCGGCCATTAACTGATCGGGATTTAACTCTCTGGCATAATCGACCTTTAACCCCAAACCACTATCTAGCCTCTGCTTTAACAACTTAATATTTGTCGTCTCATCAGTATCAATTAAATTTGCTTCTAGCTTTTTAATAGCCTGCTCAAGTCGAGTCAGTTTAGGCTTCATTTCAAGGAAGTTCTGCGGGTATTTATAGTGGCGTGTGTCAAAAATCGAGGTTGTCATTGTCTAAAATTGCCTTACATTTTATTTTGGCGATATTATCAGCTTATGTCTGACTGTTTATAGCTTTAGAATAAGTATGATTTGCTAAAATTGACAGAATATATGTGCTGAATTTACGTGAACTTTAAGCCCTTATCTATACGTGACAGTTTAGCATATTAAAAAATAGGGTTTATCGGCTCACATAAGCCATGTATCACTCGTATTGATTCGCCTTATTCATTTTTAAGCTCCTAATATGACCTGTTTTTATCGTAAAGATGCATATTGTCATCGAGTAAAAACCTGAGCATATACCGTAACAACCTCACCCCTATTCAGGTAAATTTGCTACAATGTGCCCAATTTTGATTTATCATTTAACCAAACTTTATACCAACTGATTTTATTAATACATTGAGAGAATGTTATGGGTTTTAATTGCGGCATCGTCGGCCTACCAAATGTGGGTAAATCCACCTTGTTTAATGCGTTGACCAAAGCGGGTATCGCCGCTGAAAACTTTCCATTTTGTACCAAAGATCCCAACACGGGTATCGTGCCAGTACCAGACCCACGCCTAAAGCAACTGGCTGATATCGTCAATCCTGAACGCGTTCTACCAACGACCATGGAGTTTGTTGATATTGCAGGTTTGGTCGCAGGCGCGTCAAAAGGCGAAGGTATGGGTAACCAATTCCTAGCCAACATCCGTGAGACCGATGCGATTGCTCACGTTGTACGCTGTTTTGATGATGACAATGTGGTACACGTTGATGGCCGCGTTAGCCCGATTGATGATATCGAAACTATCAACACTGAACTGGCACTTGCAGATTTAGAAGCTGTTGAGCGCGCAATCCACAACCAAACCAAAAAGGCTAAAGGTGGTGATAAGGACGCGCAAGCATTGCTTGATGTGTTCAAAAAAGTTGAACCATTATTAGCAGAAGGTAAAGCGGCTCGTGCAGCTAATCTAGACGCTGATGAGAAAAAACTGATCAGAAGCTATGGTCTAATCACGCTAAAGCCAACCATGTATATCGCTAACGTCTCTGAAGATGGTTTTGAAAATAACCCATACCTTGACGCTGTTCGTGACTATGCCACGGGTGAAGACTCTATCGTCATCGCGCTATGCAATCAGATCGAATCTGAAATTGCTCAGCTCGATGAAGACGATAAAAAAGACTTCTTAGCTGAAATGGACATGGAAGAAGCCGGTCTTGACCAAGTAATCCGTGGTGGCTATGACTTACTGGATATGCAGACTTACTTTACCGCTGGCGTAAAAGAAGTACGTGCTTGGACTGTCGCTATTGGTGCGACAGCGCCGCAAGCAGCTGGCGTGATTCATACTGATTTTGAGCGCGGCTTTATTCGTGCTGAAGTCATTGCGTATGACGACTTTATTGAATACAACGGTGAAAAAGGCGCTGCTGCTGCTGGTAAATCGCGTTTGGAAGGTAAGACTTACATCGTACAAGATGGCGACGTGATGCACTTTAGATTTAACGTGTAACTTTAAATAGTACAGCTTATTTAAAGTTAATTAGCCGATGTTGGATATTCTCCATCATCGGCTTTATTTTACCTATGTATTGTTATATTATAACATATCTTTATTTTGCTTATTTTAGGGTTCATAACTGTGACTAATTATTTTTCTTTTTCTAGACTTGCGGGTATTACTATATTAGGTAGTGTGATGGCAGGCTCTTTACTAGGCTGTCAGCCAAACAGCGATACCGATGCAGTAGTATCTGAAAAAGTACCAGTAGATAATCACGCCGAGCATGAACAAGGTCATGAAATGCATGACAATAAAGAGCATGAAGATCACGGCCACGAAGAACATAGTGATATGGAACACGATTATGAAGGGCCTAATCATGAAGGACACGATCATGAAAGTTATAGCCACGAGGAACATGCGCACGCAGGTCACGATCATGCAGCTCATGCCAGCAACAGCACTCCTTTCTCTTGTGAGCCTACTGCTACTATCGGCGTTTCTTATCATAGCGACAGTACACCACAGACAGCACATTTGCTCATCGATGGTATCGAATACGATTTGACAGCTACCGCTGATAGTGACACTGATGCTGATAAAGGCATCTATACCAGCGATATCGGATTAGACGATACCCACGGCATCATATGGCAAGTAAATGGAGACAAGGCGACATTGCTCAAGAAGACACTGGACAGCGATGTAGCTATCGACAAGGAAGACGTACTTTTTAACTGTCAAAAGTCTTAATATAGTTGATTCAATATGATTTGGATATAAGCAAGGCGAGTGAAAGTACTACCAATAGCAGGCTAAGCGAAACTGGCACCGTATACAGTTTATAGGGCATTAACTCTAGTCAAAGAAGTCTAAAATGGGTACAAGGCAGCCGACTACAGATTGTAAAAATAGCACTTCTAAGGAGGGTAACACCGTAGCCGTTTAGTAGTTCTCTGACTATATAGCTGTACCAAGGGCGCTATTTTGCTATGCTAGAGGCTCCCTTGGTTCCGGATGTTTCAATATGCTAAATAAACCAACCTCCTTGTCGTCCCCTACCACACAATGGTCACATCTTCTCAACTCACAGCGTCTTGGTGCTTCCAAAAAATTTAACGCCAATACCAGTACTCGTTCTCAGTTTCACAAAGACTATGACAGACTGGTATTTTCTCACTCTTTTCGCCAGTTAAATCAGAAAACCCAAGTCCATCCATTGACCAATCAGCTCGGTATTCATACGCGCCTGACTCATTCGCTAGAAGTTTCTTCTATTGGTCGCTCTTTGGGAATGATGGCCGCCGAAAAAATTCATGACGCACTAAGTAGCGGCCTACCAGCAGGAGTTTCACCAGCAGACGTCGGTGTGATCGTACAAGCAGCTTGTCTCGCTCATGACATTGGCAATCCGCCTTTTGGCCACGCTGGAGAGTATGCGATTCGTGATTGGTTTAAGCAGCCTGAACCGCAAGCAATTTTGCAAAATTTAAGCAGCAACGAGCGACTGGACTTACTGGCATACGAGGGTAATGCTCAAGGGTTTCGCCTATTGGCACGTAATGAGCATCACCCTGACAAGGGTGGTATGCGGCTCACCTGTGCCACGCTAGGCGCCTTTATGAAGTATCCGTGGTTGGCAACTCACAGTAACGATGTCAATGACAACCATTATAACGTGCAAAAATTTGGCTGCTTTTATAGCGAGGCTTCTCAGTTAGAAGAGTTAGCTGCGTGTTTGCACTTACCGCGCTCAGAGCAACACGATGGCTTTGCGCGCCATCCATTGGCTTACTTGCTAGAAGCGGCAGATGACATCTGTTATGCGCTAATCGATTTAGAAGATGGCATCAATCTGAATATGCTAACCTATGCCGAAGTTGCCACGATATTTTATGAGCTGATTGGTGAACGTCCGAGTAGCGTAAACTTGCCAGCGCATATGTCTGTCAGACAAAGTCTCGCCTCCCTGCGGGCACGAGCCATGATGCGTTTGGTCAATACCGTCACCGATGCCTTTGTAGCCAACAGTGATGCATTGCTAGCTGGCACGTTGCAAGGCAGCCTATTTGCCCATTGCGATACCAGCGTACAAAGTGGTATTAATCAAGCTAAGCAACTGGCACGCGAAAAAATATTTAATCATCCGAGCAAAGTAAGAATGGAGCTGATGGCCAATCAATGCTTGCATAGCCTATTGAATGCCTTTATGCCGCTCGCTTGGACTGGCTCTAACTCTGCCACTACGCAGCCGCCGATGTCTTTTGAGCAGCAACGTCTGTTAAGATTGCTACAGCCGCATCTTGACGAACATCGCCGCATATTATCCGACGACATCTATCATAATGTCTTAAATATTTTGGATTTTATTACAGGTATGAATGACCATGAAGCCTATCGGCTGGCACAAGAATTGCAGGGTCATTGGGGCACAGTGGTTTAAAAGACCAATGAAGGTTTAGTAAATTAACACGAATGGCGTATTTCAGTCGTATTTATACGTTGAAATGAGTATGATAAACACCTACCGGACAATTTTGAAATATTATGAGCAGTCGCGAACAAAAAAAACTTCAAACTCGGCACGCCTTTTTTAATGCTGTGCTCGATTTATGTATGACAGGGCAATCTTTTAGCTCTATCAGTCTCAGACAAGTAACACGCGAGGTTGGCGTTGTGCCGACTGCGTTTTATCGCCATTTTGATGATATGGAGTCACTCGGGCGCGCTTTGGTTATTGAGGAATTGGGCGGTACGTTGGCCACGTTAAGTGATAGCCTGCAGATTGGACGCAAACGTAGCTTCGATCGTCAAATCGCAAAAAGCATTCAGCTATTCTTGTATATGGTCAGCGATCAGCCTTATTACTGGCAGTTTTTAGTCAGTGAGCGTTATGGTGGATCAGAAGCAGTACGCAAAGCCATCAATGAGTTGATTAAGATACATGCTCAAGGTTTGGCCGACGACTTAGCGTTGCAGCCAGCGTTTACCCATATCAATGCTTATGACCGTCGTCTATTGGCTGAAGCTGGTGTGAATATGTTTTTCTCTTGGATTATTGATTGGCTAGAGCTGACCTATACAGAAGATCATGATGATGAGATTGATCTAAACGAAATTGAAGAGAACAAACAGCTAATGCTACATAACTGTACTCGTCAAGCACAGATGCTTTTTTACGGGGCATATAATTGGAAGTCTAGCGAAGAAACACGCCTAAAAGATTAAACGTCGATCTCAATACCATCCGCTAAAAGCTCGGACGAAATGCCCATAGTCGCTGTATCACTACTTTGACTTCCTTGGGCATTTTACCGTTTACCCCACTACTATTACTCGCCTGATTATTATTAGCAGCCTCACTACTATTAACTACTTGATTATTATCAACGACAGTTTTACTAATCAAAACAGTAGCAAAACGCTCTCTAGCTTGATCGACAGTTGCATTATCAGTCGCTGTGATAAGCGCCATAAATGCTTGGCTATCAACGGCGAGCAGTGGTGTTAACGCTTTTCGTTGCTCATCATTTAGACTGCCGAATATCGGTAATTGCCATACTGCATCAATAGACGTCAGCGCCTGCTGTGCGCGTATATCTACCAGTGCTTGCATCTGTTGGCTGTTAGCACCATCAATGAGTGCTGCTAATAATACAGGACTGGCAGTATTGATATTAATAGGCACATAATAAGGCACCGCGGTAATATAAGGCCGTAATACTGCTAATGTTTCAGTACTTACCCCTTTTACTTCTAGTAGCTGATCGATGCTAACAAAAGGCTGATTTGGCAAAGCATTTGTTACTACAGCGTTTGACTGCTGCGCATATACCGTACTTTCGTCACCACCATCTTGATATACCTCGCCGTCTGCATCTTGCCAATCAAGTATAGCAATAGCAATATCAGGCTCTAGATTTAGTTGCGTGAGTAGCCGTTGGAATATTTCTAAAGCAGTAGTGTTGACCGTTCCATCTTGATACAAGTTATTAATGTTAAAACGACCAGACTCATCGCGTAGCTCGATGCTGACACTGTGACTAGCCAATGCATAAGGTGGTATGGGCTGCGCCCAGATATCTTGTATGCTATCCGTATCATTGAGGTTGCTATCAGCGCGAATCATCGTCACTGCTAACTGTTGACCTGCATCGATATCTTGCAGCAACTGATTTTGTTCGAACAACAGACCACTACGCCTAATTGCGATTTTTTGGCTAGCAAGCATCGATCCTGCAACCACAGTAATACTTACTACCAATAATAAGATAGTCAGCAGTGCAACACCGCGTTGAGAGTTCGCAGTCATCGACATACATAGCCTTTGTTATTGAGCAATTGATACATTTTAACTACTACCTTCTCAATTATTCGTTCCTAAATTGCTATTATCCGCACTACTATTATTATCACTACCATCACTACCGCTGTTGTCATTATTAGCATTATCATTGCTGCTACTACCTGTATCATTGGCGATGCTTTGACTATTGCTATGCGATATCGGTTGCGGGGAAAGTGCCCATTGCCAAGTAATTGGCATATCTTGATATGTGAAGCTAACCGCGATTCCTTTCGGTAATAAAACAGCTGTGGGCTTAGGACTCGCTGTATTCGCTGATTGTCTCATCGCTGTATTTATACTACTGCCATTGTTAGTATCGTCGCTCGGAAACTTGGTACTTAGCTCTGGTAGATAAGCTTGCCAGCTTTCTGCTGTGACACCTTCGAGCAATATGCTGTCTAGGCTGACGCTGTCACGCCCGCCTTCCATACTGGTATATTGGCGACGTATCAAACGCTCATCCGCAAAAATATATTCAATACGTTGGAGGCTATTGCTACTCTGATATCGTGGATCAGGATCGGCAAAGCGTACAAAGCTGATATGCTCGCCATCTAAGCTCATAAAAGGCTCAGGCGCTATTTCGCTTATTTGCTCGCTTGATTGAGTATTACTACCTGAACTAGTACTGTTGCTTGTATTCTTGTTCGCTGCACTAACACTCTGGGTAGTCGCCACTTGATAAGGAAGAATTTGACCCATGTCTTGCTGTAACTGTAAATAAGCGTACTGCAAGACAGCCAGATTGTCAGCATGAAATTGCGCGCGCTCACGAGCACGGTTGACCCCATCAAACACTTGCCAGCCTGCAACGGCTAGCATCGCAAATATTGCCATTGCAACCATTAGCTCAAGCAGTGTGAAACCACGCTGATGCCTCACAGACCGCCCCCGACCTGCTCGCTATTACCTATTGTGTTTAGACCACTTAAATCCAGACTGCCCGTATCTTGCTCAGCATTACTTAGCATCACAGTGATATCAGTGACCGACGTGCGTGTCTGTCCATCTATAATAGGCGAAACTGCGATATTTACTTCTTTTAAGGCAGGTGTGATGGCGTCACCGACTGTCATTGCTATTTGCCAATCACGTCCTTGTGCATTAACGGTTTGGGTGCGGTTGGCTGTCAGCCACGTCTCTTGAATACGTAAATCAGCGGCGGCATTTTGGGCAACGAAGTGAGCAAGCGTACGAGTACGCAATATATCAACTGAGCTAAGATATGCACTACTGGCACGGCTCGCCGCGACGGCTACCACTGCCAAAATAGCCAAAGCAACCATCACTTCGATAAGGGTAAAGCCGCTCTCGCGCCCAGACTTGAATGATATAGATTTTAGTGACATAGGCTGGCTTGTCATAGAAGGTTTATATAATTTAGTCACTATAACCCCTGTCCGATTCGCATGCTGCCATTTGGCATTATCGTAATTACTTCGCCCACTAAACGCGAATCGTGAAGCACTTCAATGGTGACAGGCGTTGCTTGTCCTGTACCAAACCACAATACCTGCGGTACGTTTTGATCTCTAAACCAAGGCTGTAAGGTTTGTGTTCGTCCCGGGTTTTGTAAACCGCTAGAATCCAAACTTTGAACTCTGATACTTACGCCAGTGGGCAGCTTAGGCAAGCTAACACCTGACTCGATTTCCCAACTTGGCGTTGGTTTTTGCTCATCATTAGAGCCTGATAAACTAGTCACCTCTGCCGACAGCTCCATGGCATTCTTAGGCTGACTGTCGGTACTATCTGACATCATCGCCGTTGTCTGATACGCAACATATGGATTTGATAGGGTAACGATGACCGGCTCTACTTGACCTTGCTTATCTGCCTGCATACGCATACCCATTGGTTGCATACGTTCAGCCGATAATAAGCGAACGTAGCTTAACGAATCGGTAAGATGCTCATAAAAAGCGCGGTTTTTGCGGGCTTCACTGCTACCGACAGACAAACTCATTATGCCAGCAAATATAGACAAGATAACGACTACCACCACGATTTCTACCAATGTGAAACCAATCTGTGTCCGACTGTTTATTGGTGAGACTGATGATAAGTGATGAGTATCAGTTGATATGGAGACACAGCTACAACAATGGTCTACAGGACTGATATGGAAACAACTTGATCGAGTCATTTGACTAATTAAAGTAAAAGAGCAAGTAGCCGCTGAACTGGACTGCGTCTTAACACTGACCGGCATATTGCACCTATAAGTCCGATTTTAATTATCGCAGAATGAGAAAGGAGGTTTGAGTAATATTAGAAGATATGTGAATTAATACTGCAAACCGTGCTGCAATAGTAACCATCACAGCACGATCTATTAAAACCAAGAAAGGTACTCTACCAATAACTACTTTAATAGTTGGTATTGCGATGCTCTTCTGACTCAGTATCGATTTGCTCGACCAGCTCCTGCATGTCTTCATCCATGACACCGCTATCATCGGCCGGATAATGACTTGGTAACTCTAGTACTTGTCGAACAAACGCCACTCGTAACGTATCACGGCGACCCAAGTAACGCTGATAAAAACTTGAGTTCAATAGCCCTGCGCCGCCCTGCCCAATGGCCCAGATAGATGATAAATAATCACGCGTACTCAAATTACTGTGTTCGTCCTTTAGATAAGCACTGATGATATCAATCAAACGCTTCATGCGCTGGCGACGGATATCATATAACTCACCAAACAAGCGGTTCAGACCTGTGACCGATGCTGCCAAACGCTCTTCGATTTGGTTCAATAGCATGGCTTTTTGCGGATTGAATAACTGCTGGAAAATCATGCGGGCAACGCCTGCCGACGGGCAGTCATCAATACGGTTAATCTCAAACAATTGCTCTTCGTAACGAATAATAATACGCAGATAAAGCTCATCTTTACTGGAGAAATGCTTGTACAGGGTGCCTTTAGCCAAATCGAGCTGATCTGCCAAACTGTCTAAAGTGATATCACCATCGCCTGACTCAAGTAGCAATTGTTCTGCCATCGCTAAGATGTTCTCTTCTCGTGCCTTGAACTGGTGCTGACGACTCATAATCTCTCCTAAAACATGACAAGATTAAGCATATGACCATCAATTATGTGCGTACATTTGGCAATGAGCGTATAAAACTATACAAGAACTGCTGAAATACCATAAAAGGGATATGCTTATATTTACAAATAGTCATTGATAATCATACAGTTACATTTAGTAAATCAAATACTAAGGGGGATTAAACTATGAGACCATCACATAAATGACTGACTGGTCATAGCATAACCATTTTAGCGATACTGTGCCAGTAAATTTTCAAAGTTTTTTGCGGTTAATGCGCCAACCTCGTTACTATCACAACCGTACATATCTGCGATAAAGCTTGCGACATAGGGTACGTAGGCAGGCTCATTGGGACGACCACGCTTAGGCACAGGCGCCAAATATGGACTGTCGGTCTCAATCAAAATTCTGTCTCTAGGCATATGCCTTGCAGCATCTTGGATATTTTGGGCACTTTTAAAGCTGACAATACCTGAGAAGGAGATATAAAACCCTAAATCTAAAGCACGTTTTGCGGTCTCCCAGTCTTCAGTGAAGCAATGGATAATACCATGCTCAGCGCCTTCACTCTTTAGGATATCGATCGTATCTTCTTTTGCATCGCGCATATGTATGACAAGCGGTTTTTTTAGTTGCTGGCTTGCATGGATATGACGTGCAAGACTGGCTTGCTGCTCTTTTTTATTTTCTGTAGACCAGTAGTAATCTAGCCCTGTCTCGCCTATTGCCCATACATGTTCTTTAGCAGCAGTCTCTATTAGACGCTCAACCGTCGCTGATTTCAGTATATCAATATCTTCACAAGGATGAATCCCTACACTCATTCCTAGATTTAGCGTCTCGTCACCATAGGTGCTCACAATATTGGCAATCTCGTCGTATTCTGCAAAATCACACATGATTGCCATCGCACGGGTGACATTAGCAGTTTTCATGGCGTCAATCGCGCCAGATAATTTACCATCGTATTTCGTCAAATCTAAACGGTTGAGGTGACAATGAGTATCTGTAAACATAAATAATCTCGTTGTTAAAAACTTATCAATTAAAAGTATGGGAATTAAAATTTAAATCTTATTTGCATTGATTGCTGTGAAGGAAGCTGTTTTCAAGTATTGTTTAACGGTACACTACCTTAAATGGCTATCAAAAATACTCTAAATAGAATTTATTCTAAATAAATGGATGATACGAACTTAGTCGATACATCATAACAATCTTTTAAAAGCCGAAGCTTCAAAACCTTTATTACCTCTCATAAGTGCCATACTATGAACCATAAAAAAACTATCACCTTACCCCATATCTTCAAAACATTGTTGCCCAAGCAACTGTATAAACAACGGTTTTTATTACAAGATAAAGGCCATAGTAATTACATTAAAATAGCTAACGACGTACGTATCATTAGCAACTCCACAATTACTATTCGTAAAGGTGATAACAATCGAATTACCATTGGTAGTCATGGGAAACTTAATAAATTAAAAATCGACATTAATGGTAATCACAATCAAGTCACTATCGCAGAACATGTTAAATTCTCTGGTCAATTATTAGTCGTTGGTAATCATTTACGCATTTATATTGGTGAGCATACCACTGCCATTGATTGCTATATCTTGGCACGTGACAAGAGTGTAACTATTGGTAAGTCTTGCATGATATCGCGTGGTATTGAAATTCGCGCTACCGATGTGCACAAGGTCTACGATATAGATACTAACGTACGAGTGAACAAAGCACATTCTGATGTCATTCTAGGAGATCATATTTGGATTGCGGCTAATGTGACTATTTCAAAAAACGTCTCTATCGCTGATGGATGTATCATCGCAGCAGGTGCCTTCGTCAATAAACCAGTCACTATACCAAACTGTATGGTAGCAGGCACACCAGCAAAAATTATTCGCCAAAACGTACATTGGGAACGCTAAACACGACTTCAAATACAATAGTTAATTAAGAGGCACGACTCGCATCACCTCTTCTATGGTTGTCACGCCTTCACTAATACGTTTTGCCCCTGATAAACGCAATGGCTGTAGACCTTCACGATAGGCTTGTTGTTTGAGCACATCTAAGTTAGTATCGGCTGCGACCAATTTTTTTAATTCGTTAGACAATGGCATAATCTCGTATAGGCCGACTCGTCCCTGATAACCAGTGTGTCGACAATGCTCGCAGCCTTGAGCCACATAAATCTGTGCTGGGGCAGGAGCGCGCCAAGGCTGTACCAACTCCTGCCATTGAATGGCAACCTCGCTGTCTGGCATAACGTCTACCGCTTTTTTGCAATGCGGGCATAGCGTACGTAATAAACGCTGTGCCATTACGCCTAAGATAGTCGCTGATGTCAAAAATGGCTGAATACCCAAATCATGCAAGCGAGTGATTGAACTTGGCGCATCGTTAGTATGTAGTGTCGAGAGCACTAAATGCCCTGTCAATGAAGCTTGTACTGCCATATTGGCTGTTTCGGCATCACGAATCTCCCCAACCATAATAATATCAGGATCTTGACGCATCAAAGAGCGAATGCCGTCAGCAAAGTATAAATCGACACCTGGATTCACTTGCATTTGGTTAAATGCAGGTTCAATCATTTCAATAGGATCTTCAATGGTACAGACATTGACTTGTTCAGTTGCTAACTGCTTGAGAGTACTATACAAGGTCGTGGTCTTACCCGAACCTGTAGGCCCAGTGACCAAAATAATCCCGTTTGGATGAGCAGTCAATTCATGCCACGTTTCAAGCTGCTTACCCGATAGACCAAGCTGAGCAAAGGAACGCACCAGTACTTCAGGATCAAACACCCGCATGACCAACTTTTCACCAAAAGCGGTTGGCATAGTCGACAAACGAAGTTCTGTCTCTAGTCCCTTCGGCGTTCGCGTCTTTAAACGACCATCTTGCGGCTTACGCTTTTCTGCGACATTTAGCCGTCCTAAAATTTTGATACGTGCGGTCACCGCAACGATGATTGCCAATGGCATCTCATACACCGTATGTAGCACCCCATCGATACGGAAGCGCACCTTACCTGTCTCACGGCGTGGCTCTAAATGGATATCACTAGCTCGTTGCTCAAAGGCATATTGCAACAGCCAATCAACAACTCTAACTATATGCTGGTCATTGGCATCAGGATTGGTATTGTCACCCAATTGCAATAATGCTTCGACATTGGTCACATCGGCAGCTGCACGCTTATGGACACTATTTGCGCCTGCAATCGCTTGGGTGACTTGATAGAACTCCTGACGGTAGCGTTTGATCTGCTCAGGATTGATATAGACCGTACGATAGCTTTTTGATTTGATTAATTTTTCAATACTTGAGTGCCAGTCAGTATAAAAAGGCTGATCCGTTCCAATAATCACTTCGTCTACAGCGACCTCAATCGGTAAAATATGCTGTGAACGTGCATATTCGAATGACATCAATTGTGTGACTGCAGGGACATCAACTTTTAGAGGGTCAATACGAACGAGAGACATGTCTGCTTTAGCCGCCAACCACTGATTGAGCCAAGCCAAAGTTAATTTATTTTCAGCGCTATTGTCCGTCGCATGGCCATTCGGCAAGCCAAATTCACTAATCGTTAGTAAAGGATGCTGCGCTTTGTCGCGGCGGCTAGTAATGACTAGGTTATAGCCGCGTTGGTCAATCACTTTATCTGCCAATAGCTCATCTAGACACCAGCGCAAATCAATCACTATCGAGTACTGTTGAGCAGACATATCTCTCTTCTTCTATTGTTTTAAAATGTGTTGTCAAAAATAATATCAATGCAAGCCAGCTATATTGCAACTACAGCAGCTATCTGTAGCTGTCCTGATGCTATCAACTGAAAACTCACATCAACGGATTTATAACGCATAATGAATGGTGTGGCTATCTCTGTCCGACGATAAGCTGGACGCGGGTCTTGGGCAATTAGCTCTTTAATAATGCTCATATCTGAGGCTATCAATTGACTTTGTATACGATGAATCGTAGACGCAACTGTCGCATTACTTAATCCAGTGTTTGCGTCTTTAATACTTGTATTATTGTTGCTTGTATCATTATGAGCATCACTAGGCTCGCCTGCGCTTACTAGCATCATAAACTGTTCGTTAGCAGCATCGGTCACGGTTACGTTTAATAATTCTGGAGCGGTTGGTGCGAATCCGCTCTCTGCTTGGATCAGCGCATCACTATAGGCCACATATGGCTTTATATCGATGATTGGCGTGCCATCTATCATATCAGCACCTTCGATAATCAATAATACACGACCTTGAATTATTTTGACTTGTTCGAGCTTGACAACAGATAGGCCTAGTCCTGAAGGACGATACATGCTTCGACTGGCAAACACCCCAATTTTTTGATTACCGCCCAATCTTGGTGGGCGTACTTGAACGCGAAAACTAGTACTGGTTTCATTGTTATTTTTATATCGATAATTATGATGAAACTGCCAACTTACCCATATATGACTAAACTTATCCAAACCATCAAATGCAGCTGGCGTATCATATGGCGCTAACATCTCAATGACACTAGTCAAAGCGACCAAGTTTGGCTGGCGCGGCGCACCGAATTTTTGCGAAAGCGGAGCACGATGATAGCCAATGACAGGAGCTTGATGGTAGTTATTTAACAGGGGATTCTCATCAAGCATATACCAACTCCAGTAATACAAAACTGCCCTGATAAGGCAGTTTTGCCAAATGATACAAAATTACTCACTAACGATATTCCATTTTATCATGCTAGACAAACACTGCTAGACGGATTTTTATTTTAAAGTTTGGTATTATGAGCAAGAAATTTGATGAGAGTCATTTACATTTGGGCGATATGACTGGTAATGCTGTCATCGTTGACGCAAATCTACTATGTCTAATGACGTAATAGCTGGCTATATATAAGCTGATAAACCAGCTGTACTGCGCTTATCCATCATTTACTCGTTCATAAAAATAGCAGTTTCGACAACGATCAAAAGACTGATACGTTTTTATAATGTTCAATTTAACATTGAAAATTCTGATTTAATACTTATTCAAACTTAACACACAAATAACAACTTATTAACGAGGACTTTATGTCAAAACTTCGCACCGAAACGGTCACAGAGGTTCATCACTGGAATGACTCTCTATTTAGTATCAAAACCACTCGTGACGATGGCTTGCGCTTTCGTAATGGCGAATTTGCGATGATTGGACTTGTTGTTGATGGCAAGCCACTATTACGCGCTTATTCAATTGCTAGCCCTAACTATGAAGATCATTTAGAATTCTTTTCTATTAAAGTTCAAGATGGTCCATTAACTTCGCGCTTACAGCATATCAAAGTAGGTGATGAGCTGTTAGTCAGTAAAAAACCAACGGGCACACTAGTATTGGACGATCTGCTACCAGGTAAGAACCTTTACATGCTCTCTACTGGTACTGGCCTTGCTCCTTTCTTGTCACTAGCACGTGATCCTGAAGTGTATGAGCGTTTTGACAAAATCATCTTAGTACATGGCGTACGTCATGTTCATGATTTGGCTTACCGTGAAATGTTTGAAAATGAGCTGCCTAATGATGAAATCTTTGGTGAATGGTATCGCGAAAAATTCATCTATTATCCAACCGTTACGCGTGAAGAGTTTAGAAACCAAGGTCGTGTCACTGATTTGATGAAATCAGGCAAATTGTTTGAAGATATTGGTTTACCGCCAATGAATAAGGATGATGACCGTGTCATGCTTTGTGGCAGTATGCCGTTTAATGCTGAGGTTTCTGCCATTTTAGATAACTTTGGCTTGACTGTTTCACCACGTATGGGTGTGCAAGCAGATTACGCAGTTGAGCGTGCCTTTGTCGGCTAGAATGATGCTATTTAGCATCATTAGAATAAATGAAAAATTGTATAAAATAATACTTGACGCATGTAAATAGGCTGCTATAATACGCAGCCTATACAGTCAACACTGTAGCCCAATTAGATAATATTTAGTCAATAGCTATTATCACCTAACATGCCAGTGTGATGGAATTGGTAGACATGACGGATTCAAAATCCGTTGCCTTTAAAAGCGTGTCGGTTCGAGTCCGACCACTGGTACCAATATTTAGTACAAATTAGCCTCCTTTATCGGAGGTTTTTTTGTGCTTATTATTTATATTTGTTTTAATAAATTCCGAGCTCGTTTATATCGATACTTCGAATGGCATAACAGCGCTTATCTTAATCGGTACCGCATAACTCCATGGCATGCCAGCACTACAATAAAAATATCCATCATTAAATGACACAATATAGGCGGTAAAATCATTACCACACTGATCCATCATCGCTTGTTCATCGCTTTCATCACAAACCGCGCACCATATATTTTCATCACCCCGCGCTAACATTGCTCGTGTTAAATCGCTCCCTTTTAATTCATGACTCATTATCAGCTCCTTAATTATCTTGAACTTTCTCATTACTATTTTTTTAGAAAGTTAATTTACCAGTACTCAATTCATAAGTTTGGTATGAACTATAAACAATGTTTTATCAGGTAAATAAAATTCCTATAAAAAACCATTTATTACTTTCATAACTATTAATTGTTTTGGTTAATATATTGTAAAACGATAGCATTAGAACTGTAACATATAATCATAATATTCATGATGTAAGGCAATAATATTCAGACAGGCGGTATGGAAAATCTGAAAAACTTAAGGTATGTACCATACAAAACATATATTAGTGAACATATGTTAACTAAGTTTAATTTATTAGTATTTTAACGCCATATATATCTGACTATTAACCTTACACTATATTTAATTATTGATATATAAATTATTCGCATATTGCCATATTTTTATGGTTCTATATTCGAAAAACCCCTTTACCGTTTAATAATCGATACTGAAATAAAAGTATTGAGTGATGTAAAATATTAATCATGAAAACTCCTACAGCATCCAATCCACGTAAAATCATTCATATAGATATGGATGCGTTTTATGCCAGTGTAGAACAACGTGACTTCCCAGAATTACGGGGCAAGCCACTAGTGGTTGGTGGAGATCCAAATGGTCGCGGTGTTGTAGCAGCGGCTAGCTATGAGGTACGTCAGTTTGGAGTGCGCTCAGCCATGTCTTGTTATGAAGCTCGCAAACGTTGTCCAGAAGTCATATTTGTTAGACCACGTTTTGAAATATATCGAGCTGTTAGCAGCGATATTCGCAATATCATGTACAGCTTAACGCCTCATGTTGAGCCATTATCGCTAGATGAAGCTTATCTCGATGTCACTGGTCTTACTGTACATAAAGGCTCAGCGACATTAATGGCCAACTGGTTAAGAACACAAATATTACAACATACAGGATTGACTGCTTCTGCTGGCGTGTCTTTCAACAAGATGTTGGCCAAGATTGCCTCTGACATCAACAAGCCTAACGGCACCGCTATTATCACGCCAGAAGACGCTGATGCTTTTATCAGCACACTACCTATTGAACGATTTCATGGGATAGGTAAAGCAACGGCAAGACGATTACATGCAATGGGCGTGACTAACGGTGCTGATCTACGCCGTATGTCAGCCGAAGTATTGATTGATGAGTTTGGTAAGCGAGGACAGTTTTATCATGATATCGCTCATGGTCGGGATGAACGCGCTGTCAAATCTGAGCGCCTGCATAAGTCTGTTGGTTCGGAGACTACTTTTAGAGAAAACCTAAACGATGACACGGCGTTACGTGTACAAATCTATGAACAAAACGCGGATGCCTTCGCGCAACTGCACAAAAAAAATCTCGTCGCTCATACTATAACGCTCAAGGTTAAGTATGCTGACTTTACTCAGATTACCCGTACACACACGCTAACCACCGCTTTTAGTAGTGCTGAATCTGCTCATTACTGGTTAGACAAGTTATTCTTAGATATTCCGCGCCAGCTCCCTATCCGATTAGTCGGGGTCACTTTTTCGTCATTGACACCTGCAGCTCAACTATTGCCTCAATTAAATTTATTTGAGTAAAATAAACAAAGACTAACGTAATAAACATGAGAACAGTTAAAAACTATTACTTTTGCTTAGGCTATTCAAATATATTTTGTGCACTTTGGCTACTTAGTAAAGCAACCTTTTATAGCAGTATTTCTGCTACAATTATGCCAAAATTTCTATCCATTTAAAGACTGATTATGACCAACGCTCACACTGCATCTTCCGTTTCTAATGCCCCGCTTGATACCGATAACAATAGTGACGTCTTAGATTATCTAAGCGTGGAAGATTACGACTATGACCTACCAGATCGTTTGATTGCGCGATATCCATTAGCGCAGCGTTCTGCTTCAAAACTTTTGTACTTGCCTGCTCACACTGACACAAATGCTACGCCTGTAGAAGACTGTTTGTTTTCTGAGTTGCCTGATTTATTAGATGCTGGAGACCTGATTGTATTTAATGATACAAAGGTGATGAAGGCACGCCTATTTGGTCAAAAAGATACTGGCGGTAAACTTGAGGTTTTGATTGAGCGATTGGTTACTGTCTCAGACTTAGATATAACGACACTGCATTTAGAAGATTCAAATAATGAATCAGTCAACCAAGAACATATTGCTCTTTGCCATGTAAAAGCCAGTAAAGCACTAAAACTTGGTCAACGTTTTCAACTGGCCGATGGTCATATGAGTGGCGCGATGATTGGTCGTCAGGACAACTTGTTTATTTTAGCCTTTGATGCACCAATTTTGCCTGATTTAGAACTTTACGGTGAGCTACCTATCCCGCCCTACTTTGAACGTCATGCTGACGATACTGATAATACTCGTTATCAAACGGTTTTTCATGATCCCGCTAAGCTTGCAAGCGTCGCTGCACCAACAGCAAGTTTGCACTTCGATGACTTGGTGCTTAATAAACTTTCAGAAAAAGGCATCAATACTGCTTTTGTGACATTGCATGTTGGCGCTGGTACCTTTGCACCAGTTAAAACAGACAACCTACTCAATCATACTATGCACAGTGAGTATGCACATCTACCACAAGCAACTGCTGAGCTGATTAATAAAACGCATGCAAATGGTAATAAGGTCATCGCGATTGGTACCACAGTGACTCGCGTCCTTGAAACGGCGTATCAAAAAACGGCTATCAATGGGCAAGCACTCTCTAGCTGGTCAGGCGACACGGACATCTTTATTTATCCAGGATTTAAATTTGGTGTCATTGATCGACTGTTAACAAACTTTCATTTACCCAAATCGACGTTGCTAATGTTGGTATCAGCTTTTTCTGGCAAAGCATCGATTGAACATGCCTATCAACATGCTATTAAAAAAGAATATCGATTCTTTAGTTATGGTGATGCTATGTTACTTGACAAGAAAATAAGCTGAACATTAAATAAACATTTATGCATTGGACGCAACAGTTGTGAAATAAACTGGTAAACTAAACCGTACTTTGTTATAACAGCAAAGATAACTTATTTTGTAAAGGACTGCTCATGTCTTGTCATTTATCTCGTCGCTTGACTCCTGTACATCGCGCGGTATCGATGGCATTACTTTATTCTGTAGGTTTGGCCGCTATTATTCCAAGCGTACAAGCGGCAACTATTGGTAAGACCGTGGTTAGCTCAGCTCAGCATGAACCTTTGAGCGCAAGTATCGTGGTCACCGACATACGAGCGGCTGATTTTTCAGCGAGCTTGGCCAATCCAGTTATTTATCAACAGATGGGCTTGACACCGACTGACTCAATGCAGGTGCACTTTCAAGCAACTTCTGCGACCAGTGGTCAGGTGTTAATCAGCACATCACAGCCTGTGTCCAAGCCTTTTGCTGATTTGGTGTTATCGATCAATGATAATGGGCAGCAAAATGTTGTACCAAAAACGTTATTAATGCCGTTAAACGATAGTCTACCGATTAATAATGCTTCCAAAAATAGTGTCAAAGGCACTCAGAAACTTAATTTACCAAGTGTTTCTGCAAGTGCTGCAAAACCGTTAACCGTAAGAAAAGGTGCACCGCCGCCATTAATATCGGTATCTAACGCTGCTGCAAATAAACCAACTCTAGCAAACATAGCAACAGTTGATTCTTCTATTTCTAGAGCAGTGTCTAACATACAAGCACCGACAGTGACAGCTACTTCGCAGACTAGCAATCTTACTTACGCGCCTAGTCGTCTTGATAATGGGCGCTTAAATAGCGGCTCTGATATAAAAAATTCTAGCAGTAATGCAAAGAAGACTGATAACGGCCTTAGTTCAGCGAACCGTTTAGATAGCAGTTTCTTAAATGCAAATAACAGCACTGAAACTACGAAAGTTATTGCCAATGATAACGCCAAAGCAAGTATTAAAAACACTCCAATTTTAGATAAAGTATTGATTGATAAACCACTCGATACTCTAAATATTCAAGTCACACGGCAGATACAGCCGAGTCGTAAAAAAACGGACGCTGACGCATCACCCGTATCTACTCCGACTACTAGCATCATAGCAAGCAATACTGAGAACAATGATACTAGCGTCGTGGCAACTTCTATTGGCAATGCAACGTCGAAAACTCCTAACAGCGCTATCAATAATGCGTCTTCAAATGATAGAGCAACAGATAGTACGACAGTTAATCAATACCAAGTACAACGTAACGATAGCCTATGGATTATTGCTCAGCAGATAGCGCAAGAAAATAACCTAGATACTTCCATCGTGATGAAGCAAATTCAGTCACAAAACCCCGATGCCTTTATCAATAAAGACGCAGATCAATTAAAAGCAGATGCTAAGCTTATTTTACCTAGTTACGATGTCATACCATCACAGAAAAATCTAGAAGCGGCCATCGATGCACAAAGACAGTATATTCGCAGAGCAAATACAGCGGCGATGCAAAAAACAGCTCAAAGACCTTTTAAAAAACCTTCTATAAGTACGCAAGCGGCAAAACGCCCTGAAAAAGCCACGACAACTAAAACACAGACTTTATCAAAAGCACAATTTTCTGTGCTTGCGCCCGGGCGAGATGGCAATGCAGATGGTACTCAAGCAAAAGCGGCATCAAACATAGGAAATGGTTTGAGCACAGATATATTAGAGACACTCAAAGCATCACGGCAGCAAGCAGCATCACAGGCTCAACGATTATCAAGTACCAGTAGCACTCTTAGTAGCTATACTAAAAAAATTCAATTACAAAACCAAAAATTGGCTGAGCTACAGGCTCGTCTCGAAAAATTACGCAATCAATAATTGCCTAACTGACTCATACATTAGATTGTGATCACAGGCGTAGGAATAACTATGGACAATATGCTATATATCATCGCCGGATTGGCGCTTATCTTGTTAGTGGCTGCTTTATTCTTGCGCAAAAATAAGGCGCAAAAATCGTCAGCACCTTCGCCTATTAGTGCAAGAAAAGATACGTCTACTCCATCACAAAAAGTAGATTATGGTACTCCTACCCACACTAATGTCAGCAATAGCCATAAATTTGACCATATCACTATTGCACAGCGTTTTATTGATCAGCAGCGCTATGACAAGGCGATCGAAACTATTAAACGTGGTTTAAGTGAAAAACCTCATAACAGTGCACTGTCTCTTAAACTACTCAGCATATACGCGACGATAAATCAGCCAGAAGATTTTAATAATATTTATGAGTCTATAAGAGCCCATAATGATAGTCAGACTATCGCTCAAGCAGACGAGATAAGAAGTCTATCTTTTGATGAATTAGAACCTGCCGCTGTGCAAACACTGGTAACGGACAATGCCAATGATGATTTTGGCGGTATTAATTTTGATCTGCCTATTAGTCAGAATGATAGTACTAATGCAGTAGCTCATCAGTCAACTGAAGAAAGTGTTGACGATACTGCAATAAATGAACCTGTCGACAGCTTAGAGTTATCAGACAAAGTCGGCAATGTTAGTCCTATTACCGAAAATCCGAATGATAGCTTTGATCTGACTCTCAGCGATTTAGAGAATGATTTCGATGCGCCTAATACGACCAGTGAAACACCTGTCCCACTATTGGACAATGTAGATAACTACGTTTTAGAGAGCTCTGCTAACGATAATGTTAGTAATAACGAAGATAACGATCTTAGTGACTTTGAGTTTGACTTTGATTCATTTGATGATACTTCGAATGAATCATCTATAGACACTAACCTCTCACATAATGACAATGAGAAAGCAGCACTAGAAGAAGATTTTATCTTAGACTTCGATGATTTAGCAGCCGATTCAGACAAAGACAATGTCATAACTAATGACGTATCTGTCAACACTGAACAACACTCTATTGATACTGTCCAAAACGGTGAAGATGACTTTGCTTTATCTCTAAATAACCTAGATACATCGGATAATATAGATACTACCTTAAGTGATGAACTACCTACTACTGAAACAAATAGTGATGATATCGATAACTTTATTTTTGAGGATATTGACTTTGAAGACAATACCTCCGAAAACACTACTCTTAAAGAAAACAGCTTTACAGATATTAACCTTGAGGAACCATTACTCAATGATGATATCGAGGTTAATGATGTTGAAGAATCGAATGTCGCACCTGCTGCACCATTGAGATTTGATGACAATACACTGATAGACGATGATTTCAATATTGACGATGCTGATTCTCTATTTGACGCTCCGTCGACCACTATTCCAGCCTCTACAGCTGCACCAGTTGAGAGTGACACTCCTATCACATCTCAAGAGACTGAGTCAGCAGAAGATTTTTCATCACGTTTCGCAGCAGATTTTGATTTCGTAAAGTCATTAGACAGTAATCAAGTGACGTTAGACTTGGCAGATCAATATCTGCAACTGGGTGAATATGACAGTGCAAAGCGTCTACTCAATGAGGTGATAGCTCAAGGTAATAGTGAACAGAAACAGCAAGCACAGCTATTACTCGAACGTACTGCGTAGTTAATAGTCTAGTCTCTTATCAGCAAGTACTTCCTAATCACGGGATGCTTGCTGATTTTTTTTGCATTTAACTCTAATACTATCTATTATTGAACCCTTTAGCCATCGTTGCTCAATTCTCCAGCACCTCTTTTCTTCCATACTTGTTTACTGTGTTGATACTATGCCATCTTCTGTTATGCTCAAAAATCTATCCGATCCTATTCAACTGATTTATGCTGGCGGTACCTTTGGTAGCTATGGCAGACCATTGGCGCCATTATCAGCAGAAGTGTTTTTGCCTACTCTACAAAAACTTTTGTCCGCGCAAGACAGTACGAATAACTTACCGACCGTCTCATGGTTGGAAAACGCCCTGATCAAAGACAGCAGCCAGCTTACCCCTGTCGATTTTACCCATTTCTATCAACTACTCCTGAATGCTTATGCCAAAGGTGATAGACGCTTTGTACTCATCACTGGCACGGATACGTTGAGTTACTTAGGCGCATTTTTAGCAGAAGCGTTTGCAGGTAGTGATATCTGTATTGTTTTGACCGCAAGTATGCGTCCATTATTAGACAGTGAGATATTGCATTCCTATAACATCGATGAACATAGCGATGCTTGGGGCAATCTCAACGACTCATTAAAACTAGCCGCTGCTGGTGAATCAAGCGTGAAAATTAGTTTTAGCGGCGAATCATGGCCTGCTCAAACGGTACAAAAAATTCACAGCCATGATCTGATGGCATTTACTGGTCATTCCCGCGCCGCTTATCCAGCCAATAGCTATATAAAAAGTCTACCTGACACGCGTAGGCAACATTGGCTCGATGACCAACAAGACTTGCTGTCCAGTATTCAAACACGTGCTGAAAACGCGAGTGTTCATGCGCTATATTGCCTACCTAACGATGTTTCGATGATAAACAACCAGCTACAAGCTTTATTGTCGCAGCCACCATGTGGCATTATTGTATTGGGATTTGGCGCCGGTAACATCCCTTATTCAGCTGCATTAGCAGAGACACTAACCCTTGCTCATGAGCGTGGACATATGGTGATATCAGCCAGCCAATGTCCGTTTGGCGGCGTCAGCGATAGCTATGCAGCAGGCAGTTGGCAGTACGAGCATCATGTCATTGCTGGTGGGCGTTTGACCATACCTGCTATTTATGCCCGATTACTTTGGTTGCTACTTCGCTATGATAGTCCTGCAAGACGCAGACAGCGTTGGTTGAATAATATCAATCAAACTGGCACTAGCATCAAAAAGCGCTAAGCGACTTTTAATTAATTCCCATTTTATAAGTTTAGAAACCCTAATGTCTGAGACTGAAATTATTGAAACTGAACCAACCTACACTTTAGCGATTGCTATTGAGTTCTTAGGAACTCATTATCATGGCTGGCAACGGCAACGAGAGGTTTTGGGTGTACAAGAAGCCTTAGAGACAGCTATCGGCAAAGTTGCCAATGAGCCTGTAGAAGTCATCGCAGCTGGGCGTACTGACGCCAGCGTCCATGCGAGCAATATGATTGCCCATTTTACGACTCATGCGTATCGCCCAACTCATAACTGGTTACGCGGTGTGAACAGCCTACTCCCTGATGATATTGCTCTACGCTGGATACAACCCATGCCAGCTGACTTTCACGCACGTTTTGGTGCCATTGCTCGTCGCTATCGTTATATTACGCTCAACCAAGCGCAGCGCCCTGCCATACTAAATCATCAAGTGACTCATATCTATGAACCGCTTGATTTGAAAGCCATGCAGCAAGCAGCAGCTGATATCGTCGGTACACACGATTTTAGCAGTTACCGTGCTGCAGCCTGTCAATCCAATCAACCAGTGCGTACGATTAGCCATGCAAACCTTTTTGCTCATGGTCAATTTATCGTATTTGATATACAAGCAGATGGGTTTTTACATCATATGGTTCGCAATTTGATGGGCACACTATATGCCATTGGTAGACATGAGCTAGAGCCAGCAGATTTTTTGAAGATTTTGCATAAAAAAGATCGGACGATTGCACCACCTACCGCTTCAGGTGATGGATTGTATTTTATCAATGCCTATTATCCTGAACGTTTCCAAAGTTTATTGCCAGATGCGCCATTAACGCCTGTCTGGTTAAATCTACCTGATTAAGCGTTATGGTTTGGCATACATATCACTTACATGCTGTCAAGTCAAAAGCAGGTTCGTATTGCTTTAATCCGCTAACTTACGTATAATATGGGCTTATTTTTTAATTGATTGATACAAATTATGGCAAAAGACGATATTATTGAATTTGAAGGCGAAGTCATTGATACCCTTCCTAATACTTTGTTCAAAGTTCGTTTAGAAAACGGGCACGAAATCATCGCGCATATCTCTGGTAAGATGCGTAAGCATTATATTCGTATCTTGACAGGTGATAAGGTTAAAGTTGAAATGACACCTTATGACCTATCTAAAGGCCGTATCACCTACCGTGGTAAAAACTAAATACTGACTGACCAATATGGTTATGAAAGTATTAGCATTGGTAAGATACAGCCAATAGCCGAATAGCTACGTTATCGCTGATAGCTGATATGACGCTTGGGTAGTGAAACTGATAATAATAATGAAAATGCTAATCTGCTCATTATTGCCTATCAATATTTTAGTTATTTAGTATTGACTGTTTCTACTTACCATAAAAAATACCGCTAGATTTTAGCGGTATTTTTTTGTCCATTTTTTATGATTTAGTACTGCTGCATTTAACTAAATTCAACAGTCGCGCCGTTTTTTATTACTCCGAGCAAACTAAGCGCATCCCAGTTGGTCAAACGAACACAGCCTGCTGATGCTTGACGACTGATACGAGCAGGATCGGGTGACCCATGAATGCCATAAGTTGGTTTACTAAGTCCAATCCATACTGAGCCTACTGGATTGTTAGGACCTGGTGGAATGATAGACTTACTACCGTCATCGGCCGTATAAGTATAGTTGGGCTCGTGCACCTTTACTTTGACAGTATGCGTACCTGTTGGTGATGGTGTCGCTGTACTACCCACTGTCGTCGGATAGCTAGCAATCAAGTTATTGTTCTCATCATATGCGTAGAGTGTTTCAGTGGCTTTATCAGCGACAACGCGATGCACAGGCTTAGTGTTAGGATTGCCAGGATTATATACCGTGATAATTTCACCAGCAGTAAAACTGGCATCAGGATTAAGCGATTTTAAATATTTTTCACTAATATGAAACTTCTCTGCCAACGCCTCAGTAATGCTTTCGTAGTACATCCCCTCAAGCTTGGATTTGGCAACAGAATCAGCAGGTATGGTTGTGGTTTTAACATTCACATCTGCTTCAGTAAGCTGATAACTGACTAATACTGGTTGAGTCTTAAGCTTCTCATTTTTGGTCAGTGCTTGCCACGTCTCATTGTTCAACGTATCAGTTACGTCTAAACCATTTGCTTTTTGAAACGCCTGCATGGCTTTGCGAGTATTTTTGCCCCAGTATCCATCAATAGGCCCTACTCCGTTATGATGCCAGTTTAATAGAGCCTGCAGCTTTGTTCCTATATTACGATCGATCTCTGCATCCGCCGTCCAGGTGACATTGTTTACTTTTTTTGCATTGTCAGATAGATTCTCGGTTGTGTATTTAATCGTAGGTAGTAGCTTATTTAATGAAGTCGCGGCCTTACTATCTCCTGTTAACTTTTGACTTACGCCGTTAGTCACCGGACTGACTTCTGCCGGAGCTTTGATGCTATTACTTGCGTTCACACTATCCGTTGTCTCTGCTGCGATGCTTTGCCCCATGAATAGCAAGCTAGAGAGACTAACCACTGTCAATGCTTTACTGATTCTTGTTAATTGATACATGTAACACTCCTCATTTAAAAAATTCTATTATTATTTTCAGTTTTCAAATACTACAGTTTTTTAGATTTTAGAACTTACCTCTGTCATCTAGGTTTTTACTATTATATTTTTGCCAAAAGTAAAAGATTTTAAGTCTTTTAGGAGTCATCAATATTGTCATATTACCTTGTGAGCATATAACAGCTTTATGTTAAAAGGAGCTTTGTTGTACAGCGTCTCTGTTAATAAGGCGCTTATAAATAAGCTTGGCTAACAGATGAACGATAAAAAACCCATAAGCTACTTGGTAGCTTATGGGTATATAACATGCGAAATGAGCCTGTGGAAAGTGCTATATAGGAATAGCCTTTAAACGCAAATTAACTTATATTAGTTTAGCCAAGACCGCTTGACCCATTTCCTTACAGCCTACCTGCTTAAGTTCAGCTTCACTGCTATCTAAAATATCCAGCGTACGTAAACCATCATCAAGCACATCACTGACTGCCTGCTCAATTGCTTGTGCTGCAGCTTCTTGCTTGAAGGTATAACGCAGCATCATAGCAACAGATAAGATAGTTGCTAACGGGTTGGCTTTATCCTGTCCTGCGATATCAGGTGCTGAACCATGACACGGCTCATACATGCCCTTACCTGACTCATCTAAGCTCGCTGATGGCAACATCCCGATAGAGCCTGTCAACATCGCAGCTTCATCAGATAGGATATCGCCAAACATGTTTCCCGTCACCATGACATCGAACTGCTTAGGATCTTTAATCAACTGCATGCAAGCGTTGTCAGCATACATATGTGATAACGCCACATCACTATAGTCAGCTTGCTGCATCTCGATCATTGTCTGTTTCCACAGCTCGGTAACTTCTAATACATTGGCTTTATCAACTGAACATACCTTAGCTGCTGTGCCTGCTGCTTGCGCACGCGTTTTTGCTAATTCAAAGGCAACTTTACCAATACGCTGAATCTCACTTGTACTATACACCATCGTGTTATAGCCCTGCTGCTCACCGTTTTCTAATGTGCGAATACCACGAGGCTCACCGAAATAGATACCGCCTGTCAGTTCACGAACGATCAATAGATCTAGGCCTGAGATAATTTCAGGTTTGATACTTGAGGCATTAGCCAACTGTGGATAGAGCTTGGCTACGCGTAAGTTGGCAAATAAACCAAGCTCACCGCGGATTTTCAATAGACCGCGCTCAGGGCGTTTACTACGCTCGATCGCATCCCATTTAGGACCACCAACTGCACCTAGCAATACGGCATCTGCGGCGCGAGCACGGGCCAATGTCTCATCTGGCAAAGGCTCACCAGTTGCATCAATAGCTACACCGCCAATCAATCCAGACTCAAGCGTTAAATCAAGTGAAAACTTATCATTGACAGCCTTGAGCACGTCAATGGCTTGGGTCATAATTTCAGGGCCAATACCATCACCCGCTAATGTTAAAATCGTTGCCATACTGATCCTTTTGGAATTTTTTTATTGGTTGGTTATATTTTTGAGCTTTTTATACTCATATTTTATGCTGCCATTTTTTGGCTTTGGGTGCTGATGTTACTGCTTTATCCATACCCGTCTCTACAAACTCGCCTTGATGCTCAGCGTCTAGTTGCTTACAGAATCGGCGCTGTACTTGAGTACCTTGCAATAGCTCAATACATAAAGGCTCAGGTGATGCTGTGTCCAATAGACTGCCTGATTTTTCGCTGCTCTGCTTTTGATAAGCACGTAACTGATAGGTACCTGCTTCAGTAAAGTCATGAATCATCGCAAAACGTTCAACATAGCCCATGTTATTCTCTGGATAAAAATTAACATGTACTTCGTGTTTAGCAGGCATGACCCGTGCATAGTAGTTGGTCAATCCTGGCATACTTGAAGGCGCTAACGGCACAACTTTTATGGCGTTTTTATTGACGAGTGGTGTCATATCCATATTCATCGAGGTTTTTGCCATACCTTCTTGACGTGGTAAGGTTGTCATAATCTGAGGATTGATTGGCTCGTGACTGTTGGGCGCAATAATGAGCGTTTTATCTATCTGCACAATTTCGCAATGATATGTACCCACACAGGCAATATTTACTTCACCAGCAATAGGTTTAATTTTACCTACCCATGCCTCGGCACTCTCTGCTTCATTTATTTTTTGATAGCCCGTCAATAGCTGACAGCCTGACAGTAATAAGCTTGCAGCAACAATTGTACTTGTCCATAGAGCATAACGTTTTGTATTCATAATGGCGGCTACTATTCAAGAGAGATAATAAAATGTAGTGAAAAACTATTCTTCATTTTAGACAGTTCACCGCCATAACTCAACGCTGCGTTGCGACTACTCATATTTTATTAGCAGTAGATTATAGAATGACTCTCTATGCTCTTACGTCGTTAAATATCCACGGTGTTTTTTGCATCATTTGTTGCTCATAATTTTTGATAGCATCACTTTGTTGCAAGGTTAGACCAATATCATCCAGTCCGTTTAATAAGCAATGTTTGCGAAAAGCATCTACTTCAAAGGCATACTCTTCACCAGTTGGTGTGATGACGACTTGACGCTCAAGATCGGCGGTCAATTCATAACCTTCGTTATCAAAAGTCGCCTTCATTAACGTATCTACAATCGCTTCATCCAACACAATCGGCAACATGCCATTTTTAAAGCAGTTATTGTAAAAGATATCAGCAAAACTAGGCGCAATTACCGTACGGAAACCATACTCTGATAACGCCCAAGGTGCATGCTCACGACTAGAGCCACAGCCAAAGTTTCTACGTGCTAGCAAGATAGTCGCACCTTGATAACGCGGTTTATTCAATACAAAATCTGGATTGATGACTCGTGTGCTGTTGTCTTGACCAGGATAGCCTTCATCAAGATAGCGCCAATCGTCAAATAGATTTACGCCAAAACCTGTACGTTTAATAGACTTTAAAAACTGTTTTGCGATAATTTGGTCGGTATCGACGTTTGCGCGATCAAGCGGACAAACGATACCTGTTTGGGTGTTATAAGCTTGCATAAAATTTCCTATCAATTATATTTTTGCTGGCTGATGATTTTGATAAGCGTATTAAACAGTAAATAAGTTTTTACCATCTTTGACATCATGCTCATATATTTATCGTTAATACGAGCATGATGTCAGCTACTTATTATCAGTCTTAAAACGTACGAACATCCACGAAATGACCTGCCAACGCGGCGGCAGCTGCCATTGCTGGGCTTACTAAATGCGTACGACCACCGTTACCCTGACGACCTTCAAAATTACGATTAGACGTTGAGGCACAGTGCTCTTGCGGCTCAAGTTTGTCTGCATTCATCGCAAGACACATCGAGCAGCCCGGCTCACGCCATTCAAAACCAGCTTCAGTAAATAACGTATCCAAGCCTTCAGCCTCTGCTTGCAGTTTCACTTGTCCAGAGCCTGCAACAACGATCGCTTCTTTTACGTTATCAGCAACTTTGCGACCTTTGATTACCGCTGCCGCATCACGTAAATCTTCGATACGTGAATTGGTACATGAACCGATAAATATACGGTCAAGTTGGATATCCGTAATTTTCTGACCAGCTTCTAGCCCCATATAAGTATAAGCGCGTAACCAGCCCTCTTCTTGAGCTTCATCAATGGCTTGATCTGGTGTCGGTACAGATTGCGTGATATCTACCACCATCTCAGGCGATGTACCCCAAGATACTTGCGGTGCAATCTGACTACCATCGATTTCTACCACAGTATCAAATACCGCGTCATCGTCTGAATATAGTGTACGCCAGTAGGCTTCCGCTTGTTCCCATTGTGCTGCGCTTGGCGCATATGGACGACCTTTGACATAGTCAATCGTCGTGTCATCAACCGCAACCATACCGACACGCGCGCCTGCCTCAATCGCCATGTTACAGACGGTCATACGACCTTCCATACTCATGTCTTCGAACACTTGACCTGCAAATTCAATCGCGTGTCCTGTTCCACCTGCTGTACCAATCTTCGCAATAATAGCTAACACCACATCTTTTGAAGTGACGCCAGTGCCAAGATGACCAGTGACGCGGATTTGCATATTTTTTGATTTCTTTTGAATCAAACACTGCGTTGCCAATACATGCTCAACTTCAGAGGTTCCGATACCATGAGCCAAACAGCCAAGTGCTCCATGGGTCGCTGTATGCGAGTCACCGCAAACAACTGTCATACCCGGCAAGACCAAACCTTGCTCAGGACCGACCACGTGCAAAATTCCTTGACGCGCATCATTGATAGTAAATTCAGCAATATCAAACTTGGTGCAGTTATCGTCCAACGTGACAACCTGCAAGCGTGATACCTTATCTTTAATCCCAGGCACTCCTTCTAGGCGCTCTTTTGTGACGGTTGGCACATTATGATCTGGACTGGCAATGTTGGCCGATAGACGCCATGGCGCTCTATTTGCCAACTCCAACCCTTCAAATGCTTGTGGACTCGTCACTTCGTGCAACAGGTGGCGGTCGATATAAATCAGGCTCGAACCATCGTCGCGCTTAGTGATTTCGTGAGCGTTCCAAAGTTTGTCATATAACGTTTGACCAGCCATGTTGCTATCCTTTATAGGTTACTAATTACTTAATTTTTACTTATTTGCACATTGCCAAGCTAAGATTCTATGTAAATGCTATGTCTATCTATAATGTTTAATAATTACTGTCGTATCTAAAATTTAAATATTATTTCTTTATGAGACCCAACATATGACTAAAATTAACGCTTAAAATACGTTTTAAAAGGTAAATAGCCAATTTTTTAGAATAAATATGTCACAATACGCCTCGATGTCTTGTGATTATAGCAGGCAAATCCTATAATAATAATTGATGATTTTTAACCAGACGCAAACTTTTATTTCTAATACGTTGTGATTGGGTCAGCCAACTTTTATTTATAGCTCCTAGAGTAGCTAAGGACATTCGTTTGAACACCACAAACTTGACGACATTCGTTACCGTTATGCACACTGGCAGCATTTCAGGCGCCGCAGAAAAGCTGTTTATCACGCAGCCTGCTGTCAGTAAACGTATCAAAAACTTAGAAGACGAGTTTAACATTACCTTGTTTGATACGGTAGGACGTGGAATTGTACCTACTCAAGCTGCCAGTGAAATGCTACCTCATGCCAAGCGTTGGCTGGAAGATTATGAGAACTTTAAAATCAACTTGCAGCATTCTCAGCATATCGTTTCTGGCAAATTAGTCATTGGTACTAGCCATCATATTGGCCTACATCATTTAGCACCTGTCCTTAAACACTTTATTCAAGCTTATCCAGCTGTTCAGTTAGAAGTACACTTCGTAGATTCTGAAAAAGCTCATAAAGCAGTACTAGATGGTGATTTGTCTTTAGCCTTTGTTACGCTTCCACCTGTCTACGATAAGCGACTTACCTACCACACGCTCTGGTCAGACCCTCTTTATTTTATGACGGGTACGCTATCACCTTTGGCTACTAAATCTAATGTGACGTTGGAGCAGTTAGCGCGCTATCCTGCCATTTTGCCTTCTGCCAATACCTTTACCAGTCAGATTACCTTGGCTGAGTTTGCCAAGCACAATCTGAAGCCTTATGCCACGATGAGCACCAACCCTCTTGAGTCTATCCGTATGCTGGTATCTGTTGGTCTTGGTTGGTCAGTACTACCACAAACGATGGTCAGTCAAGATTTGGAACGTATCGATATGGCTGACAATATTGAATTACAACGCTATTTAGGTGTGGTCATCAATCCAAAATTAACTCAATCTAGCAGCGTGACCGCCCTACTAGACTTACTTGCGCCTATTGAATAAAAAGAGCTCACTATAACAGTCTAAGAATTAAGCTATTCGCATTTGTGACTCTCATGCGTTATAATACGCTTGACGTTGTTTTTATAACAAAAATTTACCACAAGGACACTGATAGTCATATATTGAATACTTCTAGTAAGATATGATGGTTAACAGTAGGTTTAATGGTTTTGGTTGATCGTGTAGGTTGCTAATACTCATATACAAATAGCAGATGCGAGCAATAACAATAGATAAGTGGAATGCGAAATTCCCATTGTTCTCTATCTCTATATGAGTGCTAGCCATAGAACGACATCAATCATATATAACTACAGAAGATACTGAAAAAAGCCATTATGTCTTAATTAATGGCTTTTTTTGTCTTTAAATATTGTTTTGGACATCGCCTTGTAGGACAGAACTTTTATAGTTAAAAAATAATTACAGCCAACCATGTTGGTTAAGGACAATTTATATGAACGGAGTTTCTAGTGGCGTGCTGATATCACTCGGCGCCTATTTCTTAGTGATGATTGGGATTGGTGTTTACGCTTATTTTAAGCAAGCCAATGATACTGAAGGCTATATGTTAGGGGGTCGTAACTTAGGCCCAGCAGTAACCGCACTTTCTGCAGGTGCATCAGACATGTCAGGTTGGTTGCTACTTGGCTTACCTGGTTATATGTTTGCAGATGGCGTGGTCAGTATTTGGATCGCGCTTGGTTTAACATTAGGTGCATTATTAAACTATCTCATCGTAGCACCTCGCCTTCGTGTTTATACCGAAGTGGCTGACAACGCTATCACTCTACCTGATTATTTTGCCAACCGCTTTGAAGACAAGTCGCACATGCTACGCGTCATCTCGGCATTAGTCATCATTCTATTCTTTACCGTTTATACCGCTGCAAGTCTTGTCGGTGGTGGTAAACTCTTCGAAAGCTCACTCAACCTATCGTATAGTACTGGCCTATGGGTTACTGCTGGCGTGGTTGTGGCTTATACGTTATTCGGTGGTTTCTTAGCGGTATCTATGACCGATTTCGTACAGGGCGTTATCATGCTGTTTGCCATGGTAATCGTACCTGTCGTTGCCTTTACTGATCTTGGTGGCATTTCAGCTACGACAGAAGCGGTTAGAAACATCGATCCAACCCTTTTAGACGTTACTAGCGGTATGAGTGTCATCGGTATTATCTCACTCATGGCATGGGGCCTAGGTTACTTTGGCCAGCCGCATATTATCGTACGTTTTATGGCGATTCGTTCAGTGAGAGATGTACCGACTGCACGTAATATCGGTATGAGCTGGATGGTTGTGAGCCTTATTGGTTCACTAATGACTGGTTTTGCTGGTCGTGCCTACGTACAAAAAACTGCTATGACGTTGGATGATCCTGAGACTATCTTCTTAGTATTCACTCAGTTCTTGTTCCATCCATTGGTTTCAGGTTTCCTATTAGCAGCTATTTTAGCGGCAATTATGAGTACTATCTCATCACAGCTATTGGTTGTATCAAGCTCTCTAACCAAAGATGTATACAAACTATTCTTTGATAAAGACGCACCAGAAACTCGTCAGGTATTGGTTGGTCGTATCTCAGTTATCATCGTCGCTATCGTAGCCATTATGCTAGCGTCTAACCCAGATAGCTCAGTATTGAACCTCGTTTCTAACGCATGGGCAGGATTTGGTGCTGCGTTTGGTCCATTGGTTATCTTTAGCTTAACATGGCGTGGTATGAACCGTAATGGTGCTGTTGCTGGTATGGTTGTTGGTGCTTTGACTGTTATCCTATGGATTTATGGTCCTTTCCAAGTAGATGGTATGGCACTAAATAGCTGGTTATATGCTATCGTTCCAGGCTTTATCTTAAGTACTATCGCTATCTTTGCTGTTAGTATCATGACTGGTGGTCCAAGACCTTCAGTTTCTGCTAAGTACAAAGAGATGGAGCTAAACTTAAACAAATAAGTTTACGTAATGTTTTAAGCTTCTTGCTATAAAAAAACCTCGTCATTATTGGTGAGGTTTTTTTATAAGTAACGATTTAGTATATTTAACCTACTACAGCATCAAACCAAGAGAACTTACGGCAAGTGAGACAGTTGTATGAACAGCGATAGTAGTATCTAATAGCTTCGTGATTGATATACTACGCTAGATTATCCGGGAGTTTCCTAAAAACTGTGTAACTGCTTATAATCCATTAACAGGAGAATAAGCAATGACTAACCAAAACGACATTAAAAAACTGGCCCAGCAGATGGCTGGTAGCATGAAAAGCTTCGATGACATCA
>NZ_CAJHBO010000002.1 GCF_904846645.1 Psychrobacter sp. Pi2-1
ATGCAGTCGATCTACGCCATAGCACTGCTTGGTCTGAGTATGAGCGACTTTAACCAGTAGTTCACACTGATTGCGATGTATCTGTTGGTCGCTGAGATCACGACCCAGCCAGTCGTAATAGCTTGATAACTTAACACTTAGCACGCGGCACATAGTGGTGATGCGAAAGAGGTGCTGGTTATCTTTGATGAAGGCGTACCTGACTAGCTGTGCCTTGCAAAGTACGCCGTCGCCTCATTCGAGCATAGCTCTCATCTTGCGTCGGGGCGAAGCGGTGCTTCGCTTTATCCCTCCTCATTTAGAATTTCGCGCTCCTCTTCGGCTACTTTAAGCTGCCGCTTGAGCTGCTTTATTTCTTGAAGAGCACTCATAAGATCAGGATCATATTGTTCTGTGCCAATAAGCTTGCCTTGATTGGCTTTGTTCTGCCAGTTCGATAACGTTTGCATCGCTATGCCAAGTTGCTTGGCTGTGGCTGAAACATTACCGTTATTGTCTGCTATCTTCTTAACGGCTTCTGCTTTAAATTCGTCACTGTAGGTTCTTACTTTCTTGGTCATGGTAAACTCCAGTTAATACGCTTAGTTTACCAAGTTTAGTTGTACGGTTTCTTCAGCATAGCTCAGTCCTCTCATATCTGTATGAGCAACTTGATAGGGATTCATAAATTTATCCCAATACTTTGGAGAGTTTACCCTATTAGCTATAATAGCTAAACTTGCTGGTATTTTATATTTATCATGTAATGGCAATGCGATATCGTAGTTATCTATTAAGCCATCGTCGTACGAAAATGTAATATAACCCATAATCAATTCACAAATTTATTAATAATTAGACTGAAACATGAAAGCATTAAGTCAAAAGGCTAATAATACTCCACTTAAACAATCACTATATCAGCTGACATTCCCTTTCCAACAAAGTCACAGTTGCTCTTATAAAAGTCTGCATTGATGTCCCAACTATGACTACTACCATCCTTAGAACGCCATACAACGAAGTTAAATGGATCAGCTGCATAGACCTTTTTACCAGCTGCTTTCATACGTCTAAGTAAGTCTGAATCTTCTCCCTTAGAGGCTTCAAGAAAACCACCAACCTCAAACAGATCTGACTTTCTCATCACCAAAGTTGCTCCCATCACAAAATCAGTATCAATATGTCTTTGATTAGGATATTTAACAATTAACTTATCTTCCGACTCTAGATAAAAGAATCCTTCCTTTTTACCTACTACGCTCCAATCACCAAACTTAAATGGTAACATCATATCTGTTAAATAATTAGGGAAATATAAATCATCATCGTCAAACTTGGCTATGAACTCACCATTAGCTTGTTGTAGAGCTTGATTTAATCGTGCGCCAAGATTTTGAGCACTATTATTTTCTATTACTTTGCAAGTTATGTTTTCATAATTATCAAGCTTTAACTTAAGTTCATCTACTTCGTTTTTACTATAGCCTTGAGTAATTATTACACATTCAATATTAGAATATGTTTGATTTCCTATATTACTGACAATTCTATCTATAAAATACGGTCGCATTGTAGGTAGAATTATCGAAATTAAGGGGTTAGAAGCTTTATACTCAATATTTAAAGCTTCTAAAACTATCTCTTTTCTATTTTCATACGTATGCTTTATCATAACTTTTCGATACCCTTTATGCGCTAAGCGTGCGTACTCCCAAGGGTTATCTAAAAGGTTTCTAGCAATTCTCTCCGCTTCTTGAGCATTTGTCGCAATTTGTACAATATTAGGAAACTGTTCCTCAATAGCTTTTGATGGTGTTGATATGACGGGAGTTCCACATGCCAAAAGTTCATACACCCTTCTTGACATCATAGTAGGTGAGTCTGTAATTGTATTAACATTTAAGAATATTTTGAAATGCTTATACAGACCAGTCATATCTTTGAAATTAACACTATCTCTAATTATAGATTTATAAATAGATGGAAAGAAATATCTTTCATTATTTAATTGCGACATTCGATCATAAATCACTCCATCTAATTTTAGTAGAGCAGGAAGTACTCTATCCATTTGCTCTTTTCTATCATCATGACCGACTGAATAATAAGAACCTGCAAAACAGATACTTTCTTCTTCATATCGAGAGCGATTTAAAGGATTGCAAATGTATGGGTTAGCAGCAAACGGTAGAGAATAGACATTATTGTTTTTAAGATCTTCTTTATAGTCATTTACCTTATTAGCATCCGTAGTGAAAATAATGTCACACTTTTCAGCTATAGGTAAAAACTTTTCATAATGCATCGGATCTTCTTTATTCCAAAATAATATTGGCAGACCTTTATTTTTTGCTACATCTAGAGCTTTTAAAAGACTTTGAGCATTTTGATGCTTTAACCCTGGCGACGTAAATGCATACTCCCACTCTCCTTGATTTCCTTTCCAGCAGCTCTCAATAAATAATCCATTTGCTGTAGAAGCTTCAATTTGGTCAATAAAATTTTTCTTTACCAGTCGAAATAGCTTAAATTCTTCAGACCATGAGTTTTCTGATATCTCATCCAAAACAGATATAAATCTAGTATCTTTAACTTTTTTAGGCCAATGAGATTTGCCATACTCATAACTTATTCTTTTAAAGTCCTTATTGATATCAATATAATCTCTAAGAACTTCCACACTCTTGTCAGCTCCAGCTTGTACAGAATTATTATTAACTTCAGTTTGTTGGAACTTGTTATTCAGTAATCTCTCAGCTTTCACTTCCGTTTTATTATTAGTATTAGACTCATCAAAGAGTATACCTAAAACTTTCTCAAGCTTATGAGCATTCTTTTTCTTAGATCTTCTTCTAATACTCTCTTTGACTAAGTATGTGGAAGACTTAGGAATGTTTCTAATACCACTCTTAGGATTCTTGATAGTATCGATGATCGACTCACCTAACTGATAGGCAATAGTCTGTGACTCTTTACTGCTAAACTTATCTTTTAACTCATTACTTAAAAAATCTATTTTTGCATTTAAATTATTATTGATTTTCTTTTGATGATTCAAAGAATCAACCAACGCTGCATTTTGATTACTTAAAACATCAGATTTACTTTGTTGTGCATTCAACTGCTCTCTCAAAGCTTCAACCTTGATTTTTAAGGCCATTAGCTCATCTAAATTTTTTGAGCTCTCAGATTTAATTATTCTATTAATTTCAAGTTTGATATTATTCAACTCATCTTGCTTTAAGAAAAAAAGTTTTTCATCGATAATACGATCAATCTTATCTTTCATGACTTTGCCTATTTCTAAATACTAAAGGTTGTGTGCCAGTTTTACTAAAATCATCATTACTGATTAATTTATTATTCCTACTGCATCAACTAGTTTATCTTCAGGCAAACTAACTTCTTTAAACTGACTATGCCCAACTAATACAGCCAAAATATCTGCTTGTTCTAACGCCGAATCTAAATCAACTAAATTCCCTGCTATTAAACTCTTAGGCAGCTCATTAATATTTGGCTCAACGAGTAATAGCTCAGCTAAATCAGCATCTAACATGTCTCTTGCAATATTAACCGCTGGGCTTTCACGTAAATCATCGATATTAGGTTTAAAGGCCAAACCTAGTAGTGCTACAGTAGGTCTATCTATGCCGTGTTGCTTAAGTGCTTCTATTTGCTCATTAATCTTGGCGATTACCCACTTTGGCTTACCATCATTAATCTCACGCGCCATACGTGTAATGCGTGCTTCTTCAGGATTCTGATTAACAATAAACCATGGGTCAACAGCAATACAGTGACCGCCTACCCCAGCGCCAGGCTGCAAGATATTGACCCGTGGATGATGATTGGCCAGCTCAATCAGCTCCCAGACATTGATATCGAGCTTATCCGAGATGATAGACAACTCATTGGCAAAGGCAATACTCACATCGCGAGAGGCATTTTCAGTCAGTTTTGCCATTTCAGCGGTACGAGAGTTAGTTGCTAGTAAGTCACCCTCTACAAAAATGCGATAAACTTCTTGAGCTTTTCTAGTCGATTCTTTAGTCATACCACCAATAATGCGATCATTCGAAATTAGCTCTTCAACTACTTTGCCTGGTAATACACGCTCAGGACAATAAGCTACAAAGATATCCGCTTCGTTATCAGGCTCATGATATTTAGGAAAGCTTAAATCTACACGTTCTTCAGCGAGCCATTCAACCATTTTTTCAGTAGCACCTACTGGGGATGTGGACTCTAATATTACTACATCACCCTTTTGTAGTAGTGGGGCTAGTGCTTTGCTAACAGCTTGAATGTAAGAAAGATCAGGCTCATGATCTTGACCTTTGAAAGGTGTAGGAACTGCAATAAGGTAAGCATCTGAATGTACAGGAGTGAGGCTAGCCTTAAGATTGCCTTTATCCACGGCTTGCTTGACGATGGCTTCTAAACCTGGCTCTACGATATGTATTTTGCCTTGGTTTATCGTATCGACTGCATGCTGGTTAACATCAACCCCTATTACATTTGCTCCATGATGAGCGAACATTGCTGCTGTTGGTAAACCAATATAACCTAGACCAAAAACACAAATATTTTTCATTATTAACTCACTTAACTTATATGTAATTATTTATTTCGAAATTTTTTCTTGACTGAAAAAATTAACAATAGTTTCTGTGATGCGTTGTGATGCTTGTCCATCACCATAAGGATTATGTGCTTGACTCATTTTGAGATAAATAGCCTCGTTTTCAATCAAACTGCTCACTTCAGCTACAATAGTAGGTGCATGCGTCCCTACTAGTTTCACCGTTCCTGCCTCTACAGCTTCCTGCCTTTCAGTAGTTGAACGCATTACTAATACTGGAATACCAAGAGAAGGTGCTTCTTCTTGGATGCCACCTGAGTCGGTTAAAATTATATGGCTAGTACTCATCAAGTATACAAAAGGTAGATAGTCTTGAGGTTCGATCAATTTGACGTTGCCAAGGTTTTTTAATAACCTATTTACGGGCTCTTTAACGTTAGGGTTTAAATGCACAGGGTAAACAAATTCATAATCTGGGTACTTTTGCGCTAACTCTTGTATCGCTTGGCAAATCGACTCAAACCCATCACCAAAGTTCTCACGACGATGACCAGTAATCAGAACGCGACGTTTAGTAAAATCCAATTCAGAAAACTTAAGTTTTAATTCATTGCGTAAAGCTTCATTATTTTCAAGCTTGTCCTTAACTTCTAACAAAGCATCGACTACTGTATTACCAGTGGTATATATATAATCAGGGTTATTGTGTTCATCATATAAATGCTGTGCAGCGGTTTTAGTTGGGGCAAAATGTAACTTAGTAATTATACTTGTAAGCTGTCTATTAGCTTCTTCCGGCCAAGGAGAGTAAATATCATAAGTACGTAGACCCGACTCAACATGTCCGATAGGGATTTGCTGATAAAAAGCGGCCTGTGCTCCGCATAATGTTGTTGAAGTATCACCATGAACAAGTACTAAGTCAGGCTGGCATTCCTTTAATACTGGTTCAAGGGCAAGCAACATTCTGGAACTAGCTTGAGTTAAGCTTTGTCCTGACTTCATAATATCCAAATCATAGTCTGGAATGATTTCAAATAATGACAATACTTGATCAAGCATTTCACGATGTTGAGCCGTTACGCAAACTAAGGACTCAATATTTGGATTACTATCTAATGCTTTGACAACAGGGGCCATTTTAATTGCTTCAGGACGCGTCCCAAATATACTTAGTACTTTTATCATAAGGTTCTCTTATTAACTTTTGTCTGTTTTTGTTAGTGAATTATATCACTTTAGTGTAACCATTTGGATTCATGCTCTGCCAGTGCCATGTATCTCGACACATATCAGCAATCGATAATTCGGCTTGCCACCCTAACAGCATTTTCGCCTTATCGGCACTGGCATAACAACTCGCAATATCACCCGCTCGACGATCTGTAAACTGATAAGGAATAGCTTGTCCAGATACCTCAGAAAATGCAGATACCAACTCTAATACAGACGTACCTTTGCCAGTGCCTAAGTTGATAGGTAAAAAACCTACTGAGTTCTTTTTTGCCGTACCACTTCCGTTTGATCTGGTTTGTTTATTTAGATAATTTAGTGCAGTCACATGACCTTTCGCCAAATCAGTGACATGAATAAAGTCACGGACACCTGTTCCATCGACAGTAGGATAGTCATTGCCAAAGATACTGAGCTTATCAAGTTTGCCGACGGCCACTTGAGAGATATAAGGCATCAAGTTGTTAGGAATATCATTTGGGTCTTCGCCAATCTGCCCAGATGAATGCGCACCTACTGGATTAAAATATCTAAGAGCAATCAGGTTCCATCTGTCATCAGACACAGCTAGGTCTTCCAAGATATGTTCAACTGTTAGCTTACTTTGTCCATAAGGATTGGTGCAGGAGCGTGGTGATTCTTCATTGATAGGTAGGCTTTCAGGATCACCATAAACAGTAGCAGAGGATGAGAAAACGAAATTTTTGACATCATACTCTGACATCATTTCTAATAAAGTGATGGTTCCACTGACATTATTATTATAATACATGAGTGGTTTGGCAACAGACTCACCAACGGCTTTTAAACCAGCGAAATGAATTACGCCAAAAAAATGATGCGCGGCAAATACTTGTTTGAGTGATTCAGCATCTCGTATATCACCTTCGATAAACTCAATTGTCTGTCCAATAAGCGTAGAGACACGGTTAATCGCCTCACGGCTACTATTGAATAAGTTATCGTACACAACAAAATCATAGCCTGCTTCATGCAATGCTATACAGGTATGCGTACCAATATAGCCTGCTCCTCCCGTGACTAGTATCTTATTTTTCATAAAATTTTCAAGCATAAAAAAGACACCCCATTGTAGGGGTGCCTTCTTAATAATTCAATAGAGTTTTAGTAGTTAATAAACCTAATGCCTATCTTACCAGCCAGTAACTTCTTTTAGCTTATCGCCAAGTTTAGATGGGTCACGTGTATACGCGATACCAGCATCTTCAAACGCTTTGAATTTCTCTTCAGCAGTACCTTGACCACCAGAGATGATAGCGCCAGCATGGCCCATACGCTTGCCTTCTGGAGCAGTAACACCAGCGATATAACCAACAACTGGCTTAGTTACATGGTCTTTGATGTAAGCAGCAGCTTCTTCTTCAGCAGTACCACCAATCTCACCGATTAGGATGATAGCTTCAGTTTGTGGATCAGCTTCAAATAGCTTCAGTGCGTCAATCTGGTTCATACCAGGGATAGGATCACCACCGATACCGATACAAGTTGACTGACCAAAACCAAGCTTAGTAGTTTGAGCTACAGCTTCATAAGTCAATGTACCAGAGCGTGAGATGATACCTACTTTACCTGGCTGATGGATATGGCCTGGCATGATACCGATTTTGCACTGACCTGGAGTGATAACGCCTGGGCAGTTAGGACCAACCAAACGTACGTCACCAGCTTCTTCAAGATAGCGTTTTGCTTTTAGCATATCGATAGTCGGTACGCCTTCAGTGATCACAACGATTAACTTAACGCCAGCATCGATTGCTTCAACGATAGAATCTAGTACAAACGGTGCTGGTACGTAGATAACAGAAGCGTCAGCTTGAGTCGCTTCCATTGCTTCCGCCATGGTGTTGAATACTGGTAGGCCTAGGTGCGTTTGACCGCCTTTACCTGGAGTCACACCACCAACTACTTTTGTACCATATTCGATAGCTTGTTCAGAATGGAACGTACCATTTTTACCAGTAAAACCTTGTACCAATACTTTGGTATCTTTATCGATTAATACACTCATTATATTTTCCTTGTATTCGGTTGTCTTGTAACAGTGGTCTTTGTAACCATCATTATCAAATTTTGATAACCAATCTTTGCTATAAAACCACTACTACGATTTGACTACTATGCTTAAGCATTTATCTCTAAACACCTATATTTAAAGACTTACGCTTTAACAGCATCGACAATTTTTTGAGCCGCGTCAGATAAACCTTGAGCTGAAATCAATTTCAGACCAGACTCTTCTAAGATTTGTGCGCCTAGCTCAGCATTGTTACCTTCTAAACGAACAACAACTGGTACTTGTACATCAACTTCTTTGATAGCAGCGATAATAGCTTCTGCAATCATGTCACAACGTACGATACCGCCGAAGATGTTGATTAGAACGCCTTCAACACTGCTGTCTTCTAGGATAATTTTGAACGCTTCAACAACGCGATCTTTAGTTGCGCCGCCGCCAACGTCCAAGAAGTTAGCAGGCTTGCCGCCATACAATTTGATGATGTCCATGGTTGCCATCGCAAGACCAGCACCGTTAACCATACAGCCGATGTTACCTTCTAGAGCAACATAGTTTAGGTCAAATTCAGCGGCTTTAAGCTCACGCTCATTTTCTTGAGTCTTGTCTTGTAGCGCTGCGATTTTTGGCAAACGATATAGTGCGTTTGAGTCGATACCAATTTTGCCATCAACACAAACGATTTCGCCATTTTCACGAACCGCTAATGGGTTGATTTCCATTAGAGCAAAGTCGTTTTCAACGAATGCTTTATAAGCGCCAGTCATCAATTTAACGAACTGGTTAATTTGTTTGCCTTCTAGACCAAGTTTGAACGCAACGTCGCGCGCTTGGAAAGGCATTAAACCAACTAAAGGATCAACATTTACTTTGAAGATTTTTTCTGGAGTGCTGTGTGCTACTTCTTCGATATCTACACCACCTTCGGTAGATGCCATGAACGTTACACGACGAGTTGCACGATCAACGACTGCACCAAGATATAGCTCAGTTTGTACTGGATACATATCTTCTGCAACCAATACGAAGTTTACTGGCTGACCATCAGCATCAGTTTGGAACGTTACTAGGTTAGTACCGATCAGCTCTTCAGCAACTTGTTTAGCTTCTTCACGAGTTTTAACCAGCTTTACACCACCAGCTTTACCGCGACCACCAGCATGTACTTGCGCTTTAATTACCGCAATGTCAGTTGGGGTTTTATCAAAGGCTGCAGCAGCTTCTTCGCCGTTATGAGCGATGATGCCTTCTTGAATTGGCAAACCGTAGCTTTTTAATAGCTCTTTTGCTTGATACTCATGTAAATTCATTGATTGTATCCTTTATTTTTTACAATTAATAAAAAGTGAAATCAAGTGCGCACATATACATATTGATCATACGTCTGACGCACTCATGATTGTGGCATCACCAAAATAGCGATACCCCAATCAGGTTGTAAATCGATAATAACTAAACGAGCAATTACTTATTTCTTACGCTTTTTGCGCTGGATAGCGTGAATAGCACGGCCATCTGCAGATAGAGCAGCTTCATGTACTGCTTCTGAAATAGTTGGATGAGCAAATGTCATCAACTGCAAATCTTCGATGCTAGAGACGAACTCCATCGCGATCATACCTTGATGGACGATATCACCAGCACCAGCAGCGATAGCATGCATACCTAATAGACGATCTGTTTTGGCATCAGCGACTACTTTCACAGAACCTTGCGCTTCACTTTGTGCTAATGCACGACCGTTAGCAGCTAAGTTGAAAGAACCTGTTTTAACTTCATAGCCAGCTTCTTCAGCTTCTTGCTCAGTCAAACCTACCCATGCTATTTCTGGGTGAGTATAAATGACATTGATGATAGTGTCATAGTTAACTTGAGGTTTTTCACCATGAATACGCTCAACAGCCATCATGCCCTCTTCCATAGCTTTATGCGCAAGCATAGGACCACGGACCAAATCACCGATAGCATAAACGCCATCAAGATTGGTTTTGCATTGGTCATTGACATCGATAAGGCCACGTTCAGTCAATGTGATACCGCTGTCATCGCCAAGTAGCTTTTCAGAATAAGCGCGACGACCAACACAAACGATTAGCTTATCAAAGCTCTCCTCGCTCGACTCGCCTTTGCTTTCGCTAGTGACGACAACTTGGTCACCTTGTACTTCAGCATTGGTTACTTTGGTATCGACACGGATATCAAGACCTTGCTTCTTCAGCATTTTGCCAGCTTCTTTTGAGATATCTTTGTCAGCAGCAGCTAAGAAACTAGGGAGTGCTTCATATACGACTACTTCTGCACCTAGACGACGCCATACTGAACCAAGCTCAAGACCGATAACACCAGCACCAATAACGCCTAGACGCTTAGGTACTTCGGTAAAATCAAGTGCGCCAGTTGAATCAACGATACGGTCACCGTCAGTTTTGGCAACAGGAATCTCGATAGGCACAGAACCGGCCGCAAGAATGACATTCTTAGCAGTAATCGTCGTTTCGCTTTCGTCTTCTAGAGCAGTAAATTTAACTTTTTTGTCAGCACCTTTACCGTCAACTAAAGTACCCCAGCCTTGTAACCAGTCAACACCATTGCCTTTCAGCAACGCGGCAACACCACCAGTCAACTGCTTAACAATACCTTCTTTACGCTCTATCATTTTTTCGATATTGATAGCAACGTCACCAGTACTGATACCGTGCTCGTCAAGGTCATGCTTAGTAGCTTCGTAACGATGTGAGCTGTCAAGTAGGGCTTTTGATGGGATACAACCAACGTTTAAGCAAGTACCGCCAAGTGCTGGCTCACCTTTATAAACGCGCTTTTCGATACAAGCAACACTCATACCGAGCTGGCCTGCACGAATAGCTGCTTCGTAACCACCAGGACCGCCGCCGATGACGACTAAATCATAATTGTCTTTCATAGTACGTTCCTATTTTTAATTGTATGTGTCATTTAAACTGGTTGTTATCTCGCTGATAGATCAGCGTGATCTACACTGAATAGTTAATACACTACGTCAGTAAGATAGACTCACTTATCAATAGCAAATCACCATTATTAAATTCATTTAAATACAGTTATCAGCGCATCAAGTGATCGCTGATTAATAAAAATCATTATCTATACCAAAGTTAAAAAGCTTGTATCAGCGGTTGCCAATACAAGCTTAAAAGCTTACAGGTCTAGTAGTAGCATTGCAGGGTCTTCGACCAACTCTTTGATAGTTACCAAGAACTGTACTGCTTCTTTACCATCAATCATACGATGGTCATAAGATAGTGCTAGGTACATCATTGGTAAGATTTCAACTTTGCCATCGACTGCCATTGGGCGATCATTGATCGCATGCATACCTAGGATAGCAGTTTGTGGTGGGTTCAAGATAGGTGTTGACATCAATGAACCAAATACACCACCGTTAGAGATAGTGAACGTACCGCCAGTCATGTCTTCTAGACCAAGCTTACCTTGTTGTGCTTTACCGCCAAACTCACGGATTTTGCTTTCAACGTCAGCCATGCTCATGCGATCAGTATCACGTAATACTGGAACAACCAAGCCACGATCTGAAGATACCGCTACACCGATATCATAAAAACCATGATAAACAATGTCATCACCATCTAGTGAAGCGTTTACTGCTGGGAAGCGTTTTAGCGCTTCTGTCGCTGCTTTTACGAATAACGACATAAAGCCTAAACGTACGCCATGACGCTTTTCAAACTTCTCTTTGTACTTAGCTCGCATGTCCATCAATGGCTTCATGTTCACTTCGTTAAACGTCGTCAACATCGCTGTATCTTGTGATGCTGACAGTAGACGCTCAGCGACACGCTTACGAAGACGAGTCATTGGAACACGTTTTTCAGTACGCTCACCCATTGATTCAGCAACAGGACGGCCGCTATCAGACTTGATGCTGCTGTCTGATTTCAATGTCGGGTTTGCCATATCAGTTTTGGTTACACGACCACCGCGGCCACTACCTTCAACTTCTTTAGGATCTACGCCTGACTCTTTTGCTGCTTTACGAACTGCTGGGCTTTGATCTTTATGATCAGCTTCGCCTTTCTTATCTGTTGCTTGAACAGGCTCGCCACCATCAGCAGCTTGTTTAGCTTGAACTGGCGCAGCTGGTTGGTCTGGATCTACTGCTGGCGCTTCTTCTGCGCTAGCACCAGCACTTGCACCGGCTTCAAACTGAGCGATAAGCTCATCAGACAATACAGTATCGTCAACTTGCTTTACGATTTTGGTCAATATACCATCATCAGGTGCTACAACTTCTAACACAACTTTATCAGTTTCAATTTCAGCCAATAGGTCATCACGATTAACTTGTTGACCTTCAGTGACGTGCCACTCAACGATTGTGCCATCGGCAACCGATTCTGGAAAAACGGGGGCTTTGATGTCAGCCATCGATATACTCCTTAGATTTGGATATTCATACTTATTATTAAGTCGTGATAGGCAGTCAGTAATCTTCTAATAACTTTACTTATATTTTATTAAAAAACACTGACTGTCATCGCCTGATTCATTTATCTTCTATAATCTTTGATTAGACAAGGTATTACTAAGCTAATTCATCAACACTTATGCCAAGGCCACCAGCAATGAGTGCTTGCTGTTGTTGAGCATGCAGTTTCGGTGATCCTGTTGCAGGGGCTGCGCTAGGAGGACGCGCTACTGGCTCCATGACTTTTGCTTTGGTTGGATGCGGTACGACAATACGGAACATATGCGGTGCTAAATAGTACCAAGCGCCTTGGTTCAATGGCTCTTCTTGCGTCCATACGATTTCAGTTAGGTTGCTGTATTTTTCGATTTCAGCGATTAAGCGAGTCTCTGGCAATGGATACAATTGCTCAATACGAACGATAGCCACATGATCAAGACCTAATGCACGGCGCTGCTCTAACAAATCATAATAAACCTTACCACCACACAGAACCATACGGGTCACTTTATCTGCGTTGTGATCGTCCATCTCTGGCAATACCGTCTCAAACTTACCGTTAGCAAGCTCTTCTAGATTAGAAGTCGCTAGCTTATGACGTAATAAGCTCTTTGGTGACATGACAATCAATGGCTTACGAATAGGACGTACTGCCTGACGACGTAAAGCATGATAAATTTGCGCAGGAGTTGTTGGGGTAATGACCTGCATATTGTCTTCAGCACATAACTGTAAGAAACGCTCTAGACGCGCAGATGAATGCTCAGGACCTTGACCTTCAAAGCCATGTGGTAATAACATCGTTAAACCACAAACACGCTGCCATTTGGTCTCGCCACTTGAGATGAACTGGTCAATCACAACCTGAGCACCGTTAACGAAATCACCAAACTGTGCTTCCCAAACGATCAATGCGTTCGGTACAGTGGTCGCGTAACCATACTCAAAGGCTAGTACCGCTTCTTCTGATAACAATGAGTTGTAAGTAGCAAAGCGCGCTTGATTTTCGCTCAAATGAGACAACGGCACATACATGCTGCCATCATTGACATTGTATATTTCGCTGTGACGATGTGAGAAAGTACCACGGCCTACATCTTCACCAGTAATACGTACTAATACGCCGTCGTTATCGACCAATGATGCATAAGCTAATGTCTCAGCTGCACCCCAGTTAAGAGGCTCTTCGCCCGTTTGCATCGCTAAACGCTGCTCAACGACTTTTTGCACTTGACGTTGTAGCTTATAACCTTCTGGCATTTCAGCCATACGGCGTCCATAGCCTTTAAGCTTTTCGATATCAACACTGGTATCCCAGTCATCAACCAAGTCATGACCTAGATAAGGTTTCCAATCTACAAATAACTGTTCGTTAGGCTCTTGAACCAGTGAGCTAACAACATAATCACCACGGTCTAATGACTCACGATAGTCATCTTCGTACTGTTTCTCTTCTTCGGCATTCAAGATACCTTCTGCAATAAGCTTTTGCGCATAAAGAGTACGAGTAGTCGGAAGCTTCTTAATAACAGCGTACATCAATGGCTGAGTTGCAGATGGCTCATCTGCCTCGTTATGGCCATTACGGCGATAGCAGAACAAATCAATGATGATGTCTTTATCAAACTTATGACGATAATCTAATGCTAACTGAGCGGCAAATACGACTGCTTCAGGATCATCACCGTTTACATGTAGGATAGGAGCATGAACCATTTTAGCGACATCAGTACAATATTCAGTTGAACGAACATCTTCTTGACGACTAGTAGTAAAGCCAACTTGGTTATTGATCACGATATGCACAGTACCGCCAGTGGTATAAGCACGGGTCTGTGACATCTGGAAGGTTTCTTGAACCACACCTTGACCAGCGAAAGCAGCATCACCATGAATCACGATAGGTAATACTGAATTACCACCAGTATTGTCTAGTAATGGCTGATCGTTACGACGTACTTGACGGGCACGTACTGAACCTTGTAGTACTGGCGCGACAATTTCAAGATGCGATGGGTTAAATGCTAAAGCCAAATGCGCTTCGCCACCTGGTGTCATCACGTTAGATGAAAAACCATTGTGGTATTTAACGTCACCTGAGCCTTTTTCTGGCTGTACTTTACCATCAAACTCATCAAACAAGTCTGCAGGGTTTTTACCTAAGATGTTGACTAGTAGGTTTAGACGGCCACGGTGAGCCATACCAATGACCATTTCTTTTGTGCCATATCCGCCAGCACGTTGAATGATTTCATTGATAGCAGGAATGAAGCTCTCACCACCTTCCAAACCAAAACGCTTAACACCCGTATATTTACGAGCAAGGTATTTTTCTAGACCTTCAGCAGCCGTTAAGCGCTCAAGAATAGATAAACGTTTTTCTTTATCGAATTTGATATAGCCTAGATTGGTCTCTAGGTATTCTTCCATCCAGCGTTTTTCGGTACTGGTGGTAACATGCATGTACTCGACACCGATATGGCCACAGTAAACACGTTCCATGATTTCAATGATTTCGCGCAATGTCGCTTCATCTTTACCAATAACTAAATCATTGGTTGGGAATACGGTATCGAGATCAGCTTCTGACAAATTATGATAAGCAAGCGTCAAATCTTCTACTTCTGCACGTGGATGCAAATTTAAAGGATCAAGCTTGGCACGGCGATGACCGCGACGACGATATGCTGAGATTAATTGCTGTACGCCCATCTGCTTAGGATCACAGTTAGCAGAGCTGCTAGAGTCGGTATCAGTACTGCTACTCTTATTTGCCGTTTGATTACGAGCAAGTAGTAAGAACTGATCTTTGATAGCGTTATGCTGAGCATCGTTCTGCGACTTATACTGTTCAAAGTACGTTTGCCAGTCAGTATCAACGCTATTAGGGTCTGTTAGGTATTGCTCGTAGAGAGCTTCTATATAGTTGGCGTTATCGGCAGCCAGTTCGGTATGTACTTGGCCAGATTTTTCTTTGGTTATACTATTCATAATAATCGTCTATTTGATAGATAAATGAATGGAATCGTGCTTATTATTGTGTCAGTCGTTGTATGCTCAGGTAGTTAGACAATGTGTCATATCCTGTTAAATACTATTCGATAAAACACTTTTATCCCTAAGTATTGCCATCACCATAGAATATTGCTGTCATTGTCTACAAGAGCAAGTGATGCTAAATAGTGGTAACAAGTCTTATTGCAATACCCGTCTAAAAATAAAACTATTTGTGAACGCTCAGTTTTCTTATCTAGCTCGTTTCACAACATTAATTTATATATACTTCTTTGAGTCATAACCAATCCATTAATGATAAGCTATTAATAGATAATTATATTTTCAGCTAACCTATAAACTGGTTATTGATGCTGAATTACTCTAGATTTGCTGATAAATCTTGCCTTTTCAGACAGACATACATTGCTGTATAGATTATCATGCCCATTTTTTGCGACATAGTTTGTTTGTTCAATACTAGGTATTTATGTAATGAATATCTATCATCAATTATAAACGCATAATCATTGTGCGCATAGTATTTTAGCCCGATAATGTCATAATGTGTTCAAACGACACATACTAAGCGCTAAAAAAGACGCTTTGATCATCTCATTGAATGCCAAATACAATTATACCAAAATTCGACTATGTCTATATTCGATTATATAGGGTGATTGTCTATATATTATTTCTTCTTACATACGACCAACGTATTGACCATACAGTTTTACTCTTAAATCATTTAATACTTATTTTTCAATAGCCTAAATTCATCATATTTTTAAATGACAAGTTAGCTATAAAAGTAGTAAACCTATATATCAGCTTTTTAACTAACAAAAACACCACCTAATGAATAGGTGGTGTTTTTCGTATAGTAACTATAAATATCAATTACTTATGCTTAACCAGCTTGATCAATCAACATATTACGTAGATGACCGATCGCTTTGGTTGGATTCAATCCTTTTGGACAAACTGATACACAGTTCATGATACCGCGGCAACGGAACAAGCTAAACGGATCGTCTAAGCGAGCTAAACGTGCTTGAGTATCACCGTCACGGCTATCAGCAACGAAGCGATAAGCATGCAGTAACGCTGATGGACCTAGGAACTTATCAGGGTTCCACCAGAAAGATGGGCAACTGGTTGAACAGCAAGCACATAGGATACATTCGTATAGACCGTTCAGTTTTTCACGCTGTTCAGGCGACTGTAAACGCTCTGTTGGCGGTGCTGGCTGATCATTGATTAAGTACGGATGCACTTTTTCATACTGCTCATAGAACTGGTTCATATCAACAACCAAGTCACGAACCACTGGCAAACCAGGTAGCGGACGAACCGTTACTTTTTCTGGTAGCGTGTTCATGTTGATTAGACATGCTAAACCGTTCTTACCATTAATGTTCATGCCGTCAGAGCCACAAATACCTTCACGGCAAGAGCGACGGAAAGTAAGCGTTTCGTCTTCTTTCTTTAGGCGTAATAATACGTCAAGCAACATACGATCTGAATCAAGTAGCTCAATCGTATAAGTTTGCATGCGTGGCGCTGCGTCCAGATCAGGATCGTAGCGATAGATTTCGATGGTGCGAGTACCTCGGCTCATAATGCTAAACTCCACACGTAGGTGATGGCGGGCATACAAAGATTGCAACATATTTGCGTTAGCTATTAATCAGTACTGATAACCGATATCGAATACTAATTAATAGCGTAGTAACGCTGGCATGAGCATGTAGCTGGCGGTCACCTTTTTAATAAATTAATAAGGGATAAAACGTTAACACTGCTGTTATCTATCAACTATATTTAAAGCATGCAGTCTAGGATTAGTAGACGCGGACTTTTGGTTCGATATAATCAACAGTTAATGGCACTTTACGTACTGGCTTATAAATGATGCGATTGCCTTCAGAGTACCATAAAGTATGCTTCATCCAATCGTGGTCATTACGGCCGTTAGGTGCGTAATCATCATCTTCTGGACGATCATAGTCAGATACACTGTGTGCGCCGCGGCTTTCATGACGCTTCGCTGCAGATATCATTGTCGCTTTCGCTACTTCATACAAGTTAGCAACTTCGAATGCTTCAATACGCGCTGTGTTGAACACTTGTGATTTATCGCCAAGATGGATCTTGTCGATTTTTTCACCTAGCGCTAAAATCTTCTCAACGCCTTCGTCCATCATCGCTTGCGTACGGAATACACTAGCGTGTTTTTGCATCGTAGCACGAATCTCATCAGCCACGTCTTGAGCATTGTAGCCTTCAGTAGACTGTTGCAGTTTGTCTAAACGCTTCACTGTAAAATCAAGTACGCGTGGATCAAGTGGTTTATAGTTATGATCAGCATGATGGAACTCATCAACAATATGCTTACCAGCTGCACGGCCAAATACCAATAGATCTAGTAGAGAGTTCGTACCTAGACGGTTAGCACCATGTACACTTACACAAGCACACTCACCGATTGCATAAAGACCTTTAACGACGTTGCCTTTAGCATATAAGCCGTCTTCATCAGTACCTGCATCTAGATCCGGTACAATCACTTGACCATGAATAGTGGTTGGAATACCGCCCATCATGTAGTGAATGGTTGGGATTACTGGAATTGGCTCTTTAGTGATGTCAACGTTAGCGAAGTTTTTACCGATCTCAAATACTGATGGTAGACGTTTCATGATGGTTTCAACACCTAGATGCGTCATATCCATTACGATATGGTCAGCATTAGGACCACAACCACGACCTTCTTTGATTTCTTGGTCCATTGAGCGCGATACAAGATCACGTGGTGCCAAGTCTTTCACAGTTGGTGCATAACGCTCCATGAACGCTTCGCCATCTTTGTTACGCAAGATAGCACCTTCACCGCGGCAACCTTCAGTCAATAGTACACCTGCACCATGAACACCAGTTGGGTGGAACTGCCAGAACTCCATGTCTTGCAATGGAATACCAGCACGGACTGCCATGCCAATACCGTCACCGGTATTGATATAAGCATTGGTAGAAGCTGCGAAAATACGACCAGCACCACCTGTCGCTAGGACAGTAATTGGTGATTGGAATACTGCAATCGTACCCGTTTCTTGCTCAAGCGCGACGACACCGTTGATGTTACCAGCTTCGTCTTTGATCAAGTCAAGGGCGATCCACTCGATAAAGAACTCAGTACCCTGCTCTAGGTTTTTCTGATATAGCGTATGTAGTAATGCGTGACCTGTACGGTCAGCAGCGGCACAAGCACGTTGTACTGCTTTTTCGCCATAGTTGGATGTGTGACCACCGAACGGACGCTGATAAATAGTACCGTCTTCGTTACGGTCAAACGGCATGCCCATGTGCTCAAGCTCATAGACTACTTTTGGCGCTTCACGACACATATATTCGATAGCGTCTTGGTCACCTAACCAATCTGATCCTTTAACGGTATCATAGAAGTGGAAGTGCCAGTTGTCATTGCTCATATTACCCAAACTTGCACCGATACCACCCTGAGCGGCAACCGTGTGCGAACGCGTTGGGAATACTTTGGTAAGGACTGCAACCTTCATGCCCGCTTCCGCTAAATGCAATGAAGCACGCATACCTGAGCCGCCGCCACCAACGATAACTGCATCGTAGTTTAGGGTCTTGATATTACTAATGGTATTGTCTTGTCTAGTTGCCATTACGGTTTTCCTAATGCCTGTTAATGCGTAAAAGTAAATCAAAGACTTTTGAGACATCTCTATTACAGCTATAAAGGCTTACTATTTGGCCATCTCTACGCTTATAAAATAAAGAGTCTTAATAGTCGTTAACCACTTAATTTGCATATCTATCGTTATACTGAACTAAGCCTACTCAACTATAATCAGATTAGCTGATCAGTAATGCTAGTCCAATGCTATGACTATTCTTGGCTATCGACGGATGACTCTAAAATACTTTGCCAACTAATGTAGCAGCTAGATACATCCGTCGTTATATATAGATATCAGAGCTTTTTATGAGATGGTTAAACGGCAGCGATACCGAAACCGTTACCCCAAAAAATCATGATGCCCCAAAATAGAAATACTAGAATAGCGATAATCATCAAAGTCTGTAATACCAAACGTAGTCTTGGCGCACTTTCACCCATCTTGCCAGATGTAATATAGTCAGTAAATACTGTCCACATCCCGACCCAAGCATGACCAGCTAATGCAAGTACTGCAACCAAGCTGAATAGACGCATTGGTAGGCTGGTCATAAATGATGACCATTCAACAAAAGTGACATCGCCATGGGTCAAAAAGAAGCCCAGCAATACCACACTATAAACGGCTAAAACAACAGCACTAATACGCTGGACAATCCAATCACGTGAGCCTGAACCTGTCAGACCAGTAGCACTTTTGATTCCTGAATCATTTTTTCTCATTAGAACATCACCCATACAAATGACGCGACAACTAAAATCGCTGCAATCACAAAACTGACCATAGAGGCAGTGCGGCCAGATTTTAGCTCTTCGTTCATGCCCATATCAGCAAATAAATGTTTGATACCCATTACAAAATGATATGCAATGGCGGCAACAAATATCCATGCTAAAAAGCGCACAAGTACATTGTCAAATACGGTCGCAAAACTCTCAGGCGATGCCAATGAGTTCTGTAATATCCATAACATGACAGGAATCAATAAAAATAAAATAATGCCAGAGATACGATGCAAGATAGAGGCGATCGCGATCGGTGAGCGATTAACGCTAATCACTTGGCTTAAAGGCAGATCAATAGGTCGGTTGCTTTTCACAGCGGGCATCCTTTTGCGGTTATACTCCTGTATCTGCTATCAACGCCTGACATAAATAGTGTCAATTGAGCATCGAGCAACACACGAGACGAATAAAGTAAGGAAGAGCTAGCTGACTTCGTTTAGTTTGCGCTAAATATGAAGAAAGGATCATGTATATAAAAGTATTGATAGACTGTTCAATGTCGCTTGTCGAATCGACAGGCCTATCAAACAACCTATCTATTATACAACAAAGAAAATAAACATGAGTAACATCGACTAACCAGTCTATTTTAGAGGTCGTATGAATAGTAAGACAACGTTACTATGTCTTCTATATCAGAGCAGACCTTATACTAGGCACTTGAAATCCTGTGCCAAACAAATAAAAAAGATTGGTTAAGAAGAAAATTCAAACCATAGAATGCGGTTTGGTCTATCGTAACACCAGACAATCGTAAATAAGCATGAATAGAAGACGCTCTGAACGACACTATAACATGGTCATTTATTAATTCGCGCAAAGCTAGTGCCAGTTAATTCCTACAATTATAAAATGCCTGAGCAATAATTACAAATTTATCCATTCAGTAAGAATATATACATATTTAATCAATAAATGAATTGATAAGGATAATACTGGTTTTAACAGTGATTATTATGACAAACTTTAATCCGCTTACTAGGCATAGTCTGCCAGTTTTTGGTGTCATTATTTATGAGTTTTGTCTCTAAAATATATTTACAAACCCAAAATATTGCTCCAATAATGCTGCTATAAACTTGCTCAAAAACAGATGAACTTTAAGCAAAATAACCTGACAGACATATTTTGATACAAAAATTACAGCGAATAACTACCGCTACACCGCGCCAATTGGACACATGGTCCATAAAAGTTTTTTCAAATCATCAAGAATTGCTGCTAATATACCCTGCGTACTAAATGAGTTGAATGCACTTTTACCGTTCAACCGACAATGACGCGAAGGTATGCGTCTGTAGTAATTTATTCTAACAAGTCAAACCAATGGAGAGCAATTTATGGCTGATACTAATGCCAAACTAACCGTGAATGGTGAAGAATACGAACTTCCTATTATTAAAGGTACTTTAGGGCGCCCAGTTATCGATATTGCTGCTTTACAAGAATCAGGATTTTGGTCTTATGACCCTGGTTTTAAAGTAACTGCTCCTGTTGAATCAAAGATTACTTATATTGATGGTGGCAAAGGCGAGTTATTACACCGCGGCTACCCTATCGACGAGCTAGCGAACAACGCTGAATACCTAGAAGTTGCTTATGCACTTTTACATGGTGACCTACCTACTGCTGAGCAAAAAGCAGAATTTTTTGAAAAAATCCGCGAGCATACTCCTGTTCATGATCAATTGCGTAAGTTCTTTGAAGGCTTCCGCCGTGACGCGCATCCAATGGCTATTATGGTTGGTGTCGTTGGTGCCTTATCAGCGTTCTATCATGAAGACCTAGACGTGAGCAATGAAGAACATCGCGAAATCACAGCTATTCGTCTGATTGCTAAGATGCCTACGCTTGCTGCGATGAGTTATAAATACTCACAAGGCGAACCGTTCATGTATCCGCGTAATGACTTTAACTACGCAGAAAACTTCTTATACATGATGTTTGCAACGCCTGCTGATGTAGACTACGAGAAAAACGACGTTATCACTCGCGCAATGGACAAAATCTTTACTTTGCACGCTGACCATGAGCAAAACGCTTCTACGTCAACGGTACGTTTAGCTGGTTCTACTGGCGCAAACCCTTATGCGTGTATCGCTGCTGGTATCGCAGCCCTATGGGGTCCATCACATGGCGGCGCGAACGAAGCTGTTCTTGAGATGCTAGATGAAATCGGTACTGTTGAAAACGTGCCTGAGTTCATGGAAAAAGTGAAGAGCCGTGAAGTGAAGCTAATGGGCTTTGGTCACCGTGTTTACAAAAACTTCGATCCACGTGCTCAAGTAATGAAAGAGACTTGTGATGAAGTACTAGAAGCACTAGGTATCAACGATCCTAAGCTTGAATTGGCAATGGCACTAGAAAAAATTGCGTTAGAAGATCCGTTCTTCATCGAGCGTAACCTATATCCAAACGTTGATTTCTACTCTGGTATCATCTTGAAAGCCATTGGTATCCCAACGTCAATGTTTACCGTAATCTTTGCATTGGCTCGTACTTCAGGTTGGATCAGCCATTGGTTAGAAATGCACAGTGCACCTTTCAAAATCGGTCGTCCACGTCAGTTATACACTGGTGAAACGCGCCGTGATTTTGTAAAAGTTGAAGATCGCAAGTAAGCAAAAATAATCGTTATCCAATAAAAAATCCCGCCATCGTGCGGGATTTTTTATTATCTTAATTCTCGTTATTTGATATTGATTGTTTTATGAGAAATGACTAACTAAGTGAGTTTGTAAAATTATAGTCAGTTACTGAAACTCTTTTAACGTTTGCTCATATTTGGCAATCTGCTCATCGTATCCTTCGATGGTTTCATTAAACTTAGCCATCAAAGCTTCAAACTCTTGTTGCTGCTTCTGTTTCATTTGCTGCATATCAACCACTTGTTGTGCTTCTATTTGCTCCCATACCTGATGCTGAATAATTAAACGGGCAAGAGCCGGACTTTTTGCACTTACTCTGCCAGCAATCTCTGCATGCTCAAATAACTGCGGAACCAACGTCGCCATATTGATTAATGTATCAGAATCCTCTGCGCTCAGCGGTGTTGTCACCGGTTGATATAAAGCGTCCATAGTTTGCTGATATCGCTCTATGATTTGATCCTCGGTCAACATAACAGGTTTACGCGGCTCAAGACTGATGCGTTTTAAAACTTTTAAATCACGCTCACCAACTTCAGTGCTAGTATTGACATCTACCTCTGCATTTACATTTGAATTGCTGTCTATCGGGGCGATATCGTTATTCGATGACGCCACTTCTGCAGAACTGGTAGCAGTAGTATTCGCAATGGGAGCGGTATCATCGGTCGCTACTTCGTTATTACTATCTGTATTTTCATTATTATTAGTATTCAGTAATAAAAGCTCCTCACTGTCTGACGCATCTGCCGCTTGCAATGACTCATATTCCGCTTGCAATCGTCTCTGTAAACTCTGCGCCTGTGCGACATATATCGGCTGAAATTGTTTTATGCGCGCAGCAGCTGAGTCACTTTTTGGCATAGGCTGACTGTCTTCTACGCTTGTTTTTTCACTGGTTTGACTGTCATCAGCTACAGGCAATGTTTCAGACTGCTGACAACCTGTCAAAAACAATACTCCTGACAGTGCGGCTACAAGCAAGGTCGATGGATATCGAGTATCAACATTAGGCTTTACTGACAAAAATTTAAACATGAGAGTATATATCCTTTGGTAAAGCAAAATTATAAAAGGGTAAGTTACAATTGCGGTTCATTATTCTTTGATTTTTAGCGACACAGTTGACTGTTAAATCGTTCAACTTACTTATCCAATATTTATCCGACTGACCTGTATCTCAATTGCTATATAGTTTAATTGTTCTATAGTTCGGTTATGCTTATCATAGTTAAGCTTACTGTTACTTTTAAAAATTAGATGATTGATGGATTATCAGTATTTTTTGCCTTAATAGGCTGCTCTGTCAAAAATGGAATACAAGCTTCCCACTCTTGGCAGTTCTGACCACGATGACGACGTACAAAATAGTCTTGAACCATGCGTGCCTGCTGCTCAATACCATACTTAAAAAATGATTTGCCTGTTTCTAACACGTAGTCATATTTTCGGTTGATAATCGCTCCGCGTACAACCTTTAAGCCTTTCTGTATCTGCCATACGTGCGTTAGCTCATGTATAAGCCAGCTTTGTTTACTCAATGGAGCTTCGCTAAAATCCGTAATCCAATCGACTGAATTAAAGTAAATATTGCCATTGGGGCTAACGGCATAATGTTTTAGTACCCACCACGCTGTCTTTAACTGCACTTCATCAAGTTTGATGCTGTCACCAAATACTGAATGCGCCAATGCTATCTCGCCAGCTGTCAGATAACGTGACTGCTGCTTGCCCGTATCACTACGCAAGTAACGATTGAATAAGCGTTTAAGAGTCGGTTCAGACATCGTTAATGCAATACCTTATATTTGATAAGCCATTTTTAGTGTTTAATAGTTAATAGTTAACAGTCGCAATTGGCCAACTTTTCCCATCGATACGGTAAAACTGTTAATAGTAGAGCCGTTAATATAGATGAATGATGAAAACAAAAGTACTCCGGACACAAGCTATACGCTTAGTTAGCTTTCATTAACATATTTTTGCGCTAACCTAGCGCGTATGACTTATAACAAGTACCATCCTTATAAACTAGCTTACTTCTATTGCTGATGTCTAATACTCATTGCTATTATAAAATTGCTGCGAAAATCATGCCAAACGTATATGAGTATCTAAAATCAATGAAAATGATGGAGTTAGCGTAGTATGCTGTTATTTGGGTTTAGCTATAGATGCCTTGCCATTACTACCATTGTAGATAGTAGATAGCTTTTTTATTTTTCGATAGAGAGTCTTATGCCACCTAACTTCCATACCGATACCCCACTTGCTCAGCGTATGCGCCCTACTTCTCTTACCGATATTATTGGTCAAGAGCACTTGCTGGCGGCTGGCGCACCGTTACGACGCTTGGTAGAGCAAGGGCATCTGCCATCTATTATCCTGCACGGTGAAGCAGGTATTGGCAAAACAACCATTGCGATGTTGTTAGCCGATGCTGTGAATAGACCTTTTCATGCGCTCTCCGCGTTAAATACTGGGGTCAAACAGTTACGCGAAGTCTTAGATAGTAAAGATTCATTGGCATTTGAGTCACCTGTGGTCTTCATTGATGAGATTCATCGCTTTAATAAAGCACAGCAAGATGCACTTCTGGGCGCGGTAGAGTCTGGTGATATTACTTTGATTGGTGCTACCACTGAAAACCCATCATTTAGCGTTAACAATGCTCTACTATCACGTTGCCAAGTATATCGTTTAGAGCCGTTAACGCCTGAGCAGATAAGTACCGTGCTGCAACGAGCCCTCTCAGAAGACAATATACTCAAAAAACTAACCGTCGACTTACAAGTAAAAGATACCATTAGTCAGCTGGCCCACGGTGATGCACGAAAGGCGCTAAACTTATTAGAGTTAGCCATTCAGACTGCTGATACCAAGCAGTCGCCAGTGATTATCGATGATGAATTGGTCAGCCGAGTGGCACAGACTGCTTTGGTAAGATATGACAAAGATGGTGAGCAGCATTACGATATTATCTCAGCAATGATAAAATCAGTCCGTGGCTCAGATCCGGATGCGGCATTATATTGGATGGCACGTATGCTCGTAGGCGGAGAACCTGCTGATTTTATTGCGCGGCGCTTGGTGATTTTGGCCAGTGAAGATATCGGTAATGCCAATCCTAATGCCTTACTCCTAGCTGATGCAGCATTGCGTAGTGTGCAATCTATTGGTATGCCAGAAGCACGTATTATTTTAGGTCAAGTTGTGGTGTATCTAGCGACCAGTGCCAAAAGCAATAGCACTTATAAAGCGATCAATGCTGCGATGGCGTTGGCTGAAAAAGATGCCTCACCTGTACCGCTACATTTGCGCAATGGCGTGACCAAATTGATGCGTAGTCAAGGCTACGGTCAAGGTTATGCTTACCCGCATGATTATCCTAACCATTACTATCCACAAAGCTACTTACCAGATAATTTGGTTGGTACCAGTTTCTACGAGTTTGCAGATAATCAGCGTGAGCAGCACAGTAAGCAGTTTATGGACTGGCTAAAAAGCCAAGCAGCGAGCAATGACTAACTACGATATAGATCAATAAAAAAGATAACGCACAGTTTTATGAGTCAGTTTTAATGCTCATTGATAATATTTATGACTATTTTTGACATACTGAACGATATAGTGGGAAGATGGCGCAGCACGTGACGCTGAAAAGCGTTAAAATAACCTCATAATGATATATACAGGCAATTAAGCGAGTCACTTTTATATCAAATGATATTGCTTATAGCGCGATTTACTTGACCGTAGTAGCGCTTTGCTTGACCGTAACAGCTCTTTGTATTATCTACTGCTACAATAAGCAGATAGAGCCCTATATTCCAAATGACATCTATTTATAAATAATAAAATATTGAGATTTACTATGAGTTTAAATGCAATCCCTGAGATTATCGAAGACATTCGTGCTGGAAAAATGGTCATCTTGATGGATGATGAAGACCGCGAAAATGAAGGTGATATCATCATGGCAGCGACGCATGTCCGCCCTGAAGATATTAACTTTATGATTACTCACGCGCGTGGTCTTGTTTGTTTGACCTTATCACAAGCACGTTGCCAGCAATTGGCACTGCCACTAATGTCAGATCGTAACGAAGCTAAATTCAGCACCAACTTTACTGTCTCGATTGAAGCAGCTGAAGGCGTCACCACTGGTATTTCTGCTGGTGATCGTGCACGTACTATTCAGGCAGCGGTATCTTCATCAGCAAAGCCTGAAGACATCGTTCAGCCTGGACATATTTTTCCAATTATGGCACAAAACGGCGGTGTTCTTCACCGTGCAGGCCATACAGAAGCAGGGTGTGATTTAGCACGTTTAGCAGGTCTAGAGCCAGCAGCGGTGATTGTAGAGATTATCAATGCAGATGGTACGATGGCGCGCCGTGACGACCTTGAAATATTTGCAAAAGAACATGACATCAAGATAGGCACGATTGCTGACCTTATCAACTACCGTATCGCTAATGAGCAAACGGTAGAAGAGATTGAGTCACATCCGTTTGAAACTGAACATGGTACTTTTACGCTACATCGCTTCCGTGAGTTTGGGGCTGAAGAAACACATTTAGCCTTGGTAAAAGGTGATGTTAGCGAAGGCGTCAGCACTGTACGCGTGCATGGCTTCCACCCATTACGCGATTTATTTGCAGCTAAAAACGATATGACTGGCCGTAGTGGCTGGAGCGTACAGTCAGCACTAGAAGAAATCAGTGCTTCAGATCGCGGTGTGTTGGTATGGATTGGTAGCAATCAGCCAGTTGATTTGGGAGATGCGTTGAATAAAGCCGCGGACAACGAGTCGCAATCTACCATCACGCAGCAACCTTATCGTAGTATTGGCGTTGGTGCACAGATATTACGCCACTTAGGTGTTCGTGATATGCGCTTATTGTCATCACCAATGAAGTTTTTTGCATTATCAGGTTTTGATCTAAACGTGGTTGATTTTGTTCATGCGCCGCAACAAGACTAAAAACTGTTTAAGAGATTAGTTGAAGAATGAGTTATAGAAAAGGCACGCTGACATTATGTTAGCGTGCCTTTTTTTGTTTTTGGCTTTTAATTCAAGATAGCTTTTTTGAAAAAATAAACCATCGACTCATATAGAAACCGACCTAAAGCTCAGGCGTATGACCAAACTCGGCTTCTAATGCTAGCAGCTGTTGACGCTCTGCTGCTGTCCATGGCAATTTACCTTTACCATCACTATCCAGACGTACTACGACTGCTTCTGCCATAGCAACGATTGTTTCTTGTGCGGTACTATAGTAACTATATTCCATCGCCATACTTGTATTGCCTAAACGCTTACAACGAACTCCTAATAATAATGTATCAGGATAAGTGACTGGGCGTAAATACTGGCAGCTAGACTGGGCTAAAACAGTGACCATACTGCCATCAAACATACCTAGCGCATGCAAATAACTAATGCGTGCTGACTCAGCGTAACGATAGTAAACCACATTATTCAGGTGATTGAAGGCATCCATCTCTCCCCACTGTATCGGCTGATGATGAATAACAGGATAATGAGCTAGTAATTCAGGGCGGTGTTCGTTTGCTACATCAGACATAGATGCTGACTTTTCATTAGAATGGGTCATTGCTTACCTTACGTTTTATATTTTCTGTATTAACTATTGTGACTAACTCTTGTTAGCGTTGCGGCTTATCCAAAATTTCCGTCGTCAATAATGGCGTTGGTTTGGGTGCATGAGCAATCAACTGATTTAGCCATACAATTACTTCTGGTATGTCACTCGGTGCTTTCATTGTCTCAAGATTACTTTGACCATCGATTGGTTTTTTATCGGCTTGTACAATGCCAATCGCGCCAGCTTGTGCTGACTTTTTATTGTCGCTATTTGAGGCCTTAGGCACCAACGTTTTTAATTGTTTACGTGCTTGCGTCAAATAGCTGACCAGTTGATCTTGCTTACGCATATTGCTAGCTTGGCTTGCTAAATTCAACGTCATGATGACTTCATGGATAGTGAGCTGACGACGCGTTAGATTTGTACCACGAGTCGCTGAAGTATCAGTAGCATTGGTTACTTTAGGCTGCTGTTTATTTTCAATAGCTGCATCTACCAGCTCTCGACGCTGTAAATCCGTACCTTCATAGCTGCCAAGACGCTCATGACTGTGCAAAAATTCCTGAATATTTTGAACCGCCAGATTTTGTATTTGCCACGGGCTTGGCTGCGAGCTTTGTGCCTGCAGACGCTCAATATCTTTGAGCAAACTTTGCTTAATAACGATGGTGAGCGCAGGCGCAATCTCATTACTGCTTTGCGACAACTGCCAATGTAGACCTCGCAATAACTCAATCGCGGCACTGTCATTACTATCCGCCAACAGTCTATCAGCAGCTTTGATTTGGATACGCAACAGGTCCAACTGATTCTGCGCTTGGCTACTGGCCTTAACTCTAGGCTCTGGCAGCGTCTGCTGACTCATGGCAAATAAACGATCGTCCATTTCGTTTAATCGACTGATTACTTGCTCATTGCTCTGCAAACGATCGTTGACACTATGCTGAAAGCGCTGCTGACTAATATATAGCCACAATAATGCAGCGATCAGTAATAAGATAACCAGCCATTGCATCCGTAGCAGCAAAATATTTGCTTGCCGGCGCTGCTGAACAGTAGAAGGATCCTTAGATAAGGACTCAGAATTCATTGACATAAGGCAGTACCGTTATTGGTATAGATAAACATGTTTAAAGCAAATGGGAAGTTTAAGGTATTATATTTTGGAATTAATGGCTGAGAGAATCGTATCTGGCGACAAATCCTCTACTCGCCAGTAGCTCAACTGCTGTGCGGCAACCATATTGGCCAGACGCTCACCCAGTACAACGTAAGAAAAGTCTTTTAGCGTAAGCGAAGGCCGCTCTGCTATATCAGCCACTGCATCCGTATTTTGCTCTATTTTTAACATCTTTGATTGGCCATCATTGACGATATTTGACCAATGCTCAAAAGCTGCCGCACTGCTGATTACGACAATTGGCTTTGGCTGCTTTAGTAGGGCAATATCTGACGCAGTATTATGAGTAAGAAACGCTTGTTGCCACTGCTGATACTCAGCCATTGCATCGATAGGCATTGTACGCTCGTACCAAGCAATACTATCGATATGTACACCGCGCGCCTGCAATGTATCAATCAATAATCGTCGTCCACCAAGCCCGCGCCATATCAGCAATTTATCGCCTGCTTGTAAGCTATCAATTTCAGGCATTGCTAGCATGCCTTCGTTATTGGCCGTCTCAGGCTGAAGTATTTGATAGTTTGTTGTATCTATACGCACCTGACTGAACTCTGCCGCCGTTGCTTCACCAACCGCAACCAGAGGACTAGGTAGGGATAAGCCTTCTGACAATCTCTGCGCATACTTATCAGTACTGTCTTTCGCTTTGTATTCACGCTTTTTATGGTCAAGTAATTGCCAAACAGTTAGCCCTGAAGTGGCAGCAGTTGGGCTAACGATAACAAGCGCTTTGTACTCCCCCGCCAACCACTGACGCATTAATGCAATATCTAGATCAGTTGTTGGACGTGATCGTAGCGTCAACATTGGCATCTCAACCACTGTCAATCCTGCCGCTTGTAAATACTGAGTCAACGGTGCTGCTCGCTCTACTGGGCGAGTATTGATGACAATTTGCGGCACGACTTTTGACTTCTCATTAGAATGATTCTTATGAGAAGTTATGTATGGAGATTGAGTTGGCACTGATGACATCGATATACCATGACAAAAAACGAATAAAAAAGGTGCAAGCCTACAAAAATGGCTGGTGCTCAGAACAGCTGCTCTTACGGTTACTCAAACCTATAGCGACAGTGCTTTCACTACTCAGGCTGATAAATGGCTGACAAAATAGCGCCTGCACCATCGGCAAGTAGCATTTCTGCAACATCGATGCCCAGTTGATTGGCTTGGGCTTCTTGTTCAGCTTGTGACCCAACCAACGTAGCTCGTTTGTCTGCCTTCAACAATTCGCTACCATCGGCCTGGCCTACTCGACCGCGTAGCCACAACACATTACCGCTGTCGTTATTGCCGTTATCGCCATTGTTATCATTATTAACACTGGTTTCTTCAGCTGTCTGCAGAACTGCATAAGCGGCGATCGGTACTTGGCAGCCACCCTCTAAATGACGGTTCAGAGCACGCTCAGCGATAAGTCGAATACGGGCTTTATCATCATTGAGTGGTGCAAGTAATTTAAGGACTTCTTCATCGCCTTCACGACATTCGATCGCTAAAGCTCCCTGCCCAACTGCAGGCAAGCAAGCTGCGATATCAAGCTCACCGCGTATTCTCGCGTCCAGCTCAATACGTTGCAAGCCGCTCGTTGCCAGAATAATGGCATCGTATTCACCAGCATCTAGCTTGCCCAAACGAGTGCCAACATTGCCGCGCAACGTTTTGATTTGCAAGTCAGGACGATAGGCTTTGATTTGGCATTGACGACGTAAACTTGATGTTCCAACGACTGCACCTTGTGGTAGCTCATCAATACTATTATAAGTGTTTGAGACAAAGGCATCTGTTGGTGACGCGCGTTTACAGTAGACGCCTAATGTGAGGCCTTCGGGAAGCTGCATCGGTACATCTTTTAGCGAGTGCACTGCAATATCGGCCTGCTTGTCATACAGCGCTTGTTCAAGCTCTTTTACAAACAACCCTTTGCCTCCGATTTTGGCCAAAGGTGTGTCCAAAATCTTGTCACCCTTAGTGACAATTTTTAGTAAATTAATCGTCAGATTGGGATACAACGCCAATAAACGATCACGGATATGCTCGGCCTGCCATAAGGCTAAAGGACTTTGACGTGTAGCGATATTTAGAGTAGTCAAAACAGGTTGCTGCGAATTGCTCATAAAGGGCCTCAATAAGTTCGATACTAATACTATAGTGGCTATAGTCCCTATGTCAGTACTATTCGTATTTATACTGAATAATATCGATATTACTCGATAGGGTAAATTTGCCAAAGCATAGGCGACTCAAATGATTAATAGTAGATGCTGACGCAAAAAAATACCCCTATTTAAGCATAAATAAGGGTTTGATGATATGGAATGATTGGTCGCTATCAGGACAGCCTATTACATGCTTTGGATTTTATCACGTAAGGCAGGTAAGTGACGACGGCTTACCGCTAGCGTCTCATCAATACCTTTAAAACGTATCTGATACTGACCTGCATCCAAAGTTTCTAAAAAGTCCAAATAACTAAGATTGATAATGGCATTGCGATGTACTCGGAACAGACGATCATCAAACTCTTGCTCTAACTCTTTTAGCGTTTCATCAATCAATACCATGCCATCTTTGTGACGCACTTTAACGTATTTTTGATCGGCTGCAAAATAGTAGATATCTTTTAGTTTAATCAGTTCAACACCGCGATGCGTACGGGCAGCGATATGTTCACGTATCGGACGTGCTGTCGGGTCTTCAAGCTTGCGAATTTCGTTTAGCTGCGCAGCATTTAGGTTTTTTGCTTTGTTTAGTGCTTCTAGTAGCTCATCTTTGTTCGCAGGTTTTAGCAAATAGCCAATTGCATTGGCTTTTAATGCTGCGATTGCATAATGGTCGTATGCCGTCACAAATATAATCGCTGGTGGATGCTCAAGTGTGGCAAGCTCTTGAGCACAGCGCACGCCATCCATTTCAGGCATTCGGATATCTAATAATATAATATCTGGCTGCTGGGTTTTTACAGCGACGATGGCTTGTGCACCTGTTGTGGCCTGAGCAACTACTTCATGACCTGATTCTTGTACAATTCTCACCAAGCGCTCACGCGCTAAGGGCTCATCATCACAAACTACGATACGCATGCAAACTCCCATCCAAGTACATACTTAATATTTTTTCAATAGTATTACGGCTATATTAGCACTCATTATCAATTACTTAGAATCTAAAGTCTAAATTATTTAATGAAATTTTGACAAAAACTACCAATTTTTATAGCGAACAATATACTCCTGCTATAGGTAGGTTTTATATGATGTAATTGTGTTTCACATTAGCTATGATATTACTGATTCGTAATCATCATTTATCAAACACGAAATATGATACCTATACATGGTAATGCAATAAGTATGCCACATAGGTTTTTAAGCGTTGAAAAAAGAGAGGAAATTAATAAATAACAGCAGGTTATAAACCCACGTCTTGTAAAGGATAGTCGATGATAGTGATAATTTGAGTACTGGCTACCGAGCTTTGAATGTCCGCACTTTGTCCAAAATGGGCGCGCAAACGATCAGCTTGAATATAGAAATTCATGTGTTGGCGCAAATCATGATTGATGATTAACGTCTTTTTGGGAAGCGCAACATCAATCATAATTTTGACTCGGTGTTGTTCCCACGTGACTTCGATATTAATGCAGATAGTTTCTGTGGTCATCTCTACCACATTGAGCAGTATTTTTTCTAGCACGCTTTGTAGCGTCAGCGCAGTGATAACCATGTCGTACATGATATCTTCTTCAGGTAACTTCCAATTGACTTCGAGCTTATCTGCTAGACGACTAGATTCGATTGCCAAATAATGCTCACAGAGATCGACCTCTTCTTCGAAGCTAATCTCGCGTGTACCACTAAAACTAGCACGGAACAATGCAGAGACGTGCTGTAATAAGTCAGCGGCTTTAGGCGGGTTTGACTCAATCAGTGATACAAGTGTATTGATAGTATTGAAGAAAAAGTGCGGAGCCGTACGCGCTTTTATTAGATCGTTTTGCGCAGTCAATTTATATTCAAAGGACAACTTAAGCGCATTAAGCTCACGATAGCTACGCAAAAAATACAATAAGAACACAGCAGTAAAACCACCGGTAAGCACTGTGTTGAAAAGCAAATTAATGACAAAAGCTTGACGGTTATACTCCATCCACCCTAGATTGATCATAACCAAAACCACCAACACCATAGAGACCGTGGCAGAAAACATCATGAGCATGACAATACGCAAACTCACACTAGGAATGCTCGCGTTTTTGAAGACAGGACGCAAATAATCGACCAAATATAGTGCGGGAATAACCGTCAGTGCATTTTGTATCACGCGAGAAAAAAGCTTGATAATAAAATCAGACCAGCCTGATAGACCATGGCGCTCAATCACCGTCAAAAACAATGACCAAAAAAAGATATATGTCAGCCACTGCCAAGGCCTCATGATTTCCATGAGTTTAGGAATAAAAAACTCTAAGCGTGTAGCTAGTAAGGCAACCTCATCATTTGCTATACTCGAGTTCTTATTCTTTTGACTTGTCTTGTACCGATATGAACGCCAATTCTTCAAAACCTAGTAATCCTGAATCAAGTAAAAGTTCATCTGACTCTGATTTTAGCACAGATGTTCCTACAACAAGTACCACAACGCAGACTGCGCCTGCTAGTAGCCAAGGCCAACAAATGTGGGGCGGGCGCTTCAGTGAAGCGACAGATAGCTTCGTTGCCGCCTTTACTGCCTCTGTAGGCTTTGACCAACGCTTTGCTCGTCACGATATTCAAGGCTCGATTGCGCATGCAACGATGCTAAAAGAATGTGACATTTTAACTGCTGATGAAGTTGCCACCATTATCGATGGCCTGCAGCAAGTATTGTGTGAGATTGAAGCGGGAGAGTTTAACTGGTCGATCGCTCTGGAAGACGTGCACATGAATGTCGAGTCACGTTTGACTGACATCATAGGTGCCGTTGGTAAAAAGCTACATACTGGACGTAGCCGTAATGATCAGGTAGCCACAGACATTCGCCTATGGTTGCGCGAAGAGACTGATAATATTATTGAGTTATTAGTACGCTTGCAAAGCGGCTTGCTTGATTTGGCTGAGCAGCATATTGATACTATCATGCCAGGCTTTACTCACTTACAAACAGCCCAGCCTGTTAGCTTTGGCCATCACGTAATGGCATGGTTTGAGATGTTATATCGTGATACTGAGCGTTTAGTTGATGCACGTCGCCGTATTAATCAGATGCCACTTGGTAGCGCCGCGCTTGCTGGCACGACTTTCCCAATCGATCGTACTATCACTGCTAAATTGCTAGGTTTTGAGGGTATTTGCCAAAACTCACTTGATGCTGTTTCAGACCGCGACTTTGCGATTGAGTTCACTTCAGCAGCATCGATCCTGATGATGCATATGTCACGCATGAGCGAAGAGATTATTCTTTGGATGTCAGCACAATTTAATTTCGTGCAGATACCAGATCGCTTCTGTACGGGCTCATCGATCATGCCGCAAAAGAAAAATCCTGACGTACCTGAGTTGGTACGCGGCAAAGCGGCACGTGTCTTTGGTCAGTTGATGACTTTGCTTAGCCTAATGAAGAGCCAGCCGCTCGCCTACAACAAAGACAATCAAGAAGACAAAGAACCTTTATTTGATTGTGTCGATACGTTGACAGGTTCACTATTAGCGTTTGCTGATATGCTACCAAATATCACGCCAAACAAGGAAAGTATGCGTGCCGCTACGATGAAAGGCTATGCAACTGCGACTGACTTGGCAGATTACCTAGTACGTCAAGGCGTGGCATTCCGTGACGCGCATGAAGTCGTTGGTAATGCTGTTGCTTTGGGCATCAAAGAAGGTGTTGATCTAAGTGATTTGTCATTGGCACAGCTACAGCAATTTAGCGATGCCATCGGTGAAGATGTCTTCGACTATCTAACGCTAGAAGGCTCATTAGCAGCTCGTGACCATTTAGGTGGCACTGCGCCAAACCAAGTCAAGCAAGCAGTGGTCAATGGACGTGCTCGCTTAAAAGCTTTTGCCTAATCAGTACTTTTGAATAAAAGCTAACCTGCTAATATAAATTTAACACCCGCTATCTATGCGGGTGTTTTTGTTTGTCCTATAACCTTTACCGGTTTAGCCAATGTCATTATCAAAATATCACTAGCTTTGAAAACCTAAATAAAAAGGTCAAACGTAGATAGTAATTGTCATGTACCAACTACCAAAGACTTTTAACAAATGGATAGAGGCTTGACGATATACATTAGTACCCTTTGCTAAATCTACCAAGACCGTTATCATAGACTCATATGATATTTGATTTAACCACTTAATATAATGAATAAGGAATGCCTTATGACTGAGACTTTTAACCCTCAAGCAAATACTGTGTTTTGTCGTAAATATAAACAAGATTTACCAAAGATGCCGCATCCACCCTTCCCTAATAAAAAAGGTCAAGAGTTGCAAGAGACCGTATCTGAAAAGGCGTGGAAAGAATGGCTTGAGCATCAAACTATGCTCATTAATGAGAATCATCTAAGCATGATGGACCCTGCTGCCAAAAAATTCTTGACCGAGCAGCGTGATAAGTTTTTAGATAATGAAGACTACGAACGCGCGCAAGGTTGGACGCCTGAAAGTTAATCGTTTTGATTTGATAATTTTGGTTTAATAGCCATAAAAAAACGCGCTTACTATAGCGCGTTTTTTATTGTAAGGTAAAAATTATAATCCTTCTTATCAGCCTTCATCACTATCTGACGTCTCAAGCTCACTGGCTGGCAATGTGCTTACTTGACGAGCGGCTAAGCGATCATTGGCCTCTTGTACTGCTTTTTCGACCATTGAGTAGTCAGAGTGACGCACGTCTTGGCCACTGATATAGTTGATGACAAGTTCGGCAACGTTTTGAGCATGATCGCCAATACGCTCAAGCGAACGTAAAATCCACATGATATTGATGACTTTTGATACGTGGCGTGAGTCTTCCATAATATAGGTCATCAAAGCACGTATGGCTGACTGATATTCGGTATTGACCGCGCTGTCATTACGCATCACTTCAAACGCTTGTTCCGCATTTGATTGACTGAAAGCTTCTAGCGAGTTGTTTAGCATTAGACGAACTTGATTGCTCAAGTGCTGAACCTCAGCATAGCCGTATGCTGAGTTGCCTTCTGCCGCAATTTTACTGGCCATTCGCGCAATCTTTACCGCTTCATCGCCGATACGTTCCAAATCAACCACACCTTTACTGATCGACATGACTAAGCGCAAATCACTGGCAGCTGGCTGGCGTTTGGCGACCAATAATAAAATATGCTCGTCGAGTTCGACCTCCATTCGATTGATATCGAAGTCCATATCGATGACTTCTTGCGCCAGTGTTTCGTCTTTATCGATCAGAGCGTGAATGGCTTTGGCCACTTGGTTGGCCGCGCTATCACCCATGTATAAAAATAAACGAATGGCTTCATCAAGATCTTGGTCGAAACTTTTGGAGATATGCTTATCACTTTGCATGAGAGGTATTCCCTAGAATCTATATTTTAATAGCGCGGTGTGCTTGTGAAGTTAGAAAGTCGGCTTATGACATGCTAATCAGCGTTGTCTGCTTGTACCGATTTCAATCTCAATCAATATTAGCCATAACGACCTGTAATATAGTCTTCTGTCGCGGGTTGGGTAGGTTTAGTGAATATCTGATCGGTCTCACCCATCTCAATCATGTCGCCTAGATACATATAGACCGTATAATCAGAGACGCGTGCTGCTTGCTGCATATTGTGAGTGACGATAGCGATGGTGTAGTCGTTTTTCAGATCTTCGATCAAATCTTCGATAGCACCCGTCGAGATAGGATCCAGTGCTGATGTCGGCTCATCAAGCAACAGTACTTCAGGCTTGGTCGCGACACTACGGGCGATACACAGACGCTGCTGCTGACCACCTGATAACGACAGTCCTGATGCTTTTAGCTTGTCTTTCACTTCTGGCCATAGCGCTGATTTTTTCAGTGCCCACTCGACGCGATGATCTAGCTCGTCTTTATTTAATTTTTCATATAGTCGTACGCCAAAGGCGACATTGTCATAGATTGACATCGGGAACGGCGTTGGCTTCTGAAAAACCATACCAACTTGTGCACGCAATAAGTTCACATCGATGTCTTTACCCAAGATGTTTTTGCCATCTAGATTGATATTGCCCTCTGCACGCATACCTGGATATAGATCGTACATACGGTTAAAGGTACGTAGTAGCGTAGACTTGCCACAACCTGAAGGACCAATAAAAGCAGTCACTTTTTTATCCGCGATATCAATATTGATGTTTTTTAATGCCTGAAAATCATCGTAATAAAAATTTAGATCTCGAACTTCCATTTTTGCAGCAGGCATGTTTTTAGGAATATCTTGAATCGTTTGCTTATTAAAATCAGCAGTGTTTGGTTGCTGTGCTTGGGCGCTAGTAGACATGGGTCTATTTAATAGGCTGCCTGTTGCCGTATTAAAGTTGTCAGCAGTCGTGTTCGTACGGACGTTGCTTAGGACATCATTCATAATATTTCAACCTAGCTCAATTAATTTCATATAAGTTTAAGTAAATGCTTAGCGTGTAGCGTACTACAGTCTGGTCTGCGCTCAGCCCTTATTTAGGCTGACCTCTACCACCGATAAATCTTGCCAAAATATTCAATACTAGGACAGACGCGGTGATAAGTAATGCTGCCGCCCAAGCCAATGTATGCCAGTTGTCATAAGGACTCATCGCAAACTGGTAAATGGTATTGGGTAAGTTAGCAATAGGCTGACCCATATCTGTACTGAAGTACTGATTGTTAAGTGCGGTAAATAGTAACGGTGCTGTCTCACCGGTGATTCGAGCAAAGGCCAGTAGCACACCTGTGGTCAGTCCCGCTCGCGCAGCTTTTACCGTAACTTGAGTGACCAACTTCCATTTAGGAGTACCTAGCGCATAGGCCGCTTCACGTAGACTATTAGGTACCAGATTCAGCATGTTTTCTGTCGTACGCACGACCACTGGAATAACAATCAGTGCCAATGCTAACGCGCCCGCCCAACCAGAGAAACTTTGACCTTTTACCATCAGTGCATAGATAAATAGACCGATGACAATCGATGGTGCTGACAATAGAATATCATTTAAGAAGCGAGTGACCTTGCCCAGCATACTGCCTTTAGAAAACTCAGATAAGTAAATACCTGTCATAAGACCAATAGGGGCACCGATAAACAAGCCTGAAAACGCCAACATGACCGAACCAACGATAGCATTGCGTAAGCCGCCTGCACTCATCGGCGGCGGCGTATCAGCAGTAAAGATTGGTAGCTGCACCATGCCTTGGAAGCCTTCAACAAACAAAGTCACCAAAATCCATGACAACCAAAATAAGCCAAAAACCATCGCTGACATGGCAAAACCTAGACCTAACTTGTTGGTCAAACGACGCTTGTTATAAAGGCTTTGATTGTAGCGGGTAGCGCCGTTTGGCTGAGTAGGTAGTGGTGCATTGATCGCATTGTTAGCAGGCATAATATTTATTTCCCATATCTTTTATCAATATCTATCAAGGTTCAATAAATCGGTAACAGACTTATCGGTTACCTGCTTTGTGATCCATGCGCATGAGCATCAGTTTTGCTAAAGACAGCACAATGAAGGTGATGACAAATAAGATTAAGCCTAGATGTAGTAGAGACGCAAGATGTAGCTCACTAGACGCTTCAGCAAACTCATTGGCCAAGGCCGAGGTAATCGTCACACCCGAAGTAAATAGGCTTGGACTGATATTAAACGCATTACCAATCAAGAAAGTAACTGCCATCGTCTCACCCAATGCTCGACCAAGACCCAAAATTACACCACCAACGACACCAGCTTTGGTATAAGGCAGGATAATTTTGAACATGACTTCCCAAGTCGTCGCACCCATGCCATATGCTGACTCTTTCAGTAAGTCTGGTACGACAGAGAAAACATCACGCATGGTGGCAGCGATGAACGGTATGATCATAATGGCAAGTACTAGGGAGGCGGTAAACATACCCAGTCCCATAGGCGCACCTGCAAACAGTTTACCGACAATAGGCAAAGGCCCGACGTGCTCAATAAACCATGGCTGAATGTGATCACCAAAGAATGGCGCAAATACGAACAATCCCCACATGCCATAAATGATAGATGGGATACCAGCCAACAACTCAATGGCGATACCAAGTGGTTTTTTGAGGAACTTAGGGCACATCTCGGTTAAAAATATCGCAATACCGAAACTGACTGGAACCGCGATAACAATAGCGATAAATGACGTGACTAGGGTGCCGTAAATAGGCGCTAATGCACCGTATTCATTGGCGACTGTATCCCAGTTATTGCTGGTATAAAATCCCAAACCAAACTCTTGAATACTCGGCCATGCTCCAACAATTAGAGACACCAAAATGCCCCCTAAAGATAGGAGGACGAGTATGGCAAACGCTTTAGTAGAGTTAACAAATAAAGCGTCGTAACGTTTTTGTTTAGCCAGTTGGGACCTTAAGTCTGTCATAAGTGTCTCAGCATTGAATGGGATGAATCGAAATATTAAAAAGATGTATATCAGGTTTTAACACAACAAACTTAAACGGTATGAGTAAGCATATTTATCGAGATGTATCCATCAAATTTGCTGTGTTAAAACCTCTCAAACAACTACCGGAGAATAGTTATTCGAGAGGATAACTTGTCAGTTGCTAAATAGTATTTAGCAGAAACAGATTACTGAGCTGGCTTGTAGACAGGCTGTCCATCGCTACCTTTTACTTCGTTCCACTTCTCTTTGAACAAGGCCACTGCCGTGTCAGAGAATGGTACGTAGTCTAGTTCCATAGCGTCATCATCACCTTGGGTATAAGCCCAGTCAAAAAAGTTCAACACGCCAGCGACTTGCTGAGGATTTTCTGGTTGCTTATGTACCAAGATAAAGGTCGCAGCAGCGATAGGCCATGCTTGCTCAGTCTCAGAGTTGGTGATGACTTTATAAAAGCCTTCTTGTTGTGACCAGTCGATATCACCTGCCGCAGCAAACGTCTCAGCAGATGGCTGAACGACGTTGCCAGCTGCGTTTTTCAGCGCAGTATGTGACATCTTATTTTGCTTAGCGTAAGCATACTCAACATAGCCGATAGAGTTTTTCATGCGGTTTACGTAGCTTGAAACGCCTTCGTTACCTTTACCGCCTGCACCAGTAGCAGAGGTCGGCCATTTGACGGTTTTATCAACACCAACGGTGTCTTTCCAGTCTGGTGAAACCTTGGCAAGATAGTCAGTGAAGTTGAAAGTCGTACCTGAACCATCTGAGCGGAATACTGTTGTGATTGGGGCATCTGGCAAGGTCAAATCTGGGTTCATCGCCTTAATCGCAGGGTCATTCCAGTTGCTAATCTTACCCAAATAGATATCAGCCAACGTTGTGCCGTCTAGCTTCAGTGCACCAGGCTCGACACCATCAATGTTGACGATTGGTACAACACCACCGATGACTGTTGGGAACTGGATCAAACCTGCTTCGTCTAACTCTTCAGGCGTCATTGGGGCATCAGAAGCACCAAAGTCTACTGTTTTTGACTGAATTTGTTTGATACCACCAGATGAGCCAATCGACTGATAGTTGACTTGGCCACCGGTCGCAGCATTATAGTCATATGACCATTTCGCATAGATAGGCTGCGGGAATGACGCACCTGCACCTGTAATATTCATAGCGATATTTTCAGCAGATTTAAAATCTGACGTAGCAGAAGATGCTGTCTGAGAGGTTGTTTCAGCTGTTGTCACAGCGCTACTGCTAGTATCAGCAGTTGGCTCCGCCGTATCTGTTGACTTATTACACGCCGTAAGCATTAATGTACAACTGACGGCCACTGCTAATAACGAATAACGCATGTAGGACTCCTGAAGTTTAACAACGGTATAAAAAAGCATTGCTTGTGATATGCGTGTTATCTTGCCAAATCTTTATGACAGTTTAATGACAACTTCTATAATCCTTCATTCGCTTTACATAATATTTGAACAATTTGCCTACAGCCTAATAGTACTAAGCACCCTCATCTATCAACACTCAGAAAAATTATTCACAAAAATATGAAACCTTGTGTTTGACACAGAATATTTGTATCCAAATACTATTAGCCGTTGGTACAGAATTTTGTTAATATGAAGGCTGATTTACAACACTGACAGACTCGGGGTGCGGTGTATTTTTGGCTCACTTTATTAAACTTGCTTTATTAAAGTAGTCGCCTTGATACATTCGCTGAGAGATCACCCGCCGAACCTGATGCGGTTAGTACCGACGCAGGGAAGTCTTAAGCACTTTGTTATTTATGACAAAGGGCGCGTAGAAATACATTTTTATCGTCACTACTGTCTTAATATGCGTGATGCATAACCAGATAAGAAGAGAGGATATAAAGCTGCGTCCAATATTTGATGAGCACCATGCGCGACGATATTTTTTGGTCGAAGTTGTGGGTTCATGATATAAACTTGTCTAGATGATGGATGCCTACCCCCGCAGATACTGGCGGTGTTGATTTTATTCAAAAACCAACACGCTAGGACAGCATATGACTACTGCAGACACCACCTCAATTGCACCGAAAGCCCAAACGCATAACCCAGCCGACAACTCAACGCTTGCTTCAAATGCTGCTGACACAACCAACGTCAAAGCAGATAAAAAAGCAGATGCGCTGAAAACCCCTGCTCACCGTGCCGCAAGTGATGCCCGCTTTGAAGAAGATGCGCGCGACCTACACCGTATTTTACCTGCCTCAAGAAAAGTCTATATCGAAGGCTCAAGACCTGACATCCAAGTGCCGATGCGTGAAATCAGCTTGGCTGATACGCCTGTTGGTGGCACTGGAGATAAAGACGGTGAGCATAATCCGCCCTTTTATGTGTATGACACCTCAGGTGTATATACCGACCCTAATGTCGATATCGATCTCACACGTGGATTGCCAAAGTTGCGTGAGAACTGGATCTCAGAACGCGGTGATACCGAGCAATTAAGCGGCCTATCTAGCTCGTACGGGCAAGCGCGTGCTCGTGATATCAGCACTGCCAACCTCAGGTTTGCTCATATTGACAAGCCACGCCGTGCCAAAGCAGGGAAAAACGTCACGCAGATGTACTACGCGCGTCGCGGCATCATCACCCCTGAGATGGAATATATCGCGATACGTGAGACGCAAAAGCAGCACGAGCTGACCGACATGCGCCAACATGATGGCGAGAGCTTTGGTGCCAACACGCCCAAAATTATTACCCCTGAGTTTGTCCGTGATGAAGTAGCCGCTGGACGCGCAATTATCCCCAACAACATCAATCACCCTGAATCTGAGCCGATGATTATCGGGCGCAACTTTTTGGTAAAAATCAATGCCAATATCGGCAACTCAGCGCTCGGCTCATCGATTGATGAAGAAGTGTCCAAAATGACGTGGGCCACGCGTTGGGGCGCGGATACCATCATGGATTTGTCCACGGGCAATCACATTCATGAAACTCGTGAATGGCTAATCCGTAACTCTCCTGTGCCGATTGGTACCGTACCGATTTATCAAGCCTTAGAAAAAGTAGATGGCGTCGCTGAAGATCTGACGTGGGAAATATTTCGTGATACCTTGATCGAGCAAGCCGAGCAAGGTGTGGATTACTTCACCATTCACGCAGGCGTCCTGCTCCGCTATGTACCGCTCACCGCAAAGCGTTTGACAGGTATCGTCTCACGCGGTGGCTCTATCATGGCGCAGTGGTGTCTGGCGCATCACAAAGAGAGCTTTTTATACACGCATTTTGAAGATATCTGCGAGATTATGAAGCAATACGATGTGGCGTTCAGTCTAGGTGACGGTCTACGCCCCGGCTGCTTGCAAGATGCCAATGATGAGGCGCAGTTTGGCGAACTACGTACGCTTGGTGAATTGACCAAAGTGGCATGGGAGCACGACGTACAGGTGATGATTGAAGGCCCTGGACACGTGGCGATGAACCGTATCAAAGAAAACATGGACTTGCAGCTTGAGCTGTGTGCTGACGCGCCGTTTTATACCTTGGGCCCATTAACGACTGACATCGCCCCGGGTTATGACCACATCACTAGCGCCATCGGAGCTGCAATGATTGGTTGGTTTGGTACAGCGATGCTGTGCTATGTCACGCCAAAAGAACACTTAGGCCTACCGAACAAAAAAGATGTTAAAGACGGTATTATTACTTATAAAATCGCTGCACACGCTGCTGACCTTGCTAAGGGTCATCCAGGAGCACAGGCACGTGACAACGCACTATCTAAAGCACGTTTCGAATTCCGCTGGGATGATCAGTTCAATCTAGCGCTCGATCCTGATACTGCACGTGAATATCATGACGAGACGTTGCCAAAAGACGCACACAAATCGGCACACTTTTGCTCCATGTGTGGCCCGAAGTTTTGCTCCATGAAAATCACTCAAAACGTGCGTGAATATGCAGCAGGGCTGGATAAAGATGCCGCTAACCAAAAAGTAACGCCGCAAACGGGCGACTTAACCGATGCTAGTCACCTAATCAAAGAGGTAGATACAGAGCTCGTCGGACAAGTTGGTGAGGCCACTGCTGAGGAAGTTCGCCAAGGCATGGCGGAGATGACTAAGAAATATAACAACGAAGGACGCCAGTTATATAAAGAGGTGTAGGATTAATAATCCTATACTTTTGAAATAAGAAAAGCCCTACTATTTAAGTATTTGCACACTTATCTAGTAGGGCTTTTTTTGGCTTATTTACTCATGATTTATGTACGAGTTTTTATTTACTACGTTTACACTTTCGATGCTTCATAAATCTCTTCGATTGAAGCATTAATGGTCTCAGCAAACTCGCTATCGCTTTGTTGCTTACTCAAACCTTCGGTAAAGGCACGCGAGAAGCTCGCAATCATACCTGGGTTTTGTTCGAGCTTGGCACAAGCATCGCTACGACTATAGCCACCAGATAACGCCACTACTTTGAGCACTTTAGGATGGTCAATCAGCTCCTGATAAAACCCCGCTTCTTCTGGTAACGTCAGCTTCAGCATCACTTGATGTTCGTTATTCAAGCGTTCCAGATTGCGCAGTATATCTGCTTTTAGCAGTAGTTCACACTCATGCTTTTGAGTGCTATCAATATTGACCTCTGGCTCGACGATAGGCATTAGGCCTTTTGAAATAATCTGCTTAGCCACATCAAACTGCTGTTGTACCACAAGCTCGATACCATCGACATTTGGCTCATAGATGACTGAGCGCATTTTAGTACCAAATACGGGATAGTTTTTTGCTTTATCTAATAATAGATCTAGATTCGGGATTGGCTTCATAACTTGTACGCCGCTCATTTGCTCAGCCAGACCTTTATCTACCTTTAAAAATGGTACGATATTTTTATCTTCCCATAGGTAATTAGCCGTCGACTTACCGTTGACTTCGCGCTCCATGGTGTCTTCGAATAAAATTGCACCAAGTACACGCTCATTATCAAAACAGTCACATGTCATGATACGAGCACGCATTTCATGAACCAAATCAAACATGGCTTCATCATTATCATAAGCATCACTGCTGACACCATAAGTCTCTAACGCTTTCGGTGTACTGCCACCACTCTGATCAAGAGCAGCAATAAAACCTGAACCATTTTTTATACGCTGTAATTGCTTATCGTATTCCATTGAGCCTGCATCCTATTTTTATTGGTTAAGTTAAATATCATAAACTAAGCTTTTTTATTCCATACAAGCCGTGTTATTTGTAGATAACCTTATCATAGGATGATTTGTATGCCTATATAGGATACGTGACAATATAGCCAAAAAATCATGAAACCAATACTTTTGGACAGTGTGCATTACGCCAAAAATAGCACCCCTACACAGCAGACTGCCAATACTAATCCTATTATATTGATACGGTTCAGCTGCTCTTTAAACACACCGACGCCAATCAATGTCGCTACGGCAATAACACCGACATTCATACCAGTAAAAACAATACTAGGCGAATCATGCAGCACTTGGTGTGCCCGTACATAGGCGTAGATATTGCCCATGTTTAATGCGCCGAGCAGCAAGCCTGACATAAGTGCTTGTTTTTGCCAACGTACCCGTGTGACAAGTAAATAGATTAGAAGTAATACACCTGCTACCCCGAAGCTAACCAATAAAGTCAACGGAAAGGCCGCCCCTTGTTTGGCAACTTGTTTGAACAAAATATCAATAATGCCGTAGCCTGCCCATACCCCGAATAACCATAGTGGCGTATGCTTTGCTTGCCGAGTAATATCGTTATGCTGTGGCCGATAGACAAGCGCACCTAATGCCAAAAATCCTAACGCCAATCCAAGTATACGTGTACCAGTCAGCACCTCACCGAATAGCAAGAAAGCCGCTACGATAGGAATAATAAGTGATAAGCGCTGAGACGCGTCGGTTGCTACCATCCCCACCGCCTCAATGGCTCGTCCCAGAATGATAAATACGGCAGGCAATAGTACCCCAAGCGCGATGATGATGCCCCAAGCGCTATCAAGCGCATGAATGGCACCCACATCAGGTTTTAGTAATACCCAAGTCAGTAAAAAAGCCACAGGATAGCCTGCTACGATGGTCTGACGAATATCTATATTTTTCTGGCGCAATATTTTTAAAAGTACTGAGACGGCGACGCTACATAGCACCGCTATTATTAAATACATCATTCACTGCTACCTTTTGAACTTCAATGTTGAGTTATTACTGTTCGTATATTGATAAAAACCATTAAATAAAATGCCTGCTAATCAGCTGATTTTCGCAATAAAATCATGCTTATAAAAGCAACATTTAAACCATAGATAAGTTTGGATATAGAATGTAACAAAATATGTTTTCTACAGCAATCTATTTATTATGGTTATAACTGAAGCTCTCAAAACATAGCTATTCTTAAGCAAATTACAATTAGCATGCAGGTATGATTAGTAATTTTGCTAAAATAGCACCTAATCCCAATCACAAAAGTAAAGATTCTAGATAACGAGTCCTCTCGTTCATCTTGACGTACTGCTATTGATGTTTTATTACTGCCTATGAATGCTTTATTTCGCTTTTTTGAAAACCGCCTACCCGCTTTTCCAGACACACCTATGCCATTACCATCACCTCGCGATGGCATGCTGAAGTTTTTGTGGGCATGTACCAATGGCCTACGCGGCTGGCTACTAATCTTTATGATTTTGTCCGCTGGTATCGGTATCTACGAGGCCATGCTGTTTGCTTGGATAGGTAATATCGTCGATTGGTTGGGCGTTTATACGCCGCAAAACTTATGGGTAGAAAAAGGCGATATGCTACTCATCATGCTCGCTGTCATGATAGTTAGCCCACTGTGGATTGCCTTGTCATCGTTTATCCACTTTCAAACCTTGCAAGGCGTGTTTCCCATGCAGATGCGCTGGCGTTTTCATCAGCGCATGCTTGGGCAATCCATGCAGTTTTATCAGGATGAATTTTCGGGACGTGTCTCAGCTAAGGTAATGCAGACAGCGCTAGCAGTACGCGATACCGTGATGACTGTCACCGATATGTTTATGTATGTCTCTGTCTACTTTATCACCTCAGGGGTGATTTTGTTTAATTTAGACAGCTTACTACTCATTCCATTTATTATTTGGCTGGTCTTGGTTGCCATCACCATTTGGTACTTTATCCCTAAGCTCAAGGAGACAGCGATTGTGCAAGCGGATGCTCGTGCCTTGATGACAGGACGAATCACTGATGCTTATGCCAATATCATGACCGTTAAGCTATTTAGCCATTCTCGTCGTGAGCTGGGCTATGCCAAAAATGCCATGGGACAATTCTTAGGTACGGTACATGCACAGATGCGCTGGGTCAGCTATTTAGAAGTATCGACCCATCTTATCAGTGTGATCTTGGTCAGTAGTACCGCGGGTATTGGATTGTACTTGTGGCAACAAGGCGCAGTTGGTGTTGGTGCCATTGCTGCTGCGACCGCTATGGCATTACGTCTAAATGGTTTGACGCGTTGGATTATGTGGCAGACAGCCAGTTTGTTTGAGAGTATCGGTACAGTTCAAGATGGTATGCGTACGTTATCAGCACCGCAGACGATCATTGATAAACCTGACGCACCAGCGCTAGCCGTCACGGACGGTCGCATTGTGTTCGACCATGTTGACTTCAGTTATGAAAATGACGAAGAAGACAATGGACAAACTGGCGAGCCTATTGATAGTACCAGCATCGCTAAGCGCGCTCCTAATTCATATATCAAACTGTTGGACAACTTCCACTTAGATATTAAGCCAGGTGAAAAGATTGGTTTGGTTGGGCGTTCAGGTGCTGGTAAATCGACCTTGGTCAATTTGCTACTGCGCTTCTTTGATGTCGATAGCGGTAAGATTCTAATTGATGGTCAGGCTATTGATGCGGTTACGCAAGAATCATTGCGCCAACAGATTGGTATGGTGACTCAAGATACGTCATTGCTACATCGTACCGTGCGTGAAAATATCGCTTATGGTCGTCCTGATGCTACTGATGATGAGATTATAATCGCTGCCAAACAAGCTCAGGCATGGGATTTCATCAAAGATCTGTACGATGATAAAGGCAATACAGGGCTTGATACCCAAGTGGGTGAACGCGGAGTCAAACTATCTGGCGGTCAACGTCAACGTATTGCTATCTCACGTGTTATGCTAAAAAATGCGCCGATTTTACTTTTAGATGAAGCGACCAGTGCACTAGATTCTGAGATTGAATATGCCATTACCGAAAGCTTAAATGACATCATGACCGGCAAGACCGTTATTGCTATCGCCCATCGCCTGTCTACTATTGCCGCACTGGATAGGCTGGTCGTTATGCATCAAGGCCGCATCATTGAGCAAGGTAGTCATGATGAACTATTAGCATTGAATAGTGTCTACGCTCGACTGTGGCAACGTCAAAGCGGTGGCTTCTTAGGTGAAGACAACTAGGATTCATTAAGTCAGCTCAATCATAAAAAGCAAAACTACAAGAAAACAAATCACTCAAAATAAGTCACAAGGAAGTGTTTATTTTATGGAAGCATTCACAAACCGCATTAATCTTGGCGGAAAACAGGCACGCTACTATGACCTTAGCCAGTTTAATCAGCCGCTAGACTCAAGCTCTACTCCTCGCGCGCCAGCACATTTTTATAGTGGTAATAGTTTTACCGTTGGCACTTATACACCACTATTAAGTAAGCTAGCCACTGAGTTTGATATCAGCTCACTTGCCCTACGTGGTTACTGGTATGATAAGCCTCAAAGCCGTCGTCTTACGCGCGAGCAAGATGCTGATCTGCTGATTGAGTTTTTAGAAAAGACCCAAGACAAGCCTGTCGTAGGTATTGGTCACTCGCAAGGGGCAACGGCTACAGCAATGGCAGCTGCTAAACGTCCAGAGTTGTTTTCGCAGTTGTACCTGATCGAGCCTGTCACATTTACCAAATACCAAGCCACTCTATATAACCTTTTGCCACGCTCTGTCCTACTGAGCCGCGAGCCTTTCAAAAGCACGTTAACCAAGCAATCTACTTGGCCAAGTACCCATAGTTATTACGAGAGCCTACGTGCGCAGCGTGCTTATAAGCGTATCAGCGATGAGCATTTGCAAGTGTTTGCTGAGCAAAGCTTGAGCAAGAATGCAGATGGTAGCTATACGCTTATGTTTGCACCAGAACAAGAGCTGGCCAATTATTTTGGCGCACCTCATATCGATGCCGCCCTTAAAAAACTACGCTGTCCCTACACGTTGATTACAGGCAAACCTACCCTGTTCATCAATGACAAAGTACGAAAGCAATGGAACAAATTTGTCCCAGATAGCAGTCTTATTTCGCTGTCAGATTATGGTCATCTATTGCCAATGGAAGCGCCTGAATTATGCGCTCAAATCATCAACGAGCACTACCAAAGCAGTAAATAAGGATTTACAACGACTAAATTATGACTGACCTCTTTGCTCCTGCACCCACGGATAACTTACTACCCTATGATGGTAAGGTGAATGATCTAGGCGTGATTATCGACGATGCCACTGCCCTTTATAATACTCTACTAAATGAGCTACCTTGGCAATCAGACATCGTGACGTTATTTGGTAAGACCCATATAACCACTCGGAAAATTGTCTGGATGGGAGATACAGATGCAGACTATCAATACTCAGGACACGTGCGCCAAACTGTTCCATGGTCAGATATAGTGTTTCACGTGAAACAGGAAATCGAACAAGCTTTAGCAGAGGTTGGCGTAACTGCCAATTTTAATACCTGCCTGCTTAATTACTATCCTTCTGGCGCTGATGGTATGGGCTACCATGCTGATGACGAAAATGAGCTCGGTCATCAGCCAGTCATCGCCTCCTTATCGCTCGGTGCCACACGCAAATTTGTTTTTAAGCATAAAAAAACTCAAGATAAAGTCGAGCTTTATCTTGAGTCTGGTCAGCTCGTTGTGATGCATGGTGACACACAGACCTTTTGGAAGCATACGATTACTAAGACAAAGACGGTCGATGCTGGGCGAATCAGTCTAACGTTTCGGCATATGCTTACATCTTGATACTATCGCTGACTTAACGAGCCATCTAACTCTTATGCTAGACGATCTAAAAAACGCTCACGGTAACACTGATAAGCAGCTTCACAAACATTGGCAGTGTAGCTAGCATTAACACCACCTGCGACTACTGCACCCACCGCTGGAATGATTTGCGCCGCTTTTGTCTTAACGATGTTAGTGGCTACTTTAGTCGCTGTCTGACGCAGTACACGAGACATGACTTCTTCATTAATCTGATTGAATGCTTGAGTTTCTGGATCTTGAATCATCGCATGAGTGTCATCTAACGCCGCTTTACGTTCCTCAACAGAGGCAGAAGTTGCTACAGCCAACAAAGACATCGCAAATAACTGTTCGCCTTCATCATTGATATCAAAGCCATAGTACGTTGCATATTCTCCAATCGCACGTAGGTTGGCTGTAATAAGCCCAACGACGTCAGCAGGGATACCTGCCCAGCCTACAACCCCTGTAGTCACCCCTTGCGCACTGGTTAGCGCTACATATTTGCTTTTAAAAAGCTTAACTTGTTTATCTACAGCCGCAATAGGTAGACTTTTAATGTCACCAAGCGTTTTGATAGAGGAATCGTTAATATCTACTTCCTCTTGATAGCTATCGATAACGTCTTGAGTATCTAGTGTCCAATTGGCTGCATCACTCAAAGCAGTAATCGTTTCCTCAGTTGCTTTTTTTAGAGAATCACCAAATTTTGGAGCTTCCATCAACGCATCGCCGGCTGCTACCACAGGGGTATTAAGCACTGCTAGCGCTTTATCCAAAATCCCTTTATCAGGGTTTTTCCATGCTTCTATCTCTGCACGAACTTTTGCTTCATAAGCAATGTGGTCATCTGTTTTTTCATTGCTGGTCTTATTATTGGTAGTCTTATTGTTGATAGTCATATTATTTCCTTTATTAGTATCGTTCGCTTTCTATCCTATGATAAATAAGCAAAGACTACAGGGACGTTCTGTTGTTCAAAATAAAACTTTTGTATGATTTGTTAAGTCATCAGTTAAGTTTACTGGGTTTCAACAGACATCCCTTTACTAATAAACCTTATCAAACACTACCTAATACTTGGGAAATCTTTACATTCACTCAGCTGCCGCTAAGACAATTTTGCCAAAAGCATCGCCTTTTTGTAGCTCATGGTGCGCTGCAACAACTTCTGAGAGTGGATAGGTTTTTTGAATTTTTAAAGTTAAATTACCATCGGCCACTCCCTGTAAAACACGCGCCATATCTTGACCACTACGCTGCGCTTTGTAACCTGCTACTGCTAAGTCTTTTCGCTGACCGGCTTCTTTGAGCTTATCAACCCAGATAGTTGGTAACACATTTACTCGAGCGCCTGACTTGAGCACGCTAAGCGCACGGACACCTGCTTCATCGCCGACTAAATCAAGTAGCACGTCGGCTTGTAGGTCAGGGAACGCTTCATCTTTGGTATAATCTATCCAACCCGCAAGCTTAGATACGTCTATCAACTCATCAAGCTTGGCGTACTTTTCTGGCGAGCAAATTACCGTCACCTTGATGTTATCTTGCGCCACTTTATTCATGAGTAATTGGATTAACAAATGACCGACACCGCCTGCTGGTGCATTAATCACCACATGTTCGCCTGTTTTTATATCAGCAAAATCTACAAACTGTAGTGCCGTTTGTCCAATACAAGGCAAAGCACCTGCCTGCTCTAAGGTGACATTGTCTGGTACTTTTGCAAGCAACTTGGCATCTACTGCCACATATTGCGCATAGCCACCACCGCTAAAGGTCAAAGCCGCTACTCTATCGCCCAAAGCAAACTCGTCACTATTGCTGCTGACTACTTCGCCTGATACATCAAATCCTAAAATAGCTGGCTGATCATTATCAAACTTGTCTTTACGGATGTTCTCTGCACCCCAGCCTTTACCTTGGCGGGTTTTATAATCGACAGGGTTAATTCCAGCATAGGCAATTTTTACCAGTACTTGGTCGTCCTGTAGCTCAGGGACATCAGCACCATCTTGATATTTCATTACTTCAGGCTCACCGAACTCGCGTATGAGTACGGCGTGCTGTGTCTTAGGTATGTTGTGTTTAGCTTGTTGATTATTATCGGTAGTAGACGCTGTTGCCATCGTAGAATATCCTTATATTTTGTTTATTAGGCTGTACTTGTTATTTATTTTATTGAAAAATTGTGCTGTTAATAGCACGTTCAATCGAGAGCGTAATTAATCAATAATATGATCAATAAAGACAATTGTTCATACATTGATAGATTGCCAATATAATACATTTAGACGAATTATTATAGTTAGGTATTAGGGTAGCATCAGCTCTGCACTGATAGGCAGGTGATCTGATAGCGAGGACCAAGGTTTTCCAGTGTGTACCCAAGCATCCTTTACAAGCAAATTACGCACATAGATACGATCTAAGCTAAGTACTGGCAGTTTTGCGGGAAAGGTTGGCAACAGCTTGCCATGACAATGTTTGAACGCTTCTATCATACCGAGATCTGATGCCAGTTTGTCACAAGACATCTTTTTCCAGTCATTAAAATCGCCTGCCAAGATGAGCGGTTGATCCGGTGCAATCTCATTTCGCACATAGTCACTAATCGCTTGATACTGCTTGATACGATCACGCTCAAATAAGTTTAAATGTGCACACAATACGACAACTGGCATCTCCCAACCGATAGGTTGTACCTCACAGTGCAAGACACCGCGCTGCTCAAGCTTATTAACCGTAATATTTACATTGTGTTTGGGATCTAGCGGGAAACGGCTTAATACGGCATTGCCATGGTGGCCGTTTTCGTATTCGGAGTTTTTACCGTAACTGTTTTGTAGATCTAAAAATTCGCCGAACCATTCATGCTGCGATTGATCTGGGTACTCGTTGTATTGCATATTGCGTTTAAGGTTTTGGCCTTGTACTTCTTGCAAACACAAGACGTCTGAACCCACAGACTCTAGCGCCTGAGCAATACCTTGCATCTTCACTTGGCGATTCAGCGGTGACATGCCTTTGTGGATATTGTAGCTGGTTAAAACAAAAGAGGTGGTAGTCATAGTTTGGTTAGTTGTACGCTCATTATTTATGGAGTAAAGATCAATAGCTCAGCTACGATAGCATCCATAGTGATGGTAATGACAGACATAAAAAGAGCACTGGCTCGTATTGAACCAATGCTCTCATATTACACCTATGTATTATCAATGGCTAATTCATAAATGGCTGATTCATAAATGAACATCGCGCATAGGTGTCATCGTCAGATTAGTAGCGAGTTACTAGCGCTATTGGTTGATCTTCACCCATAATATCTTGTGGCATAAATACAGCTTCGCCGCCATTATGAATGACGTGTTCGATGATTTCACCGATTGCATCATCTGTGATGCCTTCCGTAGTAGCATCATTGGCAGGGCTTAACGTTTGTGCCTTTTCATCAATCTTAGCAGATTGTATATAGCCACGGCGTACATAAAGTGTCTCGCCAGCCCCTTGGAAAGCACTTCGATATACTTCCTGCAGATCAGTCTGCAACATATTCGCACCGCGAGCTTTATCGATTTCACCCAATGCAGCTTTGTGCAGTGAAGTGCGATACTCTTCTACGGCTTCTTGTACACTATCTACGATATGCTGAGCGCTACCATCTTCTAGATTGGTCGCATTCGATACTGTAGCAATGATATTATCTGGACGATCACAGACTTCTTTGTAGTAGCCAATATTTTTTGCATCACCAACTATAACAAGAGGCATTTTATGCTCACCCCATAGTTCTTGGACACTTTTATCAACTTGGTTAAAGAATTCTTTTAAGTGGCTGCTTTCATTATTTGATGAACGATCTGAGCCACCGTCACCTGTTGTATATAGTCCGTTGTTTTCGACAGGGAACTGAATATTCTCCATGTTGTTTTGTGCATCATCATCTTTATCGAACTCCCTCACAACGCGGTCATTAGAGGCTTCAATTAAACGCGCATTGTCACGAGTTAAGACAACTGTATAGTAATGTACCGCACTTGCCATATCACGAACCAAGTCACGCGTAGCAAACCTATCTGAAATCACGACGCGTTCTGTTGTATCAATTGGCATACGAATAACTTGCACATCATCTGTACTAGCAAATATAGCTAACGTATCAAGGTTATAGTTGTGATTGAGCTCACTGATTTTATTTTGAATGTTATCTAGAATGGTAGTCGCTGTGCGTTTATCGTATTCTTTCGTCAAACGATCTTCGGCAACCTTCAATTGATTTTTTAGCGCGATAGGATCTTGCTCATTAGCTGGATGTTCACGATGCGTTTTAACAAAGATACTTACGGCAGGGTTAGCTTTAGTTTCACGTAAACTTTTAAGAGTCGCTTTCATATATTGCTCCTTGTTTTATTATCGTTCATTTTTAACTTTATGTATTTCTTCACTCATGTACTTTTATAAGTGTAGAAATTTCTATCCGTGTTTTTCTTGCATCCTGTCGATGCATAATATTTAAATTCCATTATCTTCATGCTAACAGCTATACCCCACTCCCTGTAGGGTTAATTTGCAAGCAAATGATAGCGCTTTGTAAGTAGAGCACTCTATATTGTTAAAGAACTGCCTTAACGAACATAGCTACATATTCAGATAATTATCTTAAGAAGTTGAATCTAAATACCGGAATCTCGACATCTACTTTCAGATTGCTAGCACTGTCCTAATTAGTTGAATCGTATAAAAGTGCTTAGGTTGTATTTTTACCAAACGAACCCATCTTTTATATAATCTATATATAAAATAAGAACACACTGTATATTTCAATAGTAGCCAGACTTTTCTCATTTTGATTAATAATAATTCATTGATATCGGATACCTATATGACACCTTCTCCTTTAGATTTACGCCTTGTCGATTTTGCCGACACTGCGCCACATACGTTACAAAACCAAGTAATTGATGCCATTGATGCTGCCAATGCTTTTTTGGATACCTTAACCGTGATAGAAAGCGATAGTGCTGAAAAAACAAGTGCTGAAAAAATAAGCGCTGAACAAGCTTTAGCAGATGTGATGAGCTTTGACCATATCAATTTGGCATTAGATCGTAGCTGGGGTATTTTGTCGCATCTCAATAGCGTGATGAGCAACGATGAGATTCGCCATGTTCACCATGAACTGCTACCAAAACTATCTGCTTACGGTACGCGAGTGGGACAACATCAGCCTTTGTTTAATCGCTATCAAACTATCGTCAATGACACAGATTTCTTTGCTACGTTAGAGCCTGCTCGTGCACGTGCAATCGAACTGGCATTACGTAGTTTTGAGTTATCAGGCGTTGCATTACCTCAAGCTGAGCAAGAAAAATTTGCTGCTATCCAAAGCGAGTTATCTACCCTGTCTGCAACCTTTTCGGACAATATCTTGGATGCGACGCAAGCATTTGCCCTGCCTTTAGAAGACTCTCAGTTAAAGGGGTTAACAGAGAGTGGTTTGGCACTATTGGCAGATGCAGGCGAGCAATACAAAGCACGTGAGCTTGCTAGCGGTGCACTTAGCCAAGCTGATGTAGATGCACTTCCTACTCCTTACTATGTGGCCAGTTTAAATATCCCTGTATATCTAGCGATTATGACTCATGCGGACGATCGTAGCCTACGTGAGACGCTGTATCGTGCTTATGTTACGCGTGCTTCTGAGTTTGATACGCATACCAATGCAAAAGGCAACTCATTAAATAACGCTGACAATATGAGTCAAATCCTCTCATTACGTGAACAAAAAGCTAAGCTATTTGGTTTTGCAAATTATGCCGAAGTATCGCTATCGACCAAGATGGCAGACAGTGTCTTAGAAGTTGAAACATTCTTACGTGACTTAGCAACGCAAGCAACCCCTGCTGCCAAAGCAGATTTGGCACAGCTACAGAAATACGCTAGCGATTATGGCATTGCCGAGTTGCAACCGTGGGATAGCGCCTATATCGCTGAAAAAGTAAAACAAAGTGAGTTCAGCTTATCGCAAGAGGAAATTCGTCCATATTTCCCATTACCTAAAGTGATTAATGGCTTGTTTACTATCGTTGAGCGTCTATACGGTATCAAAGTACAAGAGCAAGGTCATAAAGATGCAGAAAGTGACTCAGTCTCTCGCTGGCACGATGACGTAAGCTTTTATCAATTATTCGATGCTGATGATCGCTTGCTCGGTGGCTTCTACTTTGACTTATTTGCACGTAGCGGTAAGCGTGGCGGTGCATGGATGAGTGGTTTTCAATCTCGCTATAGCTACGAAGAACAGAACCATCAGCAGCTGCCTGTTTGCTTCATGGTTGGTAACTTCACGCCAGCACTTGACGGCAAGCCTAGTTTATTGACCCATGATGAAGTATTAACCTTATTCCACGAGTTTGGTCATGGCTTACATCATTTATTGACTCAAGTCACGGTCGGCGATGTCGCTGGTGTCAATGGCGTTGAATGGGATGCAGTCGAGCTTCCTAGTCAGTTTATGGAAAACTGGGCTTGGGACGCTGAAGGTATCGCCCTTATCAGCAGCCACGTTGAGACTGGTGAGCCATTGCCTAAAGACAAACTTGATGCACTATTAGCAGTGAAGAATTTCCAAAGCGGCATGCAAACGCTGCGTCAGATTGAATTTGCTCTATTTGACCTACTAATTCATGCTCATACGCCAGCATTGAGTTACGAGGGCATTTTAGAGACGCTCAATACTGTCCGTAATGATATCTCCGTTATGCAAACACCTGACTATAACCGTTTTGCTAATGGTTTTAGTCATATCTTCGCGGGTGGTTATGCTGCAGGCTATTACTCATATAAATGGGCGGAACTGCTATCAGCGGATGCGTTTAGTAAGTTTGAAGAAGACGGTATTTTCAACCCAGCGACAGGCAAAGCGTTCCGTGAGTCCATCTTATCTGTTGGCGGCAGCTTCCCGGCCAAGACCAACTTTGAAAACTTCCGCGGTCGTAGCGCCAGTATTGATGCCTTGTTACGTCATAATGGTTTCACTGATGCTAAAAATATCGATGCCGCAAATACTCAAACGACGCGCGAGGTCATTTAAATGCGTTATCAGTCATCTAGTCCTAAGCGCCGATTTTTAGCAGGCGTGCGTTGTCCGAAATGTCAGGAGATGGACACTGTGGTGCAAGTCAATATCGTGACTCCTGCCCCAGATGAGTATATTGAATGTACGCAGTGCGGACACACAGAGCACCGACCCGACTCTGAGGCCATTAGTGCTAAGAACCATTTAGAAGATCAAATGGCTCGTGATGCGATGGCGACTGGCACCAGCGGCACTGTAAAATTTAAGCCTTAGTTATTTAGTTTTCATATCTAAAAACAGATTAAATCCTTTATTATTTAATGGTCTATTAAGCCTATCTATCAATAGATAGGCTTTTTATTTTGAGTTTGCTATAGTATGGCTACTTATATTCTTGACATGAATCGATCACAATATGAAACCAGACAACATCCGGCCTTCATCAACCCACACTTCTAAGAAAAAGCAGACTAAATCACGTCAGAAAATTTTGGCAATACTTATCTCAGTATTGCTACTTATCGTCATTGTCTACCTTATCGTAGGAAGGTCTGGCACTCAGTCCACACTCCCTGTAGATGACGCCACTTCGGCACCAGTAACTGAGCAAACGCCGACAGAGTCAACAACAGACAATATATCTGAGACAACAGATGACTCTGTGATTAAAGATGGTGTACTCACTGACAAGAACTCTGAAGAAGCAAATAATAATAGTACTGCGATACCAAATCCTACTGCTATATTAGATGCGCCTCTACCAGAAAATGACAGCTTGGCTAAAGAAGAAATTGATCGTTTAGAAGATGAGCGTCAGCGACTGGCCGAACAAGAGAAGTTAGCCGCTGAACAAGTGACTATGAATAAGCAATTGACTGATATGAAGGCCGAACAAATTGCGCTACTTGAACAACAAATTGCTCAGTTAGAAGCAAACGACTCTAATAAAGCGACGGTTCAATAACCGTATACTTGATTTGGTTATAGAGAGGCTTACGATGGCGATTTTGCAACTCACACATGCCTCTATTTTAAATAGCAATGCACAGTTGCTTGTTTTACCTGTCAACAATGCTGGTGTCGTTTTAGATCCTGTACTTACACGAGCAAAAACTCTATTTCCTGATAATTATAGTCGCTATCATCGTGCGTGCCGCGATGGTAGTCTGAATGTTGGTAGCTGCTTAATTAATAAGCGTACACGTGAGCAAGTCGGACTTGGTATCAGTAGTAACGGGAATCAGCCAAACTATATTGCCAATCTCGTGATATCAAACCATCCTTATCATCCAACGCGCACACGCTGGCTGACTGCTGCTTTGATTGATTTGCAACAGCAAATAATGCCGCTCATACGTTACCAAGGCATACGCAGAGTTGCACTATTGGCACGTCCACTCATTTTTGATAACCCACATAATACTGCAGCTCACCAAAGTACTGAAGCAAATTCTCTGCCTTTAGATTGGCAGACTGATACGTTGCCATTACTGACCACCTATTTACAAGACTTACCAAAGCTACGTATCGATATACATCTGCCTAAAAGCATTGAGTTATAAATGGCCTTTTAGCTAGCCAGTCGTCGTCCTTTTGGACACATAAAAAAACCGCCTTGAATACTCTTACTGAGCATCTCAAGGCGGTTTCTTATTACTTAAACCACATCAGATATTGAGTATTAGTTCTGCTCAACACCTTTCATAGTTAGTTTGATACGACCACGGTTGTCAACGTCTTGTACAAGTACTTTAACGATTTGGCCTTCTTTTAGATAGTCTGACACATTCTCTACGCGCTCTTCTGCGATTTGTGAAATATGTACTAGACCATCAGTGTTTGGCAAGACATTTACAAATGCACCGAAGTCGACGATACGAGCAACGGTACCTTCATAAGTTTTACCAACTTCAACTTCAGCAGTTAGTGCTTCGATTTTACCGATAGCTGCCTTGGTCGCTGCTTTGTTTTCACCAAAGATACGGATAGTACCTGCATCATCGATATCGATAACCGCGCCAGTTTCTTCCGTTAGCTGACGGATAGTTGCGCCGCCTTTACCGATAACGTCACGAATCTTGTCTGGGTTAATTTCGATAACCGCGTAGTTTGGTGCATGAGCATTGATTTCAGTACGGCTCTCAGGCAATACTTGGTTCATTGCTTCTAGGATATGGATACGACCAGCATGGGCTTGTTTAAGCGCTTGCTCCATGATGTCAGGGGTAATACCTTCGATTTTGATATCCATCTGAAGTGCAGTGATACCGTTCTTAGAACCGGCTACTTTAAAGTCCATATCACCTAGATGATCTTCATCACCCAAGATGTCTGACAATACAGCAAAACGATCGCCTTCTTTAACCAGACCCATCGCGATACCAGCAACTGGTGCTTTTAATGGTACGCCTGCGTCCATCAATGCCAAGCTTGCACCACAAACAGAAGCCATAGAAGATGAACCGTTAGATTCAGTGATTTCTGATACCACACGAATCACATACGGGAAACGCTCGCTATCTGGCAGCATCGCTTGTACACCGCGGCGTGCTAGACGACCATGACCGATTTCACGACGTTTTGGAATACCTTCACGGCCCGTTTCGCCAACTGAGAAATGCGGGAAGTTGTAATGCAGCATGAAATGGTCACGAATCGTGCCACCTAGTGAGTCAATCATGTTGACGTCACGGCTATTACCAAGTGTGGTAGTAACCAATGCCTGCGTCTCACCACGTGTGAACAATGCTGAACCATGCGTATATGGCAATACACCAACTTGTACGTCAAGCGCACGAACTGTCTCAGGGTCACGACCATCGATACGCGGCTTACCTGACAAGATGTTGTCACGAACGGTGCGATATTTAAGATCGTTATAGATTTCTTTAAGCTCAGATACGGTATCAGCATAAGTTTCTGACTCAGCATCACCAGCAAGTGCATCAATAATTGACTGCTTAATTTCATCAAGCTTCGTGTAACGTGCTTGCTTATCAGTAATGGTATAAGCGTCAGCAACTTGCTCGCCGAACTGCTCTTTCATGCTGCTGGTAAGGGCTTGGTCACGCTCAGGAGCAGAGTATTGCTGCTTAGCAGTACCGATTTCTTCAGCCATTGAAGCAATGTTATCAATAACGATTTGTTGTTGCTGATGGCCGTACAATACTGCACCTAACATCTGGTCTTCTGACAGCTCTGCCGCTTCAGACTCAACCATCAATACCGCAGACTTAGTACCAGCCACAACCAAGTCTAGATCACTGGTTTCAAGCTGCTCAGATGTTGGGTTTAGAACGTATTCGCCGTTAATGAAACCAACACGAGCGGCAGCAACAGGACCATTAAATGGCGCATCAGAGATAGCCAATGCTGCTGAGGCACCGATTAGTGCAGCGATATCTGCAGACTGAGTTTTATCTGATGATACAACTGTTGCGGTGATTTGGATTTCGTTTACGTAGCCTTCTGGGAATAGCGGACGAATCGGACGGTCAATCAAGCGTGAAGTCAACGTTTCAAATTCGCTCGCACGGCCTTCACGTTTGCCGTAAGCACCTGGAATTTTACCTGCTGCATACATTTTTTCTTGATAATTAACCGTTAGCGGAAAGAAGTTTTGACCTTCTTTAGCTTCTGATTTTACGACTGCGGCAACTAATACTGTTACGCCGCCCATGTGTACTAAAATAGAGTTCGCTTGACGGGCAATACGGCCTGTCTCGATAACAACCTGCTGGTTGCCATACTGAAATTCACGCTTAATGGTGTTGAACATTGTCATATAATCTTCCTAATGTTGACTGACAAAACTGATATCAGCGTCAAAAAAGCTGATATCTGTCATTAAAATTCTGTGTATATGGCTATCAGTTGACATGCTTTCTATTAGAAATCATCGCAACCAATGCCAATAACGTTACTTGGTTATCTCATATATTTGTCTGAGTTAGACATCGTACTATTATGTATATTCGGTCGTGCAATTTTGGCTTTACTATAAATACTATCAAAAAGACATTAAGTCAAAAGACTTCGATGCTAAAAACCCTACAGGCTATTTTCTGAACTTTCAAATATCAGCTATCTGCGCTGATTACCAAGCCAAATAATGAATATCTTATTAATAATCGCCATATCTGTAGCAGATGCGCTATCAAACTCACAAGGCATTATTTTACAGTGATTTATAGCCATTGACCAATTAATTGCACAGTAGCGCAATTATCGTCAGAAAATACCGTATTTGAGACTTAGTTAGTACAGTTTATACCAATATTCCTCTCATCTATTCTATAGAAGGAGTTATAGCTCTTACTATTTGAGCACGGTATCTAAAACGAATAAGCATAAAAAAACGGCGTGAAACTATTCCACACCGTTTTTAAAAAAATCTATTTTATCGATAACAACAAACAAGTTCCAAGCGATTTAGCAAAAAATTCAGCATCCACTCGTACTATTGTCGTTAGATTAACGACGTAGACCTAACTGGCTGATTAGAGTAGTGTAACGACCAAGGTCTTTACCTTTTAAGTAATCAAGCAGTTTACGACGCGTGTTAACCATACGGATAAGACCGCGACGGCTATGATGGTCAGCTTTGTGTGCTTTAAAGTGGTTCTGCAAATCATTAATACGAGCACTCAACAAAGCTACTTGAACTTCTGGAGAACCAGTGTCATTTTCGCCACGTTGGTATTGAGCGATGATTTGTTCACGATCGGTATTAGTTAGCATAAATATCTCCGGCAATGCTAAAAACTTTAAATACAGGCTGCAATTTGAGTCAGTATTAAAGCAATAGAATAATAAATAAAATAACCTGTACGCCATTCAGGACAACCCTGCATTACTAGAGTTGACCTAGTGTACGACAAGCTCAGTTAACAACCATTTAGTATGTTTTGAATCGTACATTGTAGTTAGCTATAGCACTACTTAATCAAAGTAATGGGCTAATGACAGTACTTCATTCAAAACCTAATTTAAATGTGGGAGTAATTATAACAAAAAACTGCTGAACTAGCAGCAGTTTTTCATAATACTTGTAAAGCGACATTTAATTTCTAATAACTAGTATTTAATAGATAACTATCTATTAAGTGCCTACCTAGGCTACTTACTAACGTCAGACTCTGTCGCATTGCCGCCTAGTTCATCGTCTTCAAGAGGCGCAGCAGTAGTCAATTCCGCTAGGCTGTCTGGGACAGCATGCTCACGTGGATTGATTTCTTCTGCAAGCTTTTCAATCTCTTTTTCTTGCTCGTCCATATTGTTCGGTGAATTACTCATATTAGCTCCTGAATTATTATTTTGTGGACTAACTGTAGTTGCACTCATCGATCATAAGACGTGCAAACTATAAACATATCAATGCCACCTATTACAGATGGCATATTAAAAACTTACTTGTCTTCTTTCGCGTTTTCTAAATTAGCTGCGATACGTTCTGCTGCTGCTTCGCTGTTTTCACTATGATTGTCTTCAGTTTGACTTTTAAGCGCTGCTTCTGCTGAATCAGAACGTTGTTGCTCAAGTTTAGTATCGTTTGGATTAGAATTTGACATAGTATCTTCCTTAGTTATGGTTATACATGTTAGTTATACAGAGTTGAAATTTAATAGTACTTAGGTAATTAGATTTGTTTAGTTAGAAGTCAAAACTCTAAGATAATGCTTTATCTATGGCATCAACAAAATTGGGTATATCGTCTGGGTTACGCGAAGTAATAAGATTACCATCTACTTGTACTGTCTTATCTACGTAGTTTGCTCCAGCATTTTCTAAATCTAGTTGCAATGTAGGATAAGCGGTAAGGGTCTTGCCTTTAGCAATACCTGTATTGATGAGAACCCAAGGAGCATGGCAAATAACAGCTAATGGCTTTCCTGCTTCATTAATAGCATTGATAATTTGATGAGCCTTTTCATTACCACGAATATTATCTGCGTTGACAGTACCGCCTGGTAAAACCAATGCATCATAGTCAGAGACGTTGGCATCTTCTGCAAAGATATCGGCAGTAAAAGTATCACTCTTATCTACGTCTTGCTGCATGGCCTGCACTTCTTTTTTATCGTTTGTTGTTATGAGAAGTGTTTTATAGCCTTTGTCTTTTAGCTGACTATTGACGTCTTCATACTCTGCTTGTTCGAAGTGGTTATGTAGTAAAAAAGCGATCGTTTTCATAACTTTCCTTATTCTTATCTATTAGTTTTTGTGAGTCAGTATATTTTTATAAATTAGTTTTGTTATTATTCGGTAGTACATTTTCCTTTGAACTATTTTATTTTTATTCAAATGCATCCTTTCTGCATTGATTTTACTTTTAATTAGCTATTTCTAATTGTCTATTATTTTAATTATTTGCTTCATAGCAATTTTTTATTTTTATAATATTTATCCATTTTATTTTTTAGCTCAGCATTCCTTATCTGATGAATCTAGAGTACAAAAAAAACAGGTTTCACCATAGGCGAAACCTGCAATAAAATGTGACGGTATGTGATTAGTGTAAACTATTAGTAAATCAGGCCAGCATTAGGTGGTAGTTTCTCTATTTAAGTAACATTGGTGAAAACGTTACTATTAGCGCTGAATCAATTTCTTAGGTTGTAAACGTCCGTTTAAGCTCACAGACCCCAAACCAAGAAACTCTCCCTGCTCATTGAGTAGACGTATATCAACTGGTATTTCGTGCTCTAGGAGCTGAGGCGCATCATCAAGTCCAGTATCAGCTTTACCATTGGTACTAGCGTCACCATCAATACCGACAGAACTATCATTAGACAGCTGGTTAGAAACCATATTAGCAACATAATCTTTGAGCTTACCTGTCAGCTCATCAAATACGTTTAGGCGCTGCCCCATATGTACACGGGCGCATTGTTCCTCTGTCAACGTCAGTTCAGCATCAATATCAATACAAGCATCGATAGGCAGCAGCCAAGACTGACGCTCCTCTAAACTATGCTCTTCTAATAATGATAAAGCAATAGCATCATCAATGCTGAAGTTCCCTACTTGTGTACGACGTAATGCCGTCAAATGTCCTAGCGTACCTAGCTGCTTTGCAATGTCTTCCGCTAATACACGTACGTAAGTACCTTTAGTACAAGTAACCGTTAGATTAATCTGGGTATCATCTATCATCTGTAGATTGATTGCTTTAATCGTGATATCTCTAGGCGGTCTATCAACCTCAATGCCAGCGCGAGCATATTCATACAGTTTTTTACCGTCTTTTTTTAGCGCTGAATACATCGGTGGTATCTGCTGCTGAGCACCCAAAAACTGCTGTGCAATAGTCGCTAATGAGTCTTCATCAAATACTGGAATAGAAGCCTGCGTTACGATTTGGCCATCAGCATCACCAGTATCGGTTTGACTACCTAGCAAGATAGTCGCTTGGTAAGATTTATCAGCATCCAGTTGATAATGGCTAAACTTGGTGGCTTCACCCAAGCAAATAGGCAACAGGCCAGTTGCCATCGGATCAAGCGTCCCTGTATGCCCAGCCTTTTTACTATCGTGTATCGGTGATTTAAATAAATACTTCACTTTTGACACAACTTGCTGCGAGGTCATACCTTTGGGTTTGTCCACCAAGATAACACCTGAAACTTTTACTCTTTCAGGTGCTTTGCTGGCTTTTTTATCAGGTTGCTTAGACGCTATAGACATAATAATAATTTACTCGTCATTCTCGTTTTGCTCAGTTTTAGTCACGGCCTTGCTAATCAAGTCCATCATGTAGTTACCACGAGCAGTTACTTCATCATAATGAAAACGTAGGCGCGGCGTAGTACGTGTTTTTAGGCTATGGCTCAGCTCAGTACGCAAAAACCCTGCTGCTTTGTTCAGTACTTTGACGCTTTCTTCGTGATTGGTCTTGTTCATAGCATCATTGAGCTCAGGCTCCATGATAGTGACATAGACGTCCGCATAGCCTAAATCTGGGCTAACTTTGACACTAGATATAGTGACAAAACCTGTTAGACGAGGGTCATTAACTTCATCGCGAATAAGAACAGCAAGCTCACGCTGAATCTGATCCGACAATCTTTGTAAACGTTGGTTCATGTTGTTACCTTACTTTAATGGGCTTATTTTATTACTGTATAAGTCTGCTGATTAATAGATGTTGCACTGATATGTGCTAAAAAAGGCCTAGCAGGATGTACCTGTTAGGCCTAAGTACAGCTGAATATTAGCAAAATATCTAAATAGCTCAGCGGATTACGCATATTGCATTAATACATACTCTACTATCGAACAGCAGCTTTAGATAGTACGTGCGAACTCTTGGATTTCAAAGACTTCGATCTTATCGCCAGCTTCAACATCATAGCCACGAACGGCCAGACCACATTCCATACCAGTACGTACTTCATTAACGTCTTCTTTGTAACGACGCAATGATTGCAATTGACCAGTAAAGATAACTTGGTCATCACGCAATACGCGGATAGGTTTGTTGCGATAGATTGTACCTTCGACCACCATACAACCAGCAGCAGCACCGAACTTACTAGAACGGAATACTTCACGAACGTCTGCAACACCAAGGATTTTCTCGCGATGTTCAGGAGCAAGCATACCGCTCATTGCTGATTTTACATCATCGATCAAACCATAGATTACGCTATAGTAGCGAATATCCATATTAGCAGTATCTGCTTTACGGCGTGCGGTAGCATCTGCACGAACGTTGAATCCTAATAGTACCGCTTCACTCGATTCTGCAAGGGTTACGTCAGACTCAGAGATAGGACCAACGCCTGAACTGATCACTCTGACTTTTACTTCGTCAGTAGACAATTCGTTTAGGGCGGCTAGTAGTGCCTCAAGTGAACCACGTACGTCTGTTTTTAGTACAATATTCAAGAATGACACATCGCCTTGGCCCATCTGGTCAAACATGCTTTCTAAACGCATCGCATTTTGACGCTCAAGTTGACGCTCACGCTCACGGTTGGTTCTAAAGTCCGCAACTTCACGAGCTTTTTTCTCATCCGTTACCACTAGGAATTCGCTACCAGCAGCAGGTGTTTCAGGCAGACCTAAAATCTCTACAGGGATAGAAGGACCAGCTGACTTGATACGTTGGCCATGCTCGTCAGTCAATGCGCGAACTTTACCATAGTGCTCACCAGCTAGAACCAAGTCACCTTGTTTCAATGTACCTTTTTTCACTAGGACACTAACGACAGGACCACGACCTTTTTCAAGTCTTGACTCAATAACCACACCCTGAGCAGCACCGTCTAGTGGCGCTTCTAATTCCATTAGCTCAGCTTGTAAGCTAATGAATTCTAGTAGGTCTTCGATACCTTCGCCTGTTTTGGCTGAGATACGAGCCATTGGTGTATCGCCGCCCCATTCTTCTGAAACAACTTCTTTCGTCGTTAATTCATTAAGAACACGGTCAGGATCAGCACCTGGCTTATCCATTTTGTTGATAGCAACAATGATCGGCGTACCAGCTGCACGTGCATGATCGATTGCTTCTGCTGTTTGTGGCATCATGCCATCATCAGCTGCAACCACCAATACAACGATATCAGTCGCTTGAGCACCACGTGAACGCATTGCGCTAAACGCTGCGTGACCTGGAGTATCAAGGAAAGTAATAACACCGCGATCAGTTTTTACATGATAAGCACCGATATGCTGTGTAATGCCGCCCGCTTCGCCATTGGCAACTTTCGTTTCACGAATCTTGTCTAGTAGTGAGGTCTTACCATGATCGACGTGACCCATGATAGTCACTACTGGTGGACGAGTCTGGATGTTGCTGCTACGCTCATCAACTGCGTACTGTAAGTCATCTTCAACTTTAGTATCACTAACTGGTACTGGGTTGTGGCCCATTTCTTCAACAAGCAAGCTTGCGGTTGCTTGATCAATCGTATCTGACTCACGAGCCATTTCACCCATTTTCATAAGTAATTTGGTTACTTCGCGAGCTTTAACTGCCATGCGCTGCGCAAGATCGGCAACTGAAATTTGCTCACTAATCTCGACATCATAGACGATTTTTTCAACAGGTTTTTCAAACTTATGCTGTGACGCCTGAGTTGAACGCAAACCGTTTTTGCGGTTTTTGATTTCGCGCTCATCTTGGTTCTTACGACGACGACCACGAGTACCAGTACTATTCGAACCGCGTTTGATTTCGCGACGCTCTTTTTCAAAAGACTCTTCTAATGCATCACCGACCAAACCTTCAGCCAATGGCTCATCTTTACGTACTTCAGTAACAGGCTCACGGTCTGTATATTTACCAGCCATTTTGCGCATTTGCTCAAGTGTACGCTTTTGCGCTTCTTCAGCTTGTGTGCGGCGGGTTTCTAATTCGATTTCACGCAGACGCGCTTCTTCTTTCTCACGAGTCTCGCGAGCTTTACGTTCAGCAGCGGTTTCAACTTTAGGCTTAGTTGCAGCAACTTTCTTCTTCGGCTGTTCTTTAGGCTTAACTTCAGCCGTCGCTTTACCGCCTTTTTTGACGACAACTGATGTAGAAATATCATCGTTTTTGTCGTCTGATTTTTTGCTAGAGCCTAAGCTTGCGCGCATTGCTGCTAGCGTTGCTGCTTGACGCTCTTCCGCTTTTTTCTTAGTAGCGGCGCGTTCTTCAGCTTCTTTTGCTGCACGTTCTTGAGACTCAACCAGAGCCTGCTCACGAGCGGCTAGCTCTTCAGCCATCTTTTCTGGATCAGGCTTTTCGAATACTTTCTTTTTACGCACTTCTACATTGACGCTCTTAGATTTACCAGAAGAGCCGGTCACACGTGCAGTACTGGTCGTCTTAGATTTAAGACTAATACGACGCTTTTCTTGTTGACCATGACTTTGTTTTAAATACGTCACCAGCTTTTCTTGCTCAAGCTCGGTGACTAGGTCATCCTCTGCGCGAGCAGGCAGGCCAGCATCTACTAATTGCTGCTTTACAGCATCTGTAGTTTTGCCTACCATTTCTGCCAGTTCTTTGACGGTCTTATCTGCCATTTATTATCACCTACTGTCTATTATTTGCTATATGTTCAATTCAGTTGTTGGCTACAAATGATTGGGTTAAGGCTGATACTTATAAATAGATATCAGCGCTTTATTCTCAATAGCATATCACCAAAAGACAGCGATATGCAGTTACCGCTTATTCATCGAACCAAGATTCCCGAGCTTTCATGATGAGTTTTCCTGCAGTTTCAGAGTCTAATCCTTCGATATCTTCTAGATCGAAGACGGCTTGTTCTGCCAAATCATCAACAGTAATGATGTCTTTTTGCGCCATTTTATAAGCCCAACTGACTGTCATACCTTCAAGCTCTTGAAGCTCTTGACTTGGCTCTTTCATGTTCTGTTGTTTGACCAGTTCATCAGCGATGACAACTTCTTTAGCACGCTCTTGAATCATATCAATCGCTTCATCGTCTAGACCTTCGATATCATAGAAAGTCTCAACTGGTACATAGGCCACTTCTTCGATACTGGTAAAACCAATATCAACCAATGCTTGTGCTAAATCTTTATCTACTTCTAGGCGCTCATAGAATAATTCAATAAACGCTTTTGATTCGTTTTGTTGACGTTGCTGATATTCTTCTTCGAGCATCATATTCAGCTTATAGCCCGTCAACTCAGACGCTAGACGTACGTTTTGACCTTGTGAGCCAATAGCACGCGCCAATTGATCATTGGTGCTAAAGATAATATCTGCCGTTTGCGTATCTTCATCTAAAATGATACTGCTTACGTCAGCAGGCTCTAGAGAGCTGATGATGAACTGGGCAGGATCATCTGACCATACCACCACATCAATACGCTCACCGTCTAACTCTTGCTGTACTGCTTGGATACGTGTACCACGCATACCAATACAGGCACCAACTGGATCAATACGATGATCGTTGGTCTTCACGGCTATTTTAGCACGAGTACCTGGCAGACGAGCGACGTTACGAATTTCGATAATTTGTTCTGCGATCTCAGGCACTTCTTTTTGCATCAATGCTGATAACATTTCAGGATGTGTGCGGGATAACAATAACTGTGCACCACGGTTTTCACGGTTCACATGATACAAGATAGCGTTGATACGCGACTTTGCACGGAGTTGTTCGCGTGGCAACATTTGATCACGTGACAAATAACCTTCAGCATTGTCACCCAAATCAATGATATAGCCATCACGAGTCTGTTTTTTGACTTCGCCATACATCATCTCACCAACACGCGGCTCGAAAGCATCTGCAACTAGTGCACGCTCAGCTTCACGAATCTTTTGGATGATGACCTGTTTGGCTTGAGTGGCAGCGATACGACCAAATTCGATTGATTCAATTTGCTCTTCTTTAATATCACCAATTGACCATTCTTCTTGATCAAGATCGGTGATAGCAAGCTGACAAGCTGGCATTTCATGGTCTTCATCTGCAACCACTGTCCAGTAACGATAAGTATCGTAATCGCCAGTTGCACGGTCGATTGCTACCCGTACAGCCACTTCTGGCTGCTCGGTATATACTTTTTTCTTAGTCGATACCACCAAAGCGTCTTCAATTGCTTCAAAGATATCTTCAGGATTTAAGCCCTTTTCATTACTGACAGTTTCTACTACCGTTAAGATTTCACGACTCATGCTATACCTGTCCTATCATTTTTTAATTGACTTAAATTTTATAATTTGGGTGCTGCTATTATATAGTTGCTATAAGCCACATAAGCTATTGGAAGATAAAACTGTCTATCTATAAACAGTTACCCTAGTAAGAATCTAGGCATCTTCATAAATCAAATTGGCTTTATCAATATTACTTAGTGCAATCTCAAACTGCTCGCCATCACTTGACGTCAGTTTTAAAGAGTTTTCATCAATACTATCTAAAGTACCTGTGGCTTTACGACGTTTTTGATCGCCTGTACCGATGGCTTGAATCAGACGCAAGCTCACAGTTTGACCAACATACGCATGCATTTGCTCATCTGAGAAAAACGCACGGTCAAAACCAGGTGAAGATACTTCTAAGATATACTCACCAGCGATAGGATCATGAACTTCCAAGATACCGCTTACTTGGTGATTTACTGCCGCGCAATCTTCAATCGTTACTTGCTTATCTTGGGCTTGCTCTTCTGGCAATGCCTCAATATAGATACGTAGTAAAGAGCGACGACCTTGTGGCGCAAACTCGATACCCCATAATGACACATCACAAGCGGCCACGGCAGGGGCAATAATATTAGTCAGTTCTGCAACTTTAGTCGAAAGCTTCATAATCTCTTGGTATTTTCCTATTCACTTATCTATCGTACTTAGTAAACCGTATTAAAGATGAACTCTTATCTATATATAACAATCTTATGATAAGAATCACGGTCAGTATATAATTTTAAATCACAAATATATGATACGTATTGTGCATTTATATAGGGACGAGCGTAAAAAACATCAAGCTCGGCCAAACAATGCTTTTATTATTTATAAAGCACTACTATCGATAAAAGTATGAGGAATAAAAGATAGTGTTGCTTAAGAAGCATCGTGCCGGTAGCGGCCGATGATGACCAGTGACGAGTAATATCGTACTCTATAGACTTAGAGCTTAGCATAAGTAGGATAGATACCGCGATAACACTGACCTTCAGATACAAAAAAACCCACAAACATAATGGTGGGCTAATCGGTACTGACAAATTTAGTGTACAAAACATCAGTATAAAAAGTGGTAGCGGGGGCTGGATTTGAACCAACGACCTTCGGGTTATGAGCCCGACGAGCTACCAGACTGCTCCACCCCGCATCAATCTAGAACGCATATTATAGGGAGGTTTTGTAGAAGTGTCAATACTTTTTTTAAATTAATTATAAAATAAGTATTACCTGCTAAAAATCTAACCTAACGCTATGCTGCGTCTGTAAAACTTGGTGCGATTGGGGGGACTTGAACCCCCACAGCTTTCGCCACCACCCCCTCAAGATGGCGTGTCTACCATTCCACCACAATCGCATTGTACTGCTCTGTCTCTATCATCCAATCTATAATCAATGATGCTTAAGGTAGGCATCTATAGAACAGGAGTTGCGAAAACAGGAAAGCATTGTAAATCTAACCTACCAAAATAGCAAGCGCTGCCTACTTAAAAGAGGCTTACTCAGGATTTTGAGTCAATGGACGCGGCGTTTGCGGTGCTGAAACTGGCGCATCTAGACGAAACTGATCTTCTGCTTGCTTACGCGCATGAACAGCAAGTGTCATACTCGTAATAAAAAATATGACCGTTAGTACTGCCGTAGCACGCGTCAAAAAGTTAGCAGTTCCTGCTGCGCCAAACACGGTACCTGATGAACCAGCACCAAAAGAAGCTCCAGCGTCTGCCCCTTTACCATGCTGTATCAGAATCAAGCCGATCATGGCAATGGCCACAATAATATGCAGGGCTAATATAAACGTAAACATGGTGGCCTCTTTTGCCGCGTAATGACGACTGATAACGGAAAATAAAACGTAAGGTTAATAGAAAGACAATCGGCATGATCAAATGCCAAATCGACTATATAAATAAGGCGCATTGTACACGATTGCAAGGGCAGTGTTAAACCTACTTTTACTAACTGGTAAAAGCATACTGTCTATAAGCTATGATCTTGATATCTGAGCGTTATTTATTCATTTAAGCATTGGCTTGGTTAAAGGCATCGGCAATCGCTAGAAAGCTCTCTGCTTTTAATGAAGCACCGCCTACTAATGCGCCATCAATCATAGCGTCAGAAGCAAAGCTATTGGCATTATCAGCATTAACACTACCGCCATACAGCACGGTAATCGTATCTGTTATATCAGCAAAGCTTGCAACCGTTTGTTTGATGTACTGATGAGTCTTACTCACTTCTGCCACAGTAGGTACTTTACCTGTACCAATGGCCCATACAGGTTCGTAAGCGACGAGCAGCTGTTCAGATAACGATGATGCTAAATCTGGCTGCTGAGTCAGTAAGTCTTTAATAACCGAGAGTTGCTCATTGATAACGTCGAGTGTTTGACTATTGTCATACTGCTCTTGTGTTTCGCCGATGCAAAACACCACGCCTAAGTTCTGGGAAAACGCATGAGACAATTTGCTTATCAGGCAATCATGAGACTCTTTGTGATATTGACGACGCTCAGAGTGGCCAAGTAGCGTCCAAGTAGCACCTGCATCTGCTACCTGTTGGGCTGAGCAGTCACCAGTATAGGCTCCTGTACTTGCACTATAGGTACTAACGTCCTGTGCTGCACAAAGTATTGAGCTATCTGCTAGACGCGTACTCACTGTACTTAAATGAACACAACTGGGCGCTACCATTAATTTACAGCGGTTTTTTGATGTCTGAGAGTTGGCTTGTTCTTCAGTATTAACTTTCGTCAATAAGTCGTCCAATAGTGCATTGACAGCACTGTTAGTCGCAGGATTCTGTTTCCAATTGCCAATTACCCAAGCTTGCATACTTATTTACCTTGTCTCATGTATTCATGCCAATTCGGCTAATATGCGCGTCAGTATAACAAATAATTCGTAAGTGCTATAGTAGCGTGCCACCATGAGCAGAATCACTTCTGTAAACTTATCTATAGATAGTGCATCAATAGACCATTATTTTTACGAGCTAGTCGCCTAATGGTATATATAAATTTTTCAAACTAAAGTAAAGTTCTATACTACAGAATGTATAAAATCAAATATTATTGCTAGCTATATATATAGATACGCAGGTAGATAAGATAAACAAAGCAATATAGTTATAGCGAGTTATCAACTGAAAACAACAAGCATATAACGTGTAATACCAAGCAGTTTTACAGAATATTTTGTATCAAAGGAGAGGTTAAAATGTCTATCGCAACCAGTAAGTACGGTGGTCTAGCGCAGCAACTGATTAGCGACGGTGTCGTTAGCGAAGCGAACATGAAGACGGCACAGATTGAGTCGCAGCAGCAGCAAATAGGACTGGTACCTTATCTAGTAGACAATAAATTGGCCGATGCTTATCAACTTGCCCAAATGCTATCCCAAGCTTTCGGCGACCCTCTATTCGATCTTGATGCATTAAATGTTGATGTTATTCCAAAAGACTTGGTTGATGAGAAAATCGTTCGTAAGTTTAATGCGTTACCACTCTTTAAACGAGGACAACGTCTATTTGTCGCACTAAGTGATCCCACACGCGTTGATGCTATTGATGCGATTGCCTTTAATTCTCGTCTGTCGATAGAAACCATTGTTGTCGAAGAAAACAAGCTCAAAAAGCGTATTGAAAGTGCATACGCAGATACGATGCAGAGCTTTGATAGCTTTTCTAATAGTGATTTAAATGTCGACTTCGATGATGGGCAGGAAGAAAACGAGACCAAGCTTGATGATGGTATCGACGAAGCACCTGTTGTAAAGTTCGTCAATAAAATGCTAGTCGATGCTATCCGTATGGGTGCTTCTGATTTACATTTTGAGCCATACGAAAAATCTTTCAGAGTACGATTTCGTGTCGATGGCGTCATGCAAAAAATGGCTAATCCACCAGTTCAACTTGCGAATAAAATTGCAGCACGCTTAAAGGTCATGTCTCAGATGGATATCTCAGAACGTCGGGTACCACAAGATGGGCGTATTAAACTAAAAATTTCTAAAAATAAAGCGATTGATTTCCGGGTAAACTCATTACCGACGTTATTCGGTGAAAAGCTTGTTTTGCGTATCCTTGATCCATCGTCAGCCATGTTAGGTATTGATGCATTGGGGTATGAACCAGATCAACAGGAAATGTTTTTAGAGGCATTACACAAACCACAAGGCATGTTGCTTATCACTGGTCCTACTGGTTCTGGTAAGACAGTATCACTTTACACTGGTATCAACATCTTGAATACTGGCGCAACCAATATCTCAACGGCTGAAGATCCAGTCGAAATTAACCTTGAAGGGATTAACCAAGTCAATGTTAATGCCAAAGTTGGTCTAACATTTGCCAATGCGCTAAAGTCTTTTTTACGTCAAGATCCTGATATTGTCATGGTCGGTGAGATTCGTGACCTTGAGACTGCTGAGATTGCGATTAAAGCGGCGCAAACAGGTCATATGGTTCTTTCTACTTTGCATACTAACTCGGCACCTGAAACATTAACGCGCCTACGCAATATGGGCGTCGCCTCCTTTAATATTGCCACGTCGGTTAACCTAGTCATTGCTCAACGTTTGGCACGACGTCTCTGCAAGAACTGCAAAAAACCTATTAACATCCCGCGTCAAAGCTTGTTAGAGATTGGTTTTACCGATACTGATTTAGATAACACTGATAATGTCATTTATGAACCAGTCGGCTGTAATGAATGCCGTGAAGGTTATAAAGGCCGTGTAGGTATCTATGAGGTGATGAAAGTCAGCCCTGATATTTCACGCATTATCATGGAAGATGGTAACGCAATAGATATCAAAGATGCTGCCATCAAAAATGGTTTCCGCGACTTGCGACGTTCTGGGATTTTAAAAGTGTTGCAAGGTGTCACAAGTATTCAGGAAATGATGCGAGTGACTTCTGAATAATAAGTAAAATCATAGAACACGTAATTTATGTCTTAGCATATTGACTTTTAGTTATTATAAGAGTGATAAACTAGCAACGTTCCTTATCGTATGTCTTTAAAAATAAAACAGATAGCCACTGGTTTTTTACGCTAAAATAAAGTATGCCTGACTGGTATCCTAAGTCTGGTATTCTATTGTAAATTTACAATTTATATTGGACAATTTTGAGGGTAGTAACATGGCAAAAGCTAAGACCGATATGTTGTTAGATTTTGTTTACGACGGTGTGAATCGACGCGGACAGAAAGTTAAGGGCGAAACTACTAGTCGTAGCTTAGAGCTGGCGAAGGCAACCCTGCGTAAACAAGGTATCACGGTTAAAGGGATCAAGAAAAAACCAAAGCCACTTTATACTTTCAAAAAAGCTATTAAAGCCATTGATATTGCTATTTTTGCTCGGCAATTAGCAACAATGATGAAAGCAGGTGTACCGTTAACTCAGTCTTTTGAAATTGTCGCCGACTCTCTCGATAATCCGAGTATGAAAGACTTAGTATTGAAAATAAAAGCAGATATTGAAGCCGGTGGTACCTTTGCTTCTTCTTTGCGCAAACATCCTCGCTATTTTGATGATTTATTCTGTTCACTCGTCGAATCTGGCGAACAATCGGGTGCACTTGAGACGATGCTTGAACGAGTCGCTACTTACAAAGAAAAGAGTGAGCTACTAAAAGTAAAAATCAAAAAAGCAATGAAGTATCCTATTGCCGTTATCGTGGTTGCTATCATTGTTACTATGATTCTACTGATAAAAGTAGTACCTGTATTCTCCGATCTATTTGAATCATTTGGCGCAGAGCTGCCTGCCTTTACACAGATGGTTGTTGGCATGTCCGAATGGATGCAGGCATGGTGGTTTATCCTTATTATTGCTATCGGCGGTGCAATCGTTGGCTTCTCAGAAGCTAAAAAACGATCTAAGAAATTTCGTGACTTTTTAGACCGTGCTGTCTTAAAAGCTCCCATATTTGGCAACATCGCCTATCAAGCGATTATTGCACGTTTCTCTCGTACACTATCTACAACTTTTGCTGCTGGTGTTCCACTTATCGATGCCCTAGACTCTACTGCCGGTGCGACTAATAATGTTGTATTTTACAATGCAACTCAACAGATCAAAAATGACGTATCTACTGGCCAGCAATTACAGTTTTCCATACGCTCCACCAATTTATTCCCGAGCTTAGTTATTCAAATGGTTGGTATTGGCGAAGAGTCTGGGAGCTTAGAAGAGATGCTAGATAAAGTCGCTGTCTACTACGAAAACGAAGTTGATAATGCGGTTGATGGTTTAACCAGCTTGATGGAGCCAATGATTATGGCAGTTTTAGGTGTATTAGTTGGTGGCCTAGTCATTGCAATGTACTTGCCAATCTTCCAAATGGGCGCAGTAGTAGGATAATGATTTGATGCAATTTATGCAGTTATTACAAGAGAACAGTACCCTAGCTTTATTCGTATTTGGCCTATTAGGTCTTTGTGTTGGCAGTTTTCTAAATGTTGTGATTCATCGCATACCGCTGATGATGTTGTATGGTTGGAGACAAGAGTGTAGCCAGTTTATGTCTGAACAGGCTGATATACCACGCGAGCATACGCTACCCATAGCAAATATTGTCGCTACTGACCAACCAATTACTTTAAGTCGACCTGCTTCACGCTGCCCTCATTGCGCACATAAAATTAAGTGGTATGAAAATATTCCTTTAATAAGCTGGCTATTATTACGCGGACGCTGTTCAAGCTGCAAAGCGGCTATCGGTCTACGTTATCCTCTCGTTGAGCTAGTAACCGCCCTCCTGTCCGTATTAGTAATATATAAGTTTGGGGTAAGTACTACAGGCTTGTCCGCATTGGTTTTAGTATGGACACTAGTGGCGTTAACAGGTATCGACTTTGACACACAGCTACTACCTGATCGTCTAACTTTTCCTTTGGCAGGCTTAGGATTGGCGGTAAACTCACAAAGCTGGTTCGTCTCACCAACACAATCAATATGGGGATTACTACTTGGGTTTTTATCGCTATGGATAGTAGTCAAGGTATTCTATTTAATCACTAAAAAACATGGAATGGGCCAAGGGGATTTTAAACTATTAGCAGTATTAGGTGCTTGGCTTGGGCCTATGATGTTACCCTTAATCATCCTACTATCGTCTTTACTTGGCTCTATCGTTGGATTGATCTTGATGAAAAAACAGGGTGAAAGTCGACCTTTTGCTTTTGGGCCTTATATCGCTATAGCAGGTATCGTTGCCTTATTATACGGCTCAGATATCGTCAGCTGGTATCTCGGTATGTATGTCTAATAGCTGACAGCGTACACTAGATTATTGTAGGAAATTTCCGGCAGTGACTCATAATTAAAGCCTTAAAAGGCCGGTTATGAGTTTAAAGCTGCATTCATTGTTCTATCTGTTAGATAAGCTATTATTATGTCAAAAAACACATCTCACTCTTATTCACACCAACCACAAACCACGCAACCAAAAAACAAGACGCTCGTGGTTGGTTTGACGGGTGGGATCGGTAGTGGCAAATCTGCCGCTAGTGCTTGGTTTGCTGAGCAAGGGATCGATATTATCGATGCAGACGTGATCGCCCATGAGACTGTCGCTAAAGGTAGCGTCACTCTGCAGAAAATCCAGAAAAAATTTGGTGATTGGATACTGACGGATGATGGTGTTATGGATAGGGCTGCTGTACGTACACACGTATTTGCAAATCCTGAAGCGCTGATTGAGCTTGAGGCTATTACTCATCCAGCGATACGTGAGACAGCAAAAGCACAGCTAGATGCTAGTACTTCACCGTATATAATCTTGTCTGCGCCCCTACTTATAGAGGCGGCAGAAGCAGGACTGGCCAATTTATGTCAACGTATTTTGGTCATGGATGCGACCGAAGACACGCAGCTTGCGCGTGCCAGTCAGCGTGATGATCAAAGCATACAAAAGATTAAGGCCATTATGACCAATCAGCTGAGTCGTGAAGAGCGTAATCGTCATGCAGACAATGTCATACTCAATGAGAGCGACCTTGCCTCTCTATATCTACAGTTAGAACCCTTGCACCAAGAGTATCTTACGCTTGCCCAGCAGCTAAAGTTCGCTGGCGATTAACCTCATACAACGCCATGCCAGTAGCAACACTCACATTTAGGCTCTGTAGATTACCATGCTCGTTTCCTGACATTGGAATATAAACCAACTCATCACAGCTCTCCATTGTCAGGCGACGCATACCCTCTCCTTCTGAACCCATAATGATAGCGGTCTTGCCAGTTAGGTCAGCGGCATGTATTGGCTTAGCCTCTTCACTAAGTGCCGTACCAAATACAAAAACGCCTGCATTTTTGATTTGCGACAACGTGCGTGCTAAGTTCGTAACGCTGACAATCGGCATCATCTCTGCTGCGCCAACTGATACTTTAGCCACTGTTGGCGTCAGACTCGCTGCATGGTGTTTTGGACAAACCACTGCATCCACACCCATAGCCACGGCGGTACGTAGGCAAGCGCCAAAGTTATGTGCATCTGTGATTTGATCTAGTACCAATAACAAGCATTGCTCACGACCAATAATAGTATCAAGCAAACCTTCATCAGCGAAGCCTAACGGACGAGCATTGAGCACCACGCCTTGATGCTGCGGACTGCCACATAATTGCGTTAGCTTGTCTTTTTGGGTTGGTTGAATACTAATGCCGTTTGCTTCCGCTTCGGCCATGATAGCTTGTACATGACTGTCACTCTCACGCCCTTGCTGCACAAACAAACTAAGACCATCAAGAGGACGATGTTCAAGTAATGCATCAATGGCATGGATGCCGTAAAAATAAATGGGTTTTGCCATAATAGGCCTACTAAATATAAAGTGGATATCGCACTAGGCGACGGGATAAAAGAAGATAACGTAGATTTTACGTGTCATGACCCATTGATGATGAGAGAACAGTAAACCAAACGTCAAAAAAAGAAATAAACAATACCAATCCGATATTGTTTATTTTCTCGAAATACTAATATGTGATAGAACAGGCGTTAGAATAATAAAGCTCAAGCGCCCTATTAATAATATCAGCCCTCTAGATGACAGACATATTGAACAATCTCTTCAGTACGTAGGTTAAAACCGCTATTGCCTTCAACGACAAATGACTGACCTGCACGGTAGTAGCTGAATTCATCATCACCATTGATCTTTACTTCACACTCACCACTGGTAATTTCGATACGCTCAGAGGTATTGGTGCTAAAGTGATAATGCTCAACCAAGTTGTCACAAGGTAAGATCACGCCTAGCGTTTTATGACGACCATCCTCAAACATAATGGTATGGCTTGAGCAGCGACCATCATAAGATACTGTCGCTTGGGCATTAACTGTTACGTTAGTAAATTGCGCCGCTGTCATAGTGGCTTCCTTATCAAATAATTATGGCAAAACTAAAAAATAAGTAACGGATTAAAGTACCGACAGAGTTGCACTGGACTTCAAATACGCGACCAGTAAGCAAACACGCCTGCTTTAGATACTTTATCCCTCTATAGTAGATATCTGCGCGCTAAAGGTAGCCACAGGTTCTATGAAAACGCTTTTGAATAATGATCGAGTGGCATGTTTTTTACCACTATACGCCTACAATTTTACGAAATTATGACTCGTTATTAGGTTGCATCGCGCATCAGACTCATAAGAAGAGTTTATCATTATGTGAGATTATGCTACCACATTATATCTATAAAGTTTGTTAAAGCGACTAGGAAAATTCTATTTAATGGCAAGTATCTACCCGTTCGTTTAATATTCATTTGGTATTTTTCTAGGCGGATGCTAGGCCACTAACTTAGATATATTTTTATCATTATCAGTCAAAATACTTCTTTGCATACTATGCTTATTTTTAGATATCTAATTACTCTAACGATTAATATTATAAGGATTATGTTGATGATTTATTGTCAGTTTTTAATAGTTTTATGGTAATCTCCCAATAATAAATTCTGTTATATCTCGTCTTAAAGTTTGTATTTACGCACATTTAACACCATACTATTTGCCTACAATATTTATCTAATTAGCAAGTTTAAACAGATATTTTCACTTCCTTATTTACCCTATTTATAGATGGCTTCCTAAAATTTATATGATGTCCATTGTCTGTCCTGAGAGGCGTTGATGCTAGTATCGTTAACTTTACATCAGTTTGCGTTGATTGCTCAGCATGAGCTGAGCGTGGCTGAAGGTTTTAATGTCATCACTGGTGAAACAGGTGCTGGCAAGTCGTTATTGCTAGATGCCCTATCACTGTGTGTCGGTGAGCGAGCAGACAGTGCGATGGTCAGGCATGGAGCCGCGCATGCAGATATCTACGCTCAATTTGATGTAGAAAATAACAGCGTCGTCGCTGAGTGGTTTACCAAAAATGATCGACCGCTAGAAGAGCCTGAATTACTTATTCGTCGACAATTAAGCAATACTGGCCGCTCAAAAGCATGGCTAAATGGTTCACCAGTTAGCTTAGCGGAGCTAAAGAGTTTAGGCACTTTATTGGTCAATATACATAGCCAACATGCTCAGCAAGCATTGCTCAAGCCGCAATTTGTGGTGCAATGGCTTGATGAGATGGCACAGATAACACCGCTAGCCATCCAAACTGCCAGTAGCTATCAAGCCTATCAGCAGCTAAAACGTCGCGCGGACGACATCGCAAGTCGCGAAGCCCAGCGTCAAGATCGTATTCAGTTGTTGCAGAGTCAATTGGCAGATATTGCGCCGTTATTGGCTGTGGATTACGCAGAAGTTGAATCTGAACATGAAGAGCTCTCCAATATTGAAGCCTTAATGCAAGAGGCCAGTCATGGTCTGCATTTGCTCGACAATGATACCGATGAGCCAGACGTCATGACCTTGCTCGGACAAGCGATTAAACTCTGTGACAACCAAGTAGGCGTCAGTCAAACGTTTGAACAAGCTTCTGAACAGCTCCATCTAGCACAACAGCAAATCACTGAAGTGACTGCCCTACTATCAGATTACGCCGAACAGCAGCTACCTGATCCTGAACGTTTGCAAACACTAGACAATTTAATCAGCTTAGGACATCGTTTGTCACGTAAGCATAGCTTGCCCGCCAGTGATTTAATTGATGAAGCAAAAGGCTGGGAAGCGCAATTAGAGCAGCTAGAGAACGAGCCAAGCAGTAATGCAATGGCAGCACAAATTGAGCAGGCTTGGCAAGACTATCTCGCTCTGGCCACACAGTTAAATAAAGAGCGCACAAAAGCTGCTCCGATAATTAGTAAGCAACTCATCAAACAACTACAACCGCTTGCGCTACCCAATGCTCGCTGTGAATTTGTCTTTACCAAAAAAGCCGAACCTAGTCAGTACAATGCCCAAGGTTGTTTCGATATTGATTTATTATTCAGCGCCAATGTCGGTATGCCAATGCAGCCCCTACACAAAATCGCTTCAGGTGGTGAACTGTCACGTATGGCGCTCGTGATGCAAGTCTTACAAGCGACCAATGCCGATAATAATGCTGCCAAGCCTATGCTGGTATTTGATGAGGTCGATGTCGGTATCAGTGGCGGTACTGCGCAAGTGGTTGGCGAACTGCTACGCTCGCTTGGGCAAACACAGCAATTACTGGCCATCACACACCAAGCGCAAGTCGCAGCGCAAGCGCATCAACATATCTTGGTACAAAAGCACCATCAAGAACAGACCGAAAGCGAGCTACTCATACTGACCAACAGTGCGCAAGTAGACGAGTTGGCGCGTATGTCTGGTGGTGTCATTATCACTGATGTCACGCGCGATCATGCTCGCAGCTTATTATCCGATGTTAAGTAACGCTTATCTGACCTATCTAACGTTAAATAATTATTCGTTTTCATTAAAACGGATGGTTATTTGAGTCTACATGATGGTCAGTGGCAATTAGTGCGAATCTTGCTTTTCTATTGATTATCACCATATAGTGGTCTTTCACCCTTATTATTAGGTTGCGTTTGTTTCTATGTCTAAAACCAATTTGACCCATCATTTTTTGATTGCAGCACCAGAGCTGTCAGACCCAAGGTTTGAGCAGGCACTTATATATATTTGCCGTCATGACAAGCACGGTGCGCTAGGTCTGATGGTCAATCGTCCGCTTGAGCAATCTCGCGTAGGTAAGCTGCTAGAAGATTTAGATATTGAAGTAACCAATCCGCAGGTGATGGAAGATGTGGCATTAGAAGGCGGCCCTATGTATCCTGAGGTCGGCTTTGTGCTGCATACTGGTCAGCCAGAATGGGCCTCTTCTTTTGCTATTTCAGAGAACGTTTGCATCACGACTAGCCAAGATATTCTAAAGCGTATTGCCGCAGGGCAAGGTGTTGGTCACTATCAGCTGTGTCTAGGTCATGCCAGCTGGGGCAAAAAACAGCTAGACCAAGAGCTGAGTAATGGTGACTGGTTAGTCTGCCCTGCTGATCTGAATTTATTATTTGATACCCCGTTTGAAGAACGCTGGCAAATCGCAGCCGACAAAATCGGAGTCAATTTCGACTATCTTAGTAGTGACATAGGTCATGCGTAATATCATACGCTCTACGAATTTAGATAAAGACATAAAGGACACCCATTACTATGGCAGATAGTACTTTTACGGCCAATAGCACAGACGCTATAGATAGTGACATTGATATTGATACTCTCGATAACGGTAGCAATAGCGCTTCTGAAACTATCGATCTAGAAGTAAAGCCGCATCTTATCTTGGCGCTAGATTACGGCGTCAAAAAGATGGGCATGGCGCTCGGTAATACCATCACGCAGACAGCGCGTGCCTTTGACATATTGGCGATGAATAATGGTCAGCCAGATTGGGACAATCTAATTGGTATCATTAAAGTCTGGGGCGTGGCGCAAGTCGTGGTTGGCCTACCGCTTAATATGGATGGCACTAGCTCTATACTTTCAAAACGAGCACACAAATTCGCTCGTCGTCTGGCCCATAGAGTGATGGAGCAACATTTGCCAGTGACCGTATCACTGTGTGATGAGCGGCTGACTTCAATCGAAGCAAGAGAAATCGCATGGGACAATGGTTGGATCAAAAACGAACGCGACCCAATCGATGATATCTCCGCTTGTATTCTAATGTCGACCTATTTTGCTGATCCTAATAGCAGTATCGCTATCGATGCAATCAAAGCAGAATAAAGCAGCCAAATAGGTAAAAGACACGTGTGCGGCTATAATGTCACTTCGATACATCATACCTCTCAACGGATAAATGACTGATTACTATGACCACTGTCTCAGACCAACCTTCGCAACATAAGTCGCAACATGGTTTTGCTCCTCTTGCTATTGCCCGTATTAAAGGCGCACAGCGTGCCAACCAAATAGCGATTTATCTCATTTACGCGGCTATTTTCGCATTTGTGGTCTTTGGCACGATTGCTAGTATCAAAGCCTTCCATGATAACCAACTGCTTTATCAATTATTTTATAATTTGCCATATGCCCTAGTAGCCCTCACGATACCCATTACTATTTATGATGCGTTAGTCGTTTATCGTTATCGCTTGAATCAACCGTCGATGATTGCCATGAGTATTGGCGTATCAACCATTATATTGGTTGGCGGATTAATTTTTGCCGATACTGCATGGTTAGGGCTATCTTGTTGGCTAGGCGTGGCATTTTTATTTAAAGTAAGTTTTAAGCGATTTTTTAACTTTTTAGAAGTAGCTGATGTACCTGAAGTCGACGAAGAGGCTGAAAGTACTGAAGCATAGAAGACCTACAAAGTACGCCATGATAAGCACTTAAGCAAACTACTTACCCTACTCGTCCTCCAACCCACTTATTTAGCTTTATGATAATGACTATGACCACTTCGATACCAGACACGCCTATCCACCATCACTTAGATACTCAAGGGCTGATTTGTCCTGAGCCGGTCATGATGCTACATCGCGTCATTCGCAAAGCAGATGGCGGTGAAGTGATTGAAATATTGGCGACGGATCCGGCTACCACGCGCGACATTCCGAATTTCTGTCGTCACCTGGGTCATGAACTAGTAGGTCAAGAAACACTGGCTGAAAACGTGAGCTTAGATGCTGACCCTGATGAAATCACCATCGATAGCGATGATGATACGCCTGCAAGCGTAACGCTATATCGCTATCTGGTTAAGAAAAAAATGGCATGATAGGTTTGGCATTATTTTAATAACTGTCTGTTATTGCTCACTTAACCCCTACCTGAGTATCGTCCTATGAGCCGTGATCGCGCCGTGCAACAACGACAGCCTAAAGCATTGGCGGTCGATGATGAGCCAGCTTACATGACTGAGTTTCGTCAAGCCATGCTGGCGCGCGGTCTAGCGACGCGTACTCGTAATGCGTACGTCCGCGATCTACGCTCTTGTGAGCTGACCAATTCTAGCGCCCTGACACGATGGCAGCCTGATGATGTGCTGCATTGTCTGTCGCTCCTTGCTAAAGATGGCAAAACTCCACGTACCCAAGCACGCATGCTCTCAAGCTTGCGTCAGTTTTATCTATGGATGATCGCCAGCAATTTGCGTGAAGATAATCCTTGTGAGCGTATTAAAAGTCCAAAACTCGGACGTCCGCTGCCAAAAGACTTAGCCGAGGCTGACGTCGATAATCTACTTGCTGCACCTGATACCGGCACCGCGCTCGGTCTCCGTGATAAAGCCATGCTAGAAGTTTTATACGCTTGCGGTCTGCGGGTGAGTGAGTTGATTAACCTCTCATTAGAGCAAGTGAATCTAAACTCAGGCTGGCTACAAATCACAGGGAAAGGCAATAAAACGCGATTGGTGCCCCTCGGCGAATATGCAGCGGATGCATTGGAAGATTATCTATCGCATGGCCGCGGCGATCTAATTGCCCATCTAAAATCTGGCAATTGCCAAGCGGTGTTTTTGACTGCGCAAGGTGGTTATATGACGCGGCAGAATTTTTGGTATCTACTTAAGAAATACGCTCAAATTGCTAGTATCGATAAAGAATTATCACCGCATACGCTACGTCACGCATTTGCCACGCATCTACTTAATCATGGTGCCGACCTGCGTAGCGTGCAGTTATTGCTTGGGCATAGTGATTTATCCACCACGCAAATCTATACCCATGTGGCGACCGCAAGATTGCAGCAGTTACATGCTACGCATCATCCGCGTGGGTAACTTTTGGGTAGCGTGGTGAGCAGAATTGTCATTCAACATTGGTTCATGATCGTCAGAGGAATACATAGTGTCGCAAGCTCAGCCATCTACCTTATCTACCCTAACCAAACAACAAAATGCTGCTCTCAGAAACCTCACTATTATGGGTTATTTGGAAGGCACGTCTTTTTTGCTGTTACTGGGTATCGCCATGCCGCTTAAATACATGTTGGGCATGCCTGAAGCGGTGAGTTATATCGGGCCAGTCCATGGGGTGTTATTCGTTGCTTATATTATGGTGCTGATCATTACAGCGGGTAGAATAAAACTGCCCCTATGGGCGCTACCCGCTGGTGTGCTTGGCTCGTTTCTACCCTTTGGACCGTTTGTGTTTGATCACTTATTGAAGAAGCGTTTGAGAGATTAATACTCAAAATATTTTGTATGCTGGCAACGCTTAGGAATGTAATATAAAGAGTTATCTTCGAAGATAAAAAAATGGCAACAGCTCTGAAGCCATTGCCATTTTATAAGATTAAACTCTAGCAGTTAAAAATCGAAAGACAACTGCTGATTTGGATAACTACGACAATGTTCACAAACGCGTTCCCAGCGTTTGAATCTATACCGCCAGTACCAACGTACATGAACGGCTTTAGGGTAGAAACATTCTTTAGCCATATAGGCCTCCTGACTTCTTATAATTAATGAGATATCAATTTACAAGTAGCCACAGAGGCATAGACAATGCCTAACATTTAATATAAAGTATGTGTGTACCCTGCAAAAGTACAAAATACCTTAAAATAATGATAGTCATCAACCTCTGAGACTACTCATTTTTTTTGGTTTTTAATTTCTAAGCTCAGCAATTGTCGTTGCTGAGCTTTTTTAATCCTCCATATTTTGTTCCTCCTCTTCGCTCACTGGTTGTAAAGAATAAACGCCTTTCTTACTAGGAAGAGAATATATTAAATTTTTACTAATCATTCTATATAACTTTGCACCGAGCTTTTGACGCTCAAGTATTTCACCAGTTTTATGGTAAACTCGAATCATTATTTTATCGATACTTGCAATACCACCCAGATCTTCAACAACTTCCATTAATAGGAAATCCTGTTTATCTGATTCGGAGATATTAAGCTCTGCAATTAGTTCAGGAGGTAAACCAATAAGGTCATTAGGAGTGATATAGATAGAGTTTGAGGAGGGTTTTTCTCTATAGTTATTTTCGATAAACTGTTTTAAAGATAGAAAGTCCTTGGACCTATTACGGTAGGCATCAGCTCTTACTTGATCACCTTGCTGTTCAAAATGACCGCTACGTGCAACTTGATAAGTTGCTTGTTCGTTGACAAAATCTAGTACTTTGGGTAAACTATCCATTACTACCTCATGTAGTATTCGTAAAAAAATGGTACAGCCTGAGCTGTTTAATAATCCATTACTCTATCTGAAAAACTGCTCCTGAACGCTCTCTTTAGTCGGATAGCTCGCTCAGGGGCTTTTTCTTGTCTCTATAACTTAGATTCTATTGCATACTTTAATGCAAGTCAAGGTGGTTAATTGAGATTTTGAAGTATAAAGCAATGAGTAACGCGATTTTTAAGAAAGGCCAAGAGCTGAAAACTAAGAAAAATAAATAATATACTATATTTTTCAACATGTTACATAGAAAGAATCTATCTTGTCATATATATTTGGTATTCAGTTAACTATATTTTAACGAATGTAACTTGCTCAAAAATTTAAAATTAACATATCGACGTCTTAGAAATGCTGTTTATCATTCTTTAACAGCTGTCTTCCCCATTTAAATCTCGCAATAATACAATAGTCGCCTTACGGTGCAGTTTAGCCCTGACTGGAGCAGTTATCCTGTCATAACTGCTAGATTGCGAAGGCTTGGTAGGTCAGGATGTCGCGGTAGCAGCAACCTGACCTGTCTATAGCCGTGCCCTAGCAGATATGGCAGATAATAGCGGACGGCAGGATCAGCTCCTATCACAATTTTTGCAATAACGACGTCCCACAATACAATAGATAGCTGCAAACCTGCATTTTTCTCGTTACAATACCCATCATACGATGCGCACTGTCTGACTGGACAACGCCCCCCCCCTTTTACCTATCTATTATCCGAGAATCCTATGAGCCACCCACTAAATCATAAGCCACCTGCCGACCTCCTCAAAAACGCCGAACACTGGCGCGAAGACATTCATTTTCGCCAAGACGTGCTAGGCAAGCCGTTTGATTTTGCGACCACGTGGGGTATTTTTTCACCGCAAAAGCTCGATGATGGTAGCCTGATGCTGCTTGATTATGTAGATTTCCAAGACGATGATGATTCGATCGATTTGGGCTGTGGCTATGGTGTGCTGGGTATGACAGCAGCACGTGAATGTCCAAATGGTCAGCATACGCTCATTGATAAAGACTTTATGGCGGTAGAGTATGCGCGCCGTAACTGTGAGAAAAACGGTCTAAACAACGTCGATGTGCATTTATCAAATGGCTTTAACCATGTGGCAGCCGATAAAGACTTTAGCCTTGTGATGTCAAACTTGCCCGCCAAAGTAGGTAAAGAGCAGCATTATCTGTATTTCCTCGATGCTTATGCGCGCATGCGCAAGGGTGGACGTTTTTATGTCGTGACGATTAATGGCTTACGTCAATTTGTGAAACGCTCATTTACTGAAGTGTTTGGCAATAGTGAAAAGATTAAACAAGGTAAAACCTACACAATTACTATGGCGACCAAAGACTAGTTTTAGCTTTTCCTGATTAAGTTTCGGCTATTTAAACTGAAGCTTAAATTGAAATCGACATAAAAAAGCACGCTAAATTAATTTTAGCGTGCTTTTTATTTTGTATGACCAATTGTCTTTTTACATCTGGCGTTTTATCAAATATCCGCCCAATAGCGCGCTGCCGATAATCGGCAATAGCACCATAAGCATCGGTGAAAAGCCTGTCGCTAGCGATACAAAACCAACTAGGTCTTGAATATAGCTAAATAGTAGACCAAACAGCAATGCCACGACGATACGCAAGCCTAAGCTGTGCGTCCGTAGCGAGCCAAAGACAAACGAGCAAGCGACAATCACCAGCGACAATATCGACAATGGCGATAGTAGCTTTTGCCAAAATGCCACTTCATGATCTAAAGAGCGATTACCCTGTTGACGCATAAACGTACGGTGCTCATACAGTTGCGTCAATGACAAATCCTCTGCCTTACGCGTTAGCAGATACACAGACTCTGGGGCAAAGGGTAAGCTTAACGTATCTGATGGTGAAATAGCTTGGCTACTCTCAAATCCCTGGTTGATAGAGAGCTTAACCATATCATTTAGCTGCCACTCGTAACGATACTGCTCGCTTGGTTTTTCACTATTTACATCGATTGGTTCACGGCCAGTATACTTTCCACCTTCCGCATGGACAGCAGTTTGCAAATTACCGTTGTTGTCCAAATGCCAGCGTTTCACTTCGCCAATATTACCCGCGACATCAGCATAATCAATATATAAAATATCGCTACCATCAGGTGTGGCACTGCCATCTTCTGCGGTTTCGAAACGTGGCTGTATCGTCCAGTAGCCGCGTACTGATGTGACCAGTGAAGTGCTATCTTCATCATTAATTTGTTTTGCTAACTGGTTAGAAGACGGTAGGACGAATTGATTAATAGCCAATGCCAGTAGTACAAATATTAAAGCGGGCTGCAATACCCAGCCGACGATACGATAGATACTGACCCCAGCCGCGCGCATGACGACCAGCTCGCTTTTATTGGCCAGCAATCCCAACCCTATGACAGCACCCAATAGCGCACCCGTTGGGATAAATTGCTCTAAAAAATAAGGCGAGCGATAAAAGATATATTTGAGCGCCTCGCCCATAGTGTAGTTATCATCTAACGAATCAAGCTCTGATAAGTAAGAGAAAATCAGCTGTAATGCCCATAAGCCAATGACGGCAGCGATAATAGCCAATAGAGCATTGAGTTTGACATAGCGGCTAAGGACTTTTAGATTGGCAGGTTTCTTAGCCAATTGATCAGACTCGGCTGATTTAGCAAATAAAGAGCGCATTAAGACTGCCCTCCTTGTGAGCTGTTGTTCTGATTATCTATGTCGCTAACTGAACTAGTTGTGGCAGCGGCTAGCCTATTTTCTTGTTTGCGAAAGCGTAGTCGATGTTGCACGCGGCTGCCCCAATTCATATAAAGCGCCAATGCCATAAATCCTAAGATAAGCCATGCATACGCCCATACGCTGATGCTGTCTTTGCTCACCGCGTTTTTGAGCGAGATGATACCTAATGCACAGCTGACAAATAATAAGATAGAAGGAAACAATCGCAACCAACGTCCTTGACGCGGACGGACTTGCGCCAGTGGCACGGCCAACATAGGCGCGATAATCATCAGCCATGGTAGCGCCAAACGATAGCCAAGCTCACCTTGTGCAGCACGCATTGCACTATTCGTACCTGATGGTGAGCTACTCGTGGCGGCCTGCCACAATGTTCCAATCTTTTGCGTTTCGATATTGTCTTCGGTGATAACTTCCTGTGAAGACTCAGTCAAGGTGATGCGATAACGATCAAAAGCGACTTGATTATATTTCAGACTGCCTGCGCCGACTTCGTAACGACGTCCTTGGAACAAATCCAACTGGGTCACGCCGCTATTGCCGGTATCCACTTGCTCAGCACGCTTAGCCAGCGTGATAGTGTCTTTGCTAATGTCCTTTGCACCGCTATTTATAATATTTTTTGGTATGTCTGAGATGCCAATCTGTTCGGCCGTCTCGCTGTCAATCGTATTATTCATATCAGTGGCATTGGCATTAGCATCGACACTTTCAGCAGCACTACCTTTTTTCGCAGGTTCAGATTGGATCAAGATCACATCTTGCAACTTTTTCTTATCATCGCTGAGACTACCTACGTATAAATGGTAATTACCGCTACTGATAAACTCGTTCGGACGAATCAAATCAAACGCACTGGTTAATGCTTGCTGCTGCCAGACCGCCTCAGACGAGCGGACACCCCAAGGTTTACCAACGACAGATAGCGCCGCTTCACCAACGAACAATGCCAATATTAATGGTGTCATCAATCGAGCAAGCTTACCTCGAGATACGCCACTAGCATTGATCACTGCCATTTCTTGATCGACATATAAGCGGCCAAATACCAGCATCAAAGCGATAAAGAATGCTAGCGGTAAAATGAGCTCTAAAAAGTACGGTAGGTTATACCCAATGATCGTAAACAGTAGGCTGACGTCCAAACGACCTTCAGCAGCGATGCCAAAATAGCGTATCAAACGACCACCAAGCATCATCACTACCAAAAACCCCAACACTAAGGCAGTGGTCGAGGCAACTTGTTGTGTCATGTAGCGGCGTAATATCACAATGGGTACTCTTAAACAGTTGGTATGCGCGCGATTGATGATGAGCTTATTAAATATCTAGGTCGTACGGCGACATATCATCAGCATGATATGGGTCATCTAAATACTCAAATAACGGTAAACGTTACTAAGCGACTGGTTAGTCATACTCAATAAACACCAGCAACAGATATAACCGCTAATGCTAGCATGTTTTGCATAAAAATGGCTGTGAAATGTGTTTGAAAACATTACCTACATCTTGCTGAGAGCGCATTATTGATAGTAAGTAACAAATATAGCAAATATTGGATAAATAATTGCTAAAACCTCAAATTACGTCGAATTGATAGTATTTATAGCGCTAAGTTTTTGCTTTATTTATTTTAGAAAGGTTTGTTTGTCATTCGTATCATCGAACATTTATCTCTGTTATTAATTGCTAGACTGACTAATAGAAAAATATACTTATATCGTCAAACGGAGAATAATACTAATGAATAACACGATCTCTACACCCTCTACCCTACTTGAACTCGCTGGCGGCACATTCGATGCGCTTGATTGGTCAAATTGTGCGCTCGTTCTTATCGACTATCAAAACGAATATGTCGATGGCGCTATGCCATTAGGGGACGCTGGGGCAAAAGCTATCGCCAATGCGCGCCTACTACTCGATAAAGCGCGTCAGCAAGATCTACCTATCTTTCACATTACCCATCACGGTGCCGAGAATGGCAATGTCTTTGACCCTTTGTCAGCCAATGTTGAGATCGTCGAACAGTTGCAGCCGCAAGATGGCGAAACAGTAATTGCCAAAAAGCATCCGAATGCCTTTTATGATACGCAATTACAATCACTGATTTCAGCAGCAGAAAAGAAGCAGATTATTTTTGCGGGTTTTATGAGCCATATGTGTGTCAGCTCAAGCGTCCGCGCCGCATTTGATTTAGGTTTTGATAGCCTTGTCTGCCATGATGCCTGTGCCACTCGCGACCTACCTAGCGCTACAAGAAAGCCGATAAGCGCTGAAATCATGCATGATACTGCCATGGCAGCACTACAAGACAGATTTGCCGCGATGGTAACGACCGATGAATTGGTCAATGGCTAATATGTTGGCATCATCGAAAAATGATAATGTAACCGCTAGACCATAGCGTAAGTTAGCACAGCATAATAATTCAAACGTATTACCTAAGGCTTGCTAACTGCGCTCGATTATCGCAATATGCTACACTACTGTGATTGCTCGATAGACCAAATAATCTAATAATCTGACAGGTATAAGCAGTCATCCAAATCCTGCAATTTTCATAACTCTAATAAGGATAACTATATGAATATCAAATTATCTCAGCATTTACCAAAGACCCATACACAGAAAATCTTGAAAAAAGAAGCCAAAAGTAAAGACGATGCTTGTCTGGTTGTATTGGTCGATGACAAGAAAAACATTCTTGCTGAATCTGTACTGACCGAATATACCACTCGTATTGAGCAGTTGATTGAAGTATCACATTTCAAGGGCACTACCTGTGAGACTGTTGCTGACTATGCGCTGGCAGGTGATAAAAAGACCACTAAGCAAAACCCTGTTCAACTGCTGTTGGTCGGTGTAGGTAACACTGATAAATTCAACAATACAGTACTGCAAAAAATCGCCAATACTATCTATAGCAGCACACAAAAGCGTGTGTCTTCTATCACTGTCGCCTTGAGTGATGCACTGGAAGAAAATCACTTTGGTCAATTTGCCCTTAATCTACTAGCAGCAAGCTACCGCTTTGACAAGTATAAGTCTGAGCAAGCGAGCCCTGTATTGACTGATGTTTATCTGTTAGCTGATGAGTCACTACAGCCTGCGCTAGCATTTGCTCAGTCAGTATTTGCTGGTCAGAGCCTCACTCGTGATGTGGCCAATGAACCTGGCAATATCTGCTTCCCAGCTTACATGGCTGAACAAGCTCAAGAGCTTGCAAAAACTTATCCTGACCTATTGACCGTGAAGGTACTAGGTGAAGACGAGATGTCAGCGCTAGGTATGCATTGCTTCTTGGCCGTTGCACAAGGCTCTACCAAAGAAGGTAAACTGGTGCTCATGGAGTACCGTGGTAAATCAGAATTTAGTTCAAATGCAGGCACTACCGAGCACACCACTAGCAACGCAAAAGTAAGTGGTCTAAAGGCATTAGCCGATAAACTACCAACCAAAAAGTCAGCTAAAAATGCGAGCAAAAATAGCAATGACAATGCACAAGCGACCAATGACGACGCACCTATCGTATTAGTCGGTAAAGGCGTAACCTTTGATTCAGGCGGTATCTCAATCAAGCCAGGTGCGGCGATGGATGAGATGAAGTTTGACATGGGTGGTTCGGCGTCAGTACTTGGTACAATCAAAGCATTATGTGAAGCACGTCTACCAATCAACGTCGTTGGTGCGCTAGCCTGTGCTGAAAACATGCCATCAGGTGATGCCACGCGTCCAGGCGATATCGTTAAAGCGATGAATGGTAAATCAGTTGAAATCTTGAACACTGATGCTGAAGGTCGCTTGGTACTAGCAGATACTTTGTGCTACGTGCAGCGTTATCAGCCAAAAGCCATCATCGATGTTGCCACTTTGACTGGCGCTTGTGTGGTTGCGCTAGGCCATGTTCGTTCAGCTGTATTTAGTAATGATGAAGATGTCCTGTTTGATTTAGAAAATGCCAGCAACCTATCAGGCGACCTAATTTGGCATATGCCTTTAGATGATGAATATCAAGCTCAGCTTGATTCACCAATCGCTGATATGCAAAACATCGGTGGTAAAGGTGCTGGTGCCGTAACTGCCGCCTGCTTCTTATCGCGCTTCATTGAAGAAGGACAAGCATGGGCGCATTTAGACATCGCTGGTACTGCATGGAATTCAGGCAAAGACAAAGCAGCCACTGGCCGTCCTGTGCCATTGTTTATGCAATATCTAAAAAACAGTGTAGAGATGGCTTAATTCATTTATGAAAATTAGTTTTTATGTATTAAGTGAGAGTAAGGCCCAAGATTTCTTGGGCTTTATTTGTCAGCTGACTCAGACGGCGCTTAACAAAAGCGCTCAGTCTTTGCTGATTTTAATTGAAGATGAAACATTACTATCAACTCTAGATACGGCACTTTGGGCACAAGATTCCACGAGTTTTATACCGCATCAGTGTCTTTCTGATACTGACCATAAAAGTACTGATGTTGATAGCAACATTGCTACTTCTGAAGTATCAGCGCCTGTACTGCTAGGCAATCATATGCCAGCAGATTTTAATGGTATCGTGCTCAATACAACGACACGTCCGGTCAACGATTTTATGGCTGCTACCAATAATTCAAAACCCTCTCGAGTCCTTGAGCTGATCCGACCTGATGCTACAAGTACACAAGAAGGTCGCAATAAATATAAAGCCTACCAGCAATTAGGTTATGATCTGACCCACTTTAAGGTGTAGCTCTACTGTTTATTTTCCCCTTATCTTTTACAACGAAATACCCTTCCTACCTTATATATCACTGCCTATATCGCTGCTTTTACTCTCCTATAAATGAAGTATTCTGAGTAGCTAGCCCTTGCCTATAAGTGCTGCATTCTTTTTATACTAGTTGTATAACTTTACTATCCCTCTGTTTGCACGCAACAGCTACTGCTATGAACGGTATGCGAATATGCCAAAAAATGCTACCATCCTTCGATAAATTTTCTGTTGTGACAATTCACTTACTTTTAACGGACTTGAGGGTGTACAGATGCGTTCATTGATTGCGATGTATCAGCGTATAGGGCTGGTGCCGCTTATTATTATTGGCTTGGTATTAGGGGTATTGATTGGTTGGCTAGCGCCAAGTATCGGCACCGCCATAGGGTTGCTTGGTACACTCTTTGTCGGCGCACTAAAAGCAGTCGCTCCCATCCTAGTATTTATTCTGGTTATGGCAGCCATTAGTCAACATCGCAGTGGCAATGAAGTCTACGTAAAGCCGGTGCTTATCATGTACATGTTCGGCACTTTTTTGGCAGCGCTAACGGCAGTCGGTGCCAGCTTTTTATTCCCGACTGAGCTGGTCTTGATCAACGCCGATATCGCACAAGTACCACCTGCTGACCTTAAAGAGGTCTTGACGAACTTGCTCATGAACTTGGTCGCCAACCCGATCAATGCAATCGCTGAAGCCAACTATATTGGTATCTTAGCATGGGCAATTATCATTGGTTTTGCATTGCGCCAAGCCAGTGATACTGCTCGCAATGTTGTCGGTGATTTTGCTGATGCCATCTCACAAGTGGTCAAATGGATTATTGCTTTAGCGCCATTTGGTATCTTAGGCCTAGTTGCTAGCACGGTTGCTGAGACAGGCTTTGCTTCTTTGGCAGGCTACGCACGTATCTTGATGGTATTGATCAGCTGCATGTTATTCATTGCGTTGGTTGCCAATCCACTTATCGTCCTTATTAAAACGGGTAAAAATCCTTATCCACTCGTGTTCAGATGTCTGCGCGAATCAGGAATTACTGCCTTCTTTACACGCAGTTCAGCGGCCAATATTCCAGTCAACATGAACCTTGCCCGTAAGCTTGGACTGCATGAAGACACTTATTCGGTGACCATTCCACTAGGTGCCACCATTAACATGGCGGGTGCTGCGATTACGATTAATGTCTTAACGCTTGCTGCTGCTCATACGTTGGGTATTGAAGTGACGTTTGCATCAGCGCTGCTACTCAGTCTGGTTGCTACGATTAGTGCTTGCGGTGCTTCTGGTGTTGCTGGTGGTTCGTTGCTATTGATTCCACTCGCTGCTAGCTTATTTAGCATTCCAAATGATATCGCGATGCAAGTGGTTGCGATTGGCTTTATCATCGGTGTGATTCAGGATTCAGCTGAGACTGCCTTGAACTCTTCAACTGATGTATTATTTACAGCAGCAGCGGATCCTACGTATTCGCGTTAATTTCTGCTAAAGTGTTTTATATAGACATAAAAAAAGGGCCTTTAAAGGGCCCTTTTTTTATGCGGTATTTTGATTGTTTGATTACTTTAGGTTATCTATGTCGACTTCGATGACTGGTGTTTGCTGTTCTATTTGACGTTTAAGTTGGCGCAGTTGCTCAACCTCATCTAACAGCTCAAGTATCAAACCAATTGCTGGTACGCTGGCTTCAAAGTCACGACTCAGTCGTGATGCACGGCGCACTGTCGTCAGCTGATAACCAGTGAATTGCTCACGCTCTGGTACATCATACTCAATGATATTTTCTTCGATTAATTCGATGACCCATTGGCGCTCTTGGCCACAGGCAGAGACCAGTTCATCTAAGCTCATGATGATGTCTGTAAATTCAGTCGAGTGGTTCATAGCTATTATCCTCGTTTTCTCTTTATTTCATCGGTATCGTATTCATCTCTGCTATTCGTCTATTACTTCAGTAATAAATGACAGTTATTTATAACCTTGTTTAACGACTAATATTGATATCCGCAAAGGCTTGTTTTAGCTGCTCATAAGCCTGTATCGACGCATCGTTACTGACATCAGGATTGACGATATTTAAAGTTAGATACAGGTCACCTGCTTGCTTGGCAGGGATACCCTTGCCTTTAAGACGTAAATTGCTACCGGACTTGCTATTCTTAGGAATAGTCACACCAAGCGTACCCGCTGGCGTACTGACATTGATTTTTTCACCCAATGCCGCTTCCCACGGTGCAATATTTACAGTTTGATAAACGTCTGTGCCTTCTATGCGAATATTGGCATCATGACGAATTTTAACCTTCAAAAACAAATCACCATTTTTGCCATTACTGCTACCAGCAGCACCTTGCCCTGCTAAACGAATTTGCTTACCATCAGTGATACCTTTAGGAATTTTGATCTTAAGGGTTTTATTGTCGTAGTCGACATTGCCATTGGGCTGACGAACAGGGACGTTTAGCTTAATGCTGTAGTCGTCGCCACTATAGACTGAAGATAAATCAACGGTAATCTCGGCATGTTGATCTTGACCTTTGCTATCTTGTGCACCAAACCCACCGCCAAATTGGTCAAATCCTTGACTTTGAGAACGACCACCTGCCTGTCCACTAGCCGACCCACGTGCCCCGCGACCAAACGCTGAGAAGATATCATCGAAGCGAAAACCACCATCACCAAAGGCCTCACCGTCACCAAACTGGTCTTTGATATCTTCCCAGCGAAAACCACCTTGACCCGCATCAGTTTGCCCACTACCACCAAACCCACTTGATCTACTTTGACCAGCAAATGGATTATTGAGCATAGCGTCATATTCGGCGCGCTTTTCTTTGTCTCTAATCGTTTCGTAAGCGTTGTTTATTTCTGCAATTTTATTATCAGCGTCTGGATGATCACTGACATCGGGATGGTATTGACGAACAAGCTTACGGTATTTTTTTTTGATATCAGCGTCTGAGGCGTCTTTTTTGACCCCTAAAATGTCATAGTAGTTTTTCTCTGCCATGTTATTTTCCCCAAAATAAAAACATATTAGTGGTATCAGTCTGCCAATTTCAAACGATACGGTATAGATAGCTACTAGATTTTGCTATAGCAATTTTTGTAGCCTACTTATCATCATAACAATAATTACAACAAACACCGTTATATAAATATTACCAGTAGTGATGCCAAGCGATATCTACAATACTCTCTAGTACAGGCAAACAAACACCTTTGCCTTAAACTAGACTTTTTTAAAATTTAGAATCATTAACTCTCTATTGACACTACAAGAATGCCAAACCTTCTTTTTTACAAAATAGTAAGAATATAGCAAGGTTTTTTACATTATATTATCTATCTCTATTTGAGCTTTCATAACGATAATTATGCTATATCGATAGATTTGGTCTTTATATATTACCTATTTATATTGCGTTATTGGCTTTTCAATATTTTGTCGGCTTCTTGATGAGAATCACTCTTTATAAGTCTAATTTTAGTACCTACGACATCGTTATTTCTTCTAAAAAATAGCTATTTTTCCTTAAAAAACAGGTATTTGACCTCATGAGTTTTTTACACGGCAGTAATAATATGACAAGCTAGCTCTTGTAGAATCCCCTATTATTCATACTCATAGGGAGTATAGATAACGTAGGCAAGAGCATCTGTCTATTTTATTAATTGCTTAAAGGTATTAAATGTCTTATTTAATCAAGTCTTTGGTTGTCACTTTATCGCTATTACTTAGCACCACAGTTTTTGCAGCCAATACCAGTTACTACGGTAGTAAGTTTCATGGTAAGCGCACAGCGAGTGGCAGTATCTTCAACATGAACTCTTTAACCGCTGCACATCGCACGTTACCGTTCGGCACGAAGGTACAAGTAACCAATCAAAAGACAAAGCAGAGCGTCGTTGTAAAAATTACGGACAGAGGACCTTTTATTAGAGGTCGTATCCTTGATTTATCAAAAGCCGCTGCTGGTGAAATAAACTGTCAGCTTTGTACGACCACGATGGAAATACTGTCGTACGGTGATGGCAAATATCGTAAGGAATAATGTAATAAAAAAGGGATGGCTTATGCCATCCCTTTTTTATGTCTGCTTATATAACTAACTATCTAGAACGCTTTATGCGAACTTAGCTTCCATCTCTTCTAAAGTCGTCATTGATAGTAGTAACTTCTCTTCATTATCACTATACTGCTGCTGTAGCGCCGTTTGCTCATTGAGCAAGACAAGTAAGTCAGACTTACGGCTCTCTTCGTACAGCTCTGTATCAGCCAGTTTTTCTTCAAGCGTTACAAGCTGCTTATCAATTTTAGCCAGTGTCTTTTCTGTTTCCTCTATCTCACGGCGGATAGGTGCTGTCATTTTACGTTGTTCAGCGGCTAGCTTACGCTGCTCTTCTTTACTAAGTGCAGGTGTTGCAGCTTTACTCTTTAACGAGTCATCAGATGACTTGTTACTTGCTTGACTATTATCTGTTTCACGTGAAACGAATTTCTTACTCTCCTTTTTGCTTTTTTTCTTACCAGTATTTTTATCTGATGCGTTTTCTTGCTTGCGCTTCTCTGCTAGCCATTTACCATAGTCACCAATGTCACCATCGAACTCTTCGATGATGCCATCATGTACCAGATACAGCTCATCACAGACATTGGCAATTAGTTCTCGATCATGCGATACCAGTACCACTGCACCTTTAAAACCTTGTAAGGCGATAGTCAATGCTTGACGCATTTGTAAGTCTAAATGGTTGGTAGGCTCATCGAGTACAAGGACGTTTGGACGCTGCCAAACAATCAACGCCAAGGTCAAACGCGCGCGCTCACCCCCTGAGAATAGCTCGCTTGGGGTATCAATGCGCTCACCGCGGAAGTCAAAGCTACCCAAGAATGAACGTAGCATCGCATCAGAGGTTTTGCCCGCTAGGCGACGTAACATCTCTATAGGCGTTGCTTTGGCATCTAGGATATCCATTTGATGCTGATTGAAATAGCCTAGCTTTAGGGTATCTGAAACACGATATTTCCCTGTTAGTACGCCAAGCTCACCGACTAATGCTTTAATCAGCGTTGATTTACCAGCGCCGTTCATACCCAATAAGCCAAGACGGGTGTCAGGGGTCACCTGTACATTGGCATTATGTAGAAGCGGTGTCTCACTATAGCCAATATCTGCGTTGGTCAGCTCAATCAGCGGTGAGCTCATGTTTGCTGGCTCATAAAACTGAAACGAGAAAGGGTTGTCAGCCATCATTGGTGATAGCTCTGCCATACGCTCTAACTGCTTAATACGGCTCTGTGCTTGCTTGGCTTTACTGGCTTTAGCACGGAAACGACGAATAAAGTCATCCAAGTGAGCCTTGGTCGCTTCTTGCTTTTCAAACGCTTGCTGCTGCTGCGCCATACGCTCGTGACGGGTACGAATAAACTGCTGATAGTTACCAGTATAAAGGGTGATTTTTTGTTGCTCTACATGCAGGATATGACCAACTGTCGCGTCCAAAAACGCTTGGTCATGCGAAATCACAATGACCAGGCCCATATAGGCATTGATCCATGTTTCAAGCCACAGAATAGCGTCCAAGTCCAAATGGTTGGTTGGCTCATCGAGTAACATCAGATCAGCACGGCTCATCAAGGTTTTGGCGAGGTTTAAGCGCATACGCCAACCACCAGAAAACCCTTCTACTGGCAGTTCATGCTGGCTCGTCTTAAAACCAAGACCTGCCATAATTTGTGCTGCTTTGGTCGGCGTACGATATCCGTCGATTTCATCGAACTGCTGGTGTAGCACACCAATTTGCTCATCACTAACACTGCTCAAATCATTTAGCGCCGCATTAATTTCATACCACTGCTCATCACCGCTCAATACATAATCGATTGCAGACTGCGTCGTAGCACCAACTTCCTGTGCCATGTGCGCCACATGCCAGCTATCAGGAATACTGACTTCACCTTTATCAAGGGTGACCTCTGTATCGCCTGTACCCATCTGCGTCAGTAGTAGCGCAAATAAGGTAGATTTGCCTGTGCCGTTGTTGCCCGTCAGTCCAACTTTGTGACCTGGATGGAGCTGAAAGCTTGCACCTGCAAACAATTCACGACCATCACGGCGAACACCAACGTCTTTAAATTCGATCATATAATTTCTTCATCTCAACAATAATATAGATATAGGGCAATAAGAAACACACATAGGGTATGCCAACTGGCGGCTATTATTTCAAACGCTTGCTCCATAGGCAAACAATTAAATAACTATTTCAAAACTAAGTATTTATTATGCTAAGTACCTTACGTTGCACAAGCGACTCTTGAGCTCATACATGGTTGTTACTATTATAAAGGTTATGGCCGTAAAATACCGTAATATGACTAATAAGCTTTAAGACTGCCTAATATTATTAAGTAGTGTTTTATATAGTCACACGCTATTATTTTTTAGTCTGGTTATTGGTTTAGCCCCTTGACGCAGTTATTTTAAAAAACACAATATCAAAAATGGAGCACTGCTATTCATTAGTAAAATTCAGTAGTTGCATCACTCTTGACAAACGAATCAGCACCCCCATTATGATATACTGCTAAAAGATAAGTGCCCACTATCAATAGAGCCAATAAAACGTTGTAGTAGCACAAATACTATTTTGAAATTGTACAAACAGCTTATAATGCACCAATAGCTTTGCCATAATGACAGCACCCAATTAAATCAAACGCCGTGCGTATCTTTATTTGCAAGTACCCTATTGCAAACCCAAACAGGACGACGACCGCATTTGATCCTAGCAACTGAGGTAGATATGAACGAATCAGCCAACCAATTTAGCCCAAGCTCAAGCCAGCCAGTAGACCCAACCGTATTAAGCCTAACCGATAGTGCGGCGCAAAAAGTACGCCGTCTACGCGAAGAAGAAGGCGATAGCGATCTTATGTTACGTGTTTATGTGACAGGTGGTGGTTGTTCTGGTTTCTCTTACGGGTTTAACTTTGCCAACGATCTAAACGAAGACGATGCCAATTTTGATAATGGTGATGTGACGTTAGTCGTCGATTCGCTAAGCTATCAATACTTGCAAGGCTCTACCGTTGATTATACTGAAGGACTGGAAGGGGCACGTTTTGTGGTGACCAATCCAAATGCCACGACCACTTGCGGCTGCGGTTCGTCATTCTCTATATAAGCCAAATAGACGTGGTCGCGCTATGATTATTAAGATAATGCGATAGTGTGCCAATACTATGTCAAATAGCTTGTAGGCATAATGAACAAAGCATCTATCTCTCAGGTAGATGCTTTTTTTATCAAACTGTCTGGCCAGAATAACGCTATATTCGAGATGAATTTGTATTAAAAACAGGGTCAAAATCCTCACAAATCGCGTTGCCTAAAGCTTATCGTATTTGTAATTGTCCGTGGTTTTCAAGACAGCTTTGAGCTAAACTGACGGAATTATTGACCTAACATTTACCTATTTTATGGACAAACGCTTATCGTGTTTTGATCCGCCATAATAAATAACAATAGATGACTATTATGAGTAATTTTGCGAGTAGCTTTGTTAATTTCGAAATCCCTAATTGGTTTGATAGCCAACACTTAACGGGTATGCTCCGCGGTATTGAAAAAGAGGGCCTACGCGTAAAGCCTGATGGTTTCTTGGCACAGACCCCGCATCCAGCCAAACTTGGGTCAAAACTTACCCACCCTTTTATCACTACCGATTACTCAGAAAGCCTGCTTGAGCTCATCACTGAACCAAAGTCCTCACCAAAAGAGACCCTCAATATGCTGCGCCAATTGCACGTATTGGTCTATCAGGGCATACCTGAAGGTGAGCTGATGTGGCCATTATCGATGCCTTGCATGTTGTCTTCTAAAGACGAAGATATCCCACTAGCTGATTATGGTAGCTCTAATACGGGTAGGCTAAAAACTCTATATCGTAGTGGCCTTGGTATCCGCTATGGTCGTCGCATGCAGACTATTGCTGGTCTACATTACAACTTGTCTTTTGGTGATACGTTGTTTGAGACGTGGCAAGCCCAAACACCGACCGCACAAAGCCAAACGTTGACAGAGTTCAAAAACGAAAAATACTTAGGGCTGATTCGTAACTTTAAACGTCTAACCAGCCTTGTTTTATATTTGCTAGGTGCCAGTCCAAGCGTGTGTCCTTGTTTCTTGGCAGGGCGTGAGCACGATTTAGAATTGCTCAATGATTCGACCTATTACAAACCTGCGGCGACTAGTCTGCGTATGGGCAAGCTTGGCTATACCAATAGCGTGCAAGAGCAACTTGATATCCGTTATAACTATCTGCCAGAGTATGTCGATGGTCTACGCCGTGCCATCCAAACGCCGCACGAAAGCTTTGCTAAGCTTGGCCTAGAAGACGAAGCTGGCAATCCAATCCAAATTAACAATCATATTTTGCAGATAGAAAACGAGTACTACAGCCCTATTCGTCCTAAACAAATCGCAATGAGCGGTGAAACACCAACCGAAGCGCTTGAGCGTCGTGGTATCGCCTATGTCGAGTTCCGTGCTATCGATCTTGACCCATACAGTGACGTAGGTATTCGCCTCTCTAGTGCTTGCTTCTTAGAAGTGATGGCGCTGTATTGCCTGTTCAGTGACTCACCAGACTTGCTACCTGAAGAAGAAGACACGCTCGCTATCAATCTTGAACGTGTGGTCAATGAAGGTCGCCGTGATGACTTGCATATTATCAATAATGGCCAAGAGCAGTCACTTGAAAGCTGGATGCTCACTCATCTAGAGCGTATGCAGCCGCTTGCTGCATTGCTTGATGCTCACTACGGTGGTAACGATTACCGCGCGGCCGTAGCATTGATGCAAGGCAAAGCAGGACACTCGGAGTCGACTATCTCTGCACAAGTGAATTCCGATAGCAAACGCTTAGGCAGCTTATGGCAGCTTGGATTTACGTTGGCTCAGCAGCATCGCGAGTCTTTACTACAGCAGACACTTAGTCCAAATACTCAAGCTAAATACGAGGTATTGGCAGAAAAATCTATCTTACAGCAAGCTGAGATTGAGCAGTCTGAAACAGAAGACTTTATGGAATTTTTACAGCAGTATCGCTAAGCCTTGATTGCTAGCTTTCAACTGCCAGTTATTGATTGCTGAGTTCTGATGACTAGTTTTCGATTGCTAAGGTCTAATTGCTAAGTCCTGACTGTGAAGTTTTGACCGCCTAATTTTATTTGCTACCCTACATCTATTATAGATAAATCCATAAGAGTAACCGCACAATGCGACAGCTAACCACTTACCGTAACCTGCAAGTATTTTTGGTGATAATGGCCATCATAGGCATGAGTTTTGCGCTGTTTTATCTACAGCGCCATCTAGGGCTTTCACCTTGCCCGCTCTGTATTTTTCAGCGTGTTGGTCTAATCGTCATGGGCGGATTTGCCCTGATATCAGCGTTGTTTAATCCTAAGTCTAAAGTGATAAGACTACTGCTATGGCTTGGTAGTCTAGTTGGTATTGGTTGGGCAACCGCAGTAGCAGCACGCCATGTATGGCTACAACATCTGCCTGCTGATCAAGTACCTTCTTGTGGTCCAGGACTGAACTATTGGCTTGATACCCTCCCTATCCTACAAGTATTCAAAGAAGTATTTGCAGGATCTGGCGAATGCGCTTCTGTTGATTGGACGCTTATGGGATTAAGTATTCCTGAGCAGTCGTTGATTCTATTCAGTGTGCTGCTGATCGTACATGTCTTGATATTAATGCGTATCGTAAAATCTGCTAATTAGTATCTTATGAATTAATAAGACGTTAGGTTTCTTTCCTAATTCTGCTTTTAAAACAGACATTGCTATCTTCGATACAATGTCTGTTTTTTTGTCTACTATTAACCCGCCCTTACAACCCATATTAGCGTTACCAACAGGTATCGCTAATGTCAACTTATGCCTTTTAGATATAAGGCCAACAACAAAAAGCCCACAGAGATATTTTTAAGCCTTTGATATCTTTAGTCAGCTTACCTTATAAACGGATAAGCATTAGATATTTGTCGCTTTCTACTCATAAGCTATCTGTATTTTGAATATAAGATAATGCTATCAAGTTCTTGATTTATATTATTACTACGCGCCCATGCCTTATTATCTTTATCTTTGACAATGGCTTTACGTTGTCGATAGTATAGATGAGCTTGAAAAATACTTGTTAAAAACTGTTTTTGGTATGACCATGATATATTTTGCTCCCGTTCGCTCTACTACGCTTGCTATCGTAAAACGGTGGCGTCCTTCGTTACTTGTAGCGTCACTATGCGTGCTACTCGTAGGCTGTGATAGTGCCTCGTCCAATACCGATAAAGACATGGTATCTACGTTCGCGTCGACTGGTTCTGAATCGCAGGAGGCTTCACAATCATTGCAAGATGACAATGCTAAAAATGCTGAGCTAGCGGATAATGATGAGACAAGCGAGATGGTGGAAGGGCAATCATTAATTGCTGCTGCTCAGTCAAATAAAGATACCTATGCAGACAGCTCTATGGAGCGATCAGAAGCAAAAAGCAGTATGCTGCAAGCAACACTGATGGGCGATTATGGCGGCATGGTCTCTTGTACAGATTGCGACAGTATCGATGTCACATTGAACTTGTTCGCTGATGGGTCTGTACTAAAAGCAAGTTATTATCATAATCCTGAAAAACCAAAAACACCCCTACTCGAATCGGGTATCTATCGACAAGACAATGATAAAATTACCATTGTCTATGAAGGGAAAAATATCGAGACCTACCATATCCAAGACAATCATTTGATACGGATCGATGAGCACGATAATTTAGAGGATGACTATACGTTATCTCGCAAGTAAAAGCGTCATTATGCTAACTGTTAGTTGGCGTATCGCTACATACTAAAATAACCAAATTACATTAGCTACATAGCGCCTACTTGTTAGGCGTTTTTTATTGGTCATCGAACAGGGTTTACTTTACAATGATTGCTTGTTTGCCAAGCTGATATATTGGTCGTTGTTTATCAAAGCGTTTATTTTTACTGCTAACAGCTAGGCACCTCACATTTTATTTTATCCGCTCTCTATTCTTTTCATTCAAGCGCGTACGGAACGTCTATGCATATTCATATCCTTGGTATTTGTGGTACTTTTATGGGCTCACTGGCATTGCTAGCACGTGCGCTTGGGCATACGGTCACAGGTTCAGATGCCAATGTCTATCCTCCTATGTCCACTCAACTCGAAAATGCTGGCGTGACTATAGAAGAAGGCTATCTGGTAGAACACTTGCAACCAACGCCAGACTTAGTCGTCGTTGGGAACGCGATGAAGCGCGGCATGGATGTGATTGAGTATATGCTAGATAATGGCTTGCGCTATACCTCAGGTCCGCAGTTCTTATCTGAGCAAGTATTGCAGTCACGCCACGTAATCGCCGTTGCAGGTACGCATGGTAAGACCACAACCACGACTATGCTTGCGTGGATATTACATTATGCTGGTATCGACGCAGGGTTTTTGATTGGCGGTGTACCACTAGTTGATACAACTGACGAGCATTTGCAGCAAGTGTTCGCGCACAGCAGCTATTTGGGTGCTGATAAAAGCGATAATGATAAATCTGGTTACTTTGTGATTGAAGCAGATGAGTACGACTCTGCGTTTTTTGATAAGCGCTCAAAGTTCGTTCACTATCGTCCGCGTACTGCTATTTTGAATAACCTTGAGTTTGATCATGCAGACATCTTTGCAGATCTCAATGCAATACAAACTCAGTTCCACCATATGGTGCGCATGATTCCAAGCACTGGCAAAATCATTATGCCAGCCGCGACCATTAGTTTAGAAGATACGCTAGCGAAAGGGGTTTGGACACCTATCTGGCGTACTGCCGTCATCGACTCTACTTTAGATGATACGAGTGAAAATGCGCGTGCTTTAAAAGATAGTAGCGACTGGCAGTCTGAGCTGATTCAAGAAGACGGTAGTAAGTTTAAAGTCAGTTTTGCCACTGATAAAAAGGCAACTGCTGTCGTAAACTGGTCAATGAGCGGTATCCATAACGTCAATAACGCGTTAGTTGCTGTGGCTGCTGCCTATGATGTTGGTGTCAGTGTTGAGACTGCTTGTGCTGCTTTATCAGATTTCGCTGGTATCAAGCGCCGGATGGAGCTGATTGGCGACGTCAATGACATCTTAGTCTTTGATGATTTTGCCCATCATCCAACAGCTATTACAACCACATTGGATGGTGCCAAAAAGAAGCTGGCTGATAGACGTATTTGGGCTATCATTGAGCCGCGTAGTAACACCATGAAAATGGGTATTCATCAAGACAGCTTGGCTCAATCAGCGGCACTTGCTGACTACACGTTATGGTACGAGCCTACTGGTCTGGAATGGGGCTTAAAAGAGGTCATCGAACAAGCCAAGGCTACTAGCGACGCTATCGGCAACCAACAAGTGCTATCAAGCATTGATGCTATTATTGAGCATATCAGCAGTCATGCAAAAGCAGGTGATGCGATTGTGGTCATGTCAAATGGCGGTTTTGAAGGGATTCATCAGCGTTTATTAACGGCATTGCATAACGGTTGACGCTTCTAGCTAAGATAAAGAAGCAGCTCTTATAAAGAAACAGCTCTTCTTATTTTCCTCTATACAAACGCAGCTCATCTAATAGATGGCTGCGTTTTTTACTTCTAATATTTATATGCCTTCATTATATGAATTCGGCACTACAGGTACCACGTTGATAAACGCTGTTAGCACCACTGCTACCTTTGTAACCTTTCGTTTACTTATTGCCCTTACTCGATAGCAAATCGGACTTTTTCCTCACATAGCCCCTACAGTAGTAACATTTTATGCTTACTTTTGCGTCCGAGGAGTGTTTACAATAGGCTTATCAAAACTTGTAACACATTATAAATATTAATAATATTAGGAGAATAACATGAGCTTTATTTGGATGATTATTGTAGGTTTAGTCGCAGGTTTATTAGCACGTGCCATCAAACCAGGTAACGACCCTATGGGTTGGATTATGACTATCGTATTGGGTATCGTTGGTGCAATGCTAGGTGGTTTCCTAGCTGGCCTAATTGGTATTAACGCTGATGGCGGTTTCACTGGTCTTATATTCTCAGTAATTGGTGCAATTATCTTATTGTTCCTATATGAAATGATTGTAAACAAACGCCGTGCATAACTAGTTATAAACTGTGCGTAATTAATTACTAGCTAATTAAAATACTATATAAACAAAGCCTTGCGTTAAGCAGGGCTTTTTTATGCCATTTATCATTGAAATTTAATTTTTCTATATGCATATAGCATCATATGACTGCGAAAGTATTGATAAGCATTACTTTTGTCCCCATTTATCTTATAATATCAACCCTATTTTGTCCTTATCTTTGAGGTGAGCGTTATGGCACTACTCCCTATCTTAAGTTACCCAGATCCTCGCTTGCGTACTATCGCCAAGCCTGTCAAGGAAGTGACTGCTGAAATCAAAACCTTAATCGCAGACATGATCGAGACGATGTATGATGCTCAAGGCATTGGGCTTGCAGCCAGTCAAGTGGATCATCATATTCAGCTTATCGTTATGGATTTGTCTGAAGACAAAAGCTCTCCTAGAGTTTTTATCAATCCAAAAGTCACGCCACTGGTAGAAGAAAAGCAACCGTATGAAGAAGGCTGCTTATCTGTACCTGATGTCTATGACAAAGTCGAGCGTCCTAATAAAGTCCGTATCGAAGCGCTAGACGGTAACGGTGAGGTCATCGACGAAGTCGTTGAAGGATTGCTTGCTGTTTGTATTCAGCATGAAATGGATCACCTAAATGGCGTAATCTTCGTTGACTACTTGTCTCGTCTTAAACAGACGCGTGCTCGTGATAAAGTTCGTAAAGTTCTTAAAATACGTGAAAAGCAAGAAGCTCAATCAGCAGAAAAACAGACACAAGCCGTCAATTCTTAAAGCTCTACTCTTTATTCTTATCTTTTTATTTCGTCTTTATCCTTCACATAGTTACGTCTACAGTGAGTGTTAATATTTAGCATTCACTGTTTGGCGATAACTTTTATAACCGATACAGTTTCCACAAAAGGTTTACTACTATGACAATGATCAAAATTGACCAATATTTTGAACCTGCCAGCTGGCAGAAATTTACCAAGGCTGCTGAAGGTCGCGAAACGCCTTTCTTAGTAGTTGACCTTAGTCGTATCGAAACCAAATACCACGAAATGGTAAGCCTGTTTCCTAACGCGAAACTGCATTATGCAATGAAAGCTAGCCCTGCGGTGGAAGTAATCGATCTACTAGCAAACCTTGGTTCAAACTTTGACTGTGCCTCTATCTATGAGCTTGATCGCGTGCTTGGTTGCGGCGTTGAGCCATCTCGTATCTCGTATGGCAACACCATCAAAAAAGCTGAGCATGTCAAATATGCCTTTGAGAAAGGCATCGATCTATATGCGACTGATTCAGAAGCAGATCTAAAAAACATTGCCAAACACGCTCCAGGTTCTAAAATATTTGTTCGTATCTTGGTTCAAGGGTCAGAGACAGCAGAATGGCCATTGTCACGTAAGTTTGGCTGCCATCCTAATATGGCAATCGACCTATTGGTTCAAGCACGCGAGCTGGGCTTGGTTCCTTATGGTATCTCGTTCCACGTTGGTAGCCAGCAAAAAGACGTCGCTGCATGGGATGATGCATTATCCAAAGTTAAATATATGTTTGACTGGATGAAGAACGAAGAAGGTATCAAGCTACAAATGATCAATTTGGGTGGTGGCTTCCCGACCAATTACATTAGCGAAGTCAACCCTATTAAAGTCTATGCGGAAGAAATTACCAGCTATCTGACTGATGACTATAATGATGACGAAATGCCAGAAATTATTTTGGAGCCGGGTCGTTCGTTGGTTGGTGGTTCAGGCGTGTTGGTCAGTGACGTGGTACTGATCTCTCGTAAGTCTGATACCGATTTGACTCGTTGGGTATATACCGACGTTGGTCTATTCCAAGGCTTAATCGAGACGCTAGGTGAAGCTATCAAGTACCCTGTCTATACGCCCAAGATGGAAACATCTACCAGTGAAGGTACAGTAGTATTGGCAGGCCCAACCTGTGATTCAACTGATATTATGTATGAAGAAGCAGGCTATCAGCTACCAGAAGAGCTTGAGATTGGTGATAAAATCTACTGGCTCACTACTGGTGCTTATACCAACTCTTACTCATCGGTAGAGTTCAATGGTTTCCCACCGCTCGAAGTGATTTATATTGACTAGTACTTAACACTGTTTCACAAAAAAGCGCGGCACGGTTAATACTCGTATCGCGCTTTTTTGTGCGTAACGACTTAGTAACTAGTCAACTCGCAAAGAAATAGGCACGCTATTATTGTTATCAATAGTTCGGCTACCGTTGCTGGTGCTACTGCTTGAGTTTTGTGAAACTTGCCCAATCGTCACCCATTGTCCACGTGGCACGATAATCGTACTGTTAAATCTTTGACCCCGAATAGCATTGCTAGCATTGCCAGTAGAATTATCAGCAGAACTCATTTTATTATAAGGTGAATTCGGCTGCACTAACCTTTCTTCTACTTGGGAGAGTTGTACTTCCACCTGTCCATTGGGCAGCAGTCTTGGTGTGACAGCAATACCTTGCGTCGTTGGCAGTAGTATTTGCTGCTGAATCACAATCTGTGGTCTTAAGTTATCGCTAGCTGAACGATGATAAGTTGAATAGTTATTAGCATTGTAGGTTTGAGTCAGTGAGTAGAGCGTACCTGTGCTGATACTCGCCGCACTGCCAGATAGTGTTTGTACTTGATATAGATTATTACCCTGCTGCAGGCTGCTACGCTGACTAATAACCCCTGCACCTTGGATACCGCGATTGGTAATAATGACCTGACTTTGCTGAATATTGCCTTGTCCGCTACTACTATTGCCAACACGTACGGCGACCGCCAATGCCTGTGGCTGACGGTCAATTTGAGACAATAACTGCTGTACCGCCTGATAATTGCGTGCCGTCGCTTGTAGTACCAATTTATCTTGATACGTAGTCACCGTGCCACCGTCAGGACTACTATTTAATTGTTGCCTTACTGCAGGTAACAGACTAGCCCCACCATAAGTATGGATAACATAGGTTTGAGCAGTGCTAGCTTGTACGGTTACTGGTAGAACCGCTAGACTCAGTGCAAAAGCTGATAGGTTCGCAAGGTTGATGGTACAAACAGCACCAATCAGTCTATGACTAATATAACGTTTGATACTATTCATACCTGCTCCCTTGCTGCTATTAAGTCATCGAACCATCAGCCATAACGCTAAACTTGACCGTCAACCATAAGTAGTTATTAGTCACTTAATCCAAGTACGTCCTGCATATTGTACTGACCTACTTCCTGCTCAACGACCCAAGTTGCGGCACGTACGGCACCAGCGGCAAATGTCATGCGCGCGCGTGCACGATGGGTAATCTCAACCACTTCGCCATCTGCGATAAACATCACAGTATGGTCGCCTACGATTTCGCCGCCACGTACTGCATGAATACCAATTGTCCCAGATTCGCGCTCGCCAGTTTGTCCTTCGCGGCCATAAATAGCGACGTCTTTTAGGTTCTGTCCGCGCGCTTCCGCGACGGCTTCGGCCATCATATACGCCGTACCAGAAGGCGCATCAATTTTATGCTTATGATGGGCCTCAATGATTTCTACATCAGCGTCATTACCAAACGCTTTGGCAGCCATCCCGAGCAGCTTCAATGATAAATTAACGCCTGTCGAATAGTTACCCGCATATACGATAGTGATTTGCTCACTTGCTTTTGCCAGTACTTGTTCTTGCTGTTCATTGAATCCTGTCGTACCGATGACCATAGCAACATTATGCTCAACACAAACTTGCATGTTTTTTTCAGTGGCATCAGGCAAGCTAAAATCAATCAGCACATCGATATCATCAATCACAGCGGCTAAGTCGTCAACGATTTGTACATTTAAATGACCGATAGCAGCAACTTCGCCTGCATCAGCACCGACTAGGCTAGAGCCTTGACGCTCAATCGCTGCCTTTAATGTAGTTTGCGGGTTATTCTGTACTGCCTCGATGAGCATACGACCCATACGGCCGCCTGCACCGATTACCCCAACGTTGATAGATTTATTATTTGCTTGTTCGCTCATACTTTTACCTTAGATGTTTTATATTTAGTGAAACTATTTTTGACTATCATTTATTGTAAGTTTAGCAAATATCATCACATGAATGGCTTTTTATACCATCAATAAAAAGCCCAAAGGTTTCATGTGAAACCTTTGGGCTTTATTTAATACTAGCTACTTAGTTAAACTATTTCTTAATCGAACAAATCACCGATTTTTTTGAAGAATGACTTCTTATGTGGCGACTGTTGGTGCTTACTGTCGTCATCCAAAGTATCTTGGAATTGGCGTAGCAAGTCTTTTTGCTCACGAGTTAGATTCACTGGCGTTTCGATAACCACACGGCAAATCAAATCACCTTTCATAGTAGTACGGACTGGCGTTACGCCCTTGCCGCGTACACGCAGCAACTTACCGCTTTGCGTACCTTCTGCCACTTTGATTTTTACTTTGCCATCTAAGGTTGGGATTTCGACTTCTTTACCCAATGCTGCATCAGTAATGCTGACGGGTACATCCATATATAGGTCAGCACCTTGACGGGTAAAGACATTATGCTGTTTGACGCGTACTTCGACATATAGATCGCCGTTTTGTACGCCAGCGCCGCCTGCTTCGCCTTCGCCAGCTAGACGAACACGATCACCATCATCGACGCCTGCAGGGATAGAGACTTCTAACGTACGTGATTTGTCTTTTACGCCATTACCATGACAGTCTGAACAAGGGTTTTTGATCTGTTTACCAGTACCGCCGCAATGAGGACAAGCTTGCTGTACCGCAAAGAAACCTTGCTGCATACGTACTTGACCTTGGCCATGACAAGTCTGACAGGTAACCACATCAGACGCATTTTTTGCCCCTTTACCATCACAGGTATCACAAGGCGCAGGAGCCGTGAAACTGATTTCTTTTTTGCAGCCACGTACAGCTTCTTCTAATGTCAGCTCAATCACATAACGCAAGTCAGAGCCGCGACGCGTACGCCCACCGCCGCCACCACGTTGCTGACCGAAGATATCACCGAAGTTACCAAAGATATCGCCGAAGATATCTTGGAAGTTGCCGCCACCTGCGCCGCCGAAGCCGCCGCCACCCATGCCGTTTTCAAAGGCTGCATGGCCCATACGGTCGTAGGCTGAACGTTTCTCTTCGTCGCTCAATACTTCATAAGCCATTGAAGCTTCTTTGAATTTGTCTTCCGAATCAGGATCATCAGAGTTGCGATCTGGATGGTATTTCATGGCAAGCTTACGGTAGGCTCGCTTAATTTCTTTGCTGTCAGCGGTCTTGCTGACACCTAATATTTCATAAAAATCGCGCTTACTCATGCTCTCTCCTATCGTCTTTACAGTCACACCGGCTCGTCAAATCATCAGCTCAATTGATAATTGTCTTAATCTTATTCATGGTTCTTAGCTATCAGATATATATAACGTTTCACATGAAACATCACAACTCATCATGCTATAGAACCATAATGCTTAGACTTAACCAACAAATACGGTGAAGGCTGCTTAGCCAAATCAATTATAAAAAGTTTGCGCTATTTATGGAGATGGTCTGCTGATTTATCAAGCTCTTAAATGATGAAATTAGCAGTTGGCATCGCTGCGGCAAAAGCCAAACGATTCATTAAGGTTACTGCAAAGCTTTTCGTACCTGAGCGATGCCCAGTCGTGCTAATATTTACCGCCACATCTACGGTCATTTATACTCATAGTGATGACGATTGCGACAAGGTATCAAGTCTTATGAAAAAGCTGGTTATTCTATTAATCATCATTGCGGTAGCAGTGTATGCAGGTTCGCCTTATTACAGTGCTTATCAGCTCAAAAACGCTTATGACGATAAAGACGGTGCCACTATCGCAGCGGCTATTGATTATGAGCAAGTGCGACCAAGCGTCCAAAATCAGCTAACCAGCCAATTTGCGACGACAATGACTAAGTACCCACTAATTTCTGAGTTGGGCGGTGAGCCGTTGACCGAAGCCGCGAATGGTTTTATCGCGCAGGCAGTTGAAGGGGCTATCACTCCGCAAAATATCGAAAAAGTGATTAATACCCAAGGTCAAGCCAATACAGCAACCAAAGAGCTAGCCGCAGCATGGGCCATCGCTAGCGATCAAGTTGACTTGAAAAACCTAATTCAGAGCTTAATCATTCAGCGTGGTGATGTCGATGCCGTGGTCAAAAGCCAAATGCAGCAAGTCATGAAAAAACAAGCGGCAGAACTTGAGCAGCATGTCGCCCAAGGCAATGACAGTGAAAAGCCAACGCTTAGCTACTGCGGTATCAACTGCTTTAGTATTAGTGGTCAGGTAAAAGGCTACCCTCTCACTATCGAGATGCAGCGTGAAGGGCTTATCAATTGGAAAATTATTGATATTGTCTTACCATAAATTATTTAAGACAGCTTTTGAGATGCAAAAATGTCTGAATAGAACCAAAAAAACCGCCCTATGAACTGATTCATAAGGCGGTTTTTTTACATTGTTTAGCAGTCCAATATCTTAAAGTTTTGAATTGCTAGAACACCCAACCATACCAGTCGATTATTCAACACCCAAGAATTCTAGAAATTCTGGGCTTTCAAAACTCGCCTGATATAGCACGCCATCTTCACGATAGATTGCAGGCGTCGCCATTACCGCGAGTCCAGCTGCTTTTTCACGATTGGGTGTCACATGGTCAACTGTACAACTTGCTGATGCAGGCGTCATTTCACCCTGTAGCATCGCTTTGTCAAATGCCTGACGACGACTGTCTTCATCCGCTTGGCACCAGATACCACGCATCTGCTTCGGTGACGCATCATATATCGGATAGCCGATGACATTGACCGTCACGCCTTTTGCATTGAGTGAGGGCACTTGCTGATGTAATCGGCGGCAGTAAGGGCAGTTCACATCATCTGCCACATAGATAACGGCTCTCTCAGTAGTGGTCGCTGGATAAGTAATCAGCTGGCTTTTGTCCAATGACGCAAACACCGACTGGTTTTTATGTTTTTCAAAGTTCTCATCGAGGCCGATAAATTGACCGTTTTCGATGACTGATATTTCACCATCGGTAATATACTGCGCATCATCTGATAGTAAAAACGGCACGCCTTCTAGGGTTGCGCCCCAGATGACCCCCGGTACTGCGGTATAAAAGAATGGTGTTTTCGCGCTCATGTTCTTAAGCGCCGCCATATTTGCTAGCATAGACGATTTGACTGAGGCACTGACAGGTTTGCCTACTTGCGTACTCGTGCTACGTACTGGTGTTTTGGTGACAACTTGCTTACTTGGGTTTTTCTGTAGCTCACCCTGAATGACGTAACGACCATCTTCGGTGATGTGCAGCGGCAACTGGCCAGCCAAATTCACTTGATACATATTGGGCAGTTTGGATGGCACAATAGAAGTAATCTTTGTTTTGATGCCTGCTTGGGTCAGTACTTGGCGCAATCGCTTATCGACAGTTGCACTCACTGTTTGAGCTACTTGCGAATTTGTAGTGCTTTGCGTTACGTTATTGCTATTAGCATCTGCTGAACTTGGCTGAGCGCAAGCAGTGGTTGCTAATAGTATGACGCTGATTAGGCTAGCGGACTTTAATACAGGTAATGTCACAGAGAGATTCCTATCTGGTTTTTAATAATGGCAGTTTTTAATATTAAGACCAATTCCAAATCTACCACTAAATCTACCACTAACTGAAAGGTAGCAATCCACTTTCTGATTAGTCAGGTTCTTGGAATTGGTTTAAGGGTTGTCTGTCATAAAAATATAGATTAAAAAGACTGTAGCATATGGGATAGTTTTGCAAAGCGCAAAATGGCTAAAGTCGCAAAACTGCTACTTAGCTTTAAGAGATAGGCAACACAGGTAGGTAGTAGACATAAATACAATATAGTAGACCGCAAAAAGCAGCACACTGAGTAGCGGCTGCTAATGGGTTTAAAACGATAATTTCAAGACAAATACTAATGCCAAAGCTTAATAATTTCAGTGCTCATTGATTAAAACTTGGCAACTTCTTCTGGCGTTAAGAAACGACTATCGCCTTTTTCTAGCCCTTCTAGATTGATATGACCGATACTGGCGCGGTGCAGATCGGTGACTCGATTACCGAAGTAACCCATCATACGTTTGACCTGATGGTATTTGCCCTGCTCCAATGTGAGGCGTGCATGTTTTTCATCAATGAACTCAAGAACAGCAGGCTTGGTTGGCTCGTAATCACCTTCAAGCAAGATGCCTTCAGCCACTTTCTTAACGGCTTTTTCTTGTGCATCACTATCCATTGCATCTGCCAAAGTCAGCTCATACACCTTGGCATGCTCGTGCTTAGGACTGGTGACACGATGTAGCCAGCCACCATCATCACTCATGAGCAATGCGCCAGTAGTATCGACGTCGAGACGTCCGGCGATACGCAGACTGCCCAATTCTGGTACAGCAATCAGTTCGGTGACGATTGGATATTCTTTAACTTTTAGCGTGCATTCGAAGCCTTCAGGCTTATATAACAAGATATAGCGATTGCCCGCAGCAACCGACAACGGCTCGCCTGCCCACATCACATCATCATTGACGACATCAACATGTAGGCCAGGATCTTTAACCACTTGATCGTTTACGGTGATTTCGCCGGCGTGCATGATCTTCTTTGACTCTTTACGCGACAGCTCAGTGGCTTTACTAATGAATTTATCTAAACGCATACTATTTACTACCATCGGTTTTATTATACCAGCCCTAAATCAGAAACTAACGACGCCAACACTCAGCCGTGAGCGGCTCGTTATCTTCGATGGTTAGAAATGGTACTATAATGAAAAATTAAATGAACACTGTGCTCAATACAAAAGCCAGTGAAAGTCAGACCAGTTTAACATATCCAACCTAAGCCTGATGAAATATGAGCTATCAAACGCTAAAACGTGCCGTTACCACGCGACTCGAAATTAAAAAATCTGAGTTTATCGCTTACGCCTATCCGGTGACCTCTCGCGATCAAGCAATGTTTCACGTGGAACAACTGCGAGAGCAATACCCCGATGCACGGCACTTCTGCTGGGCATACATCATCGGTGATCCAGATAATACCACTAGTGCTGGTTTCGATGATGATGGCGAGCCAAGTGGTACAGCGGGTCGACCGATATTGAATGTGCTACAACATAAGTCAATCGGCAATGTGATTATCATCGTAGTACGTTACTTCGGTGGTATCAAATTGGGTGCTGGCGGTCTTACCCGTGCTTATGCAGGCTCTGCCCAAGCGGCCGTCGACGAGATGATACTAAACCCTTATGTACCAATGACTCAGATTCAGATACTGGCAGAGTTTGCGACTGAAGCACAATGCCGCTATATGATAGAGAGCCTTGGCGGTCATATCGATGATGTCGCCTATAGCAAGCAAGTAACCCTAACCGCCACACTTGCTGAAGCAGATGTCGAAAATTTAAAAGAGCGTTTAGCAATGGATGGTCGAGTATTGGACAAGCCAGAAGAATAAAAATCTGACTAGCTATTCTCGTCGCAAACTTTAGACAGTTCTCTTTTCAATACATTTATTAGCTTTTTACAGAAATTGTTTCTCGATAAATGATTTTTAGCAGCTACTTCTCAGTAGCTAATTTCCAGTAGCTGTTTTCAGTAATCATGCGTTCACTGAAAATTATTGGTTTTCACAGGTACTGACGTTATGATAAAAACCCCTTATCACACTACTCTATTTGTTTTTCCACGATTATTAAATAAGACCAATATATGCCAACTTCAACCAAACCTTTTTCTCCAGCACCTTTTAAGCCACCATTTTGGCTGACCAATCCCCATCTGCAAAGCATCCTGCCCAAGTTTTTTGCGCCAAAGTCACCGACCTACCGCCGCGTGGTCGAAAAAGACTCATTGGACGAGAGTGATATTGCTTATGACTTCTATGATGCGCACCCTGTAGAAGCATCAAAAGATGGCGAACTTGAGCAAACTCCATTGATTGTATTATTCCATGGGATGGAAGGCAGTAGTGACAGTCATTATGCTCGCGCACTAGCATACCAAATGCACGCGCAAGGCTGGCACTTTGTGGTGGCACATTTCCGTAGTTGCGGCGGTATTCCTGCTAGTGGCACAGTATTTTATAATGCAGGCGACACTGACGAGGTGCATCATGCGCTACAGAATTTGCGTGAGCAGTATGCCAATATCTATGCCGTTGGTGTCTCATTAGGAGGCAATGCACTGGCCAAATACATGGGCGAATATGAGGACAAAGTCCTATGTAAAGGTGCCGTTGTTATCTCCGCGCCAGTCGATATGTCTTCAGCTGCTATTACTATGCACAGCTTCTTGAGTCATCGTATTTATACGCCTTATCTGCTTAACCCAATTATCAAAAAAGCATTGGCAAACGACCTCACTCAAGATGAAATCAACTCTATCAAAGCTGCCAATCGTATCAGTGATTTCGATGATATTTTTACTGCGCCGCGTCACGGATATCGCTCCAAAAACGACTATTATCATACTGCATCCGCAATGCCGTACTTGCGCAACGTTACTCACCCTCTGCTATTAATCAGTGCAAAAGACGATCCTTTCATTGGCTTTACTGCTACCCCAAATGATGTTTCTGAGAGTGTCACTATCTTAGATACTGAGCACGGCGGGCACATCGGTTATTTGCGTTATCGCTCAGACAATGGTCATTCCAAAAGCAAATCGTCTGTCACCAATGATAAAGAATCCAAGACTTCAAAGTTCGATATCAACTGGATACCTGAGACGGTCAGCGCTTATTTTAATTGGATTGGTGTGGCTTCTACTAGCGAGTCTTCTCAGGATGTGGGCTCTGACAATAAATAATCACTGTCATCAATGACAAAATAATAACGCCAACGTTTATAACTTTTTGAGAGTGTTTTATGTACCCATTTATCCGTTATGCTAGCACCATTGCTCATGCTGCCCTAAAAGCAAAAAAGGGCGACACACTGACGTTTAAGGACACCAGTGAGATTCAATTTCGCTGCCGCTTATCCGATATAGATAATTTTTTGGAGATGAATAACGGCCGCGTATTTACGCTGTATGATTTGGGTCGTATGGACTTTGCAGTACGGACTGGGCTTGGCAAGCAGTTATTAAAACAACGCTGGGGCCTGGTCATCGCTGGCAGCACTATTCAATACCGTAAGCGTATTCGCGCCTTTCAAAAAGTCACGCTAAAGACCAAAATCGTCGGTATCGACGCGCGCTGGTTGTATATAGAGCAATCAATGTGGGTCAAGGGCCAGCCCTGTTCATCTGGACTACTGCGTACCGGTGTGACCAAAGGTGGTAGAGTGATAGATACGGCACAAGTACTGGCTGCACTAGGCCAATCTGACTGGGATCTACCGCCAACGGGTTACGTAGCTGAGTGGATTAAAAGTGATGCTGATCGTCCGTGGCCGCCTGTCGATACAGCTGACTAACTTAACTTTATAAGCTAGTAATTAATTACTTTTATCTTATTTAACAGATGGTATAAGCAAGCAACCTTATAGCTACTATTTCATAACAACTCATTATATAAATACATATAATAAATGTTAGGATAGTAGTGAGTACATACTCAGACAAAACAAGTATAGTCTTATAAGGAGAATAATATGGCTAATACAACAGATTATGTCGGCACGTTATTTGATAATAGCGAATCAAACCCAAGCAAAATTACTTTAGCATTTACCATGGCAGGCGTGGCACTGAAAAAAGGCCATTCTGCTACTGTGATATTAATGGTGGATGCCGTACATCTGGCAAAACCAAACGCGCTAGACAATGTAGATATCGGCGATCCGTTTGAGCCAGCTGGTGAGTTACTAGAAGCCTTTATTGAAAAAGGTGGCCAAGTGTTGGTCTGCGGCGCTTGTATGAAACACAATGGTGTAGAAGAATCAGATATCGACAAACGCTTTGAAGTGATTAGCGGTGATGATGTTGTTGAGCTGTTGATGAACGCGAAAGGGTCGTTGCAGTTGAATTAAACAGTAAGCAAAATCAGTTAATGAAGTTATAAGAATGGGTCAGTTTTCTTAGTCATCGTTGGGTGGCTTGAAAGCTGACCTATTTTTTACCTTATAGGTGAGCAAACTTTCTTAAAAAGATAAATTTTAATTACCTTTTCTCATTTTATGTGTTTCCAGAAAATATATTGCTAAAGTGGAAGCAGCTCCGACTGCCAGTTTAGCATGTCTAGGTTGCAAGCCTTTAAACTGGCTATCTTTACCATGACCACTACCATATTCATTTCTAACCTCTGCAATGCCTTGGACAACAGCGGACAAACTACCTAAAATCTGTCTTATTGACTTCGCTGCTTTTGCCTTGTTAGATATGTCACGTCGAGTAATTTGAGAGATATTATTCATGATTTGTTTCAACTTTCTTTGGCTAGATATTTAGTAATCTCAAGTATATGTATTAATAAGCTTTAACTACAGTTTTATAGCCAACTATCTTAACTACAACTTCGTAGCCAAAGCTCATCCTCTTATTCAGCAACTAAATAAACACTATCTCACGTACTGTTCGCCCAGCTCTGTTAAAGTAAGTCATGCAAACACCTTAATAAAAGGCTACCCGTCATGACCTTACTTGATACTCTAGACTTAACCTACCCTATCGTCCAAGCACCAATGGCAGGAGCAACCACGCCTGAGCTGGCAGCGACGGTGAGTAAATTTGGTGGACTGGGCTCATTAGGATCTGGCATGACTGCGCCAAATGTTTTGACCAGCCAAATTAATACTATTAAATCGCTCACCGACCGTCCGTTTATGGTCAATCTCATGGTATTGTCTGAGCAAGAATCTACGACCTTTGATACCGAAATTCCCGCTTGGCTAAGTCAATACTATCAAGACAATAATATTGAATTTACACTACCTGAACGCCCCGCGCAGAGCTTCGCAGAGCAGCTACAAGTGCTCTATGACAATCCCGTTCCCGTTGCCAGTTTTACCTTTGGCATTATCAGTGCTGAGCAAGTTCAGCGTCTGCAAAGTTTCGGCACACGCGTCATCGGTACCGCCAATCATCCACTAGAAGCGAAAGCATGGGCAGATATTGGTGCAGATGCGGTGTGCGCGCAAGGAGCAGAAGCTGGCGGTCATCGCGGTGGTTGGTTGCCGCAAAGTGAAAGCGATCCATTGGGATTGTTGACGTTGATTGGTCAGACGCGTGCCTGTACTAATATTCCGTTGATCGCAGCAGGTGGTATTATGACTGGACAAGCCATCAAAGCTATTCAGGCAGCTGGTGCCGAGCTGGCACAAATGGGGACGGCGTTTTTGACCACTGACCAATGCGGTATCAATGATACTTATAAACAAGCCTTACTCGATGCCAGTCACAGCAGGCGCAGCTCAGAAACGCGCTTAACTCGATTGTTTTCAGGTAAGCTCGCTCGTGGTTTATTAAACGATTATCTGCGTGATTTTGCTCAATTTGAAAGCGCTGATGAGCTACCGCCCTACCCACAATTAAATGCCATGTCCAAATCTATGCGAGCTCATGCCTCTAAAAATATGGATGCAGAACATCAATCTTTATGGGCAGGACAAGGGGTAACTTTGGTCAAACAAGAAAGCACGTTTGAACTGCTTGAGCGACTGATAAAAACGTTATAGGCTTAAATATTTTTGTCAGTCCGCACTACTCTAATAAAAAATCTACCGCCGCCGCGGCATGAATAGCTGTGGTATCAAATACAGGTATCGGGCTATCATCCTGTTTAATAAGTAGACCAATCTCTGTGCAGCCCAAGATCACACCCTCTGCCCCTTGCGCTGCCAAATCTTTAATCACTTGACGATAATACTCTCGTGAGCTGTCTTTAAACTCACCGACACACAGCTCTTTTTTGATAATGCGATGTACTTCTGCTCTCGCCTCATCTTCTGGTATCAATACTTGTAAACCCGCATCAATCAGACGCTGCTTATAGAAATCTTGAGTCATCGTAAACTGAGTACCAAGCAGGGCTATTTTGGTGAGATTTTGTTTTTTGATAGCATCAGTAGTCGCATCAGCGATATGAGTCAATGGCAAGTCTGTGGCGGAGCGCACGTCATCGACCAGTTTGTGCATCGTGTTAGAGGCAATCATGATTCCTTGTACGCCAGCTGCTTGTAGACGCTGAGCGCTGCTAGCCATTATCACGCCTAGCTCGTCCCATCTGCCTTGCTCCTGTAACGTATTGATCAATGCAAAATCCACACTATGAATCAACAAATCTGCTGAATGTAGTCCGCCAAGCTGATGCTTGACACCTTCGTTAATCAGACGATAATAGCTCTCGGTACTCTCCCAGCTCATACCACCGATGATTCCTAATGTTTTTTGTTGAGACCCTCGTTGTTCTTGAGCTGCCATACTATACTCCTATTTGTTTTTGGTCTTAGTTATAGTAAGTTATCGTAGCAAAACCGACTGTTGAGAACGCGCTATTTTTAGAGATATTCGTTTTAGAAATAATTTCTTCAAAAAGCTTTAAAATGCTGCCTTAAAGACAATAATCATATTAATAACATATCGCAAACCCTACCATTAATAATAACGATTTTACCTACTCATTTTCGAAGCGTATCATGTGCCCTCGTAGCCAACTATCTTGTCAGTTACGCTTATTTATTACCGCATAATTATATTTGTGCCATACGCCAGCATCATAGGCTGAGCGTCATTAATTGCTATCATCCTGTAGGACACCAAATACTATGACCAACTTCCCCACGATTAGAATACGCATTCGTCGCAAGCTCTATCGCCTTATCTTTACAGGTCTGATGGCGATGATGATGTCGCTTATTATCTCGTCAGCGCTATTATTGGTAAAAGTAGGCTACGTTGATGGCTTTTTTGCAGAATTGATGCACTCTTGGGGATTGGCCTTTATGTTTGCATGGCCAAGTGCGTACATCTGCGCCTATCTAATACAAGAGCATGTACTGAGCAGGATAGAGTTTTATTAAATATTCCTGCGCACTACAGCATATTTCCCAATAATATCGTTGTCTTGAATTTGCCATGATTGTGCAATGTCCTCATCAGTAAGCAACAACGTTACTTAACCAAAAAAGTACTGATAACAATCCGTCAAAGTTGCTACTGTTGTTAGCTGATCGCACGCTTTTTTCGAGTGTCCATCACTGACAGACAATCAAATAACTAGAATACGATTATTAAAAATAAACAAAGGAAATCATCATGCGTAGTGCTATTCATAACAGCTTTGGCAAACCCTCCAACGTATTGAGCGTTGGCGACAGTCCCATGCCGCAGCCTGCTGCCAACGAAGTCCGTATCAAAACCATTCTCTCCCCTATTCATAACCATGACTTGCTAACCGTAAGTGGTCAATACGGCTATAAGCCTGAGATGCCAGCCATCGGTGGTAGTGAAGCGCTAGGTATTATCGATGCCGTGGGCGATGATGTGACAGATCTAAGTGTTGGTCAACGTGTGGCTTGTGCCAGTGTGCACGAGACGTGGGCGGAGTATTTTGTCGCCCCTGCCAGCATGGTATTTAACATGCCTGATAGCATCGAAGACGAGTTGGCTGCTCAGCTAATCGCTATGCCGTTGTCTGCCTTGATGCTATTAGAATTCCTAGAAGTAGATAAAGGTCAATGGATTATTCATAACGCGGCAAACGGCGCGGTGGGTAAAACGCTTGCCATGCTCGCAGCAGCACGCGGCGTGAATACGATTAACCTCGTCCGTAGTAAAGACGCGATAGAAGAGCTGACCTCACTCGGTATCAAAAACAATGTCGTCACCGCTGATGATGACTGGAAAGACCAAGTTCGCGCTATCATTGGTGATGATAAGATCACAGCAGCCGTTGATTCAGTCGGTGGTGAGTCGAGCAACGAGCTACTATCATTACTTGGCAGCAAAGGCACGCTGGTCTCGTTTGGTATCATGTCAGGCAAGCCAATGGCACTAGACGCTGGCAGCTTAATCTTTAAGCAAGCCGTTGTAAAAGGGTTCTGGGGCAGTAAAACCAGTCAAGAAATGGATCTAGAAAACAAACAACGTCTAATCGATGAGCTACTAGAACGCGCTTCGAACGGCGATCTAAAGTTACCAATCGAAGCTATCTATAGTCTAGACGACATCACAACCGCCGTCTCTGGAAAAGTACAATCAAGCAAAAAAGGTAAAGTTATCCTAAAACCTTAAGTGATACTCTAACCTTGCATTGATTGTCATTGAAGGCATCATAAATATGAAAAGTCCATTTGTATTACTCGTTAGATAATACTATGGGCTTTTTTGTTTTAACCGTGCTGTTGCCATGATAATTCTGATGTAAACATATACATATGCAATTACCTATCAACCCCAATAATAATACTTAATAAGGATATAACCATGTCAAACGATACAACATTTAAAGCCTTAGTCGTCGAAGAAACCAGCGATGGCGAATTCAAAAAAAGCATCCAAGAGCGCAAAGTCAGTGACTTACCGGAGAATGACTTACTCATCGAAGTGCATTATTCATCGTTAAATTTTAAAGATGCGATGTCAGCCACGGGCAATAAACGAATCACCAAACAGTACCCGCATACCCCAGGTATCGACGCAGCTGGCGTGGTCGTCAGTGATAAGTCAGGCACGTTTAGCGCAGGACAAGAAGTATTGGTATTCGGCTATGATCTTGGTATGGATACGGATGGCGGTCTGGGTCAGATGATCTCTATACCAGCAGGTTGGGCGCTACCTTGCCCAGAAACGCTGACACTCAAAGAAGCAATGACCTACGGTACAGGCGGCCTAACCGCAGCACTGAGTGTCCAAAAGTTAGAAAAAATGGGTGCAAAACCAAGTGATGGCCCAGTTGCTGTGACTGGCGCAACAGGCGGCGTAGGTACGATCAGTATCGCTATCTTAAAGCAGCTCGGCTATGACGTGATTGCATTCTCAGGTAAGCCAGAACAAAGCGAGCATTTAAAAGAGCTTGGCGCAAGCGAAGTACGTCATCGCGATACCATCAATGAAATCGGTAACAAACCTGTCGGCCGTGAGCTATGGGCAAACGCTATCGATACCATCGGTGGCGATTACCTATCTAACTTACTCAAACAAACCAAAGCGGGCGGTGCGGTGACGAGCTGTGGTCTAGCGGGTGGCGCTGAGTTTTCAATGACGGTCATGCCATTCATCACTAGAGCAGTATCATTATTGGGTATCGATTCGGTCTATATCCCACTGGCTGACAAAGAAGCCATTTGGAATCGTGTCGCAACCGATATGAAACTGCCTAATCTAGAGAGTTATGGTGAAGAGATTACGTTAGAACAAACGCCAGAATACCTAGATCGCTTTATGTCGAGCAAAGTGGTTGGGCGTTATGTGGTGAATGTGAAGGGTTAGGTTTTGGTTTAAGATCGAATTTTATAAATAGTAGCGGTGTTCTTTACTTTGAAGAGCACCGCTATTTTTGGTATATAGACAACGGAAAATTCATTCATGTTGAAACTTAGGATAAAAAGTAGAAAAACACGAATTGACTTTAGCGAACTTAAGTTTACTATAGTATCTTCATAGAATATTAGTAATAAGGAAGTTAAATTGTTTGAGATAGGAGAAATTTATAATAGGCGTGCTGATATACACGGTAGATATAAGGGCCAACAATATGGTGGTATAGCTACTCCTGCCGATCATCCATATATATTTATATTTACAGGTGATTCTGGTAGCGAATATGGATATATTGACGATTTCGATCCTAATGGTACCTTTAAGTACACAGGTGAAGGACAAGAGGGTGACATGAAAATGTCTAAAGGTAATTTAGCTATTCGCGATCATCAAAAAAACAATAAAGAAATCCTACTCTTTGAATCTACATCACGAGGTTATGTACGGCTTTTAGGAACATGCAATTATGTTTTTCATCATATTGAAGAGCGGCCAGATAGAAATGGTAATCTTCGTGAGGCTATCGTTTTCCATCTAGATATAGTTAACAATCGAAATATTGATGCAGCTCACACTCTAACTTCCAAAATAGTTGAATCACCTAAAGCGATGTACATTACTAAGCCTAGCAAAGGCCAGTCATTACAAAAATTAAGAGAGATTGCTTTAAGTTCAACGCCAACCCAAGGAAGTACACAAGAAAAAATTCGGTCTATCCAAAACCGTAGTAGAGCAATTAAACTTTATGCTAAGAAAAGAGCTAATGGCATATGCGAAGGGTGTAACGAGTTAGCTCCATTTGAAACTAAATCTGGACCTTACCTTGAAGTCCATCACTTAACTAGGTTGGCAGACGGTGGGGCAGACTTACCTCAAAACGTTATCGCGTTGTGTCCTACCTGTCATCGAAAAGCTCACTACTCTCTAGATCATTTGGAGTTTAACAGTAAATTAATGGATGCAGTTATTGCTACCGAAGCTCGTCTAAACCAATAAGATACTGGTAACGACCAAAAAAAAGCACCCAACTAAGTTGAGTGCTTCTTTATTACTATCTTGAGCTAATCAGATTTTTAGTTTGATAGCTCTTATTAAAAACTATTCCCACTCAATCGTTGCAGGTGGCTTGCTCGAAACATCATAAGTCACGCGTGATACTTCAGCGATTTCATTCATAATGCGGTTCGATACCGTTTCGATCAAATCATACGGCAGATGCGCAAAGCGAGCCGTCATAAAGTCTACAGTCTCAACCGCACGTAGCGCGATGACCCACGCATAGCGGCGGCCATCGCCGACCACGCCGACAGATTTGATTGGTTGGAATACCGCAAATGCTTGTGCCGTCTTGTCATACCAGCCTGAGCGCTCAAGCTCTTGCATAAAGATTGCATCTGCCAAACGCAGGATATCAGCATATTCTTTTTTGACTTCACCAAGGATACGCACGCCCAGACCTGGACCTGGGAACGGATGACGATAGATCATTTTGGCTGGCAACCCTAGCGTAATACCAAGCTTGCGTACTTCATCTTTGAACAAATCACGTAACGGCTCAATCAGTTTAAATGCCAAGTCATCTGGCAAACCGCCTACGTTATGGTGGCTCTTAATCACGTGTGCTTTGCCTTGATGCGACTTGGCAGACTCGATCACGTCTGGATAAATCGTACCCTGTGCCAAAAACTCAACGACTTTACCATCGCTCTGCTCACTCACTTGACGCGCGCTATCAGCGAATACGTCGATGAAGGTTTTGCCGATGATTTTACGTTTTTTCTCTGGATCAGACTCGCCTGCTAGCGCATCCAAGAACAAATCCTCGGCATCAACACGGATGACTTTTACGCCCATGTTTTCTGCAAAGATTTGCATGACTTGGTCGCCTTCATGCAAACGCAATAGACCGTTATCAACGAACACACAAGTCAGCTGATCGCCGATTGCTTTGTGCAATAGCGCGGCAACGACTGAACTATCAACACCGCCCGATAGACCTAGCAATACTTGCTTGTCACCGATTTGCTCTTTTAACTGTGCGATACGCATATCAGCGATGTTGTCTGGCGTCCACTCACCAGCACACTCGCAGATTTGATGCACGAAACGACCAAGCAGCGCTTGACCTTGTAACGTATGCGTGACTTCTGGGTGGAACTGTAGGCCGTAGTATTGCTTGTCATCATTGGCCATAATCGCGATTGGACAGCTTGGCGTACTAGCGATGATGTCAAAGCCTTCAGGTACTTCGATGACCTTGTCACCATGACTCATCCAAACGTTTAGCTTGGCAGCCGCGCCGTCAGTCTTGCTGTCTTCGATACCTTCAGTCAGCTGTGAGTGACCATTTACTTCGATAGTCGCCGCACCAAACTCATGAATATCACTGGCATGAACTTGCCCGCCGAAACGATCTGCCATTGCTTGCATACCGTAGCAGATACCTAGTACTGGCACGCCTAGATCAAATACCGCATCGTTGATACGTGGGCTGTTTTCTGCGTGGACGCTCTCAGGGCCACCTGACAAAATGACGCCTTTTGCGCCAAAATCGATGATGCGCTGAGTGTCGATATCATAAGGGAACATCTCACAAAACACCCCAGAATCGCGTACACGGCGAGCGATTAACTGGCTATATTGCGAGCCAAAATCGAGGATTAAGATGCGATCTTCTTTGATTGCAGGAGTGGCAGCAGCAGTGGTCATAAATCGATATCCATCAATAGATAAATTGGTGCCCTATTTTAACAAGTTTACGCACTATAAGGGTTACTTCCTCCGCAAAATTTCGTTATTCAATAGATTTTTTATCAGAAACTGCTGAATCAAGCTTATGAATACTCTTAACTAGCCTGATAGGCGCTCATTTTTTACTAGCAACTTTCTACTAATTAAGTAAACAATCTATAAAATTTGCACTAGTCTTCAATTTCAATCGCTTAATTATAGTACAACTTTATCTAGGATAGTTATTAGTGAACAATCATCTAAAAATACTGCAGCTATAAGGCTTTACAGAATCACTTTAATTGTTCTAGTTCATGATATAACTACTTGAATTAACACTTACTCTTCAAGGTTCGTGAAGGACATCTGTTTAATACCATATCATATTGAAACAATAGAAAAATATTAATCGATTTTTATTACGGAGCAGTGTACATTATTAATTAGTTCTTACTAATGAAGATACAAAATACGCATTTAGATACAAAGTCGCATTGTTTTGACGATAGTTAAAAGTGACTTTACCAACTACTATTTGACAAAATTTTGTACGGTCAATTGTTAAGTTATCTGGCAGTAAAGTTATTTTAGACGGACGGATAGTGCAAACACCCCTTTTAATACTCGCTTAACCAACCTAGAGCCTTTAGGGCCTTAAAAAAGGATAAAAATTATGGAAATGGAGTTCTCGAAACGCTCAGCACTTAAGCTTAGCTCACTTGCTTTAGCCATTGTGGCTGCATCTTTAGGCACCTCCACTGTTATGGCAGCTGAATGTCAACTCAATAATGGAACAGGGGGCGCATCTAGCTTTGGAGTAGATGCTTTAGCTTGTGGTCCAAACACTAGTGCTTTTGCCGACAATGCTACTGCTATTGGTCAAAACACATTTGCATCAGCAGATAATGCTGTGGCCGTCGGTAATACCGCTTTTGCCTCTGATGAAAACGCTGTCTCTATTGGAGCTAACTCACAAGCTGATGGCGTAGATGCAGTAGCAGTTGGCGGCGGAGTCTCTGAAGATGGGTCACGTGCTGGTGCTCAGGCTCTAGGCAATTCAACAACAGCCGTTGGCGGCGAGTCATTAGCAAGTGGTCCTGGTGCTACTGCTATCGGCTGGCAAGCGATTACTGCAGGCAATCGATCAACCGCACTAGGTCATCAGACCTCTGCAATCGGTGTTCAGTCAGTTGCTGTCGGTGAAGATGCCACGGCTACAGGTAATGGTGCTATCGCCATTGGTGGTAATAATGACGTCAACAATGACGGTGATTTAGACGAAGATGGTGTTGGCTCAAATGCCAATGGTAATGACGCTGTGGCAATCGGTGCTGGTGCTAGTGCGCAAGGCAACTCTACTACGGCAGTTGGCGGCGAATCAGTAGCCACTGGTCCAGGCGCAACCGCTATTGGTTGGCAGTCAGGCGCAAATGCTGAACGTGCGCAAGCTTTCGGTCACTTGGCTCAAGCGAACGGCGAACGCTCTACGGCAGTGGGTGAGGCAGCAATAGCAGGCGGCAGCAATGATACCGTTGCCGTTGGTAACCAAGCAAATGCTGGTATGAACTCGGCCACCGCAGTCGGCGGTCAAGCAAATGCCGCAGGTTTAGGTTCTACTTCAGTAGGTTGGCAGTCAGCAGCTACTGGTGAACGTGCGCAAGCATTCGGTCACTTAGCTCAAGCGAACGGCGTACGCTCTACCGCCGTAGGTGAAGCTGCGCAAGCACAAGGCGAACGCTCGGTGGCACTAGGTAACGAATCGGTCGCTGGTGGCAGTAACGATACTGTCGCTATTGGTAATCTAGCTAATGCAGGTAATAACTCAGCCACTGCAGTCGGTGGTCAAGCCAACGCTACAGGTTTAGGTTCTACTTCAGTAGGTTGGCAGTCAGCAGCTACTGGCGAACGTGCGCAAGCATTCGGTCATTTGGCTCAAGCAAACGGTGTGCGTTCTACGGCAGTCGGTGAAGCAGCAATGGCAGGCGGTGGTAATGACACTGTAGCTATCGGTAACCAAGCAAATGCTGGTATGAACTCAGCCACTGCTGTCGGTGGTCAAGCAAATGCTGCAGGTTTAGGGTCTACTTCAGTAGGTTGGCAATCAGAAGCAACTGGTGAACGTGCGCAAGCATTTGGTCACTTAGCATCAGCGACTGGTCTACGCTCAACAGCAGTAGGCGAAGCAGCTAGCGCAGAATCAGATAATGCCGTCGCTATTGGTAATAACTCGGTAGCGTCAGGTTTAGATGGTGTAGCGATCGGTGGGGATAGAAGTGGTGTGCGTCAAACCACGGCTTCTGGCACCTCTTCAACTGCTGTTGGTGCTCAAGCTCAAGCAACGCAAGCGGGAGCTAGCGCAATAGGTTGGCAATCAACCGCTAGTGCTGAACGTGCGCAAGCTTTTGGTCATTTAGCTTCTGCAACAGGCGTACGTTCGACCGCTGTTGGTGAAGCCGCAATGGCACAAGGTGCAGGATCTATCGCGCTAGGCAACCAATCAACTGCTAGTGGTTCAAACGGTATTGCTATCGGTAACGGTGCTTCTGCTGCAAATGATGACCAAATTGTCTTGGGCAGTACAGGCCAATTACAGGCGAGCACTGCGTCACAATCTGGGACTACCAGTATCGTGACAGCTGATGCAAACGGTACATTAGGTACCAGTAGTGTAGACTCATTTGCAAGCGCCAGACAGTTCAACGATTTGCGTAGTCAGTACAATCGTCAGGAAGATCGTTTGGATGAAGCAGAAGACGGTATTGCCATGGCATTATCGATGGAGACACCAGTTATTCCTTCAGGTAAGAAATATGCGATGACTATCGGTACGGGCTACTATAACAGTAGTACCGCGATCAGCGCATCGTTTGCTGGACGAGTCAGTGACAGTGTTACCATTTCAACAGGTGCAGGTTTTGGTACTGATACTGGCAAAGTAGGCGCACGTGGCGGCGTTACTTTCGCTTGGTAAGTAACTTATAAGTACTTGCTTAAACCGTTGGTTTATACAGACAAAGTAAAGACCATTAAAACAAGCCAAATAAAAACCCCGCAATTGCGGGGTTTTTATTTGCTCAGATATAGTCAGGCCTATAAGTAGAAAACTAATCTAACTTTCAAACTAGTGCATAAGTGCAAATATCTAACTCACATTTTATATCTGTTTGATGCTCTATTTGAGGCTATCTCCAAAGGCTATACGCATACGATTCAACCCTTCTATCAATATTGCTTTAGGACAGGCCACATTTAGGCGCATCTTTAAATGTCCTTCCTCACCATATTTAATACCAGCGTTTAGCTCAACTTTGGCAGCTCTAAGCGCATCATACAGCGCCTGATCGTCTTGGCTATATGCTGAGCAATCTAGCCAAATTAGGTACGATGCTTCTGGGCGCATGATTTTAATATCAGGCAAATGCTCATTTAAAAATTGCACGGTCAATTCAATATTGGCCTCGATATAACTTAGCGCCTGCTCTAGCCACTCACCGCCGTGCTCATAAGCACTACGCATGGCTGTATACGCAAATAGGTTCAGCTCGTACTCATCATTTAATTGCTGCTGCTGACTGATTTTTTTGATTAGCGCTTTATCTTTAGCAAATATCATCGAGCCTTTGATACCTGCGATGTTGAAGGTTTTGGTCATCGAAGTCAGGCTGACGACATTGTGCTCATAGCCTTCTGCCAGCGTCAGAAATGGCGTAAACGTATGACCAGTCAGGGTTAAATCTTGATGAATTTCATCACTCACAATTGCCACATTATGCTTTCTGCAAATCGCAAGTAGCGCTTCCAGCTCGTCCTTCGTCCATACGCGCCCGCCAGGATTATGCGGATTGCACAGTAGATAAAGCTTAACCTCATGCTCGATGATTTTAGCTTCGATATCAACCAAGTTCAGATGATATTTACCTTCGACTTCCTTCAGTGTAGAAAGTACAAGCTTGCGACCATTTTGCTCAACCTTGCTCATAAAGGGTGTATAGATAGGATCGTTGACCAATACTGCTTCGCCTACCTTGGTAAAGACATTCATCATCAGCGCTAGGCTTGGCACGACACCAGGGGAAAACAAGATATTTTGCTTCTCTAACTGCAAGTCATAACGACTGCCATGCCAGTTAATAATTGAGTCATATAAAGCGTCAGTAGGTTTGGTATAACCCAAGATGCCATGCTGCATGACTTGTTCAACCGTGCTTAGTATCGGTGCGGCAGCCTTAAAATCCATATCTGCTACCCATAGCGCAATCGTGCCATCGCTATAGTGCCACTTGAGTGAGCCGGTATCGCGTCTGTCGATTATTTCATCAAAGTTATATTGCATTGGTACTCTTCTTATTTGGAATAATAATGGTTTGGAACGTAAAAAATACAGCGCAATATATGCATTGTATTATCAATATACGCTACGCTATCTGCTGTAGTAGATTAAGGCGCATTCAATTTTTCACAAAGAATTAAAGTGATTTTAGACCCTAAATATCCATTTATCGGCTTAAATAACCGTCAAAGATATAAAGTAAACTTTATTTCAATAATGACTAAAAATTAATGCTACATTAAGGTTTCGGACTCTATCTATGATAAAGTTATTTATGCCAAAGTGCGCTGATGTTGCCATGATTATAATCTATCAACATCTACCCAAACTATCTAATAAGCCATCAAGGCTAACAAAAAGGAATGAAGAATGAAAATGGACTTTTTACCGAAATCAGTACTAAAGATTAGTGCCCTTACCTTTGCCATTGCCACAACCGCTTCTTGCACTGCTATGGCAACAGGAACTGACCATCAAACTGCAAACGTAACTAGCAGCACTGCTATCACTCTCGGCAATGCTGCCACGACTAGCGGCACCAATGATACCGTTGCCATCGGTAGTCAGGCCAATGCAGGATTAAACTCAGCTACTGCCATTGGCGGTCAAGCTAACGCTGCTGGTCTAGGCTCAACCTCTATCGGTTGGCAATCAAAAGCCACTGCCGAACGTGCGCAAGCTTTTGGTCATCTAGCCAATGCAAGTGGTGTGCGCTCTACCGCTGTCGGTGAAGCAGCTATGGCAGGTGGAAATAACGATACGGTTGCTGTCGGTAATAAAGCCAATGCAGGTCTAAACTCAGCCACTGCCGTTGGCGGTGAAGCTAATGCCGCTGGTCTAGGCTCAACCTCTATCGGTTGGCAGTCAAAAGCTACCGCTGAACGCGCACAAGCATTTGGTCATCTAGCCAATGCAAGCGGTATGCGCTCTACCGCTGTCGGTGAAGCGGCTATGGCACAAGGCGCGACTTCGATCGCAGTCGGTAATAAATCTATGGCAGGCGGCATGAACAGTATCGCTATCGGTAACGAGGCAAAGGCGTCTAAAGACAACCAAGTCGTGTTAGGTAACGCTGGACAAGTGCAGTCGAGTACCGCAGCACAATCAGGTACGGTCAGAATCGTCACGATCGATGACAACGGCACTTTGGGTACTATGATGGTTGACTACTACCAAAAAGCTAAATAATTATAGTTGAGCGGTTAAAACTGACACTAGTATAGTTAGTCATACTAGATAAAACAAAAAACCTCGCGATTGCGAGGTTTTTTTGGGTGGTATGTTCGACTAAATAGGACTTTTACGGAGGTTTAAAAGATAACTCCACATATCGAACTTTTATCTTTTGCGTATGAGAAATCATTCTTAAACTTTATTAATATTAACGCCCCTTAAACTCAGCCTCACGTCTCTCAACCATCGCCATCACGCCTTCTTTGGCATCTTCTGAATGAAACAGCGGCGGGAGATAGCTATGGATATTGGCCAATGCCGTTGCTGCACCATTGCGGCTAGCATCTTGCGCTGAAGACAATGCACCTCTCACACCCAAAGGTGCGGCTTTACAGATCTCTTGGGCTAGCGTTAATGCACGCTCGTATTCAGACCCATTTGCTACCACTTCACTGACCAAATTTAGCCTATCAGCCGTTTGCGCATCGAATGCTTTACCAGTAAGCAGATATGGCATGGCTTTTTGCCAACCTGCTGCTGCGACAAAACGTACCGTCGCCCCGCCAAATGGCATAATGCCGCGCTGTACTTCCATTTGTGCAAAGTTGCAGTTATCACTAGCGATAACCACGTCACTGTTTAGCATCAGCTCGATAGCCACTGTGAAGCAAGTACCTTTGACCGCCACGACCACGGGTTTGGTACGCAGTTTTCCACCGATGCCCCACGGGTCGATTTGATCATCATTAAACTCAAACACGCCATCGCTTAGCTTGTCTTGCAGCTCTACCAAATCCAGCCCAGCGGTAAAATGATCACCATGCGCAAATATCAGCGCACAGCGTAAGTTATCGTCTGCCTCGTAACGGGTCATGGCGTCAGACAGTTGGGCAATCATATGACTATCAAAGGCGTTGTGTTTATTGGCACGATTTAGCCCGACAAGGCAAACATGGCCTTGCGTATTATAGGTGATGCGGTTTTCTGTGGCGTTACTATCCGTAGTCATGGTTCCATCCTTGTTAAAGTAATCATTGGCATGTAATGAGTGGTTATATGATCAAATCTCGATAATTTATCGGTAGAGATTGAGCGATAAGTCACCTTTAATATAGACACCCTCGTTCTATAACACAAGCAATAGAGATGACTCGCATAGTGCAAAAATCGATAAAAGTTGACCTCATTTACGATAAGTGCAACTATGTTGCAGGTCTAAATATAGTTCAGAGTATTTTATGGAATTTTGGCACGGTTTTTTGCTTATCACTAGCGTACATCTATTGGCTGCGGCCTCACCTGGCCCTGATTTTGTCTTAGTCTCGCAGCAGACGTTGGCAAAAGGTCGACGCACAGGTTTGATTTGTAGTCTCGGTATTACCTTGGGTCTTGCCGTCCATATTATCTATTCTGTCTTAGGACTGGCGACTGTCATTGCTCATTCGCAGCCGTTATTGACTACTATTAAATGGTTGGGCGGCGGCTATCTAATTTACTTAGGTTGGCAAGGTATCCAAGCTAAGCCTAAAAAACCAGCAGATTTAGAAACAGCTCATGTTTTAGAAAAAACACATCCTTTGGAAAAAGCAGATTCACAAGTAGGTTCAAGCGCTCACGTTTCGCAAGATTCGCTTGCTAGCCAGACCACACCTACAACCAAAGAAACCTCTATCAAAAAATCGCCTAGTAATGACGAATCGACCTTTGCCACGTTGCGTCGCGGATTCCTTTGTAATGTTTTTAATCCTAAAGCGCCTGTCTATTTTGTAGCCATTTTTACTCTTGTATTGTCGCCTGACATACCGCTTTGGCAATTGGCTATTTATGGTGTATGGATGATGGTGTTACAGATGGCATGGTTTAGTACGGTAGTCATGCTACTCTCTATCCCTGCGGTACATCGACGCTTCCAAAGATTTGAGCATTGGATCGACCGCGTATTGGGTACTGCGATGATCGTATTAGGGCTTAACTTGATATTGCGTCACCGATAAGCGACCGATAAAGCGCGGATAAACAATTAGCAACCTGCGAAATCTGCTACACTGGTTACTTATATCCATATATCGTAGCCTGACATTATGACAAGTAAGCCCATGACCCGTAACCCTGCAAATAGTAAACACAGAAACAGATCTCCTGCGACCGCGAAGAAACTCGGTCAGCTGCACCCACGTAACCCTCACCAAGGTCGTTACGACTTTGCGGTATTGACTCGCGCTTTACCTGAGCTTGCTGACCACACCATTACCAACCCTAAAGGTGAGTCGACGATTAACTTCTCGGATCATCAGGCTGTTCGTGTGCTGAATAAAGCACTGTTGGCAAACTATTACGGGGTTAAATTTTGGGACATTCCTGAAGGTTATCTATGTCCGCCTATTCCTGGACGTGCCGATTATATTCACTATATCGCGGACTTGTTGGCGCAAACCACTCACGTAAACGCCGATAATACACCGCCAACGGGTAAAGAAATTCATGCACTTGATATCGGTACTGGTGCCAGTGCTATCTACCCTATCGTTGGTAGTCAAAGCTATGGCTGGCGCTTTACAGCAAGTGACATTGACCCTATCTCGGTCAATACCGCAGCGCTAATTTGTGAAGCCAATCCAAAACTAAAGAGTGCGGTCAAAGTAAAGCTGCAGCCTGAGCCTAAATTTATCTTTAAAAACATCATTGGTCGTCAAGATTATTTTGATGTCGTGGTTTGCAATCCTCCATTTCATGCGTCATTAGAAGAAGCGATGGAAGCCAATAGCCGAAAGCAACATAACTTGCAGCGCCATCGTGGTAAGAATGAAAGCGAGCAAATCAGCCGTAGCTCAACCAAATCAGGCAACGCTGCGCAAAACCTAAACTTTGGCGGTCAGCACAAAGAGCTATGGAGTGAAGGTGGCGAAATTGCGTTCTTGACCAAAATGGCAAAAGAAAGCCAGAGCTTTGCAGAACATGTTGGTTGGTTCACAACCTTAGTATCAAAATCTGAAAACGTTAAACCATTACAGCTATTGTTAAAGCAACTTGATGTCGCTCAAATGCGTATTATCGAAATGAGCCAAGGTCAGAAAAGCACTCGCGTACTAGCTTGGCGTTTTGATACTGACGAAGAGTAATCACTAAGCAAAATTGTCAATTCGAGTTTCACGTGAAACAAAAAAGCACCGTTTTAATATTCAAAGTGGTGCTTTTGTATAAATACTCAGTAAAAATCTAAATATATTAGCTAAAAAACATCACTTTTAGACCAATCGCAATAAGCACGATACCGCCCAACGCTTCAGCTTTATCTTCTAGCCACGTGCCTGAGCGACGTCCCAAATAGATCCCAAGCCAGCCAAATATAGCGGTTACTATAGCGATAATAAGACAGGCTAACCACGCGTTCAGTGCCAATAAATTCAGCGTAAACCCTGCTGCCATTGCATCAATACTGGTTGCAACCGCTAACGTAAACATGGTGCGGTGATTGATATGTCCATGCTTACTCTTGGCTGTTACTGTGTCACTATCAGTGTTAATAGCATCATCATTGACATCCAGATCATCACTGTCAGTATCTGACTCATCAGCAGTAAACACTTCGTAAAGCATTTTGCCACCTAGAGCAATCAATATAGTACCGCCAATCCAGGGTGCAGCAGCGGCCAACCAACCCAACATTGCCGCACCCAATAAGTATCCGATAAGAGGCATGACACCCTGAGCGATACCAAAGTAAAGCGCAGCATAGATAGCCAAGCGCAGTACATATTGATGACTATATTTTTGAGCCTTAGCACCCAACCCTATTGACACTGCAAACGCATCCATTGCTAAAGCAATAGCGAGTAAAATTACTTCAACCATTTGATTTCCACAGATTATAATTATTAGGTAATAGTAACGCTAACAAATGAGTTTCACGTGAAACAAAAATACCGCCTTGAATATCAAAGCGGTATTTTTATAAATTGTCAGTAACCAATTTCAAATTTAGATATCTAAGTTCGATACTGTTAGCGCATTCTCTTCAATGAAGATACGACGCGGTTCAACATGATCACCCATCAAGCAAGTAAACATATGGTCAGCGGCGATAGCATCTTCGATAGTAACGCGTAGCATACGACGATTTTCAGGGTCCATCGTTGTATCCCATAGCTGGTCGGCGTTCATCTCGCCTAGACCTTTGTAACGCTGGATAGCTAGACCACGACGCGCATCCAGCATCATTTGTTGCCATAGATAATCGAAGTCGCGTACTGGGATATCTTTAGTCGTCCCTGCACTTGCTTCACGGCGGATAAAAGCATCGCTCTCAAGCAACGTATTCCACTCGCTTGATAGACGTAACAACTTGCCATACTCACTAGAGTTGATAAAGCTAGCATCTAACAGATAATGGTGTGCCAGTTGATGCACATATACCGTGACGCGTGGTAGCCACTGTGCCTTGGTAGATAAAGCCTCATTATCTGACGCTTCGCCTTCTACGGTACCTACTACCGGCGTCATACCCAATAGATCTGCTGCGGCTGCATCCATATTTTTTGGCTGCGGCGCATGGATATTAACCAATTCAATTTCAGGGCTTAGATCGCTACCGAAGTGATCAAGCTTAGTCTGCATTGCTGCTTTCCAATCCTGCATGGCAGACTCATCATAAGTCATGTCAGTGCTAAGTTTTGGCGTATGCGTCAACGCGTCCAAAATTACCGCTGGGAAACGAATCTGTAAACGTGCTTTGATCAACTGTGTTTGGTTGTAGTCATTAAGCAGTGTCTCAAGCGCTTGACCAGTAATCGCAGGCGCATCGGCACTGATATGCAGCTTGGTATTATCAATTGTTGAAGACAATAGATACGCTTTAAGCGCTTCATCATCTTTTAGATATAACTCTTGACGACCTTTTTTCACTTTGTATAGCGGCGGCTGAGCAATATATACATAACCACGCTCGATCAATTCAGGCGTTTGACGGAAGAAGAACGTCAATAACAAGGTACGAATATGCGATCCATCAACATCGGCATCGGTCATGATGATGATTTTGTGGTAGCGTACTTTATCAGGATTATACTCATCAGGACCGATACCACAACCTAATGCAGTAATCAGGTTACCCACTTCGGCAGACGATAGCATTTTGTCAAAACGTGCACGTTCGACGTTTAGAATCTTACCTTTTAATGGCAAGATTGCTTGCGTTTTACGGCTACGACCTTGCTTCGCTGAGCCACCTGCAGAGTCACCCTCCACAATGTATAGCTCTGAGAGTACTGGATCTTTTTCTTGGCAATCAGCCAACTTGCCAGGCAGACCTGCAATATCCAAAGTGGTCTTACGACGCGTCATTTCACGCGCTTTGCGAGCCGCATCACGTGCACGTGCTGCTTCCATAATTTTATTAGCAATGGCTTTACCAGCACTTGGATTCTCTAGCAGATAATCATTGAACTTATCATGCATCGCTGATTCGACAGCAGACTTCACTTCGCTCGATACCAGCTTATCTTTGGTCTGACTTGAAAATTTTGGATCTGGTACTTTTACAGAGACAATTGCGGTCAAACCTTCACGAGCGTCATCACCAGTTGCGGCGACTTTCTCTTTTTTGAACAAGTTTTCACGATCCATATAGCTATTTAAGCCACGTGTGAGTGCTGAGCGGAAACCTGATAGATGCGTACCACCGTCTTTTTGCGGAATGTTGTTAGTAAAGCACAATACTTTTTCGTTATACGTATCTGTCCACTGCAGTGCAACTTCCACACTGATACCGTCGTCTTGCTGACTGGTAAAATGGAATACTTCATTGATACCGTCTTTACCAGCATTGATGTAACTAACAAACTCTAGCAAGCCACCTTTGTGCTCAAACTCATGACGCTTATCAATGCGCTCATCAGTCAAAACTATACGCACGCCAGAGTTCAAAAACGACAGCTCACGTAAGCGTTTTGCTAAGATATCGTACTCAAAGATCGTACCAGTAAACACGTCACTGCTAGGATAAAAGCGGATTTGTGTGCCTGTTTGGTCGGTGGCTTCCATCTGTTGGATATCGCTATCAGGTACACCATCAGTATAAGTCTGATGATAATGATAGCCTTCACGCCAGATATTCATCTCAAGCTTTTTAGACAACGCATTAACGACCGATACCCCAACCCCGTGCAGGCCACCTGAAACTTTATAGCTATTGTCATCGAACTTACCGCCCGCATGCAATACAGTCATAATAACCTGAGCCGCTGATACACCCTCTTCTGGATGGATATCAACAGGCACACCGCGGCCATTGTCCATCACACTGACAGACTCATCTTCGTGAATAACGATATCAATCTGATCACAATGACCAGCCAGAGCCTCATCGATAGAGTTATCCACCACCTCAAAGACCATATGATGCAAACCTGTGCCATCATCGGTATCGCCGATATACATACCAGGGCGCACACGTACGGCCTCTAACCCACGCAATACGCGAATATCTTTAGAACTATAATCAGAAGGTAACACCTCTGAAACTACAGTAGACACAGCTGCTTCAGTAGCACTGTCATCTACCAATTGCTCGTAGTCAATAGGTAATGAATCACTCATGTACATTCCTTAATCTAGCCATAATCAGCCATTTATAGTTAGCGCACTTATAAAAAGTCCGCTTCATAATGGCATCTTAAAATCAACGTCTATTATTCATAATCTAGAGTGCATATGAGCAGCTAAACTATTAACTACTGCTAGCCTCAAAAAAGGCTGCACAGAGATAAAATTAGCAAATTATTTATTAGTAATAGTCTTTGTTTCTCTACCTATTGCTAAAACTATTGAAATAAATAAAATACATAATTATCAAATACTTATAGATGATTGAAAAATAGAAACCTTTTCTATGATGCTATCAATTAAACTGCTGAGTACAGAACAAAAATAAAGGGTTATTTTAACATTTTTTTGCTTCTAAGTCACTGTTTACTGAGAGTTTTACCGTCTGTGGAAGGTCGTCTTAACATAGTAACTGACAGAACAAATGGTAGTGGCTGTAATACCAAAGAGTGAAAGATAAAAGTAGATAGATAATAGTCACAATGTGAGTAAAAGATAAATATTAGTCAGTAAATGAAACTTCACCTTGTTTCACGTGAAACGTTTTTGGTTGTGACCACAGTTCATTAACTAAAGGTAAAATATCGTCTGTCAGACTGGTCATAAATACTTGGCAAGGGAGTTGAGCGAGTGTCGATAGCAGTATTTCTATAGCTCTATCATCTAGTTCTGCAGTGATATCATCTAGGAGCACAACAGGTGTCGCTCTCGATGATAAATCATCATTGAGTGAGTTACTACGCTCTTCATCGTTTAGCAACAGTGGTAATTGCGATAGGCGCAGTGCAGTAATAAGCAGTTTCTTTTCACCGCGAGACAACACATTCGCTGCCTGCTCTTTTAAGGTCGGTAATTTGGTTTGAACACTGTGTACTGAAGCTGCTGTTCTTGCATCTGTCGTTTGGTCGCTTATAGGCTCATTAGAACACCAATGCACATGAATATCAGCACGATGATTGCCTATACGAGTATATCCCAATTGCAAATCCTGCTCTAATCGCTCATTAAGCTGCACATCTAGCGCGACACTGGTGTCGTAACCAGCGTTATAGCTGAGGCTCAGTTGCTCAGCATAAGAAGGCAATAGCTGTACGATACTCTTGGCAAAATAAGGCTGCCATTCAGTAAATACCTGTTCACGATAATGATGAATCAAGGCAGCATGGTTACTCAACCCTTTATCCCAAGATTTCAGCTCAGCTAGCTGTACTTGGGTTAAATGACGAGTACTTTTTAGTAAACTATTACGCTGTTTTAAGAGGCGTTGATAAGCCATCCATTGTGGATGAAACCCTTGTTTCATGTGAAACACTAACCAATCTAGCAGCTGTCGACGGCTCGCACTTCCCTGCTCCAACATATCCATTGTCGATGGATCTATCAGTAACGTAGGCAGCTGCTCCGTTAAAATACTTTGGTTGTAAACAGTGTTTTGATTGAGACGTAAGATAGTCGTAGCATCTGCTTGCTTTTGAATAGCTAAAGTACGACTATCACTGAGCTTAGCATGAACAGTTGTATTATTCTGATGATGCTGGATATAACGTTTGGGCTGGTGATGGCGAAAGCTCTTACCTCTTGATAACAAGAATATAGCTTCGAGCAACGAAGTTTTACCGCTACCGTTGGCTCCGATAATGATGTTGCAAGCAGCAGGCTCTACACTAATTTGAGTAAGGTTTCTAAGATGGGATATTTGTAGACGTTCAATCATAGTATCGATAGCCGCCCATTAAAGCCTGCTAACAAAGCAGGCAAAAGTTTGTTAAAAATCAATATTTAGCACTGAGAATAAAACTTTCTGGAACGTATTATTTCTATTCAATTCTATTTGTTTTTAAAGAAAAACACGCTATATACGCATTGGCATAATGACATATTGATGGAACTCATCATTTAGTTGATTGACCAGTACAGAAGCATTTGATTGGCTCATATGCATCTGCAAATCGCCTTGGATGACACCTAATACATCTTGCAGATAAGCAGCATTAAACGACAACTCCATTGGCTCACCTTGATACTTAGCTTGTATCATCTCGACTGCTTCATCCTGCTCAGCATTATTAGCACGTACTTCGACCATGCCATCGCTAGCAAAATTAAAGACCACACCACGAGATTTTTCATTACTCAAGATGGCAACACGACGTAGTACGTCTGTCATTTTTTCCTGATTGAATAAAGCCAGCTTGTCAGTATTGCTCGGCATCACACGGCGATAATCAGGGAACTTACCATCAATCAAACGCGCGGTAAATGTCACCATTAGATCTTGGCTGACCTGTCCTGCACTATCGACATCGCCAAATGGCAAACTTACTTGTAAGAACTCTCGACCGAAGCTCAGAGTAACTACGTTATCCTGATCACCCAACATTTTACCAAGCTCAGAAGCTAAACGCTCAAGCTCAATCACTGCCTTACGTGGCAAGATAGCCTGCATATTGAGATCTGCGCTTACATTGATCACACTACGAGCTAATGCCAATCTATGGCCATCTGTTGCTACCGTTGTCAGTTGCTGCTGTGAAACGTCAAATAACATACCTGTTAAATAATAGCGTACATCTTGAATTGCCATCGCAAACTGTGTTTTATGAATCAAATCTGTTAGACGATTACGGCTAATAGTCAGAGGGGTGATATTTTCAGGGTTACCTAAGCTCGGATAGTCTTCGCTTGGCAATGTTCCCAATGTAAAACGACTCTTACCACTAGTTAATAAGCAACGCTCGTTTGCTTGAGTTGCTAGATTAACTTGCGCTTGGGCAGGTAGCGATTTACAAATATCTTTTAGCTTGGTTGCAGGAAGCGTCGTTGTACCTGCTTCAACACAAGCACCAGCAGGCAATTTCAATGTCGATGTCAGCTCTACCTCTAAATCTGACGCTGTTAAGATAAGCTCAGAATCTGATAGCTGTAGCTTGATATTACCCAATATAACCATATTGTGGCGTTTATCAGCGGCTTTGGCGATCAAGTTGATAGCTTTTAGTAACGATTCTCGATTGATCGATAATTGCATGCTTAATTACTCTTGTTTGAATGATTCTTTTATAAAAATTTATCGTAATGACTCAATAATACCTTGTCTGCTGACGATAATCTACAGAGCATCTGTGCACTTGTATTTTCGATATTATAAACCATCTGTATCTACTAGAATACAACGATATCTGTCGCTTCTATCCTGCCTGTAACATTAAAGCTAGGGTTTTATAATCCTTATCAAATGCAGGGTCTGCTGCTCTTAACTCATTTACTTTATCGCAAGCGTGCATCACCGTCGTATGGTCGCGTCCACCGAACGACTGACCAATTTCAGGGAAGCTATCGCCTGTTAATTCACGCGACAAAGCCATCGCTATTTGACGTGGTCTTGCAATACTACGCGTACGTTTACGCCCCATAATATCTTTGACCGTGACATCATAGTACTCAGCAACTATCTTACGGATGTTATCCATATTCACTGCTTGCACACGCATCGCAACAATATCTTTTAGCGCATATTGCACCATTTCAAGAGTAATCTGAGCCCCTGTCAAATTAGCATTGGCAAATACCTGATTTAAGGCACCTTCTAAACGTCTGACATTAGACACCACATTTTGTGCAATGAATAATGCACATTCCTTTGGCAATACCATACCGTAGGAGGCTGCTTTTTTCTGCAGAATTTGCACTCGAGTATCAATCTCAGGAGGATCAACAGCGACTGTTAACCCCCAAGAAAACCGTGATCTAAATCGTTCATCAAACTCTGTCATTTGGGAGGGATGTCGATCAGAGGCTAAAATAAGTTGTTTATCACCACTAGTAAAATCTGCAAATAATGTTAGAAACTCATTACTACTTTTAGTCTTTCCTGCCAATACATGAATATCATCTACAATTAATAAATCTACTTTTTTTATTTTCTTTTTAAAATCTTCTATTTTATTATTTCTTAATGAATAAACTAATTGATTTATAAATTTTTCAGAAGTGAAATAATAAAAACTTTGATTATTTTTTAAATAGCGATGAGCTACAGAATGCATTAAATGCGTTTTTCCTAATCCAGAAGGACCATATATAAATAAAGGATTGTGACGATTTTTTGATTGGCGCTTACCAAGCTCATAACAAGCCTTATAAGCCAAGTTATTGGACTTGCCTGTAACAAAGGTTTCAAAAGTAAATTCGGGGTTCAGATAGCTTAATGATTTTGTATCAGCAGACTCAACTGCCTCAGTATGACGCATGTTCGCTTCGATATCTGCTTTTGCGTTGTTGTGATGAATAGATTCAAATTTATGTTCGGTTGGGGTAGGGGAGACCTCGTCTTCTACAAACAAAGAACCTGATTGACTGTTATCTTCTGCATTGCGGCCAGCATTATCAACACGTACGACGACCTCTTCAATACTACCTTGACTGTGTTTGGTCACCAACTGCTGAATATCTTGAAGATGATTCTTCTTGATATACGTCACAAAATAATCATTGGGAGCAAGAATAATCAAAGTTTGTGCTTCTTGATGAGCTGACAGAGGTCTCAGCCACATAGTAAACACGTTGTCTTTGACGTTATAACGCAAATCGTTTAGACATTTATCCCAAATATTTGCTGTGTCTATCATGAAAAGTACTGACCTTGTAATCTGAAATAATAGTTATTTTTTAGCAATATAAACTGCTACCTAAGCCTCGATATTACACGAACAACTAACCAAAGAGTTCGTGCAATATCCTATACGAAGGTGTATATCAAGTAGCGCCTAATTTAACACAGATACCCTGTGGATAAAACCTTGTTTTTTGTGGATAAGACTGTGGACAGTTTTGTGCATAACTTTCATAAGCTAGTTATCCATATTTAACCCACAGTTTATCCACAGGCTTACCCATAGCCTAGTAAATTGATAATAAAAAGGAAAATAGACTTAACCACAGATAATCATGGCCCCAATAATAACAATACTATATTTATATTAATTAATTATTATTATAGTGTTTAAACTAACCTGTGGATAACTTTGTAAATTATAGAATATATAACTATAAAATTTGGTTAACTAGAAATAGGTTTTAAGGAAATATCTTTACTAGATTTGTATGAGGTATTTCATATTTGGGGACAAAGCAAATTAGTTTATTGACCAAAACTATACTGAATGGTATAATCCTCCGTTATTACGAATTTAGTCCATTATTTTGATAGGTGAGTTATGAAACGTACATTCCAACCAAGCGTGATCAAGCGTAAACGTACTCACGGTTTCCGTGCTCGTATGGCAACTAAAAAAGGCCGCCAGGTCTTAGCTCGTCGCCGCGCTAAAGGACGTCATCGCCTTACTGTATAATCAGTAGATTGCGATAAGCATGGCTAATAGTGCTTGTTGTGTTCTTATTGTTTATAGATTGCGATAGTCAATCATCACAACTGACACTTAGCCATATATTAAAAGCGCCCACATCGGCGCTTTTTTTGTCTCTATAATTTGTTATTATTTCTCCTATCGTTATTCTACTAGGTTGTACTATGTCCAATATTCTATCAGATACATCTGCAGCTAGTTTCACTAAACAGCAACGCCTGCTTACCCCTGCAGCCTTCCGTGAGGTATTTGACGCACCTGATCGCAAGATTCATCAGAGTCATTTAATGGCTTTTGTACGTGCTAACGAGCATGCACAGCCGCGAGTCGGTATGGCTATTACCAAGCGTAAAGTACCTACTGCTGTCGCTCGTAATCTAATCAAAAGGTATGTGCGTGAAGAGTTCCGTACCAAAGCTTTTAAAATGGAAAATAAAGATATTGTTTTTATTGTAAAAAAATCTATTAAAGATATAGATAATAAAGAACTGAAAAATCAAATAATAAATATATTTAAAAAAATAGAAAAAAAATAAAATGAATATTTTATTAAAAATAAAAAATATAAATAAAATTACTCATAATATATTTTTTAATTTAATTGTTTTTTATCAAAAAATAGTTAGTCCTGTAATACCTGCTCGTTGTCGCTATTATCCGACATGCTCAAATTATGGTAAACAAGCTTTAATATGGTATGGCGCTCGTAAGGGTATTTGGTTGTTGTTAAAACGTCTTAGCAGGTGTCACCCTTTAGGTGGGCATGGCATAGACTTTGTACCTTTACCATTAGCTTCTTATAGCTATCAATACATATCTTTTACTGATGTATCGAATACTGACAATCAGGGTTTGGGTGTCTATCGAGACAATACTAGCTATGTTTCACAGCTTAATTATTTGATGAAATCGACATAAAGTCGTTTTCTCTGGTTTCAAATAGATACTCTGTTTAGTTACCCACAAGTTATCCACACTCTTGGTATCATTTGAGACAGATTTTTAGTAAAATGATGCACATTTTATGTAAATGACTACCGATGCAGTTGCAATGTTACAGGACTGCTGTGTAGGTCAGTCATGACACATGCCCTAATTTTTCATTCCCTAATTTTTTAATCTAGGAAAGGTTTATGCAAAAGATATTTCGGGTGATGATCATCATTGCGATGCTAATTACCGCTTATCTGCTGATTTTGGCATGGCGAGATGATTATGCCGATGCTCCAGCTGTAGATGCGGTGCCAGAAACTACGAATTCGGTAGGTGCTGACATTCCTTCTACTACTGGTGCAGCAGGTGATATTCCGGTACAGACATTACCTGTGGATAACAGTGCTGTGACAGCGACTCCTGCGAAAAACGCTGGTCTAATCACGGTAACAACTGATCGCTATGATATAAAAATCAATCCAGAAGGTGGTGATATTGTTTATGCTGCGCTCAAGCAGTATGACGCAACGCTCGATAGCGATAAGCCTTTCGTATTGTTAGAAAACAACAGTAACCGTGTGTATGTGGCTCAATCTGGACTTATTGGTCAGAACGGTATTGATACAGCAGAAGGTAGAGCGACTTATAACCATACTGCTAACAATTATGTGATGGAAGATGGACAGCAAACGTTGTCAGTGCCGCTTACTTACAAAAAAGACGGTGTAACGATTACCAAGACTTTCACTTTCACTGAAAACAAATATCCAATCGATATTAGCTATCAGATTCAAAACGCGTCTACCAATGCTTGGCAAGGTCAGATGTTTGCGCAATTAAAGCGTGATGATAGTAAAGATCCTGGTATGTCTGATAAAGGCGCGCTGAGCATGGCGACTTATTTAGGCGGCGCTTGGGGTACCCCAGATGATCCTTATAATAAGCTGAAATTTGGTGACTTTAGTGATGGTGAGTTGACGACGACTAGCGATAAAGGCTGGGTTGGTATCGTACAGCATTACTTTGTATCTGCTTGGACGCCTGAAAACTTCACTGGTAAATTCTTTACCCGTGAAACAGGTAGTGATTACTTTATCGGCTTCAATAGCCAACCAGTGAACGTAGCACCAAATAAACAAGTTACCTTGAATGCGACATTATATGCAGGTCCAAAAGTTCAGTCTGAGCTAAAAGACGTTGCGGTAGGTCTTAACCAAACAGTTGATTATGGTCTGCTGTGGCCAATATCGAAGGTCTTGTTTGCTATTTTGGAAGGTGTGCATAAGGTTGTTGGTAACTGGGGTTGGTCAATTATTTTACTGACTATATTAGTAAAAATTGCCTTAATGTGGTTCTCTAATAAGAGCTACTACTCGATGGCTAAAATGCGTGCGATTGCACCAAGACTCAAAGTGCTCAAAGAAGAGCATGGCGATGATCGTATGAAGATGTCGCAAGAAATGATGGCGATATACAAAGAAGAAAAAGTTAATCCGATGGCAGGTTGTCTACCAATCTTGATGCAGATGCCTATTTTCTTAGCCTTGTATTGGGTATTAGTAGAAAGTGTTGAGCTGCGTCATGCACCATGGATTTTGTGGATTCAAGATCTATCAGCGATGGATCCATGGTTTATCTTGCCGTTGCTAATGGGTGCGTCGATGTTTGTACAGCAACAGTTGAACCCACAGCCAGCAGATCCGATGCAGGCAAAAGTCATGAAGTTCTTGCCGATTATCTTTACGGCATTCATGCTGTTCTTCCCAGCAGGTTTGGTTCTATATTGGACAGTCAACAACCTGTTTAGTATGACTCAGCAATATATCGTCAATAAAAAAGTCGATGAAGAGCAGAAGCGTCGTACGGTAAAAGTAGTCGATTAATTAGTTCTTTGTCAGAAACACAAAACCATCGCGCAAGCGGTGGTTTTTTTATAGCTGGTGGATAAGTGGTAAATGTTATCCACAGCTTATCAACATTATCCACAGTTTATCAATATTGAAGCGAATATATGTCTGATACATCTACCTTTCAAAGTTTGCTTTGTCAGTATGAGTCCAGACGTCTATAATGGAGCTTTTAAACATTGAGAGTCATTGTGGATTCCTTAGAGACAGCATTAGCCGTACCTAATTCTTCTGAACAGTCTAATACATCTGGATTGGGCACAATTGCTGCGATTGCAACGCCGCTTGGGCGAGGGGGCGTGGGTGTCATACGTCTATCAGGCAGTCGTGCTTACGATATGGCATGTGCTCTAACAGGTAAGTCTGCTTTTACGCCGCGAATGGCTAGCTTTTGTCGTTTTTATCAGGCTGATGGCACTGTCGTTGATGAGGGATTAGTCTTGTTTTTCAAAGGTCCTCATTCATTCACAGGTGAGGATGTGATTGAGCTGCAAGGGCATGGTGGTGTTATTTTACAAAACCAGTTACTTGCACGGGTTTTTGAGCTAGGTGCCAAGCAAGCGAGTGCAGGAGAGTTCTCTTACCGTGCCTTTGATAATGATAAATTGGATTTAGTGCAGGCAGAAGCGATAGCTGATGCGATTGATGCGACCAGTGCCGCCGCGGCCAGTAGTGCGATCCGCTCTCTAAGCGGTGAGTTTTCACAAAAAATTAACCAGTTGTTAGAACAGTTAATTCACCTTCGTTTACATGTCGAAGCTGCTATTGATTTCCCTGATGAAGAGGATGTGGACTTTTTGTCTGATGGCGTCATACAAAGCAAACTTGAGCAGACGCAAGATAAGATACAACAAGTTCTAGCAACGGCAAAGCAAGGTCAGCTTTTGCGCGACGGTATCCATGTCGTGCTAGCAGGTAGGCCAAACGCAGGTAAATCTAGCTTGCTCAACCGCCTTGCAGGGCAAGAGCGTGCTATCGTGACTGATGTTGCCGGTACTACACGTGATACGCTGCAAGAGACAGTCGTGCTAAATGGTTTGACGCTACATCTGACCGATACGGCAGGCCTACGCGAGACAGAAGACACTGTGGAGCGTATCGGAATTGAGCGTGCCCGTACTGCCATCACGCAAGCCGATATGCTACTGATGGTCTACGATGTGACTCGCGATGTTGAAGAAGAGAGTACACCTTTACAGCTTGCTGAACAGTTATTTGGTGAGTTGCCAGAAGCTAAACGCTTACTCATTATCGCTAATAAGAGCGATTTATTGAGCGATAATAATAGAGAAGAAAGTGCTGCTAAGACTCAAGCTGAAATCAAGAATAGAGGTTATCAGCAAGTTAATGTTTCATGTGAAACAGGTGTTGGTATTGATAATTTGGTTGAAGCACTATGTGAGAAAGTAGGCTTTCATCCACCAGAGAATAGCTTGATCGCTCGTACCAGACATTTAGACGCGCTTAGACGAACTGCTAATTTCTTGGCAGAAGCTCATGAACAATTAACCGTATTCGAAGCGGGTGAGTTAGTTGCTGATAGCTTACGTCAGGCACAGCAGAGTTTGGGTGAAATTACAGGTGAGTTCAGCGCCGATGACTTATTGGGTAAGATATTCGGCAGCTTTTGTATTGGTAAATAACGGGTAAATGGTGTTTTTTATTATTTATCAAAACTATCTGTCTTGAAAACACTGTTCTTATTCTCAATCGTAAAATAAGGAAATGCTATGCACTGTCCGTACTGTAATGCGTCAGAGACCAAGGTTATTGACTCACGTCTTGCTGCGGAAGGTGCACAAGTGCGTCGACGCCGTTCGTGTAACAGTTGCCAAGAACGTTTTACGACTTTTGAGATGGTAGAAGTTGTCATGCCAAGGATTATCAAATCAAGCAATAAGATTGAACCTTATGACAATGAAAAGCTGCGCCGTTCTATTTTATTGCCGTTGCAAAAGCGTCCTATCACTATTGATGAGCAAGAGGCGATGATTAGTCGTATCGAAAAACGTGTTAGGCAAATGGGTGAGCGAGAAATCAGTAGTAAAGTCTTGGGTGAAATTATCATGAGTGAACTCAAAATTTTGGATGATGTCGCCTACGTACGCTTTGCTAGTGTGTATCGCGACTTTCAAGATATCGATGCATTTCATCAAGAAATTGCCAATATTCGTCCAAATGAAAAGTAGGCGAAGTAAGTTTTTAAATAAGCCTTAGTTGATAAGTGATTCCTAATTACTAATCAGAATTATCAATCAGCTTTCAAACCTTACTTTCTTATATAGAACCCTCAATCATTTATTGAGCCTAGCCTTATGTCTATTCAAAGCCATGCCCAAGATGCACAAGACCGCTACTTTATGATGCTTGCTATCGAACAAGCGAAGCGCGGTTTGTATACTACTAGACCGAATCCTGCCGTAGGCTGCGTTATTGTTCAGGCAGAGCAGATTGTTGGTCAAGGGTTTCACCCTAAAGCTGGTGAGCCCCATGCAGAAATATTTGCGTTGAAAGAAGCGGGTACACGAGCAGCAGGAGCAACTGCTTACGTAACATTAGAGCCCTGTAGTCATACAGGACGTACGCCGCCATGTGCGTTGGCGCTGGTTGCTACTAAGGTAAAGCGCGTTGTAATTGCAGGTCTGGATCCAAATCCGCAGGTCGCAGGTCGCGGTGTGAAACTATTAGAACAAGCTGGCATTGAGGTAACAGTCGGTGTCCTGACAGAGCAGGCAGAGGCGCTAAACCGTGGGTTTCTAAAAGCCATGCGCACTAAAATGCCCTATGTACGATTGAAAATAGCGACCAGTTTAGATGGCCGTACAGCGATGGCATCTGGTGAATCAAAGTGGATTACCTCGACAGCTGCCCGCGAAGATGTACAAAAACTACGAGCACAAAGTGGTGCGATTATCACAGGTAGTGAAACCGTAATAACTGATAACCCGCAGCTCAATGTGCGCTCAGAACAATTGGACGTACCACCTGAAAAAATACCTAACCCTAAAATAGTCATACTTGATAGGCGTCAGCGTTTAAAGCACAGTCTACAGTCTGATTATCAGCTGTGTCAGCATCCAGATACTATTTATTGGCATGAAGATGATTTGCCGGCGTTGTTGGCTAAGTTAGTCAGTGAGCATCAATGCTATGACGTGTTAGTGGAGGCAGGTGCTAGCGTTGCAGGTAGTTTTTTGAGTCAACAGTTGGTAGATGAGCTAATCGTGTATCAAGCACCTTGTTTACTTGGTGAGCAAGCTCGTCCCATGGTTGATTTCAATCCTATGTCCCTTGCTCAGCAGTTACGGTTTGATATAGAAAGTCATCAACAGCTTGGTCCAGATCTTAAATTAACCTTATTACCTTTATAAATATTCTTCGTATAAGTAGGTTGTCCACAAATCATAAGAATAAGCTTAGAATGTGGATAAATTTATCATTGATTTACGTGTTTCACATGGAACTGTGTATAACTTTGTTTCACATGAAACGGAAAAGATATATTCATCTTGAGTTTTTTATCGAATGTTATTTAAAATCAATAACTTATTGGTTTTTTACTAGGTAGGTATACTTCATGTGAAATTTGCATTCGTTGTGGATAACTATGTATTTATAGCGGGTTATAGCTATACCTCTATTGATTTATCCCTACTTATCCACAATCTATCCTATTAAAGGTCAAATCTATTGATGTTTCACTGTCAGCTATTTGAACAAATTGTGATGAAGAATTGATAGTTGATTTGATAAACTAAAATATTCGCCTATAACGGCAATACTGTAATGAGATGAGGATAATATGTTTACTGGAATTATAGAAAGCGTTGGAAAAGTTAAATCGATGCAGGCGACAGGCGGTGACATACGTTTGACGGTAGAGTCTGATGACTTGGATTTCAGTGACGTGAAGCTAGGCGATTCTATTGCATCAAATGGTATTTGTTTAACCGTGGTAGAGCTCGGAAGTAACTACTACTCTGTTGATGTCTCACGTGAAACGATTGCTAGAACAGCATTAGAAGGGTTAAAAGCAGGACATACCGTCAATCTAGAAAAGGCTATGCTACCGACGACTCGTTTTGGTGGTCATATTGTCGCTGGTCATGTAGATGGAGTAGGGGTCGTTAGTAAATTACAACAAGATGCTCGTTCTATCTATATTGAGATTGAGATACCGCAAGAGCTAGCGCATTATACAGCGACCAAAGGCTCTATTACAGTAGATGGTATTAGTCTGACGACCAATTTAGTGCGTGACAATATTGTCTCTCTAAATATCATTCCGCATACTGCCCAAGTGACGAATATTGCTAAGCATTGGTTAGTAGGTAACAAAGTTAATATTGAAGTAGATATCGTTGCCCGTTATCTAGAGCGTCTATTAAACAAATCTCAATCTGGCGATATGAACGCATCAAACCCGCAAAGCCAAATCACAGAAGCATTTTTGGCCGATAATGGGTTTATGAAATAACAATTAAGCTTACCGAAATAGCATCCTCGCACCAAGTTTTCGACCCTATCGATATTACTTTGATTAAGTGATATCGATAGGGTGTTTTTTATTTGCACTAGAGATTTATTGTATAAAACTCTGCAAAACGGATTCTAAGTCTTTCTTACTAATGGGTTTGGATAAAAATTCGTCCATACCAACTTGCATACAAGCCTCGCGATCTTCTTCTGTATTATTTGCAGTTAGCGCCACAATCGGTATTTTATCGCCTTGTGAACGAATCACTTGTGTGGCTTGTAAGCCATCCATAACGGGCATCCGGCAGTCCATCAAAATCAGAGAGATCTCTTCACGTTGGCTTTTGAGTTTCTCGAGTGCTTGCTGTCCATCTTCTGCGACAATACTACGATAACCAAGCTTACTTAACATCTTACAGGCTATCTTTTGGTTAGTAGGACTGTCTTCTACGACCAAAATCAGTGGAGACAAGATTTCTTTCTTAGGTGTATCTTCTACAAAAGATAGACTGCTGTCGTATTGATGTTTGACCAGTATGTTTAGCGTTTTCCTTGCAAACAAGGTTAAGCGTAGTAGCTCAGACAGTAGTAAACTTGCGTCCAAGGGTTTGGTCAAAAATCCATCATACTGGCCTAGTAAAGTAGAAGGGATATGCCTTTCAAGTTTCATGCTAAGTAATATCTTCGGTAGTGAAGGCGTCGTGACTAGGTCATTTAATGCTTCTTGCTGCTCGTTATACTTGTTACTCGCATGAACTGATAAGGTGATAGATTCGCTGTATTCATAATCTAATAGCAAGACAGGAATGACGGTTTGCTCATCTTGTTTTAATTTATTTTTTAGCTGCTGTACAGTGGCTCTATCTAAAGTGCTGTAGATAGTTATGGATATCGTTAAGTACTCGCACAAACGTTGTAAATGTTCAGCAACTAGAGGCTGATTGATGACAGCGATAAGGTGAATATGGGGCAGCTGCGAACAACGATGATATACCGATTGATAAGTGGCATGAGGATAAGGAAGGTAGAGGCTAAATATCGTTTCTTTATCCACCGTATTATTTAGTTCGATAAAACCGCCGAGTAACTGAGCAAAGCTATTGGCATCCATTAAGCCAACATTACTGTCTTCAACTAAGTTATGATTGCTTTGATTCAAGATATTGACTAATTGATTTTTTCTCTCAGGAGTAATAGTTGCTCCAGTGTCTTTTACGCTAAACCGAATCCAATAAGATGTCTGCGCAGGCATTGTCGTGTCATTGTTAGGAGTTAAATGCTGATTACTTATTCGCGTTACTTTATCTCCAGGTACACGATCAACAGTGAGCGCGACATAGCCTGATGTTGTAAAACTAATAGCGTTTTTCAACAGGTTTAATAGGATATGGTGCAGTCGAATGTAATCAGTTTCGATGTAACGAGGACAGTCTGGCGCAAAGAAATAGATCAATTCTAACCCTTGTTGTCTTATTTCTTTTGTGACTAAATTGCTAACCTCTTTGCTTACTTTATAAATATCAACCGTTTCGATACTTAGACGTGTTTTTCGGACTTCAACTTCCTCTGTTGCTAGCGTCTCATTGAGCACAGTCAACATGCTTTGACTGGTTGTAATTAATGTATTTAGAGTTTTTTTGCCTTGAGCCGTCAATGTTGAAGGGTCGATGGGTTCCAATGAATCAATTATCTTCTCTAGTGGTAACCTTAACTTACGACCTATAAATGCTTGGGCTTCGTTTGATTCATCAATTTGTAATTGCAGTTGTTGGTTGTGCAGCTGTAGTTGTTCAGATTGATGGAAAATCTCATCAATATTATTAAAAATCACAGTAAAACCGTGAACTTGCCCATGTTCGCCGAACCATGGTGTCACGTGTAGTTGGTAGGCTTGTTTGTTTTCCAAGCCATAAACTATGAGTGTGCGAGTAACGCGTAAACTTGAAACAGTTTTTAACAGTATTTGAGTGGCTTCATCTTTCCCTTCAACGAAATCAGTCAGCTCATAGCTCTGTTCACTCTGGGTAGGAGGGGTAAATACTTGCTCAAAGCGTTGATTATAGAAGCTAATTTGACCATGTCGTATACTCATCAACATCGGTAAGGGTGCCTGATCAACCAAGCGCTCTAAACGATGAGTCAATGTTTTGATACGCCGATAGTCATTATGTAGTTGGTAGCTAACGCGACTTAGCGCATGACCTAACAGCATGAACTCGGTAGTAGATTTCTTTTGTAAAAACGGCGGCGGCGTATAAGATTCTTTTGCGCGGCTACTCAAATTATCCGTATAAACCAGTAACTGTTCCCAGTTAGTACGACGATTGAGCATATAGAGCAATGCCATGAAAAATAGTACGATGGCGACCATCAAAGGAAGCCAGTAACGGTAAGATATCCAGTCGACAACAAAAGGCTCATGGCGTAGTACAATATAAATCTGATGTCCGCTTTTTAGATTAATGATTCCTGTTAGTTCATTGCTATTGACGGTATAAGAGCTATGGTCGCTGCTGCTAGAAGCTGATGTACCGATGGTAGGGAAAGCAACGGTAGGAAAAGCAGATTCATTAGGACGAGTATTATGATGAATATAGGTCTGCCCAGAAGGCATCATCAAAATCAGCTGATAACTCAGTTGATCAAAAGTAGGCTGTTCTAAGATTGTTTTTATTTCACTATCTAGAGGCACTGCATGCTCAATAATGCTGTGCTGTAGGGAATAAAAAGTATCTATGCTATGTTGCTCACTATGTTTTTTCATCCCATCAAACAGTATGACATAGTACAGCAGTAACATAACCGTGAGAGACAAGGTATAAAAAATCAATAAGCGCTGTAAGGACTGGAACTGTTGCATGAAAGCGTGGCCCTATCTCGACACGAAAAATATAGTGAAATTATAATGAATTTTTTATGTACAGTAGCTGAACTACCTAAGGTTATTAATACTTAGCCTCTATTTATAGCAGAATAACGGCTTACTGTTTACAGAGAGTAGTTATTAACGCCAAATTGTTTTGTAAAAATTATAAACAGAGCGTTTGATGTCCTTAAGATTATAAAGGCAAATAATGTCATTGGTTATCACGAAGTGAGGTCATTACAATCATGGCACTGCGCCGTAAACTCACCTATAATGAACAAATAAACCTTATATAATGCATGACTATGACTACAACTGCTCCTACCTTTGATACATCTAACTCGCTTACTGACCATGATAACCCAACTACTAACCGATTAAGGGTAGTATTTGCGGGTACGCCTGAATTTGCTGCTATCAGCCTTGAGTCGTTAATTAATCAGCAAGAAGCGCTGAATATAGAAATAGTCGCTGTTTACACGCAGCCTGATCGTAAAGCAGGTCGTGGTCAAAAATTGTCAGCCTCTGCGGTAAAAGAAGTTGCATTGGCAAATGATATCGCTGTAGAGCAGCCAGTCACTTTTAAAAAGTCTAGCGCAGAAGGGCTAGCTGCTAGGCAAACTCTGCGCACCTATCAGCCTGATGTGATGATTGTCGCCGCTTACGGATTGATTCTACCTATTGGTGTATTAGAGACGCCTACTCATGGTTGTTTGAATATTCATGCTTCACTGTTACCACGCTGGCGCGGTGCTGCACCTATCCATCGTGCACTCTTGGCCGGAGACGATGAGACCGGCATTACCATTATGCAGATGGACAAAGGTCTGGATACGGGTGACATGCTTTATAAAGTTAGCGAAAGTATTGCCTCTGATGATACCGCTGCTAGCCTACATGATAAGATGGCTGCACTTGGTGCGACAGCCATTAGTACGGTATTAAAGGATTTGCCCACTTATCAAGCTCAAGCTATCGCTCAAGATGATAGTCAAGCCAACTACGCTGAAAAACTGGTCAAAACCGAAGGCGAAGTTGACTGGTCGCAGTCTGCTGCCATTATTGAACGCCAAATCCGAGGGCTGACCCCATGGCCGGGCGCTTATACTTTTTTGGCAGGGCAACGTGTCAAAGTGTTGGCTAGCTTACCTGTGAATACATCTCAGCAAACCAATGAGCCCGCAGGAACGGTTATCAGTGTTGGACGCAAAGCGATTTTAGTCGCTTGTGGTAAGGAGAATGATACCAAGTCGTCGGCCACTACTTTAGCCATTACTCATTTACAGTTTGCGGGTGGTAAGCCAATGACTGCTGAACAAGTTTGCCACGGCAACCAATTAAATGACGGCGATCAATTTACGACAGAATCAAAATAACGTTACTTATATTTAACCTACTTGCACAAGACGCTATCGACCATACGTCAAGGAAATGAAATTTAATGAGACAAAACAGTACTGCGCCTAGAAACAATAAGCTCAAACCATCAAGCAACCTTATTATGAATGGTAGCGTACGCGTGCGTGTGATTCGTACCTTACTGGCCATTCAAAATGGTCAGTCGCTCTCAAGCGTCCTTGACCCGTTACTAAATAGTCTACATGATGGTGACAAAGGCTTTGCTCATGCGTTATTGTTGACGACATTACGCCAATGGCACGCCCTTGCGCGATTGCTTGACACGTTAGCAGACAATCCTATTGATGAAGTTGAAGTTCGCACTACGATTCAAGTGGGCTTAGTGCAGTTGCTGTATTTAGAAGTGGCTGATCATGCGGCTATTCATGAGACGGTTGAAGCGGCAAAAGAGATTGAGTTTGCTCATTCGACTGGTTTAGTAAATGCTATTTTGCGTAAAGTTGCTAAGAACCCAAGCAAATTCCGTAAGAAGTGCGATAAAAAGCATAGCCTACCGAATTGGCTCGCTTATCAGCTTAAGCAAGACTGGAGCGAGCAGTATGATGAGCTGACACAAGGCTTGCGCCAACCAGCACCGATGTTTTTACGAGTAAACTCGGCCGTGACTTCGGTAGAGGACTATCAGCATGCGTTGGATGGGGCAGAAATTGATGCAGACATCGTTGAGCTAACGACTGGTTTTAACTTGGCGAATTCGTCAGAGTCTACCACTGCTACAATGCTATCAACCAAAGGTCTTAGACTACATCAAAGCACTGCCGTTAACGCTTTGCCTGATTTCGCCTTAGGAACTGCTAGCGTCCAAGACATGCATGCTCAGTTAGCTGCACCAATCATTAATAAAGCATTGATGGCTAAGCTCATTGCTGAAAATGCGAATACTGATAGCGACAGTGATGAAAGTAATAATGAGCTACACATTTTAGATGCATGTGCGGCACCTGGTGGCAAGCTTGCTCACTGGTTAGAGCTCATAAGCGCTAATGACGAATCATCGTTGTTTCACGTGAAACAAGACAATGCTGAAACGTCGCCTGTGACTGCTGATATCAAAGTAACGGCTATTGATAACGAAGCACCACGTATCGAGCGTATTCGTGAGAATTTACAGCGTCTAAATCTGAGTCAGCATGATTTGCAACAAGCAGATAACAGCATCGCATTGAACATTGTCTGTGCAGATGCGACCAGATGGCAGCATGGCAAGAATAAAAAAGCGGCGACAAATGAGCCGGTATTTGATGCGATATTATTGGATTCTCCTTGTACTGCGACTGGCGTGATTCGTCGTCATCCTGATATCAGTATCCTGCGTACAGAAGAAGACATCGAGCAAACGGCGCTGTTGCAAGCCGATATCTTGCATAACCTATGGCCGCAATTGAAAGCTGGTGGTTATCTGCTGTATGTGACATGTTCTATCTTAAAGCAAGAGAACGTCGAGCAAATGCAGGACTTTATCACTCATCATAATGATGCGGTAGCAATTGAATTTACCGAGGATTGCAACTGGGGTATCGCGCAAACTATCGGTCGCCAGTGCTTACCGATCGATAGTACCAGCGGTGATGGTTTTTATTATGCGTTATTGCACAAGACTGCTGAATAAACCGTTTTTAACTATTGAATAACATTATTGTAGACAGGACAATCTAATGAAATATATCAGTACTCGTGGTCAGACAGCGCCGATGGACTTTAGTGATGTGCTTTTAATGGGTCTTGCGCCAGACGGTGGTTTGATGCTGCCTGAGCATTATCCAAACATTCATAGCGCTGTACTCGACGAGTGGCGTACGCTCAGCTATCCACAGCTTGCGATGGCGATCATGCAACGTTTTGCCACTGATATTCCTGCGGCTGATTTGCAAGATATTATTGAGCGTACTTATACTGCTGATGTATTTGGCTCTGATGACATTGTCCCTGTCCGCAAGCTAGAAGATAACTTATACATTTTAGGATTGTCGAACGGCCCAACACTAGCGTTCAAAGACGTTGCCATGCAATTCTTGGGCAATGCGTTTGAATATGTGCTCAAAAGAAAAGATGCTCGTGTTACCATTATTGGTGCGACCAGTGGTGATACGGGTAGTGCAGCAGAATATGCACTGCGCGGCAAAGAAAATGTCGAAGTCTTTATGCTGTCACCGCATGGCAAAATGAGTGAGTTTCAACGCGCGCAAATGTATAGCTTGACCGATGACAATATCCATAATATCGCTATCGACGGTATGTTTGATGATTGTCAAGATATCGTAAAAGCGCTACAGCAAGATGCTGAATTCAAAGCAGCATATAACTTGGGTACGGTCAACTCTATCAACTGGGGTCGCATACTAGCGCAGATCGTTTATTACTTTAAAGCTTACTTTGCGGTCACGACGAGCAACGATGAAAAAGTCAGCTTTAGCGTACCATCAGGTAACTTTGGTAACATTTGTGCTGGTCACATCGCTCGCGAAATGGGACTGCCAATTGACCGTCTGATTGTCGCAACCAATGAAAACGACGTTTTAAATGACTTCTTCAATCAAGGCGCTTATCAGCCACGTCCGACTGAAAAAACTTATGTCACTTCAAGCCCGTCAATGGATATTTCAAAAGCGTCTAACTTTGAGCGTTTTGTTTATTTACTACTGGAAAAAGACAGCGCACGTGTTCATGAACTATTCGATGGCGTAAAATCAGGCCGAGGGTTTGACTTGTCTGAGTTGATGGAATCAGTTAATACGCGTTATGGCTTTGCTGCTGGTAAATCTACTCACAACGATCGCTTGCAGACTATCAAAGCGCTTTATGAACAGCATGGTGAATTGGTTGATCCACATACTGCAGACGGCATTAAAGTTGCCAAAGAGCGACAGTTAGATGGCGAAATCATCGTTTGTGCAGAAACGGCATTACCCGTTAAGTTCGCTGACACTATTGTTGAAGCAGTAGGTCAAATAGACATTGAGCGTCCAGCGCATACTAAAGGGTTAGAAGATTTACCACAGTACGTAGTGATACTGGATAATAAGGCCGAACTGGTTGCTGAACAAATCCGCCAACATGTCGCACCGAATCCTGCTTAGGTAATTACGGTCTTTAAGCTTATCATCAATAAGAAAAGTATCCGCGTGAAAGTTACACCATTGTAATAAAGTGTTTATGATTGTGTTATGGTAGATATAATTGTAATATTAGAAACGGCGTCAGCAAATCATCATCGTGCTAGGCGCTTTTTTAGGAATTATTCTAGCCAATTACACTGAACAGTTACCCTATAATCGCCATGAGAATTTTACTAATAAGTTACTGATAAATTTGATTTTTTATTAATCCAAGAGATTTTCACAGTAATAAATCAAGTACAGTTCTTTGCGTCGAACACAGTGGTACATATTGTGGATATAACGATGAAGATGAGCTTAAAAAAGATAGCAAAAGCACTGTTAATGACGACGTTTAGTAGTGCCATGTTGATGAGCACGGCTCAAGCTAACAATCCGCCGCCAACTATCAAAGCTGATGCGCCCAATCGTTATATCGTCAAAAAAGGCGATACCTTATGGGATATCTCAGGTCGCTATCTAGATAGCCCATGGCGCTGGAAAGAAATTTGGGCAACCAATAAGCAAATCAAAAATCCAAACCTTATTTACCCTAATGACGTTCTCATTCTTTGTGTAATTCAAGGAAAAACACTGATTGGCGTTGATACTGGTGAAGGTTGTGCTGGCGTTGAAAAGCAGCTTACTGGAAATGTAAGTACGAGCACGGTCGCGATTACTTCGACGGCCAATAGCATCCCTCCTATTCCGTGGTCGGCTATTCAGCATTGGCTTGATAAAACGCTTATCGTTAATCCCCAAGACTTTAATACCACGCCTTATATTTTAGCTTCTAAAAACCGTAACTTAATTACTGCGCGTGGTGATAAGGTCTATGCTAAAGGCGTACCGCTTATCGTAGGCCAACGTTACGGCGTCTACCGTGAGGGTGAGCTATATGTAGACCCCAAAACGCAAGAAGTGATAGGCTTAGAAGTTACGCAGGTAGCGACTGGTCTTGTTACTTCTACAGAAAGTAATGGTGTGACTAGCTTGCAGCTTATCGATAGCTATGGCAAAGAAGTGCGTGAAGGGGATCGCGTCTTTGTAGAGTTAGACAACGCTATTCCTCCTGTCTTTTATCCAACGCCTGCAAGTGTCAGTCGCGGTGGTATGATCGTACGTGTGATGGACTCTATCAGCTCGGCTGCGAAGGGTAGTGTGGTCGCCATTAATTTAGGTAGCTTACAAGGTGCTAAGCCGGGTGATGTGTTGACGGTATATCAAAAAGGGCCTTTGGTACGTGATACTAAAGATAATGATACACCAGTCCGTCTACCAAACGAGCCTAGCGGTATGGTGATGGTTTTCAATACCTTTGATCACATCAGCTATGCTTACGTACTAGACTCTGAGCTACCACTTAATATTGGCGATCAGTTGTTACCACCTCCTTATTTATAAATAGCTATAAGGCTTTATTAAGCAATATATTAAACCAAATACTAATCTAAGCTTGCCTATACGAGACAGATAATAATGACGGCAGTCACCTCTTCTTTATCCGACGATCAGCGCGCTATCTTAGCGCTGTGGTACGAGGTGAATGCGTCGTTATCTGCTTATCACAAATTGATCACTTCTTTTGGTTATCCGCAGCTTGCTTGGCAAGCCAAAGTAGAGGCATGGAAGCAGCTAGGTATTCACCACACCCATCTCAAACGTCATGAACAGCCAGAGCAAACACTCGCCAATATCGATAAGATTCAGCAAGCATTGATAGATGGGCGCTATGGTTTGTTATTTGCTGGTGACGCCGATTATCCTGCCCAACTTTCACAAATCTACGACCCACCGCCATTATTATTCTATCGTGGGAATAGCGTGCGCCTGCATCAAGCACAAATCGCTATAGTAGGTAGCCGCAAACCTACTGCGCATGCGCAAAAAATCACGTTTGATATGGCGCAGTACTTAGCGCAAGCAGGTTATATCGTTACTAGCGGTCTAGCTATGGGTGTAGATAAACGCGCACATTTAGGCGCGCTAGCACAGGCAGACCCTGACTATCAGGGACGGACGGTTGGCGTAATGGGTACAGGGATCGATGTGAACTATCCCAATCATCGAGATCAGTTATTTACTCAAATTATTGAGCAAGGTGGCTGCATTATCAGTGAGCTACTACCGCATACGCAGCCGCATAAACATACTTTTCCGCGTCGCAATCGTTTGGTAGCTGGACTGAGTCTCGCGACCATTGTAACGGAAGCGACCATCAAAAGTGGCTCACTTATAACAGCACGTCTAACGTCTGAACAAGGTAAACAGGTCTTTGCTATTCCCAGTCATATTGATAATAGTAATGCAGAGGGTTGCCATCATCTAATTCGTGAAGGTGCGACCTTGATTTATCATCCTCAGCAAGTACTAGAAGACGTCAATGGTCAGCTTGATTATGATAAAGGCGCTTATAGAACGGCGAACGCTACTACTTTCAATAGTAATCACTCTAATATTACTCAGACTTCCGATGCGTTTGAGATAGAGAAAAACTCAATCAAATCTACTAGCCAGCAATCATCCTCTGAGATAAAGCCTGCGTGCAGCACAGTCGTAGTGCCTGAGCATTTAACTGCAATTTATGAGCAGCTTGACTGGCATGGGCAAGATTTAGATGCGCTTATTAGTGCAACCAAGCTTGCACCGCCGCAGTTGATCGGACAGCTAATGGAGCTTGAGTTAATGGGTCTTATCAGCGAACAAGGTGGACGATATTTACGCGTTTAAAGTATCGTAAATATTCTTTATTAGACACTGGTATAGATAGTGCTTATTTATAGTCTCTCCTAGACAATATCCCTCTTGTGGTATTATTAGAATTTACTTTTACGAACCATTTAAGTCATGAGCCAACCTACACCTCTTATTACTAATTCTGCCATTCAAGCTGCTAAGTGGCTAAAAGAAGGGCAACTGCTCGCGTATCCTACAGAAAGCGTTTGGGGTATTGGTTGCGATCCTTATGACCAAGCAGCTGTTCAGCGTATTTTGGATATCAAACAACGTCCACAAGCCAAAGGCATGATAGTCGTTACTGATAGTGTCTCTCGCTTAGCACCTTTGCTAGCCTCTTTAGATGATGTTCAGCGCCAGCAGGTTATTGATAGTTGGCAGACAGACGATAGCGGAGATAAACAGCAAAATCGCCAAGCACATACTTGGTTATTACCGATTCCTCAGCCGCTTGCAAGCACTGTACCTACTTGGATTACAGGTCTGCATCAGACTATTGCTGTTCGAGTTATATCGCATCCTACAGTTCGTCAGCTTTGCCAACAGATGGTCAGTGAGCAGAACCCATTTGGTCTATTGGTTTCTACAAGCTGTAACCCATCAGGTCAAACGCCTGCTAGCACTTTTGATGCTGCCTATGCTTATTTCGATGAGCAAATTGGTTACTTGCAGGGCGATACGTTGGGTTATACCTTGCCTAGCCAAATTCGTGACGCAACGACAGGTTTCGTCGTTCGATAGCATTGTCTATTAAAACTCTTAAATTTCTCAGAAGCGATTGCTTGCAATGCAAAGTGATAAGTGTCGCTGTGCCTTATTTACGTGAGCGTTTATAGATTGACCATTTGCTAGCTTGCCTATTTTTCTACCTTTCTACCTTCCTTTACCAAAAGCATGTAAAAGTCGTTTTGATAAAAACTACAAAAAAGCAGACGATGGTTGTAACGGTCTGGTTTTCATTGAACGATAAGTAATTCAACGATAAGTCATAGTGGCGATATTTGAGGCATATAGGGAGTAGAGTATGAACGTTTTGATCAGTGGTGGTTCAGGGTTTTTGGGAAGTGCGTTTAGCCGAGATTTAATGGCACGGTCTCGCGCGCAAAATAAAGACGTGACGATTACTTGGCTAACTCGTAATAGCGGTCAACCACATCCCGACGATATCAATATGATGACTTATGACGAGCTTGCGATGTCTGATATGAGCTTTGATGTCATATTGAATTTGGCAGGTGCTGGGATTGCTGACTCTCGTTGGAGCGATGAGCGAAAAGAAGAGTTGATGGCGAGCCGTATCAAACCTACTCAGTCGATATTGGATTTTATCGCACGTGTTAGTACGAAACCAAAGTTACTGGTGAGCGGATCAGCAATCGGTTGGTATGGTACACAAGGCGATAAGCCACTGACTGAAAATAGCGATTATGAGACGGATTTTGCTCATAAATTATGTGATGAATGGGAACAACTAGCGCTTAAAGCGACCGATCATGATGTTCCTGTAGCTATTGTCAGGACAGGTGTGGTCATTCACCCTGAGGGCGGAATGGTGGCTAAATTATTACTACCATTTAAATTTGGTGTCGGTGGTCAGTTGGGTAATGGACAGCAAGTCATGAGCTGGATCAGCCGTGAAGATTGGGTCAATGCGGTCATCTTTATTATCGAGCAGCAGCTTAAATTTACTAACGAATCAGATGTCAATTACCCCAATAGCTTAGCCCAAGATAATACACCTATTAGTGACAGCACTATCAAGACTGCAAACAGTACCGCAAATAATACACATACAGTCGTATATAACCTTACCGCTCCAAATCCTGTGACCAATCATACTTTTACCAAAGCACTTGGTTCGTGGCTACATCGCCCAACATTTTTCACTTTACCAGAGTTTTTGCTTAAGCTGATGTTTGGTGAAATGTCCACGTTACTTATTGATGGTCAAAAGGTGCTGCCACAAGCGCTATTGGATGCAGGTTATTCATTCAAACACTCCACATTGCAGCAGGCGTTAGAAAATCAGAAATAGTTATATAGCAGTTGTTTCATGTGAAACATTACAAACCATCTTCTGATAATCAATTATTGAACCGTGTTATGTCTAAGGGCAGTCCATGCGTTACGCATTCTTCTTCACCATCTTTTTGCTATTACAGTTGTTTAGCTTAGGTACAGTATTGAGCATACAGTGGTGGCTCCAGCCTTGGATAACGCCAACATTACAGACAATGATATGGGCCAGTGTATTCATTATTACTAATGGCCTATTAGTATTGAGCGCAAAAAGAGCATTTGCCAACAGTTATCGTTGGATTAGTGGGTGGATGCTAATCATGCATTTTATGATATTGACGGCATTGGCAGTGAGCCTACTCTACGGAGGGTATCTGCTGGTCATTGCTTTATCAGGCACTACGTTGCACCAATCGAATGAGATGACTATAGGGCTAAGAGTACTAGCACTATTCCTATTTATAGGACTATTTATTTATTCGTTATATAGTGCCTATGCTCCTGTTATACGTAAGCTGTCTATTAAGATAGATAAACCTTTAACCAAGCCACTGCGCATTGCAGTCGCTAGTGACTTGCATATAGGTAGATTATTTGGTGTGAGAGCCATAGATAGATTGCAGCAACTTATGATTCGCTCTGGTGCAGATATGCTGCTGATGCCAGGGGATATTATGGATGATAATACAGAGGCCTTTAATGAATATCATATGGAGCAAAACCTAGCAGAATTGTGCAATAGTCTGCCAGGTGGTGTCTATGCGACATTGGGTAATCATGATTTGTATGGTCATGAACGACCTATTAGCGAAGCGCTGCAAAATGCAGGTATACAACTGTTGAACGATGAGGTGCTCTGTATCGAGCACGAGGGTCAACCAGTATGGTTAGTTGGACGTTTTGATAATCATAAACGTCAACGTGTAGCGACTACCGATCTGCTTGCGCAAGTAAATACGTCGCAGCCAGTGATATTGTTAGACCATAGACCGAGTGATATAGATAATCACAGTCAATTACCTATTGATTTACAAGTCTCGGGACATACCCACAACGGTCAAGTATTTCCCGCTAATTTCATCGTAAATGCTATTAATCGTTTGGGTTATGGCTATGAGCAGATTGGTAAAGGACACTTTATCGTATCCTCTGGCTATGGTTTTTGGGGCATTCCATTTCGATTGGGATCGCGCTCAGAGATTTGGTTGATTACGCTATCTGGCAATACAAATTAATTAGTTATACAAATCAATAATTAGCTAGCAAACGGTCTATGCAGCTAACCGCGATTGTGTACTGATGATCTCACGTACAAAGCTGCTAAACCCATGAATGATATTGTTTGTCTCTTGTCCAAGACCTTGATGAACACTCATAAAGTGAATAAAGCCATGCGGTGCACCAAGCACAGTATAGGTCTCTACAGCAACGCCGTAACCTCTCAGCTGCTTTGCATAAGCAAATGCCTCATCACGTAATACATCGAGCTCAGAAGCTACAATGTAAGTTGGGCAAACTTTACTATTATCACCCAACATAGGTGAGTTCAGTATGTGTAAGCGAGGCAGCGGACTGTTCTCCAAACAAGCAGCATCAAATACTGCTACATCAGCATGATCTAATAGTAGACCCTCACCATATAGCTCCCAACTAGGATAATCTGTTTCAATATCAGTGACTGGGTACAAAGGCATCTGCGCTAGAGGTTCGGGTAGTTTTTCTAATAGATTAAAAATTTTCTGTCCATCTATCCCTAAGTCTGCCCATGCACTTTTACTCGGTGCCGTCAGCTGCTGTGCAATCAAAGTTGATAGACCACCACCTGCGCTATCACCAGCCAAGACGATACGAGAGGGTAACGCGCCTAATACGTGACAGTGCTCAACTAACCAATCATACGCAGTGATACAGTCTTTTAAGGCTGCGGGAGCAGGGCATTCAGGCGCTAAGCGATAATCTACACTAACCACAGACCAGCCAGTCTGCTCACATACCGCATGACAGAACTCATGATGTGTATCGACATCACCAATGCAGAACCCGCCACCATGAAAAAACAGCATGACTGTTTCATCGGGATTGTGGATACGTTTTCTTCTAAAACCAGATTTTTTGCCGCCGGCTTTATAACAACGGACAGTCATGTCGCCATCATCCGCATTGGCAATCGTTTCATCTTTCCAGCTAACGGGTAAATCATTTTTTTTAGTGAAGGGCTTTATATTGCTTAGTATAGTCGTATTGGCTTGCTGCCATACTCTAGGTGACTGCATGGCTACCGCATCAGCAGTAAATCTCTCACGCAACTCCGGCATTGGAGTTAGTTCTAACGGTGTTTTGAGGTAGCTATTTACTGCAAGGATGAGACGCAGGTGAGCGTTTGCATGCAGATATTGTTTTGAATTAGGGCCTTTCAGGTAACCAATTACCCCTTCTAAAATAGGGTCTGGTAAGTAACCGAGACTTTTCATTGCATAGTGCAATGTATGCGGCTGATAGTTTGCCACAGGGTTATAAGCGAGTATTTTTTCTTTAACGCTTAGACGTTTTTCTAATGAGTCATACGTTTGTACATCTTGATTTAGTGGCTCTTTTGACGCTGGATTTTCTTTTGACGCTAAGTGCAATGTCATCAATGCTTTATTAAGCAAAGTATTGATAGATAAATTTTTTGTATTAGACATAACAGCTCTCATAAATGATTTTTAGCGTGCATTTGAGTGTAGGCAATAATATTTATAGCAATGATAAAATAGCTAGCAGGATAATAGGGTATCGTTTGGTAATAGCTTGATTAATAAGCGTAAAGCAATTGGAATAAATAGCGGTTTTTTGTTCTTTTTGTGAGTAAATATTGAGATTTATTGACATAGAACAAAAAAGTTAGATGCATCTCTTTAATCAGACTTCACAAATATTTGTCATAAATGGTAAAAATTCCTTTGCTTTAGGCTTGAAATTTGTCCTCATCACCTTTATCAAGCAGCTATTGAAGCGTATTAAAAAAACAATGAGTTAGAAACATCGAGCATTTAATAATGGCATAGTAGGATCAATAATTGTCTGGTCTACTGTGCCGTCTCTTAATCTTCATTATTGAAATTCCAAGGAGCTATCATGAGCGAGCAAAACCCGAACCACGAAAATCTTGACCAAAATGTGGCACATGAGAATATTGATCACAATGACAGTATCTTAGAAGAAACCATGAAAGAGTTTGATCCACAGAATAATTCAGGTGAAGAAACGACTATCGAAAACGAAATCAACCTTGATACTTTCAAAGCGCGTATTGCTGAGCTAGAAGGCGAAGTAAAGCAAGCCAAAGAAGGTACTGCACGTGCTAATGCTGAGGCTTACAATGCGCAAAAACGCATGGAGCAAGAAGCGGATAAGAGCAAAAAATTCGCACTACAGAAATTTGCTAAAGAATTGTTAGACATCGTTGACAACTTAGAGCGCGCTATCGAAAATGCCGATGCCAATGATCCAGTCGCTGAGGGTGTGCAATTAACGCACAAAGCATTAGTAGCAGTATTGACCAAAAACGGCGTAGAAGTAGTCGATCCACAAGGCGAAAAATTTAACGCTGACTTCCATGAAGCAGTGGGTATTGACCCAGAAGCAGCGGCAGACACAGTTGGTACGGTCTTACAAAAAGGCTATAGCCTAAACGGTCGTCTATTACGTCCGGCCATGGTTCGTGTTGGTCAGTAATATTTTTAGGGCTAAACCCTACTAATATGAAGGTTTTTCACAAAAAATGACATGAAACACAGTTTTTGCGTGATTATCGCCTTGAAAAATACGACGGGTAAACCGATATATAGCAACAAGTGACCGACTACGGTCTGGATAAATAAGTATTTATAGTTAAAAACAAATTAGGAGCAATTGATTATGGGTAAAGTAATTGGTATTGATTTAGGTACTACTAACTCGTGTGTAGCAGTGATGGAAGGTGACAAAGTTAAAGTCATCGAAAATGCTGAAGGTACTCGTACAACACCATCGATCGTCGCTTATAAAGATGACGAAACGCTTGTTGGTCAGTCAGCTAAGCGTCAAGCAGTAACTAATCCAAGCAACACTTTGTTTGCGATCAAGCGTTTGATCGGTCGTCGTTTTGATGACAAAGTCGTGCAAAAAGATATCGGCATGGTTCCTTACAAAATCGCTAAAGCAGACAACGGCGATGCATGGGTAGAAATCAACGGTAAAAAACTTGCGCCACCACAGGTTTCTGCTGAAATCTTGAAAAAAATGAAAAAAACAGCAGAAGATTATCTTGGTGAGAGCGTGACTGAAGCAGTTGTAACTGTACCTGCTTACTTCAATGACTCACAGCGTCAAGCAACTAAAGATGCGGGTAAAATCGCTGGTCTTGATGTAAAACGTATCATCAATGAGCCAACTGCTGCTGCACTTGCTTATGGTATGGACAAGAAGCAAGGCGATAGCACTGTTGCTGTATATGACTTAGGTGGTGGTACTTTCGATATCTCAATCATCGAAATCGCAGACGTAGACGGCGAGCAGCAGTTTGAAGTACTAGCGACTAACGGCGATACTTTCCTAGGTGGTGAAGACTTTGACTCAGCATTGATTGATTTCTTAGTTGCTGAATTCAAAAAAGAACAAGACGTTAACCTAAAAGGTGACTCTCTTGCGATGCAGCGTCTAAAAGAAGCGGCAGAAAAAGCGAAGATTGAGCTATCAAGTGCACAAAGCACTGAAGTAAACTTGCCATATATCACTGCTGATAGCAGTGGTCCTAAGCATTTGGTTGTAACTATCAGTCGCTCTAAACTAGAGAGCCTAACTGAAGAGTTAGTACAACGTACAATGGGTCCTTGTAAGACTGCACTTGAAGATGCTGGCCTAAAAATTGGCGACATCAACGATGTAATCTTGGTCGGTGGTCAGACTCGTATGCCACTAGTACAGCAAAAAGTACAAGACTTCTTCGGTCAAGAGCCACGTAAAGACGTGAACCCTGATGAAGCAGTTGCAGCTGGTGCAGCGATTCAAGGTGCCGTATTGTCTGGTGACAAAACTGACGTATTGCTACTTGATGTAACGCCATTGACTCTAGGTATCGAAACGATGGGCGGTGTCATGACGCCAGTTATCGAGAAAAACACCATGATTCCTACTAAGAAATCACAGGTATTCTCAACGGCTGAAGACAATCAGCCAGCTGTAACGATTCAGGTATATCAAGGTGAGCGTAAAATTGCTAACCAAAACAAAATGCTTGGTCGTTTTGACTTGACGGATATTCCACCAGCACCACGTGGCTTACCACAAATCGAAGTGTCTTTTGACATCAATGCTGATGGTATCATGAATATCTCAGCAACCGATAAAGGTACTGGTAAAGCACAAAGCATCCAGATCAAAGCGGATTCTGGCTTGTCGGACGAAGAAGTCGAACAAATGGTTCGTGATGCAGAAGCTAATGCTGCTGAAGATGAGAAGTTCGCTAACCTAGCGCAAGTTCGTAACGAAGCAGATGGTCGTATCCATGCGGTACAAAAAGCGCTGAAAGAAGCAGAAGATAAAGTGACTGATGAAGAAAAATCAACAGTAGAATCTGCCATCACTGAGCTTGAAGCGGCGGCGAAAGAAGACGATCATGACGAAATCAAAGCTAAGCTTGAAGCATTAGACAATGCATTCTTGCCAATCAGCCAAAAAATCTATGCTGATAGCGGCGCTGGTGCAGAAGGTATGGATCCTAGCCAGTTCCAACAAGGTGCAGACGATGCTGGTAGCAACAAAGCTGATGACGACGTCGTTGATGCTGAGTTCACTGAAGTAGACGAAGACAAAAAATAATACGGCTATTAACTAGTTAAATTAAAAAACGCATCCTTCGGGGTGCGTTTTTTTATGGCTGTTTTTTCTATCGTTTACTATTTCTGCTAGCTATTTTTTTATGAATAAGACGTGTTCTTATAGTTTAAACGCGCTCACTATGAGCACTTCATAGGTTAAATTAACCACGAGCTGTCCTATGTCATTCTTTTTTGAGAATTGCTGCCAATAGTCTGACTCAAATTGCTGTAGACGGGATTTTGTCCATATAAAGGTTTGAGTATCTTCTGATTTAGCTTGCGTTTGATTGGTCGATACACCAGTGAGTTTCATATGCTTTAGGATAGCGTAGGGGGTTGGAAATGGTAAATCAAAGCGCTGAGTTGAGAGTTTGATATTCTCAAAGCCATCACTGTCTAATGCCAATTGCCATTCGTCAATATCTGGGTAGTGAAGTCCTTGGCCAGTAAGAGTTTTAATTTGCAAAAAATTATTGGGCGTAAAAGTACTAAAGACCAGTTGTCCTCCAGGTTGTAGACGCTGCGCGGATTGCATGACGAAACTCAACGGATTATCAAACCATTGCACGGCATTGGCGCTGACTATCAAACTATGATTTTCTGCTAAATCTATCGTTTCAGCATCACCAATCATTACGTCAGCAGTTGGCAGTATTGATTGCAATGTAGCCGTCTGCTCACTACATAACTCATTGATAAGCCAGTGCTGGCTTTGAATATGCTCAGCGAGTAGGCGCGTCATTTGACCTGTGCCTGCACCCACTTCTAGCACACTGCTTTGCTTGGTATGAGCAATACTGTCTAATAAATAATGACAAACGGTCTGCTGGATACTAGCATGCTGGTCATAGTCACTTGCATTGGCAAAGTGGCGAGCTATGGTTTGTTTTCTAACACTGAGGTCATTAGCTGTGTTGAGTGTTGTCATAGGCTTTATTATGTCCAAGTGCGCCAGTTATCTATCAATAGTAGAAATAAAGTTTGTGTCAAACGATAAAATTACAATTGCTGTATCAGTCGCTCGCAGTCTTCGTTAGTCAGTTTGGCATTCATAACTAAACGAATGCGAGCAGTGTTTGCAGGCACAGTAGGTGGCCTGATAGGCAGCGCGTAAAATCCAGCGTCTTGCAACTGTTGTGCTTTGGCAAGGGTACTTGCGTTATCGCCTAATATATAAGGAACGATAGGAGATTCATAGTGTATATCTTCCAAGGCTAGCGATACACGGTGCCGTGGGTCAATGGCTTGGCTAAGCGTGGTAGATAACTGTGCTAGATGCGCACGTTGGTCAGCTAAGGTCGGCATTTTTGCTAAGATAAATCGTGTCCATGCATGGTTTATCGGAGGGAGTGCGGTACTAAAAATCAGCGGACGCATGGCATTGATCAGCCATTGTTTGACGACCTCATCACACATGATATAAGCACCAATTGAAGCAAATGCTTTACCAAAGGTACCCACCAAGTAGTCAATATCCGCCAAGGTATGCGTTTCTTCCGCCAACCCTAAACCTGTATCGCCAAGCACTCCAACAGCATGTGCTTCATCGACATACAGCTCAATACGAGCATCTCTGGATTTTAAATGTACTAGTTGAGCCAAGTCAGCACGGTCACCATCCATACTAAATATACTCTCGGTGACAATAATGATGCGTTCAACCGTCTCATCTGCTTGTTCAATAAACTTGGCCAAATGCTCGTAATCGTTATGACGGTAACGACAATAGGTGACAAGTTTGCTTTGGCTCAAGCGCATCCCATCGATAATGCTGGCATGTACTAGCTTATCAGCCAAAATGAGTGTCTTGACTGGTAAAGTTGTCAATGCTGGCAAGATACCAAGATTGGCATGGTAGCCACTGTTCAATGCCAGCACCGATTTTGAATCGGTTAAACTCTGTTTTTCTATGGCGCTGTGATACCAGTTTTGCAGTTCTTCTTCTAGAGCTTCTAACTGTATATCGTTGCCTGTTAATAGGCGTGAGGAAGTGGCACTCATTTTAGGAGTGTGTGTAGTAGATAACTGTCCAACTTTAGAAAGAAACTCAGCTTGTAGCTCAGTATCGCCGCCTAAACCCAGATAATCATTACTCGCAATATTAAGTAAAGCCTTACCATAGCTAATCACATGTCGCCCGTCATGCTTTAGGTTTGGTAATTGACGATACTGCTGCTTTGCTTTTAAGTCTGCAAGTGCGCTTTGCAAACGCTCAGTGATTGAATTTTGCATTTTTTCTCTCTAATTATTGTTATATCAGCCATGTTTAACCGATTTAGCTAGCAAGAAAACTGTGAAATGAGTACGGATTATTGCATAAACTAGGTGGATGTAACAAAAGGTTTCATATCTAAGCCTTTGTAACCCACACAATGATAAACGCTTTCAATTCTTAACTCTCATACCATTAAACACTGACAGAGTGTCTGAAATAGTTTGTTACTATGTATTCATCGTTAGCAGACAAGGCGATAGGGCCACAAGGCCAATATAAATAAATAACTTGTTTGTCCAAATTTCTTTCAAGGAGCTAATAATGAAAACTCTACAAAAAACAATACTTGCACTAGCAACTGGTTCTTTACTTTCTGTAGGGGCACAAGCTGCTGTTAACTATGGCAACGGCTACACAGGTCAGCCATATGTTGCTGCTAAAGTTGGTCAGTTCGATCTGGATGTTGATGGTGCTGATGACCCAACTGCATATGGTGTAACTGCTGGTTATAACTTTGATCCTAATTTCGGTATCGAAGCAGAATATGTAGGTTCAGATGATGCTGACTATAGAGGCGGCGACATCGATGCTAAGACATACGGCGCTTATGGTACTTACCGTTATGCATTCCCAAACAGCGGCTTATACGCAAAAGGTAAGCTAGGTGTTGCAAAAACTGAAGTAGAAGCTAACAACACTAACTTTGCTGGCGCTTCTGACTTCTCAGACGACGACACTAACATCGCTGGTGGTGTAGGTCTTGGTTACGCAGTAAACTCTGATTTCAGTGTTGAAGCTGAATACGACATGCTAGGTAGCGATGCAGACCTTATGACTGTTGGTGCACAGCTAAAATTCTAATTATTTAGAAAACAAGCTTTTAGCTAAACAGCTATAATAAAGAAACGATCACTTTAAGTGGTCGTTTTTTTTGCTTAAAATTTATGATGAGGCCTTTAAGTTAGTAATTTATAAGTACCTAACTAGTAATATATCATTACTGTTAAAGCGTTGTTATCCTTAAAAATGTGCTACATTAAAAACTGGAATGATAAAGACAGGAATGGTGGCAAGGATGGAGATACTTTGGATGATTGAACCTTGGCATTGGTTAGTATTAGGCTTCTTGTTACTAATCGTTGAGATGTTTGTACCGACGTTTGCCAGTCTGTGGTTTGGTGCCGCTGCCATCATCGTTGCAGCGCTATCATGGCTGCTACCTATTTCTGTCTCTGTTCAGATTATCGTCTGGTTAGTGCTCTCTGCTGTGTTTTTGCTAGCTTGGTTCAAGTTTATCAAACCGTTGTCCGTAGATCGTACCAAAGCTGGGCTGGGCGGTAGTGTCATAGTTGGTGAAGTGGGGATGATTATCGTGTCACCGCAGCTAGATAAAGCTGGCACAGTTAGATTTAGTGTTCCTATCGTTGGTGCGGCTGAATGGATGTGCCGTACGAGAGGGGAGCAAGTGGCAATCGGCGATAGGGTAGTAGTGACTGATATCGTTGGTAACGAGCTGATTGTGAGCAGTACAAAAGCGCAGGCAGCGATGCATAAAAGTATGCAGGTATAATAATAAGGGATGAGTTATGGAAAGCTTTAGTATTGTCATGGTGGTATTGATTGCACTGGTGGTATTCACTGTGTTTAAAGGCGTACGTATTGTACCGCAAGGTTATAAGTGGGTAGTGCAGCGGCTGGGTAAGTATAGCCAAACGCTAGAGCCTGGGCTTAACCTCATCATCCCTTATGTAGATGATGTGGCTTATAAGGTAACAACCAAAGACATCGTACTCGATATTCCGTCACAAGAAGTCATTACTCGTGACAACGTCGTTATCATTGCAAACGCTGTCGCTTATATTAATATCGTGCGTCCTGACAAGGCGGTCTATGGTATTGAAGATTATGAGTACGGTATCCGTAATCTAGTACAGACGTCATTGCGTTCGATCATTGGTGAGATGGATCTTGATAGTGCATTGTCCAGTCGTGACGAGATCAAAACCAAGCTAAAACATGCAATTTCAGAAGATATTGCGGATTGGGGTATTACCCTTAAGACAGTAGAGATTCAAGATATTAATCCTTCGCAGACCATGCAAGCATCCATGGAAGAGCAGGCAGCGGCAGAACGTTTGCGCCGTGCGACCGTGACCCGTGCTGATGGTCAAAAGCAAGCTGCTATCTTAGAAGCGGATGGTCGCTTGGAAGCTTCACGCCGTGATGCTGAAGCGCAGGTGGTACTAGCCAGAGGTTCTGAAGAGTCGATTCGTTTGATTACTAGTGCGATGGGCGAGGAAGAGATGCCGATCGTATACTTGCTGGGTGAACAGTATATCAAAGCGATACGAGAGTTGGCTGAATCTGATAACTCCAAAATGGTGGTATTACCAGCAGATATCTTAAGCACTGTAAAAGGTATGGTCGGTGATAAATTAAAAGTATAAAAAGCTACAGCACTATTAAAAAAAGACCTCGCTTGAGGTCTTTTTTATGTCTAATAATTGGACGAATGGCTCGCTAACTTAAATAACTTTTGAAAAGCGGTTTTGGTGTTTCTTTTCCAAGTATTCATCAAATACCATAGCGACGTTACGGCCAAGTAAGCGACCTCTGGGTAAGACGCGAATACCTGCTGCATCCATATCAATCAATCTATCGTCTTGCATAGCGCCCAACTGCTGAATCTCATTAATAAAATAGGTGATGGCATCGATACCAAATTTTTGATTCACATCTTTAAAATCGAGATAATCGTGGCAGAGCAAGTTCATGATGACGTACTCACGCAAGCGATCTTTGATAGAGGTTTTAATATACTTTACCGCAGGCATGACAGTTGGATTGATTTTCGCCATATCAATCTTGGCTTGATAGCTCTGTAGATCAGTATCGTTTTGCAAAATATAGCGCGTATTAGCATTAGAAATCTGACTGATTGATGAGACACCAAAACCTAATAAGTCACAATCACCCATGATGGTGTAACCCTGAAAATTACGATGCAACTTACCTTCACGCTGGGCGACAGCCAGTTCGTCATCAGGTTTGGCAAAATGATCGATACCGATATATTGATAGCCAGCTTCGGTTAATGTATTGACAGTACTGCCGAGCATCGTCAGTTTGGCAGCTGGGCTGGGCAAGTCTTCGTCTTTTATCTGACGCTGGGCTTTAAATCGCTCAGGCAAATGCGCATAGTTAAAGACCGATAGGCGATCTGGCGACATCTCGATGATACGATTTACGGTTTTGTCCAACGTATCAGGCGTTTGATGCGGCAAACCATAAATCAAATCAATATTGATAGAGCGAAAACCAAGCTCACGTGCTTCTGTTAGCACGCTTTCGATAAGCTCTGCGGAATGCACACGATTAACAGCGATTTGTACCGTTTCATCCAAGTCCTGTACGCCTAAGCTAATACGGTTGAAACCGAGATTACGCAGTATCTTTAGAGTGTTTTCACTCAGCTCACGAGGGTCAATTTCGATAGAGTAGTCACCTTCGTCTTCTGGCAAAAACTCAAACTGAGTCTGTAAAAACTCCCATAATTGCACCATTTCTTCGTCACGCAAAAACGTTGGCGTACCACCGCCCAAATGTAGCTGTTTGACCAATGGTTTATCGCTGCCTTCTGGCGTAGATAACAGGCGGCGCTTATGCGTAATTTCAGTGATTAAATACTGCAAGTAATCACCAGAGTCACTATTTTTTTTGGTAATAATCTTATTACAAGCACAGTAGTAGCAAAGGTGGCGACAGAACGGAATATGAAAATATAGTGATAAAGGAGCGCGCGCTTCACGATTCTGCAGGATTTTCGTCTCAAGGCCAATAGCTTCAAAGCTGTTTGTTTCAAAGCTATCTGGTATTGGCGTGAACTCTAGAGCTGTCGGATAAGAGGTATAACGTGGCCCTGAGCGATTGTACTTATTGATAATTGCCTCATCAAATGCTGGTAGCTGCTTGCTAGTAATGCTGCCGCGTGTACTGGCATAAGGGTTGTCAGGTTGCATAACAGGGCGCACAGTCGTGGGCGGCTCGTCCGCACGGTTGTAGGGCTGTTGAGTGTTCTGTTCTGAATAGTCTGTCATGCGTTATTCCTCGTTTTTACTCTAGATACTGCTGATTTTTATATCATCAAGGTTTTCGGATTTGGTATTTATTTTTCAATTTTATGACTGATTGATAATAAATTTTGAATACGTCATCGGCAGCAGTATGTATCGCTAAATGTATAGTAGATAGTATAACAAATCCTTGTTAGCAGTGGGGTGGTCGGAGAGTATTCTTAAATATTAGAATAGAGCTATCATTTACACATAAAAAACCTCAGAACGACGCTGAGGTTTTGGTGATTCTCTCTACACCAGCAATAAAACACGACGTTTGCGCGTTGATAAATAATACTTTATTATCAATGACACTCTGTATTAGGAAGATGCTGATGTCGTTTGCCCAAGTCTATACTCGTTCGGTGGTTGGTCTGCATGCTCCCAAGGTCATCATTGAGGTGCATCTATCGCAAGGACTGCCTGCATTGACCATCGTTGGGCTACCTGAGGCCGCCGTGCGTGAGAGTAAAGACAGGGTACGCTCTGCCATTCTTAATTCAGGTTTCCAGTTTCCTAACCGCCGCCTCACAATCAATTTAGCTCCTGCTGATTTACCTAAAGATGGGGCGCGTTTAGACTTACCAATTGCTATCGGTATACTAGCGGCAAGCGGACAGCTTGAGCCAGAGGTGCTATCAGGATATGAGTTTATTGGCGAATTAGCGCTCAATGGTCAATTGCGACAAGTAACTGGTAGTTTGGCAGTCGCACGAGCAATCAAAGCTGAGAAGTTGGCATTAGCATTGTCGAAGTTAGTAGCAGCGAGTGACCAAGAGCAAAATAACTCGGATACCTCGCCGCCGATAACACTGCAACTGATCGTACCGATTGATAATGGTCGTGAGGCCAGCCGCGTTGATGGCGTAACGATACTAGCTGCATCAAGCCTAAAAGCAGTTTGTGACCATCTACAGTCGCTCGTTGACCCAAGTGCAAGCTATGAGAGTTTAGCAGTGGTACAGCCTAGTCCTGCACAGCAGCATGTTGGCTATCAAGTGGATTTAGCTGATGTCAAAGGACAACACCATGCTCGGCGCGCGTTAGAGATTGCCGCTGCGGGCGGTCATTCATTGTTATTTACAGGGCCACCAGGTTCTGGCAAGACGCTCATGGCATCACGATTGCCAACGATATTGCCAGACTTGAGTGATGAGGATGCGCTAGAAGTGGCTAGTACGTATTCGGTGGCAGACAGCGACTACGACTATGGGACGCGGCCGTTCAGACAAGTGCATCATACGATATCTGCTGTGGCGTTGGTCGGTGGTGGTTCACGGCCAAAACCGGGTGAAATTACACTAGCTAATAAAGGCGTGTTATTTCTAGATGAGTTACCTGAGTTTGATCGAAGCGTACTGGAAGTATTGCGTCAGCCGCTAGAAGCCAAACAAATCACTATTAGTCGCGCTAACTCTCAAATGACTTTTCCGGCGAATTTCCAACTGGTCGCTGCGATGAACCCTTGCCCATGTGGCTATGACGGCGATACATCAGGACGTTGTCGCTGTCGACCTGAGCAGATTAAACGTTATCAAGACAAATTATCTGGGCCTCTCTTAGATCGCATTGACTTACATATTACCGTGCCTGCGTTACCGATTGCCGATCTGCAGAATAGTCAGGTAGGTGAAACCTCCAAGCAAGTACGGTCTCGCGTAGTAATAGCGCATCAGCATCAAATGCAGCGCCAGCAAAAGGTTAATAATGAGCTTAGCCCTAGCGAAATCGATGAGTATATCCAGCTAGGCGACAATGAAAAGCAGTTATTACAACTTGCTCAGCAGCGTCTAAATCTATCAGCGCGTGGCTACCACCGAGTATTACGAGTAGCACGTACAATCGCGGATTTGGCTAACAGTACCGATATCAACAGCGCCCACGTATCTGAGGCGCTGAGCTATCGCAGCAAAGCATAATCTGTGTTTGGGCAAGTTACATTGTGATGATTTGATAAATTCTTTATAGACTAGACCTTATATTTCATAATCCAAGCAACTAAGTCAGCAAAGTGGTCAAATGCTTCGGTCGGATTTAATTCGCGAATGTCTTGGCCGTAGTTATAACCATAAGATAGGCCGAGCGTGTCCATATTGGCGTTCTGTCCAGCCAACATATCGTTTCTAGAGTCTCCAATCATCACTGCCTGATCAACACTGACATTGAGAGTCTCACAGACGTGTAGTAGGGGCGCGGGGTCTGGTTTTTTGACAGCTAAACTGTCACCGCCCATCACTTCACTAAATAAGTCTTGCCAGCCAAACGACTGCAATATCTTCGGTACAAATCGAATGGGCTTGTTGGTGACTAAAGCAAGCGTATAGCCAGCTGCGTGCAGTTGTTTTAGTCCGTCATCGACATCTGGATAGGCAACGGTTTTGCTACCACTAAGGTTTTTATAAGCCTCAAAAAATATTTGCTCTGCGTGATCGGCTTCCTCGACCGTTAGCTCGCCATCTGCTACTTCCACTTTACCAACCAAAGCGCGCTCTACGAGCAGGCGTGAGCCATTTCCTATCCAGTTACGTATCGTCTCGATAGGGTAGGTGTCTTTGCCTAATGTGGTTAGCATGGTGTTGGTGGCGTCGGCCAAATCGGGTACGCTATCAATGAGCGTTCCATCAAAATCAAAAATTAAAAGCTGCTTATTCATTGTTCCTCACTATTAAAAATCGTTATATTTATTATATTGAGCATACCTTAGCACAGTAGTATTTCGAGACCAGTCACTTTAGTTACCTGTTGTGCTGAATGTCTTGAGTATTAGCAACTATTCGACATCTTTATAGCGTTCACGATGCTCTTTTTTCATTCTTAAATAATCTTCGTTCTCACGGCATTCATCCCATTTCACTTTAAAGATTCGTGCGGACTCCGCCTTGACTGGGTCTTCCTCTTGTCGTGGCAACTCTTCGCGGCCATGGGCGCCGCTTTGACCTTTTTTATCATCAGGTACTGCGCCTTTATATTTTTTACCACCTTTATGATTGGCATAGCGACGAGCACGGGTATAGCCCATTTGGATAAACTTGCGCGCCATATCTGCGCCGACGAAGTCATCATCAGCCAAGTAATCTAAAAACATCTGATAGATAGCTTCACTACTTTCGCGGGCGATGTCGGGAGTCGCAAAACGCCAATGGGGTAAAATCTCAGACTTATAAGGCTCTACCAGTAATACGCCTTGCTCACCGCGACCGACACGGTACAACTCAGGCTGAGCGCGCAAATCCAAACTCTTATAATCCAAGTCGTAATCAAACTCTCTCATATCTATGACCTATTATTTTTATCTATTCGTATATGGTTATTGAGTATACTTAGCCAAGCTGTTTAGAAAAAAGCACAAAAATGTTATGCAACCGTGACAGTAGGTATTTAGCATCAAAAGCGTTAAGTAGAAATGGTTATGGTAAAGTCAGCTGTGAGACGTATGAAAGCTATGAGTGTGATGGATGCAATGCTACGAGAGATGTTATGTTGAGAGATAAGATAAGTGTAAATGAGCTGAGCCGTTTGCGATTGACCAAAAATATACTGGTGGCATGGCTATTGCTAACGACAAGCGTACTGGCCAATACGACTGCCCACAGCGCGTGGTTTGAACGTTTGATTCCGCAAGGTGAAACGTATACGGTACGCGAGATAGATCGCGATTTGGCATTTGTGATAGATGGCTTTATCTATGATGCACGCACATCTTGTTTTTTGGCAGTGGGTGATCGAGTGATATTCTTTGAAGGGCGTCACGGTATTGATTACCGCGCAACTATATACGACTTGGATTCACGTGAGCGCTGCAATTTACTACTGCGTGGTCGGTTGTACGAATAGTGGTCGGCTCTACGAATAAGAGCAACACATGAATAGAATGAAAGCTAAAGAGTACGATAAAATCTAAACATAAAAAAAGCCCTGAACATTGCTGTTCAGGGCTTTTTAGAATTCTATTAACGAATGGTGGCTCGAGGCAGGATCGAACTGCCGACACACGGATTTTCAATCCGTTGCTCTACCTACTGAGCTATCGAGCCGTCTTCGTTGAGGTCGCTATTAAACTAAATATACGCGCTTCTGTCAAGCTGTTTTTGCATTATATCTGATAAAAGACGATAAATAATTAGATATTGGCAAAATTAACCGTTTTAGCGCTCAGTTTAGTCTTTTACACGTAATAGTTCGTACTCGCTCATGATACGGTGAATATCGGCGTCAGCAGGGACAAATTCACGTACGCCTTTTCTAACTTCGCAATCATAGACCAGTTTAATAAACTTGGCATCGATAGCACGTTTACGATTCTCTGGATGCACAGTGAGGTACTGCAGGCGCTTAGCATTGGTCTGCCCGTCATCAAAGCAGGCGACAGCGGCGATAGGCTTATCATTGAACATCCCGACATAGAGGTACTGTCCACGTTTAAACCCTTGCTTAATGATATTTAATACCTCGAGACCGTCAGGCTGTGCATCATCACTATCGTACAACGCTTGCAAGCGCTCTGCTAGCTCGTTGTCGCGAGCAGGTTTTTTGATAAGTGGCGCATCCAAACTATTAATGGCGATCGCTTCTAAAGGCATAGCAGTTCCTATAAATAGAGGGTTTCTATAGTATAAATAAGCAGTATGAGACAGCACGATGTCATAGCGTGTAGTGCCGTAAGTAAGGGTCTTCAAAGTCAGCGCGAGTCATGATTGATAATACTGAACACACTATTTTAGCAGAATGACGTGATTTTGTGCGTGGTTTACCGCTTGGTCGTGGCAGTAAATGTTAGGGTTTGCTATGATGAGGCTATATAATATTTAGTATATATAAACCCTAATATATTGATATCTTTTGTATATATCATTTTCTGCTAAGGTCTGACCCAGACACTAGTAAAATATTTTGGGCAGGTTTTTGCCTTATTTATTGACCGCTTTTCACTGATAAAAACTGATAGAGAGTAGCCATGACAGCCAATGCAACGACGACTGCTGCCACACCTGAGCAAACTGAGTCAAAAAACATAAATCTATATGGTCGCCCTGAACGTATCGCGACCGTTGAGCGTATCACTGCCGAAACGCAAATCACTTGTACCGTTAATCTGGATGGTACGGGTAAAGGTACGGTAGACACTGGTGTGCCATTTTTGGATCATATGATTGATCAAATCAAGCGTCACGGTTTGTTTGACTTAGACATCAAATGTACCGGTGATACGTTTATTGATGACCATCATAGCGTCGAAGACACGGGCATTACCCTTGGCCAAGCATTTAACAAAGCATTGGGTGACAAAAAAGGCATTCGTCGTTATGGGCACTTTTATGCGCCGCTAGATGAGTCATTGACCCGTGCTGTCGTCGATCTGTCAGGACGTCCTGGTCTACACATGGATATCCCATTTACACGCTCGCACGTCGGCCGTTTCGATGTTGATTTGTTCAGTGAGTTCTTTTACGGGTTCGTCAATCACTCATGGATGACTGTGCATTTGGACAATCTAAAAGGCAAAAACAGCCATCATCAGATCGAATCAACCTTTAAAGCCTTTGCTCGTGCGTTACGTATGGCCTGTGAGTACGATGAGCGTGCATTGAACACCTTGCCATCGACTAAAGAAGCTTTCTAAGGCGCATTTAAGGCTATTCTACAAGATTACTCAAAAGGGCCAGTCAAGCTTGGCGTACTATTTGTACAGCCTGCGCTTGACTTCCTTGTAGCAAAACCTTATCTACACCTTAGTAATAGCCAATAATATAAATAGTACAGTAGTCAAAATATTTAAAAATGAGAACCAATCGATGACTAAAGTAGCACTACTAGATTATGGTATGGGTAATTTGCATTCCGCCAGTAAAGCGTTGTCAGTGGTCGGGGCAGAAGTCTCTATCACCAATGACCCCAAAGTCGTTGCTGCGGCAGACAAGATCGTTTTCCCTGGTGTGGGTGCGATGCGTGACTGTATCGCTGGTATGCACGAGGCGGGCATTGATGAAGTGATACGCCATGCAGTGTTTAACAAGCCCGTTATGGCCATCTGTGTGGGCATGCAGGCGTTGTTTGAGCAGTCAGCTGAAAATGGTGGCACGGACTGTTTGGGCATCTTAAACGGCACTGTAGAAGCGTTTGACCCTACGTGGAAAGATAAGCAGGGCGCGACGATAAAAGTACCGCATATGGGCTGGAATACCATTAGCGGTATGGATTTTGACCATCCGCTTTGGCACGGTATCGAAGACAATGCGCACTTTTACTTTGTGCATAGCTATTACTGTGAACCTGCCGATAGCTCACAAGTGGCGGCGGTATGTGACTATGGTCAACCGTTCTGTGCCAGTGTGATCCAAGACAATCTATTTGCCACCCAGTTCCATCCAGAAAAGAGCCATACTGCTGGCTTGCAACTGCTCAAGAACTTTGTAGAGTGGAATGTGTAAGTAGTTGATAAACGTGAAGTGAATATTTAATTTAGTAGAAGGTAGATTATCAATTGTATAATCTGCCTTTTTTATGCTCAGCCATCACTTTGTAGCTGCTATTCTTTAGCTATTATAGTTTAGCCATCATGGTTTAGTGATACGCTCAGTTATTTTCTACTCGCTTATACTTGGAATATCTCAGTGGATTTTACTGCCTTTAAAATGAATGTTGTGGAAACAACTGGCCTTGCCAAAGATGCCTTACATATCTATGTCGGTGTTGGTGTTTATCTGCTGTGTCTGGTTGCGCTGCGTCCTATTATCAAAAGCCAAGGTATTCGGTCATTTATTGCTCTGATCGTCGTGACTTGCATTGCGCTGTTGGGTGAGTATTTGGACAATCGAGATACGATTGAATCACTTGGCTTGGTAGGCTTGAGCCGTGATCAAATACTCGCAAGTATCCGTGATTTGATTAATACCTGTATGCTGCCGTACGTGCTCTTTGCGCTGAATAAGTGGACGACTATATTTCGACCAACCAATAAATCGACTTCATTGACCAAACGCCATAAAAAAACGGACTATTAGTAAGTCCGTTTTTTGTTGTACCTCAAAAAATATTTAGTTTGTTGCTTGAGGAGAGGAACAAAGCTAATACCACAGCAATTATCGGCAACACCAAAAATTTACTCCATCCAAACGGCAAAGCATAAGCCAGCTTCGGGTAAAAAGGGCAGACATAGACAGCTATTCTGTCTTCTGAAGTTATCGAATTCGCTACTGCCTTTCTAACTCCTTTTTCACCAAAACTACGCACCCCTCCAAAAGCATTCAGTAATGTGCTGGTATAGATGACACCTTCGAACTCATATTGATACTTAATAAAAAGCTCATGCACATCATCCAGATAAGAGAATTTGGCAGAAGTAATCACTACTCTTTTGCTTAAAACCTTTGAATCTACTTTTGGAAAACATAAAAATATAAAGTCAGTTATGATCGCTATTAAGATCCACACCAAAAAAATAGCTGAAAATATAAATATGCCATAGAGTAAAAATATTGGGTACATAGCCATCAGACTCTAGGTTTATATGTTAGCTATATTTATTAGCTATTAGCTTCATCATACATTTCACGCACCACTTCACCAATGGCTTTGATACCATCAGTGAGCGTCTGCTCGTCAGCCGCGATACTCATACGAATACACTCATGCGCATGCTGATAATCGCTAACATCGACACCAGGAAAGAAGTACTCACTTGGCACAATAAGCGTGCCTTTTTCTTTTAGACGCTCGTATAGATACAGCGTACTAATCGGCAAGTCTTTAAACCACAACCATAAGAAAATCGCGCCTTCAGGCTTATGAATGACCAGAGGATAATCGCCCAAGGCTTCTTTTAATAGCTTCACAGCAAGGGTCGCCTGCTTTTGATAAAACGGCTTGATGTCGTTATCAGATAATTGCTTGATACGGTCGTTTTCTACCAATGGCGTGGCAATCGCTGCACCAAAGCGTGTCGGCGCTAGATTGACCACGGCATTCATCGCGCTAACCGCTTCGATTACTTTGGCGTCGGCCACAATAATACCCGTACGCATACCAGGCAGACCAATCTTCGACAGGCTAAAGCATAGAATCGTATTGTTATCCCAGTTCAGGTGCGCGTCAGAGTAGATGATATTCGGGAAGGGCATACCATAGGCATTATCAATGATGAGAGGTATGTCATAGCGCTTGGCAATCTCAGCCAAATGCGCCATTTCGTCATCGGTGAGCACGTTGCCAGTCGGGTTGGTCGGGCGTGAGCAGCAAATCGCGCCGATACGACCTTCCCTTAACGCTGGCAAGTTCTCTAACGCGTCAAAATCCACACGATATTTAAAGAAGCCTTCCTCACCATCATGCGTCACTTCATCGATATGTGGTAATACGGCGGTGAAATGCTGACCTTCCACATGCACATCGCTATAGCCAATATACTCAGGGGTCAATGGCAGAAGAATGGACTTGTCGACAGACTCATTCTTCTCATCTGTGAACGCACCGCCAAATAAGTTAAATAGATAGAAAAATGCATTCTGTGAGCCATTGGTCAGGGCGATATTTTCTGAAGTGAGATTCCAATCATAATGACGGTTAAAGAAGCCAACCAACGCATCGATAAAGCCAGCATCCCCTTGCGGATTAGAGTAGTTCGCCATACTGATAATCGCGCTACTATTGGGTACGCCTGTATCATTATCAACACCTAGCGTCTTATATGTCTCCAAGAATAATTCATTAACGGCATCAATTTTGGCAGGATTACCACCGCCCAGCATGTTGACTGGCTGATCGCTTTTTAGCGCATCGCCTAGATCGTCCATCAATTGTGAGATGCCAGTGGGCTGAGTAAATTTTTGACCGAACTTTGAGAATTTCATAAGGCTACCATGCTATTTGGGAAGGTGTTAATGAGGTATAGGCACGCATACCCCTAATGATAATATGGGCGTTAGTATAGCAAATAGTCAGTTTTAAACGAGTTGGAATCGTAAAATAAACTATTGCTAAATCATCGCCCGTACCCTAGCCATAATCCCGCGTCCAATCACCAATCTCACATAAATAATGGCAATGGCAAACAGCAACACGACTAATGCCACACCGCCAATAGCCAGACTCGTCCATGGCACACTAAACTGTAGATTAAACCACTGCGTGATGGCAGCCCATGCGCCAACGCTGGCGATGACCACGGCAAAGGTCGCCGCGCTAATACCAAGCACGCCCAGCTCTAGGATATTGAGCATATACAGGTCGCGCTTTTGCATACCGAGCAATCTAAACGATGCGCTGTCTTTCATACGGTCTTGTGAGGTAGATAGTAGCGAGCTGATCAGCACCATGACGCCAGTGAGTAGAGCAAGCAAGGTGAACACATAGACCAAGCGGCTCATTTGTACCACCAGCTCTTGGATTTGCTTCGCGATAGCCGTGCCATCGATCGTGGTGACCGCAGGGAACTCGCGTACCAGTTTGCCTTGTAGCTCTGGAATGGCATCTTCTGACACGTGCGCAGTAGCAAATTGAATCTGCGGGGCAGCGGACAGCACCGACGGCTCAAACAAGAAGTAAAAATACGGACTTGGGCCACGCTCATAGCGAGTGCGAATACTGGTAATCTGCCCGACGATTTCGATACCTTGAATGTTAAAGCGTACCTGATCGCCCATACCGACATTGAGCATACTGGCGGCAGTGTCCAAGATAGATAAGGGTTTGACTTGCTGATCGGCATCATCGATAGGCGTATACAGCGCGTCATCTGTGAGCGAGTCAACGATATACTCGGTATCCATCACCGTATTTGCGTAGCTTAAGTTAAACACCCGCGTAGGGTCATCAAACCCATCTTCAGGCTCGATATCTTTTGCCGGTACATCATTGGCCGTCTCTACACGCGCGCGAATGACTGGATAATAATTGACAGGCGCCTCAATGATCGCATCAATATCGTCATGTTGATCGCTCTGCACATCGAGCAAAAACAGATTGGGTGCGTCTTCAGGATAGGCATTGATAAACTGCGCATTGATACTGTGATTGAGTGTGGTGATAAGCGTCAGCACTGCTACCGATAACGATAAGGTGACAAAGAACAAAGCCGATTGATTGCCTTTACGCGCCAGATTATGAATGGCGATACGCTGCATCCAACTGACCTTGGTATTACTTGCCAATTTGTTGAGCAGCCAGAGCCACCCACGCGCCAATAACCAAAATATCGCCACAAAGCCAATCAAGCCGCCCAATAGCTGTGCGCCTAATGACAGTGAGCCAACTTCATAAGCAAAGAAGGCATACAGCCCTGCCAGCACCAAGCCATACCAAAGTAGCGGCACGCGTCGATACCAAGACAAGTTTTGTGTTTGCGTGCTTGCTCCTTGATTGAGTAGGGTAGCGGGTTTGGTCGTGTTAAGTGCGCTTAGACCACGCTGTGCAATCAGTAACGTCAGCGCTAAAGCAATCACAATGGTTTTAATCGCACTGATTGGATTGATGGCTAGACCAACATCGGCAGGTAAGATAGCCACCAGATACGGTTGGCCTATTTTGAGCAAGCCCAGACTAAGGGCAACTGCTGCGATACAAGCAATGACAGTCGTGACAATAAGCAGCTGATAATAGCTACGTTTGAGTGAGCCAAGCGGTTCGCCGAGCGCCAATCGAATAGCGTTATTGGACTGCTGCTTACTGACGAACGCACTAATGACGCCGTACATGGCGACCGCAGATAGTAGTAACACCGCGATGACTAGCAGTTTTAAAAACATCAGCACATTGTCAGAGATACGCGAGACCGAAGTATCTGCGGACTCTGCGTCAGAGAGCTCGATATCAGGATAATTAGTCAGGATATCTGTAAGCTGTTCACGCTGCGTGGTTATCAGCTCTGGATCGCCTGACATCTCAATACGATAGTTTATTCGGCTGCGTTGTCCCAATAGGTTGGTTGACGGAAGTGCATCTTGTTTCATTAACACACGCCCACCAAAACCAAAGGTGGTCAGCGGACGGTCAGGCTCTTTGGTCAGTACATCACTGATCGTGAACTGAGCATCGCCAATGGTGAGACGGTCGCCGACATCGGCCTGTAGACTACTGAGCACTTCTGGCGCGACGATCACACTGTCAGATGTTAGCTGATCCCACAGCGGCTGTCCTGAAGCAAGCTCCGCTGTGCCGTATAAGGGATACGACGGAGAGACAGCTTTGACGCTGGCAAGCAAGGTTTGCTCATCATTGACTAGCATGGCGCTAAACTGATAGTCATACACCGTCTGTGTATTAGGGATAGTTTCTACTTGCGTTAGTACTTCGCTTGGCCAGTCTTGCTTACTGTTTAGGATTAGATCCCCACCAACGAGCGCGCGCTGATTGTCATTGATGTAGCTATCGACAGACTGCTGCACAGAGTCGAGGGTCAGGTAGGTTGCAAGTGATAGGGTCAAGGTCAGTAGAAACAACACAGGATATACCCAACGCTGCCACCAGCTACGGCTGAGTGCTTGCGAGCCTAGGGTTTGAAAACCTAGAGTACGGGTAAATAGTTGACTAAGGATGCCGCTAGGATAACTGGACTTTTGATGCATACTGTTATGAGTCTTTTTTGTATCAGTCGATTTGTTGTCTGTGGGCTTACTATTCATTAAGATACAATCCAGTTATTCATGTAGGTACAATGCGGCCGTCATGCATGGTGATGACGCGATCTGCCATCTCGGCAAGTGCAGGGTCATGAGTCACGACCACCAGTGCCGAGCCAACCTGTTGACGTAAATCCAATAGCAGCTGCATGACTTGATCGGCATTTTGCTCATCTAAGTTGCCCGTTGGCTCATCCGCAAACACAATTTTTGGGTTCGATACCAGTGCTCGCGCCACTGCTGTACGCTGCTGCTCACCACCTGACAACTGATTGGGTAAGCTGTTACGTCTATGACCTAAGTCGACCGCGTCAATCAGCTCGTCTACCCGTAATGGGTTTGGACGTCTGGCAATATCAAGTGGAAAAGCGATATTTTCAGCGACGGTCAGTGTGGGCAGTAGATGAAATGACTGAAAGACAAAGCCCATATCCTGTTGACGTATCACCGCCAGAGCATCCTCGTCCAGACTACTGAGCATTTGACCTGCCAGCGACACCGTACCACTATCGGGATAGTCTAATGCTGCGAGTAAACCTAACAAAGTAGATTTACCTGATCCTGATTTGCCCATGATGACCACAAACTCGCCAGCATTAACATAGATATCCACGTCTTTGATGATGGACAACTTTTGCTCACCGACTTGCACGGTTTTATTTAATTGTGAGGCGGTCAGTAGTGCTTGTGTCTTAGCGTCTGCTTGTGGCGTTGCTGTGGCAGTCGAAGGTGATAATGTCATTACATGGTCTCGTTAAATAGTCTCGTTTGTCGTATTTTTTGTCGTATTGTCTTGAGCAGTCGTAGCTGTGTTATCGGTATTAGCTGTTTTTAACTCTTTTAGCTCTTCTAGTTCATTTAATTTCGGCTCTAGAATAGGCAGGATGTTGTTATTAACGATAATCTCGTAGCCTTCTTTAGTCGGATGAATCGCATCTGCTTGGTTAAGCTCTCGGTCACCACCAACGCCCTCTAAGAAGAACGGAATGAGCGTTAGATTCATATCTTTCGCAATACGAGGATAAATATCTGAGAATGCCGCCACGTATTCACTGCCTAGATTGTCATAGATCGACATACCGCCCAAGATGACGACACTGCCATTGTCTTGCAGGTGCTTAACCGCAGTACGAATATTGGCTTCAATTGTCGCTACATCGATACCACGTATGGCGTCGTTAGCACCAATAGTCAATATGGTGATGTCAGGTTTGGTTTGCGACACCCAGTCCAGTCGATTGACCAACCCAGTACTGGTTTCACCGCTCAAGCCTGAGTTAATAACCTTGGCATTAGCGTAGCCCATCTCTTGCAGACGATCTTCTAACTGAGCAGGATAGTTGTCGTCTTTGTCCACTCCCAGACCTTCTGTCAGTGAGTCACCAAGCGCTAAAATAGTAAGTGATGAGGATTTGACCTGTTGATCAGTTGTTGCTGCGGTTTCAGTGGCTACTGGAGCAGTGCTGGTTTGACTGTTAGTCGCTTCAGTACTGGTACTCTGCGTGTCAGTAGCAGATGTCGTTTCAGCTTCTTTTTGACAGCCACTGATAGCCATTACAGCCGCGAGCATGGCGATAGCAGGCAAGCTCTGAGCAAAACGAGAGGGAAATTTCATCATGGGTGTTATGTCCTATATGCAATCAAACCAGCGTCTAGTCAAATCCTATCTAAACCAGATACAGTATCAGTCGGATGAATCATCAGGCGCGCTCAGTCTACTATTGGTAGTACTTTTACTCGCCTTACTTTTATCCGGATTATATTGAGTATCCAGCTTATATTAAGTATCTAAGTTATATTGAACTGACTATAGCAAAATAAGACAGCGACCTATATTGCCCTAAGGTTAATTTAAGACCGATTTATTGCGCGTTAGCAATCATAGCCTTGTAGACCACAAGAACTGATAGAAATGAAAGCTGATAGCAATCAAATATATTTGCCATCGACCATGACTGGACGACTAACAAGCCAAGCAATCACGACGTTGACAATCATCAGTATCAGCATAATAAAAAGCGGCATACTCCAGCTCCCAGTCATCTCGTGCAACCAACCTGTACCCAATGGTCCAAAAAACGCAATGACATAACCAACTGCTTGAGCCATACCAGACAGCTCACTTGCCTGATTGGTCGTATAAGTACGCATAGAGAACAGCATCATGCTCAAGGTAAAGATCGCCGAACAGCCCATGCCCATCATGCCTGACCATAGCCATGCCAAATCAGTAGATAGATAACTGACGCCCAATATGCCAACGACATTTAGCACAGCAGCAAATACCGCTAGCGCTTGAATAGGGCGGCCGCGATTGACTAGCCAAGTTAGGCTTAAGATAGAGACTGGCGCCATAAATTGAAATACAGAACCCATCTGTCCAGCACTGACGGCAGATAGTCCTTTACTAACCCAAATCGATGGTAAAAAACTGGCGACGGTATAAAACAATAATGACTGCAAACCCATAAAAATCGCAATCTGCCACGCAAAAGTGGTTCGCCACATAGAGATGTCAGAAGAACCTAAGGCCGCAGGGATGACCGCTTGATGGTTAGATGAACCCAAACGCACACGTAAGAACAGCCAGATAACAAATGCAAAAACACCTAAAATCGTCCAACCGCCTAATGCCCACTGCCAACCAACCTGCTCCGATAGCGGTAATACGACGCCTGCGACGATACCTGCTGCTGTGGTCATCGTCAGACTAAACAACCCTGTAATCAGCGGAATATGTTGTGGGGTACGCTGCTTAATAACAGGTGCTGCTAAAGTATTAGCGAAGCCGATAGCGAGGGTAAGCAACAAAGTACCAATTAAAAACCCACTCCACGTCGGGATAACGGTACGGATAATCATCCCTACCGTCAATAGCCCAATCATGGCAATCAGTGTGTTTTCTAGTCCGAACCGCTTGCCAATGGTTGGGGAAATCAGCGCACCAACGGCAAAGCTAAGCATAGGCACTGCCCCTAGCCAACCTATCTGAAACTCAGAGATATCAAGCGCGTCCTTTACCACTGGAGCGATAGAACCTAGCGCGACGATAGGTGCACGCATATTGGTGGCTAGCAGAATCATGGCACACAGCACCAACCAAAAGGTAAAGCGTGAGGAGGGCAGGCTAGATGAAGCAGATAGATTGGACGAGGTAGACATAGCAGCACAACGATGACAGCGAAAAAGAACACGTTATTAAACAGCGCCAAGAAATCGCCGCTTATAAAATAACACCAGAGAGCGTTTACCCAGACACGTACCTAAACGGTAAGCGATATCTTAAATGAGACCGAAAAATATATGTAGCGCGTAAGACATACAATTTGCTTAACTGACTTTGCTAAATTGGCAGGCAGGTTAGTCAAAATGTATGGGTGGTTACTTCGAGTTACGGCTATAGAACAGTGATAATAAGAGATGGCGATGATAAATAATCTTAAATAAGCAGTCTTATCGCACAATAAAAATAGCGCCAAGTCACTTTTGAATGACTTGACGCTATTATAAGAACATATGTCAGGTAAATGCTACCAGCGTATGGTAACCAATAGGCTATTAAACCGATTTACCCAATTGAGCAGCTCTTAATGCATTCTCTTGTTGTTCAGCGATTAGTGAATCGCACTTATTGGGATCATTACCACAAAACGAGCAATTTTCATCGCCCATCAATTTGGCAACACCGCCACAAGATCCTCTAAGCGGCTTTTTTTTGACCATATAACCGACACCCATAAAAATGAAGAATAGGACAAATACGGTGAAAGTAATGGCAAGCATAGGAAGCAGTTGGCTAAGCATAGAGGAAACCTCATTTTAAAAATGGACAGTTGCACTCAGGATTTATTAAGTATCTTTGGTCACAACCATGGTCATAGTATAGCAAATTTTTACATCATTCGTTGTGTGTTCTCGTACACATGGGTATGAATACTAGGGTTTTTTATCGGCGCGTAGTGCTTTCATCGCTGGTGTCTGTATCACCTGCCAGTCATCAATATTGTCGTCAGTAGCTTCGTTAGACATATCGTCAGAACCCTTTGCTTTTATATCATCAGCTAGTACCACGAACATGGCTGCTAGATTCTGTGTTTTAGCGAGGTCTAGTGCTTTGTGATAAGGCATCGCGGTAAGGGCAGTTGCCCACGCATCCGCCAACGCGACAGAATCAGCTGCGACAGTGACTGAAGGTGCGCCGCCTGCAATAGGGGTACCCGTTGTCGGGTCGATAGTATGGCTATAGCGTTTGCCATCGAATATAACAGAGTTGCGATAGTTACCAGAGGTAGCTAGATGCATTTGGCTAGCCGTATTCTTTGGTTGGCGAATAGCAGATATGGTTTGGCGTTCGCTGACAGTACTGCCTTCAATAGGGGCATCAATCGCAATTTGCCATGGCTGCTGCTGATTGTTGACACCAGAAGTGGCAATTTCACCGCCGATCTCAACCATATAGTTACGAATTTGGTAATCCTCTCTCAGCACATCAGCGATGACATCGACGCCATAACCTTTGGCAACAGCAGAAAAATCTAAACCAACGCCGTCTTTGGTCTTATAGATGGTGTCATCTTTCTTTATGATGCTCTCAAAATCGACCAATGCTTTTGCTTGCGCAATCTCAACGGCGGTCGGAGGGCTTTGTAGGCGCTCGACCGTCATGGTGCTCCCAAAGCCCCATGTATTTACGAGTGGCATAACGGTAGGGTCAAAAGCACCGCCAGACTGCTGATAGACAATTTGTGATACGTCTAGCACACGACTAAAATCAGCATCGATAGTGATAGGTTTGTCTTTGCCCAAACGATTGAATGTAGATATAGTCGAGTCGTTTTGATAAGTAGACATGCTATCGTTAATTTGTTTTAGGCGCTCGTCTACCGCAGCTTGTATGGCAGCTTCGTCCGCATCATCAGGCAACTGATAGCTAATATGATAGCTCGTCCCCATCGTCTCACCGATCAGATAGTTATAGTCTGGGGTTTGCTGGCAAGCACTGAGACCTAAAGTACTAGCAAGGCCAACGACGCCTACTAAGGTAAGGTGCAGAGGTTTTTTGGAAGATAAGCTGGATATAGTGTTTTTCATAATATTTTCGGTATGGCGTAGAAATGAGTAGGGTGTAAAACAAGCCACGCTTATTTTACACCCCTTGAACCCAAAAATACTAATGAAGGCACCATTCAGCGACAATTCGTTCGGTTGAGCGGATTATTTTACTTGTGACTCACGTATGAGCTTATAGAGTTTTGGCGGAGAGACGCGGTTGACTCGTGTGGCCAGTTTTTCTTTACGACCAGCGACGATGATATATTCCTCTCCCTTGGTGAGCGCTTTCAAAACTTGTCTAGCAAACTCAGTCGCAGTCAGACCGTTATTGGTTGCCTCATCCATCGTACCTTGTGCACTACCGTCGCCAGTCAACGCATTGATAGAGATATTAGTCTGGATAAACCCGGGGAATATCGTGGCTACTTCGATACCTTGATCATGTAGCTCAGCTCGCAAACTGTTTGCCCACATATGCAGCGCTGCCTTGGCTGCCCCATAAGCACCTCGATATTGTGTACCCAATAGACCTGCCACACTCGAGACCATTACCACTTTGCCGCCGCCTTGAGCGATCATATCAGGCAACGCAAGTCTAGTAAGACGCGTCTGAGCAAAATAATCTATTTCCATGATTTGACGCTCAACTTCTTCAGCCGTGTCCATGATGAGCGAACGCTGACTGATACCAGCATTATTGATGAGCCAGTCGATTTTCCCAGCCTGAGCTTTAGCAGTATCATAAGCTTCTTTGGTTTGATTGGCATCACTGATATCAAAAGGAACAATAATATGTTTGTTAGCGCGTTTGCAGCTGTTTTTGACCGCCTCTAACTTATCACTGTCACGTCCACTTAGAATAATCCTAGCGCCGCGCTTGGCGAAGGCAACGGCTAATGCTTGCCCAATACCACTAGAAGCACCGGTAATCCAAATAGTCAAATCTTTGTATTTCGTTTTCATAAGAGTCCTTTCTTAGTTAAATAAATTCTTACCTACCTTCCGATAATAGTAGTAATCGGTAAGAATGTCGTTCTAATTAGAACTATGAGCTAAAATCCCTCATTCAGTCAATCTAAATTCAACAAAAAAGGCACCTTAAAAGGCACCTTGATTTTTAAAGTTATCTTGTAGAAACTTCTATTGCAGATATGTATTTTCATTTAAATTTTTATTTGTATAGCGATAGCCTTTAGATTCTATACATGCTTTAAGTAAAGTGTTTTCTTTTTCAGGGCTAACATTTGCCATCCCAATATCGTAACGACATTTCTGTAAAGCGCTATTTACATCATGTTGTGCCACACCTGCTTTCTGCCATGTAGGTTGTGCCATTTGCGTTGAGCGATACATTGTGGGGTCGGTTGTACATCCAGTAATAGCAACTACAGAAATAGCAAGAATCTTGAACATACTACGTTTCATATTTTGACCTTAGTTTAAAAATGTTAGCTAAAAATTCTTTATCTTTTATCAAATGTTAACAAGAAAAACCAATAATTGTAAGTTTTTGGAAACAAAAAAAGAGCCTCAATTGAGACTCTTTTTTATTCTTAGATTTGTGCTGTCAGATTAAGTATCTAACTTAACCACCGAAATCATCAAGCATGATGTTTTCATCTTCCACGCCCATGCTGTGTAGCATGTCGATTACAGCAGCGTTCATCATCGGTGGCCCACACATGTAGTATTCACAGTCTTCTGGGTTTGGATGATCTTTCAGATAGTTTTCGAGCAATACATTATGGATAAAGCCTGTTGGACCTTCCCAGTTATCTTCTGGTAATGGGTCAGACAGTGCAACATGCCACTCAAAGTTATCGAACTCTTCTTCTAGCTGATCATAGTCTTCAACGTAGAACATCTCACGAATAGAACGAGCACCATACCAGAAGCTAATCTTACGATCAGTGTTCAAACGTTTAAGCTGATCAAAGATATGTGAGCGCATTGGAGCCATACCAGCACCACCACCAACAAAGATCATTTCAGCTTCGGTCTTCTTGGCAAAGAACTCACCATAAGGACCTGAAACTGTCACTTTGTCACCAGGTACTAAGCTAAATACCCATGAAGACATTTTGCCTGGTGGAATACCGTCAGGACCACGTGGCGGTGGACTTGCGATACGAATATTAAACTTGATGAGGCCTTTTTCTTCAGGATAGTTGGCCATTGAGTAAGCACGGATAACTGGCTCATCAACTTTCGAGACATAGTTGAAGATACCGAATTTTTCCCAGTCTTCTCTATACTCTTCATCAATCACAAAGTCTTTGTAGTGCACTTCATGCGGTGGCGCTTCAAGCTGCACATAACCACCAGCGCGGAAGTTTACTTCTTCGCCTTCTGGAATTTTTAGTACCAGCTCTTTAATGAAAGTGGCAACGTTATCGTTAGAGATAACTTCACATTCCCATTTCTGTACATCAAAGAACTCAGGATCAATCTCAATTTTCATGTCTTGCTTAACAGCTACCTGACAAGCTAAGCGCATGTGATTGCGGATTTCACCTTGAGTAAAATAGCCTTCTTCGGTGGGCAAAATAGAACCACCACCTTCAATAACGCGGCAACGACACTGCGCACAAGTACCACCACCACCACAAGCTGAAGATAAAAATATACCTTCGCCCGCTAGCGTTTGTAGTAGTTTGCCGCCAGCTGGTGTCACCACATCATTATCGGGATTATCATTAATATGGATAGTGACATCGCCTGAACTGACCAGTCTTGAGCGCGCCGCCAAAATAATAGCGACGAGGCCCATGATGATCAAGGTAAACATAGCAACGCCACCAATCGCCGTAGCGTAATCCATGGTAGGTATCCTTAATCTATGGGGTAGGGGTGTGGGGGCATAATCTATGCTGTACCCAAACCTCTACCGAATAAATGAATTAAATAAGTCAAATAGCTAATGAAAGCTTTGAGCTTAGCGGTTTAGATGGACATACCACCGAACGACATAAAGCCGAGCGACATAAGACCAACCGTGATAAAAGTAATACCAAGACCACGCAGCGGTGCTGGAATGTCTGAGTATTTTAGCTTTTCACGGATACCCGCCAATGCTGTAATAGCAAGTGCCCAACCGAAGCCTGCACCCACACCATAGACAACAGATTCACCAAAGTTATAGTCACGCTCAACCATAAATAATACACCACCCAAGATGGCACAGTTTACGGTGATGAGTGGTAAGAATACCCCAAGTGCGTTATATAGACTTGGTACAAACTTGTCCAAGAACATCTCTAGGATCTGTACGGTGGCTGCAATCAAACCGATATAACTTAGCAATCCTAAGAAGCTCAAGTCGATATCAGGGAAACCTGCCCATGCCAGCGCACCATCTTTTAGGATAAACTGGAATAGTAAATTGTTTAGTGGAACGGTAATTGCCATAACGACAATAACCGCAACACCTAGACCAATCGCTGTAGAGACTTTTTTGGATACGGCCAAAAAAGTACACATGCCTAAGAAGTAGGCAAGCGCCATGTTCTCGATAAAGACTGAGGTTATAAATAAACTAACATAATGTCCCATTAGTGACCGCCTCCATGTGCCATGCCTTTAGACTGCGGCTTCATTACAAACTCAGCTTCTTCAACTTGTTCTGGTTTCCAGATACGGACAACAGCGATGAACAAACCAATGATAAAGAACGCTGATGGTGGCAATAGTAATAGACCGTTTGGTATATACCAACCGCCATCAGTGACTGGCTGTAGAATCGTAACACCGAACCAAGTACCAGCACCCAATAGCTCACGGATAGTTGCGACGAATAGCAATACTGCTGAGTAACCAAGACCGTTACCGATACCGTCTAAAAAGCTTGGGATTGGTGGGTTGCTCATAGCAAATGCTTCAGCACGACCCATAACGATACAGTTAGTGATAATCAGACCAACGAAAACTGACAAACCTTTACTAACGTCATAAGCCACCGCTTTTAGCACCTGATCAACCAAGATAACCAACGAAGCAATAATCGTCATCTGTACGATGATACGAATGCTCGATGGAATCTGTTTACGGATGATCGAGATAAAGAAGCTTGAAAATGCCGTTACCAAAGTCAATGCCACACACATGACCATAGCGTTAGCCATGCTGGTAGTGACAGCCAATGCCGAACAGATACCAAGGATCTGTAGGGCAATAGGGTTATTATCAAAGATAGGCGTGGTTAAAATGCTTTTAGTGTCAGCCATGTTATGCCTCCTTGCCGTTTGCTACTGGTAGCTTGGCTGCCAATTCGGTTTTAGGTTGAGCTGCCAGCTTTGATTGATTTGCTTGTGTCTTTGCATTATCAATTGTTTGACCGCTCTGTTCACGTAGCTTATCTAGATAAGGCTTATAACCTTGCTCGCCCAACCAAAATTGGATCATGTTACTGACACCGCGACTGGTCAAAGTTGCACCACTGATGCCATCAACCCAATTGTCTTTTGGCGTACCAGCTTTGGTCACACCAGTTGCCACGTTACCATTTTCATCATAAGACTGGATACCGGTCCACTGTGCGCGCCATTCTGGCTCTTCAATACGTGCACCAAGACCTGGAGTTTCTTTATGCTCATAAAAACTGATGCCTTTGATGGTATTCATATCACTCTCAAGTGTTAAGAAACCATAAATCGTACCCCATAGGCCATAGCCTTGAACAGGCAATACGACCGTTTCTGGCTGACCTGCGTCATCATTTTTGACATAGACCTTGGCGTATTTTGGCTTACGCCCAATACCAGCAGGATCGTTATCACCCAAGTCTTCACTTAGGGCTTGGTTCTTTGTTGCTTGACTGGCGTCATAAGCGTTACGATCAGGGATGCCAGCAGTTTTTAGCGCATCGTCATCGAGATAAGTACCTTCGTTTAGATCAATGATTTTTACTTCAAAGTCTTTAAAACGTTCGGCAACATCATCTGCTGTATCAGACTCAGCATCAAACAAGTCAGCCGCAACTAAGATATTTTTGTTACGGTCTAAACGTGCGTTTTCAACTTGTGCAGGTTTTAGACCAACAGCCACTGCTGAGACCAACACTGAACACACCAAGCATAGCGTCAAGGCCACACTGATGGTTTTCGCGTTATTACTTTTGGGCTTGGACATAGCGAACCCTCCGAGCGGTTTGGCGTTTGATATTTGCTTGAGTCACAAAGTAATCAAACAATGGAGCAAATAAGTTGGCGAATAGAATGGCCAGCATGATGCCTTCTGGGAAAGCAGGGTTGATGACGCGAATCAATACGGTCATAAAACCAATCAAGATACCGTAAGCCCAGCGGCCTTTGTTTGTATGCGCAGCTGATACTGGATCGGTTGCCATAAATACAGCACCGAAAGCAAAGCCACCGATAACTAAGTGCCAGTAGAACGGCAAGCTCATCATCATGTTGTCTTCAGAGCCAATCATGTTGAACACAAGAGACGTCGCAATCAGACCGACCACACAACCTGCCATAATGCGCCAAGAGGCAATACGCGTCCATAGCAACACTGCCGCACCCATTAGGATGGCTAGCGTCGATACTTCACCGATACTACCTTGCATATTACCTAAGAATGCATCACTCCACGTGATGGCATTACCATAAACGTCGACGAAGTCCTGAGGAACCACACCAAGGGCTGCAAGGCCAAGAGGGGTTGCACCTGAGAAACCATCTACTGCCGTCCATACTGAGTCACCAGACATATAGGCTGGATAAGCAAAGTATAGGAATGCACGACCCGATAGGGCAGGGTTAAGGAAGTTTTTACCAGTACCACCGAACACTTCTTTTGCGACGACTACACCAAAGATAATACCTAGGGCAACTTGCCATAAAGGAATATCAGGTGGTAGACATAATGCAAATAGAACTGAAGTCACAAAGAAACCTTCGTTGACTTCGTGTCCACGGACGACAGCAAAGATAATCTCACAGAGAATACCTACCGCAAACGTCACGATGTAAATAGGCAAAAACTGCATTGCACCATAGACGAAGCTTGCCCAAATACTGTCTGGGTTATAGCCTGCCATGCTAGTGATCACAGTACGCCAGCCTTCAGGCTGTAAGCCAAGCTGAGCGATGGCGGTTAGTGCTTGATGACCAATGTTGTACATACCCCAAAACATCGCTGGGAAGGTACATAGCCATACGGTAATCATAATACGCTTTAGGTCAATGCCGTCACGTACATGCGATGATGCATAAGTGGTTGAGCTTGGTTGACGTAAGAACGTATCAAACATCTCAAAAATAGCGTAGTACTTTTCGTGTTTGCCGCCTTTGGTGAAAGATGGCTCCATACGATCGAACATATTGTGTAAAAATTTCATCGTGGTTAGCCCTCCAGCTCAATGCGCGTTAAGTTATCACGCAAAATATCACCGAATTCATATTTGCCAGGAGATACAAAGGTGCATAGTGCCAAATCTTCTTCGTCCAGTTCAAGCACACCCAGGTCTACGGCACTAATGATGTCTTCGACAATCAATGCACGTAGTAATTGAGTTGGTAGGTAATCTTGTGGCATGACTTCTTCATAGACACCGATTGGTACCATTGCTCGTGGTGAGCCGTTACTTGTGGTAGTAAAGTCGTATTTTTTGCCACCAAAGAACTGCGAAATATAGATAGGCAGTTTTGAGAAGCGGTTTTTACCTGGAGTAAAGAAATGGAACGCAGGACGCTCACGGCCTTCAGTCAATACGCTGATCTGATTGTGAAAACGACCTAGATAGGCGATGTTTTCAAACACTTTGCGACCAGACAATACTGAACCTGAAATGATACGGTTCTCGCCAGCAGCCAGTTTACCTTTGGTCAATGCAGTGATATCAGCACCACGTTCAGTCATAACCAAATGCGGGTTAGTGACAGCAGGACCTGCTAAGCTCACCATGCGGCGCGTATATAGACGACCTGTCGTGAACAATTTACCGATGGCAATCACGTCTTGATAACCAATCGTCCATACGGTTACACCGCGGCTGATAGGGTGCAAGAAATGAATGTGCGTACCAGCAAGACCAGCTGGATGCTTACCAGCAAAACCATGATACTCAGTGACGTTATTCGCTGCAGTTTTTGCAACTGGCGTCAGTTGGGCATCGCCGTGATGGCAGACAAAGGTCTTTGGACTAAGCGTAGATAATACAGCAAGTCCATCATTGAACGCTTGTAGCTGCTCATTGATCACAAGCATCGGGTCAAAGGCAAGTGGATTAGTATCCATTGCTGTGACAAAGATGGCATGTGGACGAGCACCGATTTCGGGTGCGCGGCTATAAGGACGCGTACGGAACGCCGTCCATTCGCCAGAGGCAATCAGTTGGGTTTCAACGACTTCAGAGTCTAGGTCAGCAAGCTGCTGTGAGTCATAGCGCTCAAAGTCTACTTCTTCACCATTTGGGTCGACCGCAATCACAAGACTCTCAAACACTCGACGTTCGCCACGTTTAACAGCGACGACCTTACCGGCAGCAGGGGCAGTGTAGATCACGCCAACACGTTTTTTGTCTTCATAAACGGGCTGACCTTTGGCTACAATGTCACCTTCTTTGACATTCATAGTGGGCTTCATGCCCACATAATCATAGCCAACAAGTGCTACATGTGTCGGTTGGTGCTCAGATATCTCGCGGGAGGGTTCACCAGTGATGGGCAAATCCAAACCTTTTTTGATGGTAATCATAAGCGAAAACTTAGTCCATAGTCTAAAACGATACCAGACGTCCTGTTTGGTATATCGGTAGCATGAACATTTGTATCACTCAATAAAGCCTTCAATCGTCTATTTCCTTTATAGTGAAATAGGGATGAAAGCTCTGTGAAGACAATACATGATCATAACTACTAGTAAGAGTATTAACGCTGACCTTAGACTCCTTAACAACACGTTAATGTCTTATTCGAATTACCAAAGTGGCGACTGGCTACCAAGGTGTATGCTAAAACCGCTTCATCGAAATCAATTACTACAGCACATGGCTAAAATAGACTGGTTTAAATGCAAATGGCTTTATCACACGTTTCATTGAAATTTAAAACTTGTAACACCAGTATGTTTGACCATCTCTCGTTCACTAATACCGTTTACAGATATTCGATAGAATAAGAGTGTGGCCAAATAACGATCTATTAAGGTAGATGATATACTGGTTAAAAGACAAACTAGCTAAGCAACTGATAAGCAAACTTCACTTATTATAAGCTGCTATAGTTTTAATCGTAACGGTTTTAATATAGTTAGCTAGTGATAGGGACTTGCAAGACATCTAATTGAGGTTAAATACCGCAGAATCGATGGTTTAGAGACTATTGGTTGAGATTTTTTCAGATAGTCCTTTTTAGCAATTTCTTGGCCAATATTTTATTGGCGTATTGAACGATTGCTCGATCCATCCTGATCACCATGCTGTATTAGTGAGTTGTAACAACTCAACAAAAAGCGTAACACATGGTTACTATCACATAGAAACAAATAAAAATTTACCTAGGATTATACGCTAAATTGACCTAAAATTGCCAGTCAGTAATAGAATTTAACGATTGTTGGTAGTGATTCTACGTATTAAAACTTATGGTTATGATTGTCTAGTTTCTGTTTTTCTTATTTGTATTCAAACAGATTGCTAACTTAGCGATGTCTTGGTTTTCGATCTGTCCATAATTTATGCTACTTTTAAGCAGCGTTTTCTCTCGTTATTTGATGCTTCGATTTATTTGATGCTTCGATAACGTTTCATTCTCAAAATTTTAATTTACTAAATTTATTGCCAATCTTGTGCTTTATAAGGAATGCTATATGTGTGCTGTGCCTGTCATTATCCCGGCTATTGATTTAAAAGATGGTAAGTGTGTACGTTTAAAACAAGGCCGTATGGAAGATGATACGGTATTCTCTGATGATCCAGTTGCCATGGCAGCACGTTGGGTAGATGAAGGTGCGCGTCGCCTGCATTTGGTCGATTTGAATGGTGCTTTTGATGGCGTGCCAGTACATAGACAAGTGGTCAATGATATCACCAAAGCCTATCCGAACCTGCCTATTCAATTGGGTGGCGGTGTACGTAACATGAACACTATCGAGCAGTATATTACCGCAGGTTTGACGTATATCATTATTGGTACAAAAGCCGTTGAAGATCCTGATTTTGTCGCGGAAGCTTGCCGCGAATTTGCAGGGCATATCATTGTCGGTATCGATGCCAAAGACGGTATGGTGGCGACACATGGCTGGGCAAATGTTACCGATACCAAGGCAACTGAGCTTGCCAAGCGTTTTGCTGATGTGGGTGTCTCGTCTATTGTGTATACTGATATTGCCCGTGATGGCATGATGCAAGGGGTCAACGTAGAGCAAACCGTCAATTTGGCACGTGAAGGCGGATTACCAGTGATTGCATCAGGTGGCGTTACTGATATGAAAGACATTGAGCTATTGAAGCCTTATGGCGACTGTATAGAAGGTATTATCACTGGCCGTGCTATCTACGAAGGCACATTGAACTTGAGTGAGGCGCAGCGCTATCTAGACAGCTAACGCTCAAAGTTAGTAAAAACGTAATGGTACAAACTCTATAACAGCAAAGGATGCTTATGGACACTTATCTTGACCGCCTAAGGATACGTCATCTTCTAAGAGCGTGGGGTCAAATGGTGTTGCTACTAAGCATCTTTTGTACGTTGCCAGCCTATGCTGCTGGTGAAGAGGTTTCTGGTATTGCAGCGGCATTGGGTGTAGAGGAAGCAATACCTGATAATACAACGACAGCAGATGACGACACGTCAGAAACTAACATTTCCACACCGACTCCTGCCCCGCCACCCGCAATCAATGGCGAAAGTACCAATAATGGTCAAATTGAAACCACACCCACCCTCCAAAAAGACAACGACATCCGTCAGCGAATCAATGGTATCTTTTCTGAAATAGAAGGATTACAAGCTGTCACTGTCAGTGTTACTCAAGGTGTTGTCACCTTGGCGGGAGAGACTGCCAACGAAAAAAAGGCGCAGCAAGCCATCAATCTGACCAACCGTTTGACAGACGTCGTAACGGTTGATGACAATATCAACCGTACACTAGATGTTCAAGAAAACGTATCGACAGTTTATCAGGGTCTAAAAGCGCAGGTGACTAATCTAGTGAAGGCGCTACCGCTACTATTGGTCGGCATTGTTATATTTGCCTTGGTGGCATGGTTTGGTAGTTGGTTATCTAGACGCAAAAAAATGTGGCAGCGCCTCACGCCCAATCCTTTTGTCGCTGAGCTCTTGTCGCAGACCATTAAAGTTATCTTTATTATTTTTGGTCTGATTCTAGGACTAAGTCTAATAGGTGCAGAGACTATTTTAGGCACATTGCTTGGTGGGGCAGGTGTCATTGGTATTGCGGTTGGTTTCGCAGTCAAAGATACCATTGAAAATTATATCGCTTCACTAATGCTGAGCATTCGCCAACCTTTTCGTGCCCGTGATCATATCGTGATTAATGGACAAGAGGGCATCGTGGTTCGCTTGACCTCACGTGCGACAATACTGATGACACTGGATGGTAATCAGCTGCGCATTCCAAATGCTGAAGTGTTTAAAGGTACGATTCTAAACTATACCAAAAATCCTGAGCGTCGCTTCACCTTTGAGCTGGGCGTTGATGCCAATGATGATCCATTAGCAGCAATCAAAGTCGGATTGGATGCGATACATACACTGGCGTTTGTCTTGGATGAGCCTAAGGCAATTGCGGTCATTACCAATGTCGGCGATTCTAATATTGTTTTGGAATTTCAGGTTTGGGTAGATCAATCAGAGACTGACTTTGCCAAAGCACGCAGTATCGCCATTCGTGAGACCAAGCATGCACTAGAAGATAAAGGCTTTAGCTTACCTGAGCCTATATATCGTCTGCGTTTTAATAATAAGTTAGAAAAAGCCTTTGAACACATGCAAAGCAGTGTCAGCAATGCTAATAATATTCAATCTGATATAACGATTACTCCGACTATCCCTAAACCTGCTGAAGCAAATCAGGTCAGCGAGAGTCATACGGATGACCAAGATAAAAAACAAGCCAAGGCTCGAGCCAAAACCATTTTGCAAGGTCGCAGTGCTAATGAGGTTTTCGATGCCCGTCCTGACGATAAGCTGATGGAAAAGGTTGAGCAAGAGATTGCTCAAAGCTCAGATGAGACTGACTTATTGAATAATAATAGCCCTCAAGAATAGATGTTAAACGTTAAATAAAGTTTAGGCATAGAAAGTGCAACAGAATCTATATTTGGTGGTTATTCAAATACGGGGCTTTTTATGGAAATGAAACACGTTATTATCTTTGCAATAATTGGTATTGTGGCATTGCTTGGCTTTAACATTATCAATGGCAATAGTCGCGAACAAAATAGAGAGATTGCAACCAGTAGTGTAGAGGCTGAACAGCCTGATTCTACAGTAGCTACCTCTGACACAGATATTACTAGCCAGCCACTTAGTCAACAGCCGAAAGCTATCGTAGATAGTGCGACCAGTAAAATTGACCAAGCGCAGCAAGCCGAACAAGACCGTGTAGATCAATTAGACGATGCGCAATAGGCACAATAAATAGCTATGCTATCTATAACTTAAAAATACAACGCATAAAAAAGGCTAACGATTACGTTAGCCTTTTTTATTGTATTACAACATCAGTACCTAAGCATCAGTCTAAGCTTAGCTTTTTTTGGCAGCGCCTCTGCGGTTGCTGCTTCTTTTCGCTGGAGTTTTCTTAGGCTGCTCTTTCTTCGGTTGACCTTTTTTACTTTGGTTCATGGCACTAGATTGCAATTTAGCCTTCAAATCAAAATCAATTTGTAGCAGGTCCATGTTGACACCCGCAACCTTCACTTTAACCGAATCGCCAAGTCCAAATAGCGTGCCTTTATCTTTACCGATAAGCTGCTGTTGCTGCTCATCGTAGACAAAGAAGTCATCGCCAACGTTTGAAATATGAACCAAACCATCGATATATAAGTCAGTCAATGTGACGAATAAACCAAAGCTAGTAACCGTAGTCACAACGCCTTCGAACTCTTCACCGACATGATCGGTCATATAATGACACTTGAGCCAAGACTCTACATAACGTGATGCTTTTTCTGCACGGCGTTCTGTATCTGATGTTTGTGTACCAGCACCTTCAAGAGAAAAGTCCATAATAGGTTGTTGGCTGTTGGTGACTTTTGCCTTAATCGCGCGATGCAGCATCAAATCTGGATAACGGCGAATCGGCGAGGTAAAGTGGCTATATTCGTCATATGCTAAGCCAAAGTGACCAATATTGTCAGGTGCATAGTTTGCTTGCATCATTGAACGCAGCAGCATGCTATGAATACTGATGGCATCTGGTCTATCTTTAGTCGCTTCGATAATGCGTTGATAATCCGCTTGCGTTGGATTCTCTTCTGGGAATGGTAAGCCAAAGTTTTTCGCATATTCATGAATACGCATCGACTTTTCATTATCAGGCTTATCATGGTTACGATATAAAACTGGTAACTCATGTTTAAGCGCGAAGTTTGCAGCACAAGTATTTGCAAGCAACATACATTCTTCGATTAGCTTCTGAGAGTCGCCACGAGTGCGTGGTAAAATCGCTTCGATTCCGCCTTTCTCATTGAACTTGATATACGTTTCAACCGTTTCAAATTCCATTGCATGACGTTCTTCACGCTTTTTAAGTAGTAGCTCATACAGCTGATGTAACGTATCAACAGATTTTTTAACGTCTTTATTACCTGTTAGTGATTTAGGTAATCTCTTATCATTTGGGTTCACAAGATAATCGTTTACTTGATTATAAGTTAGACGGGCTTGTGAGTGCATCACTGATGGATAGAACTCATATCCAGTCACTTTACCGGCGCGCGATATCTTGATATCAGCAACCATACATAAGCGATCTAGATTAGGGTTCAATGAGCATAGACCGTTAGATAACACTTCAGGCAACATCGGAATCACGCGATGCGGGAAGTATACTGAAGTACCACGCTCATAGGCATCTTGGTCAAGTGGTGAATTCGGTGTCACATAATAGCTGACATCCGCAATCGCAACCACAACACGGTAGTTACCACCAGAGCGCTTTTCAGCAAATACAGCATCATCAAAGTCACGAGCATCTTCGCCATCGATAGTGACAAGCGGTAGATGACGTATGTCTGTGCGACCTTTTATATCTTTTTCGGTTGGCTCTTGATAATCATCAGCTTGCTTAAGTGCAGCTTCACTAAAATCTGATGGAATATCATAGTTGAGCAGGGTAGTCTCAATAATCAATTCACGATCATTGTCATCAGACAGCACTTCAGTGATTTTTCCAGTGGCAAATTCATGCTGGTTTGGCCAGTCAATGATATCGACTTTGACAGGAGCGCCTTGCTTAATATTTAGCGCCTGAACATTGTCATCAGTAACCGTAATCGGTTGATGATTGTTTGGGCTACCAAGCTCAACACAATAGCCGTCTTCATCACGAGCAAGTGTACCGATAAAGTTGTTTTGACGACGTTCGACAACATCAACGATACGCCCTTCGGTACGTCCGCGATTGTCTGTCGAGGTGCCGACGGCTGCTACTGTATCGCCATTGAATACCCAGCGCATTTGTTTTTCATGTAAAAACAAATCTGGCATATCACTTAGTACCACAAAACCAAAACCTTTTGGATGTGCAGACACTGTACCTGAGACGATATCTTGCTTAGTCACCGTACGATAGCGATAAGGACGACCATCACGATTCACTTGGCCGTCACGCGCCATTGCTTTTAGGCGATTGCCCAAAGCATCAAACTGATCAGGATCATCAATGTTAAAGGCTTTTGCCAACTGTTGATGCGTGACTTCCCCATGCTCATTAATCGTGCTGAGTATCAGCTCACGACTAGGAATCGGGTTATCATATTTTTTTGCCTCACTTGAGGCGTTTGGATCATTCCAACTCATAAATTACCGTATCTATTTTTAAAATTATTAATAGTGGCTATCTTAACACGAACGACGTCGCAATATCTTGCGTCAATTGTCTTATGTGTATTCGGTAGCAGGAAGCGGTCAGTTTTCTGGCACCGCTATAGGGATAAATCAGATATCGATATCGACACTACTTGATTGGTTAGTGATCTTTTTATTATCCAACTCTTTTGAGACTTCTAATACCGTAGTCTGATTTGATTTATCCAAGTATTTTTGTGCTTTATCTACTTCAGTGGTCAGTGTATTGACCGTTTGCTTCATATTCTCTAGCGCTTCAATTTTGTAATTGCTAATCATATCCATCGTGTCATAGACATTATTGAAGGCATTTTGCAGTTTATCAAGCTCAATGCTACTGCTGGTCGCCTGCTCGTGAATCTCACCTGACTGACGTTTGAGCATCGCTGAAGTTGATTCAATCAAACTACTGGTCGTTTTATTCAAGGCAGTGATTTGATCCAATACCAATTTTTGATTGGTCATTGCTTGAGCAACGACAACAGCCGTGCGTAATGCAGACACAGTAGTCGTGGTTGCACGATCGACACCTTTAATCAGTTCTAAGTTATTACGGCGAATGGTATCAAGCGCCAAATAGCCTTGTACATTCACTGCTAACTGAGTTAAAAAGTCAGTGTTTTTTTGACGGACATAAAACAACATCTCTTCTTTAATAATGCGAGCTTTTTCTGGATCTGTTGCTTCTATCGCATAAACTTTTTGTTCTAGCTGTTCATCAATCTTTTTGCCAACATAGACATACTGGCGAATAGACTGCATCAGCTCCCACATATTGACTTTTTCTTGCTCAATCATCGCATTGTCTTTGAGCAATTCATCTTTACCATTATAGAGACTGGTAACGACCGCATTGATATGTGATTGTGCTGATTCATATTGGCGGAAATAATCTTGTACTTTGTTGCCGAATGGAATGAGACCGAACAGCTTGCGTGAGCTGGTCAGCTCTTTTTTGCTCGGATCCAAATCTTCAACAATCCCGCGTAGTTCCGTCAATGATTTGGCAATAGGAGAGTTGTCGAATAAACTGTCATTGAGACTTTTTGCGGGCAAATCTAACATTCGATTAGATACTTGTGCAGATTCACGAATCTCTTTGGTACCTAGATTATGAATAGACTGCACGTTCTGTCTAAACTCATCGCTATGCACAGAGTTGGTCAGCACATGATCAACAAAAGCATCAACCTTGGCATCGAGCTCAGGAATTTGGCTTTCATCCAATTTGACCATCTGATCTGCTTCACTTTTCTGTATTTCTTTGACAGGTTCAGGTGCTGTTAGAGAAATACTGGGAGTTGTAGCGTTTTCTGGTGGTGTCAATTCTTGCATGAAATATCCTCTAATATCGGAGAAGGGAAGTGTTTTTTGTCAACGACTCTGACAGTCGTGGTATACATTGTTTTTATTTATACACTTAGCTTTTATATACTTATAAGTTATCTGTAGCTCATACTAATTTCTATCACATGATCATTAGTTACTGCTAAGTACTGACTAGTAAATATCACTAGACCTTTAGATTACCGTGTAATCAGAAAGTTGAGAAGGTAGATTTTGTAAAATAGCGTCAGTCAATGATGCTAGGCTATTTATGTTCAATATAGCTATGTCTATTACTGCGGTTTTTGAGTCCACATAATAAAAAACCATCAATATCCCGCAGCATATTGATGGTTAGAGTTATAAATAGCTATATAGACTAACAGCCACCACTCAAAGCAATCCAATAGACAGATTACTTTTTCTTAGTGGGTCCAAGCAGCATACCCATCTGACGACCTTCCATCTTAGGGTACTGTTCGACGTTTGAGATATCAGCAGTATCTTCAATGATACGATCAAGTTGTTTGCGACCGATGTCTTGGTGCGCCATTTCACGTCCGCGGAAACGGATGCTAATTTTAACTTTGTCTTGATCTTCCAAGAAGCTCACGATTTTTCTCAGTTTAACCTGATAATCGGCCTCTTCGGTACTAGGACGTAGCTTCATCTCTTTAAGCTGAGTCTGCTTTTGGTTTTTCTTAGCTTCTTTAGCCTTTTGCTTTTGATCATAGAGGAAATGCTTATAATCCATGATCTTACATACTGGCGGTTTAGCTTCAGGAACTAATTCAACCAAATCTAGATTTTCATCACGTGCCGCTTTCATCGCGGTTGCGATATCAACCACGCCCATTTGCTCGCCATCTTCTTTAACGAGACGGACTTCTTTGACATTGATATCTTCGTTGATGTTCAAACGGTTGGACTGTTTAATAGGTATTACTCCTCATCTGTTTTTGGGGTCTGTCGGCCTTTTTTACTGACAGCGGTCTGTACTAATGTAATAAATTCAGAAACACTCATCACGCCAAGGTTCTCACCTTCGCGAGTTCGGACGTTGACACTGCCCGATTCGACTTCTTTATCCCCTAATACTAGCATATAGGGAATACGTTCTAATGTTTTCTCTCGTATCTTAAATCCAATCTTTTCGTTACGCAAGTCGCTAATAGCGCGCAAACCTGCATTTTTGAGCTCGCTAACTACGTTTTCACATGCATCAGCTTGTTTATCAGTGATGTTCATGACCACAACTTGCTGCGGTGCTAGCCACACTGGCATCCAACCAGCATAGTTTTCGATCAAAATACCGATGAAACGCTCGAACGAACCTAAGATTGCACGGTGCAACATAATAGGTACTTCACGATCGTTCTGCTCATTGACGAATTCTGCATCGAGACGCTCAGGCATGTTTGGATCAACCTGAATAGTACCGCACTGCCAAATACGTCCTAATGAATCCTTTAGACTAAACTCAATCTTTGGACCATAGAATGCACCTTCACCAGGTAAGTAATCCCAGTCTAGCCCTGAACTATCAAGCGCATCTGCTAGCGCTTTTTCTGCAAAATCCCAAGACTCATCACTACCAACGCGTTTTTCAGGGCGAGTAGAAAGCTTCATAATAATATTGTCAAAGCCAAAATCTTCATAGACAGCAAGAGTCAGCTTAATAAAGTCAGCAACTTCTTGTTGAATCTGTGCCTGCGTACAGAAGATATGGGCGTCATCTTGAGTAAAACCACGTACACGCATCAAACCATGCAATGAACCTGATGGCTCATTACGATGACAAGAACCAAACTCAGCCATACGCAGTGGCAAGTCACGGTAAGATTTTAGACCTTGATTAAACACTTGCACGTGACAAGGGCAGTTCATTGGTTTTACCGCATAATCACGGTTTTCACTAGAAGTCGTGAACATATTGGTTGCATAGTTGCCCCAATGTCCTGAGCGCTCCCACAAACTGCGATCAACGATTTGAGGAGTTTTAATCTCCTCGTAGCCATTATCGTATTGTACTTTACGCATATATTGCTCAAGTACTTGATAAATCGTCCAACCATTAGCATGCCAGAACACCATACCTGGTGCTTGCTCTTGCATATGAAATAGGTTCAGCGCTTTACCAATTTTACGATGGTCACGTTTTTCTGCTTCTTCAATACGCTGGATATACGCTTTTAACTGTTTCTTATCAGCCCACGCAGTACCATAGATACGCTGCAACTGCTCGTTTTTGGCATCGCCACGCCAGTAAGCACCTGACATTTTGGTCAGTTTAAATACTTTCAAAAAGCGCGTGTTTGGCACATGCGGGCCACGGCACATATCGACGTATTCTTGGTGATGATACAAGCCAAAGGCTTCTTCACCTGGCATATCATTGATAAGCTTTAACTTATAGTCTTCATTACGTGATTCAAATATCTCAATCGCTTCGGCACGTGGCGTCATTTTTTTAATAACGTCATAATCTTGCTTGATCAGCTCCATCATGCGTTTTTCAATCGCTTCCATATGCTCAGGCGTAAATGGCGTTTCACTAAAGATATCGTAATAAAAACCATCATCAATAACAGGACCAATTACCATTTTTACATCAGGGTAGAGCTGCTTAACAGCATGACCTAATAGGTGGGCGCATGAGTGACGAATAATATCGACACCGTCGTCGTCTTTTGGCGTTACGATTTCAACATTGGCATCAGCGACGATAGGATCATATGCATCTACCAGATGACCATTTACACGTCCAGCAACCGTCGCTTTAGCGAGTCCTGTCCCAATACTTTGTGCCACTTCCATGACTGTTGTATGACCTTCAAAGTCTTTTACACTACCATCGGGTAAAGTAATCGCTACCATAATCTATTCGCCTATTATTGGGTCCGTTGGCAGTGATGATTGCAACCATCAATCATATAACCGTGAGACCACATCAATTATATCTAATCATCGTGATATGTTGTGAAAGGGATGCATTACCTAGAGTCTTACTATGACTATATATGCTAGAGCTGATATAAGGCTCTAAGCCAGTTAATCAGTAGCATTGCAGCAAAACGCATTTCGCTATAGAAGTAATATAACAGCCAACATATATAAGTAATGCAGCAAAATACCTATTATAGCAAAAACCGTCTCTCAACACTAGATATCAAGGGATTGCGCGACGACTAATATAACAGCCATATCTTACGATAAAGGTAGTATCAGATACTGCACTATATAGGACAATATATTGAAAGCGTCATATAACCCCGAATAACTTAGCTTCTATATAGTGCTAATCATGTGAATATCAACATTCAAAAATGTAATAGATAATTTGTTTAAGGAAAATACTCAAAAATGACAGGGTAAATAAGTCGAGTTATGAAGATCAAACAAGCTTATCTTTATTGAAAATTGGTGAATTAAATCGCATTGCGCACTAGTATTAAAGAAAGTAGAGAACCTCAATTTTATAACCCATTGAAAAAAATACAGATTTATTCATCTACTAAAATAAGATTAAAAACATTAATAAAACAGGTTGACACAAAAATTAAACCCTCTATAATACGCCCTCATCAGACGGACTAGCGGCAACTGATATGTAAATTACATATTAATAACGCGGTTAACCTGGCGAAACGAAATTATAAAAAAGCTTGACAATTCAAATCATTATGATAAGATAGTCGGCTCGCTAGATAGCTTAACCGGCAACGGGAAAAGGCGAATAGCGTAAGTAATACCCTATATATCGATGACTGGACGACAGTGATTGAGACTATTTAAAAGCATAACTAAAGAACAACTTGTGTGGATTTTTGCTGATTCAGAATGCTAAAAAATAAAGTTGACTATCTTTTCTTTTCGGAAAGATTATTAACTATAAAAATTATCATTTAAGACAGC
>NZ_CAJHBO010000003.1 GCF_904846645.1 Psychrobacter sp. Pi2-1
ATTTCCCTAAAGAGCCGTTCAAGACTAGGACGTTGATAGGCAGGGTGTGGAAGCGCAGCGATGCGTGTAGCTAACCTGTACTAATTGCTCGTTTGGCTTGACCATACAACACCCAAGTGGTTTGTATTGTCTAATTATCTGTCACAGACAGAACATTTCGATATCACCTTTGACCTTGATTCAGTTAGGTTACAAGTTGATCGACAACTAGCTTAAACTTGATGTCAATAAAAACAATAACAGACTCATATCTAACCCCCTTTGCTGACGACAATAGCGCGATGGCCCCACCTGATCCCTTCCCGAACTCAGAAGTGAAACATCGTTGCGCCAATGGTAGTGTGGTTCGCCCATGTGAGAGTAGGTCATCGTCAGCTCTCTATTCTAGATAAATCCCCCGACATTAGCTTGTCGGGGGATTTTCTTTGCGTCTATCTTTTATTCCTAATTACCTACGCAGCAAATCCTGTTTAAAGGTGAGTAAGGAGTAACGACTGTCTGGGAGACAGTCATCCGTAGCGCAAGACGGAAGGATATGCCTGTAGATAGCTCTTGTGCTGCCTAGTAGAGCAATGCTTTGCCTTAATGGTGCTCTTCTCGTTCGTCAGCTCTCTATTCTAGATAAAGCCCAAACGCTCATGCGATGGGGGATTTTCTTCGTCTGTAGATTGGTGCTGAAAAGCTACTAGTAATTGAGTTCATGAACTTTCCCTATGATAGTCAAATAAGACTCTTATACGAAAAATTTGTCTAGAAAATATATAAAACAACAGATCACGATACATGTTTCTTGTCGAATATAAATACGTTGTGATGAATTGCTTCGTTAGTCTTTTGAATATTAAATGTTTTCTTATCTTCAGGTAATCGTAGTACTTTTGGTAGTCGTGCTATTGCCATTTTTTCATTAGCAATGGCATAGTGACGATAGTATTCATTTAAGATTTCATTGCAGTCAAATTCTACGTAAACAATATTATCATTATGTTTTTTAGCTAAATTTATTATGGACAGAAAAAACTCATTTTTCGCTTCATTTTTTGAATGTTCCACATCTTCTAAAGTATAATTTGGTGGGAAACCGACCTTTATTTTTTGCCAAATACTACCATTTTCCTTAGTTTCAAGATAAAATTTTAATTTTTCTTCTAATTGATTCAACTTTATCAGGTTCTGTTCAGTACTATCGAAAGCTTCCTTAACAATTGCAATTATTTCTTTAGAAGCATTAGTGAAATTTTTAATCTCAAATTTTTTATCCTCTAATGAATCATAAATCGTATCTAGAAAATATTTGAAGCTAATTAGCCTGGCAATCATAATTTCTACATTAGAAGAGTATGTAGCGATAGGTCTTAATTGAAAGTTTTGGAGATTATCTATAAGTTTATTAAAAATTTTAGTCAAATAATAAAATAAATAGTATCGATCATCACTATCAGTGACTGCATTATTAATTATATTAGGTAATTTATTCAAAATCGAAATTGTGATTTGGTGCTCATAGTCATTCATACGCTTACTGATATGATACTCTGTCTCTTCGCCGTCTTTTTTCAATTCTTTTTTGAGTAGAGGTATAATTTGTGTCTTACAGAGATGTTGTGCTTCTGCTATAAATTTGATGATTGTGTCTGATACACCAGCATCCAAAGTGTATAGTCGACTTGTACAGTATTTAACGTGTCGTATATAACGTTCTTCATCTATAAGCTCTTTTCTAATGACAACGTGTGTCAGATATACAAATAAATCATTACTACCGCCATCTTCATGTAAAAAACGTTTAATAGAATAAGGATTTTGTCTTGATTTGTCGGCAATACCTATTAAAAACCAGTAACGCTCACTTTCAATGACAAAGAACTTTTTACGCTTTGCCTCTCTTTTTATAATATCAGGTAATTTGTCTTGTTCCTGAAAGTCTATATCAGTAGAATCCCATGCGCGAAAGTCTCGCCCCTGAATCTTTTGCTTAATAAATACTTCTTTAAAGTATGTTTTTACGATATCAGTATTTAAGTGCCTTATACCAGGTTGTACTATAAGATTTACATTATCGATCCAAAATGCTAAATCGTACAAAAATGCTTTTTTTATACTTTCACGACTTTTTTGGTCTAAAATATGATCACCTATATCAATACGGTTAAGATAATCGATCATCGCCTCTACTTTATCAGCAAGTTCAATAGCATCATATGAATCCGGCTTGGACTCAATAAATTTCAACATCTGTATAGCAATTGCTTTTAGCTCTCGATGACGAATTGCTGTTTTAGATAACAAACTTCTCAAATCATCTGGAATAATATAAGTAAAATTTGGGCTAATGTTCCTTTTTGATAATATTTTTTCGTACACACTTTTACGACTGGGTATATCGAGCTGCGGCAAAATACTGATAAGAATGGTTTTCCAGTTACCACCTAATGCTGGGTCTATCGATTTTAATTGATAAACTTGGTATTCTGAGAGCTCATACACATACATATTACAATTTCCTTTACAGAACTAATGTTTGCACAAATGCTCGCTATCTTAGCATCTATCAAATAACTATCACAGCATCTTTATTTCTCAGGCAGCTAGTTTAATAAACTAAGGTAAGATTATGACCACCTCAAAAGTAACCTACCAAGGCAATTTACGCACCCAAGCCATTCATCTACAGTCTAACAACCAAATCATTACTGATGCGCCAACGGACAATCATGGCAAGGGCGAAGCGTTTTCTCCGACTGATTTGCTAGCGACCAGTTTGGGCTGTTGTATCTTAACGATTATTGGTATCAAAGCCGAAGCGATGGACATCGATATCTCAGGTACGACCGCAGAAGTTACCAAAGTCATGGCTGCCAAACCAAGGCGTGTGAGTGAAATACATGTCGTGGTCAATTTTTCAAAAGCATTGGACGAGAGTACCTTAAAGCGATTTTATAAAACTGCGTTGACCTGCCCAGTAGGCAATAGCTTGGATCCTGAGATTACTCAAAACTTAGTGTTTAACAATGGCATAGAAGCCTAATATGTCTACTAAGACGTTACTCATCGTCGCTCATGCGCCATCGCCTAATACTCAAAAATTGGCGCAGGCAGCTTATGACGGTGCCAATCATCCTGATATAGATATTACTGTCATTTTGAAATCACCGCAGGATACGCAGCCTGAGGATGTATTGGCTGCTGATGCGTTACTGCTAGGTACGACTGAAAATCTGGCGTATATGGCAGGGCTGACCAAGGACTTTTTTGATCGTTGCTACTATCCTATATTAGAGAAGAAGCAGGGCATGCCGTTTGCGGTATATATACGCGCAGGGCATGATGGTACAGGTACCAAGTTTGCGCTCAAAACGATTACGACGGGGCTACGTTGGTCATGGATTCAAGAGGCGCTGATACTACAAGGCGATTGGCAAGATAGCTTTGCTGAGCAAGTAGAAGAGCTTGCTATGACGTTGGCTGCTGGGGTAGAGGCAGGTATTTACTAGTAGTAAGTTGTTTGGCGGCCACTAGGTTAGTCTTAGGCAGTGCTTGTTAATCTACTGCTATCAATATTGAGAGCACAATAGACGGTCTGGGAGGATAGTGATGCATGACGATAATCTGAAGAGTAAAGTGGACATCGCTGCATTGCCGTTTTCTCAAGCGTGTGAGAATAATAAACAGCCTATTCTAGAAGTACTCCAAACAGAGCTACAAGGCTTTAATCATGTATTAGAGATTGGCTCTGGGACAGGTCAGCATAGTGTTTATTTTGCGCTTAATCTGCCTGAGGTACAGTGGCAAACGAGTGATGTCACTGGTAATCACCGCCATATAGTCGCTTGGCATAATGCTTATCCTGCGCCCAATCTATATTCGCCATTAGCGTTTGATTTGGCGCATGACTCAGTACCTGTTAGTAGTCATTCAGATAGTGGTCATTTAAATAGCAGTCATGTAGACAAACCTTACGATGTGATATTTACGGCCAATACTTTGCATATTATTAGCTGGGCTTTGGTAGAGCGGTTATTTGCATTGGCTGGTGAGGCGCTACCTGTTGACGGTAAGCTGATTGTATATGGCCCTTTTAATGAGCATGGTAAATATACCAGTGAGGGCAATCAACGATTTGATAGGATGTTGAGAGCAGGTAATCCTGACAGTGGTATTCGTGATAAAGAAGATATTGTAAGCTTGGCAACCGCGCATCATCTACTACTATGCAAAACTTATGCGATGCCTGCCAATAATCAACTATTAGTATTTCAAAAAAGTTGAATGCTTAAGGTTGCATAAAAAAAACACCTCAATGGATCGTTATAAGATCTTATTGAGGTGTCTTTTTGTTTGGGCTTGCTTATATTCTTACTTATTCAACTTGTGCCGCTGGATTATTTATATTCTTCTGCTAAAAAGTCCAAGTAGCGTTTCCAAGAGCGCTCATCGGCGCGAGCATCATATCTATCGCTGCCAAATACACTAAAAGCATGTGGCGCGCCGCTATAGGTCACCATCTCATGAGGTACCTTGGCCGCTTCTAATGTCTTGCCCAAAGTCGCAAAGCTCTCTAACGAGACAGATTGGTCAGCAGAGCCGTGGAATACTAGGATTTCTCCCGTAGTTTTGTCATAACTTTGACCGGTTGGAATATCGAAGGCACCGTGGAAGGGTACAAAGGCTTTTTGCTCAAAACCTGAGCGTGCTAGCTCTAACGCGACTGTACCACCGAAACAGTAGCCCATAGTCGTGCCTTTGCGCACATCATTGCCTTGTAGCTGTCCTGCCGTTAATGCCCCTGCCAATATGCGGCGCATTTTATTACGATCATCATATAGCTCCCCAGTTAGGCGTTTGTTTTCTTCGATAGAAGTAGGGCGAATGTCTTGTCCAAACATATCGGCCGCCAATACGTTGTAGCCTTCAGCCGCTAACATATCAGCACGTTTGCGCTCATAGTCAGTTAGACCATCCCAATCATGAATCAATAAGATAAAAGGTGCATTAGCTTTGTCCGCTTTTGCGTAATAGCCTTCGTACGCTTTATCATCGACCGTATAGGTCACGTTTTTGGTCGTGATAGCAGCAGCTGTTTGACTGAACGTTAATGCCATTAGACCCATTGACGCGCCTACTAGCAACGAGTGATAAGGTTTTTTAGTCGGGGAGCTTAGAGTTGGTAACATGGTAGGTAGCCTTATAGTTATATAAAAAATAGTCGCATCATCAAATCCATATAAATCCGTTACATCGTCATCCTCGCTAACTATACTAATGTATAGCTTACGCTCGGTTTTCTTGTATCGAAATTATTTGAATCCAAAGATATAAAGAAGATAAATATAAGGCTAAAACCCTGCCAATTTATTTATCAATAGTCTCTGGTACTTCATAAAAAGCATACCTTAAAGAATAACTACATTACAAGATTCTATTGTTAACGTTTATGCGCCTTTAAGACCAACTAAAGCTGCTGGTTTATAGCGTCTATAGACCTTAACCAAACATCAACAAGGTTTACTATATACGCAACTATATTTGACTTATTTTTTGGGTAGTATAACTCCTAAGCCTATTATTCCTTTACGAATTTTAGTGCGATATCAATTTAACGTTAAGCAATGCTGAAAACACAGATAAATAAATGACAGATGAAGTCACCACTATCTCAAAGGATATCAAACCTGTGTAGGCACTCTTTTAGTGATTTAAAAGAGCACTCTCAATCTATTAGCTAGGACTTTTTATGAATAATAATATCGATCATACTGACCCCGCCAAAGACATGAATACGGAACGTGGCAATGGTGGTGAAACCCATCAGCGCGCAGGTGACGACACCAAAGTATTAACTACGCAACAAGGTGTGGCCATCGCTGATAACCAAAACTCTCTAAAAGCAGGCTCACGTGGGCCAACGCTGTTAGAGGATTTTGTATTACGTGAAAAAATCAATCACTTTGACCATGAGCGTATCCCTGAGCGTATCGTCCATGCTCGTGGTAGCGCAGCACACGGTTATTTTGAGCTAACAGAGTCACTAGAAGAATATACAACTGCTAAAGTATTGACCGAAACAGGTAAGCAAACGCCACTATTTACTCGCTTTTCAACGGTAGCGGGTAACAAAGGTTCAAAAGATACGCCACGTGATGTACGCGGTTTTGCTGTGAAAATGTATACAGAAGAAGGTAACTGGGATATCGTTGGTAATAACATGCCAATCTTCTTTATCCAAGACGCGATGAAGTTTCCAGATTTGATTCATGCGGTAAAACCAGAACCAGATCGTGGTTTCCCGCAAGCGGCCTCTGCCCATGATACGTTTTGGGATTTTGTCTCACTAAGCCCTGAAACCATGCATAATCTAATTTGGCTGATGAGTGATCGTGCTCTGCCACGCAGCTTGCGCATGATGGAAGGCTTTGGTATTCACAGCTATCGCTTAATCAATAAAGATGGCAAGAGCACTTTTGTCCGTTTCCATTGGAAGCCAGTGCTGGGCGTGCAGTCAACCACGTGGGATGAAGCAGTAAAAATCTCAGGTGCTGACCCTGATTATCATCGTCGTGATTTATTTGAGTCAATCAATAATGGTGACTATCCTGAGTGGGAGTTTGGCGTACAGTTATTTACTGAAGAAGAAGCCAATGAGTTCCCATTTGACCATCTTGATGCGACCAAGCTGATTCCAGAAGAGTTGGTGCCAGTGAAAGTCGTCGGTAAAATGGTGCTGAATCGTTATCCAGATAATTTCTTTGCAGAGACTGAGCAGGTAGCATTCTGCCCATCGCATCTGCCACCGGGTGTTGACTTTAGTAATGACCCATTATTACAAGGTCGTCTGTTCAGTTATTTGGACACTCAGCTATCACGTCTAGGCTCGCCAAACTTTGCTCAGATTCCTATCAATGCACCAAAATGTCCGTTTGCTAACAATCAGCAAGATGGTCATATGCAGATGCAAGTGCCTAAGACGCGTGTACTCTATGAGCCACAAAGCCTAGATCCAACTCGTCCTCGTGAAAGCGCTAAACGTGGTTTTAACTCATTCCATGAGCAATTAGATGATGGCGTAAAAGGTCGCGTACGTGACGAGAGCTTTGCAGATCATTATAGCCAGCCACGTATGTTCTACCGTAGTCAGACAGCAACTGAACAAGCACATATCGCAACCGCTTATGCGTTTGAGCTAGGTAAAGTAGACACAGCCCATGTACGTACGCGTATGCTTAGCCATTTGATTCATATCGATGAAGACTTGGCCAATCGCGTAGCAACGGCATTGGGTATGGAGCTACCAGAGCCAGCGGATGCGGCTGCACCTGTCCAAGACTTGGGAACCTCTAAAGCGGTACAAACTATTGGCCTAACGCCTGATAGCTTAAAAGGTCGCATGATTGGTATCTTGGTTGCAGAAGGTTCTAATAGTAGTGAAGTTAAAAAATTCGAAGATGCTGCCAAAGCGCAGGGTGCTAGTGTCAAAATCGTAGCGCCTAATAAAGAAGTCGTATTGGATGATGGTACACGCATACAAGCTGATGAGCGCCTCGCTGGTGGTCCATCAGTGATGTTTGATGCCGTCGTTAGTATCATCATGCCTGACCAAGCTAAAAAGCTCGCAAAAGATAGCTCAGCATTAGATTGGTTTAACGATGCGTACAATCATTGCAAAGCTATCGCCTATTGCGGTGCGACTGATGAATTTATCCTAAGTAAACTGCCGGTTGAAAAAGATGAATTTGTCACTCCCTTAGCTGAGCTAGATGCCTTTATCAGCAATGCTAAGTCTCGTCTATGGGAACGTGAGCCAAAGGTTCGTGATCTTGCATAGTCGATAAGTAGGTAATTTACGAATTATCCAAAATACTAAATAAGATACTAAGTTTTTCCTCAAACCCAGCCTAAGCGCTGGGTTTTTGCTTTTTGTTAATAAGGTGAGATTTATCATGGGTAGAATTATATAGGCGGTTATTAACAGTCAGTTGTGCATAGTTAGTTGTTAGTCGCATTGTCTCTGTATACCGCCTAGCCTTTGTATATAGTCACAAGCGTTCACTCAAAGTCGTTTTATTTATCGTGACGGGCGCTATACTAAAGATTGGCTATAAAACTGAACAAAAGCCTCACAATAATAACGACGAATGAGGTAGGGAACACCAATGAGTCTATGTGAAATTGTACGTTTAGAAGGATATATCCAGAGTAGCTATCTAGCAGTATATCCAAATAAAATAATGCTGCTAGATGGCTGCTGCCGTGCTGATGTGCCGATGGTGCTGGACTATATTAAGACAACGTTAAAACGACCCGTCACCGATCTAAAAGTAGTAGTGGTCACGCACATGCATCCGGATCATGCAGGCGGCGCGAATAAGTTTCGAGAAAAGACGGGCTGTCTAATTGTCTCAGCAGATAGAAAAAAGCAGTGGTATAGCGGTATTGGCGGGCACACGATGCACTTCGTAGATATACATCTAGGATATTATGTAGCCAGACGTCAAGGTAGGCCATTTAAAAACCTATATTACTCGGCAAGTCTGAAACCGGATATCACCGTCAAAGATGGCGAGCTTGTGCCACATTTTGATGAATGGCAAGTACTAGAGACACCAGGTCATACAGATCGTGATTTGTCTTTGTTCCATCTGCCCAGTCGCGAAGTATACACCGCTGATTTAATCATTAAATTGCGTCACAAGTTCGTAGCGCCATTTCCTGTTTATTATCCTAAAGATTATGTCCAGTCGCTAAAAAAAATCAGAGCATTGCAACCGTCAATGGTGATGATGGCACATGGTCGAGAGTTGGCGATGAGTGAGGCGGAGTTTGACGAGTTTATTGCTCATGCTCCTAAGCACCCACGTACCATCAAAGATACGATCAGACATAAACTACTATGGCGCAAGAAAGATAACTTTAGACTGTTTAAACGCAAGCATAATAAATAGAGGTATATAAAAGCTAAGAAACTAATAGCTAAAAAACAACGTTTAAAAAGCCCAGACGAAAAAAAGCCCAATTACTAAGATAGTAACTGGGCTTTCTAAATATGGTGGGCTGTCCGCGACTCGAACGCGGGACCAATTGATTAAAAGTCAACTGCTCTACCAACTGAGCTAACAGCCCTGAAGAGTATATAAAAAAGCAATGCTTTTTAACTCTGCAAGAGAAAATTCTAACTAAAGAAATTTCTAAAACTAAACATCTTAACGATGTCTTTTAAACTTATCTTTATTAGTCTACTACCGGATAGGGCAGAACGATTAATAAAGATTAAACTAAATATGGTGGGCTGTCCGCGACTCGAACGCGGGACCAATTGATTAAAAGTCAACTGCTCTACCAACTGAGCTAACAGCCCTAACGTTTAAAGTGTTTGTATCCCTAAACGTGAGAGCACATTATATATATTATTATGACAATTACAACCCCACATGATAAAAAAAGTGTAATTCTCTTATAAAATTGCCAATTTATTCCAGTTTATTTAAATTTTCATCATTATATCGATATTGACTGCTCTATTTTCGGCCAAAGCGAGCCAATAATTGATTATTAGTCTCGAGAAAGTGCTTCAACAGGATCTAGTTTGGCAGCATTACGTGCTGGCAAGAATCCAAATACTACGCCAATTAACGTCGAACAAACAAAAGCGGCAATGATAGAGGTTGATGAATAGATAACTTTGAAATTATCACCGCCCACACTATTAATCAGTTCTCCAATGGCAAAGGCCAGCCCAATACCAATTAGTCCCCCTAAGATACAGACCAAAACGGCCTCGATGAGGAACTGCTGCATAATATCGCTCTGACGCGCGCCCACTGCCATGCGCACGCCAATCTCATTAGTGCGTTCAGTGACAGAGACCAGCATGATATTCATTACTCCAATACCGCCGACGATCAACGAAATAACCGCGACCGATGAAATAAGCAGGGTCATCGTGCCTGTTGTCGACTCGATGGTTTGCCGGATAGAGTCTGAATTGCGCAACTCAAAGTCATCTTTGCCATGGCGACTCTCTATCAAGTCAGAGATGGCAGATTCAGCAGCACTTGAGGAGATACTGTCGTCTAGTAAGGCTATAAAGCGGTCAATATTGGTGCTACCAGTGACACGCGACATCACCGTCGTATAAGGCATATAGATAGTGGGTGTCGTAACATCTTGACCAAAGCCACCGTCGCTTTCCTCAAGCACACCAATCACGCGACCAGGAACACTACCAATCAAGATAACCTCGCCGACCGGGTTGTCGACCTCTGAAAAGAAGGTTTCTTTGGCATTATTATCAATAATAATATCTTGGCTACGTAAATTGATGCTCTTCGCATCAAATCCTTGGCCCAATGCCAATGTCTCACCAGTGACGGTTAGATAGTCTTCACCAACGCCGTTGACGGTAGCGTCCTCTTGTATACTACGATAGCGCACGCTAGAGTTGGCATTTACCTGAGGGCTAACGCTGATAATATAGGGCTGGTTACCGACCGCTTCTGCATCTTCTGGTGTCAAGTTGTCATCGTTATAGCGGCGTCTAGGGTCGCCTCTAGGGTAGCCATCATTGACGGTAATGGTATTAGTACCTAACGAGCTAATATTAGCGAGGATTTGCTGCTGAGAGCCTTGTCCAAGACCTACGATAGATACAACCGCAGCGATACCGATGATAATGCCGAGCATAGTCAGTAGGGTACGCATCTTATGCGCGCGCATGGCAAGCAAAGACATTTTAAATGCTTCAATCAGTCGATCGATAAAGCTACCAAAGGCACTTTTACGGTGTTCACCCAGGATAGACTCTGGTTTTTTGTCTGTGTGCTTATAATGCTCAGTTTGATAATCAGCGATGATATAGCCGTCTTTTAGCTCAATCACACGCTCCGCTTGCGCCGCTAGCTTTGGATCATGAGTGACCATGATAATGGTATGACCTTGTGCACTGAGGTCATGCAAAATTGCCATGACGTCTTCGCCAGACTTACTGTCTAGGGCACCAGTTGGCTCATCGGCCAAGATCACGTCACCACCATTCATCAGTGCACGAGCAACAGAAACGCGCTGTTGCTGTCCACCTGAGAGCTGATTGGGACGGTTATTGACCTTATTGCCAAGGCCAAGGTCAGTTAGTAGCTTCTCAGCACGATTGGTGCGTGCTTCGGTATCCATGCCCGCATACACGGCAGGGACAGCGACGTTGTCTTTGGCACTGATATCACCAAGCAAATGATAGCGCTGAAAAATAAAACCAAAGTGCTCACGGCGCAGCTCAGCCAATTGATCGGCATCGAGCTTACGGGCGGATTGACCATAAATCTTATAATCGCCAGCCGTGGCTTGATCTAAACAACCTAAGATATTCATCAAGGTGGACTTACCAGAGCCTGACTGTCCAATGATGGCAACCATCTCACCTTGGTGAATCGTCAGATTGATATCATGTAACACTCGAATGGTTTGCTCACCAGCAGGGAACTCTCTGATAATGCCAGACAACTCCATAATGGGCTTGCCTGGTACAGGGTGGTTAACGGTATTGGTTTTTGCCCGATTATCTAAGTTATCTGAGCTGTTTGAAGGGTTAGCAGAAGTGTGTGACCCTAAGTTTTGAGCCGTGCTACTTTCAGAGCTATCTTCAGTCGACGGTTTAGGAGATTGAGATATAGTCATAGCAGTGTCTTTAATAAAGGCTAATAAGCGTTATGGTGTTGTTATGAAAGGGCTGCGATATTTAACAAGCCCTTTTTTATCCAACATAGTCAAAGAACAAGTTACATTCGAGGTCCACCAGGGATACGGCCGCTACCTGATTTCTTACCGCTTTCTTCACTGATGATTACTTCTTCCCCTTCTTTCAAACCACTTAAGATTTGTGCGTTTACTCGGTTATCGATACCGACTTCTACGGTACGCTCTTCTACAGTTCCATCCTCTTTTAATACACGTACAAACTTGCCAGTGGCCGCTTTGCCTTTTTCTTTACCTTTAGAGCGTTTTTCTTGTATCACTGTTGACGGTACTAATAAGGCGTTTTTGGCTTCATTGACAATGATATAAATCTGCGCGGTCATATCAATTCGGAACAAGCGGTCAGGGTTTGGTACTTCTACGTAGCCGACATAATAGATAGCAGCGTCTGTCGAGCTGGTACTACTGATTTGCTCTGGGGCAGGCTCGATAGCAGTCAACGTCGCATCATACTGCTGATCTGGATTACCAATGATATTGAAATAAGCGGGCATACCAGCATTGACGTTAATAACGTCAGCTTCGGAGATTTGCGCGTTGATACGTACGGTCGATAAATCTGCTAGTGTCACTAGTGTTGGCGCCGTTTGGTTGGCGTTAACCGTAGTGCCTTGCTCAGTGGTAATAGAAACGACAGTACCTGATATCGGGGCGCGAATCGTGGTATAGCTCAAATCTTCTTCAGCAGTACTAACGTTGGTTCGAGATTTGCGTAACGCCGCTTGCTGACTGTTGATATTGGCTTCGGTAGTCGCAATCGCGGCCTTTGCCGTATCGATAGCTGCACGTGCATTGGCAACGGCTGCTTTTGCGGTCTCGACACTGGTCGCTTGCGTATCATATTCTTGCTGCGAGATAGCGTCGATAGCGACTAAGTCTTGCAAACGCGCAAAATCAGACTGTGCCTGTTTGAGCTCAGACTGACGGCTGGCAAGATCAGCATAGGCACTTTTTAGACTGGCTTGTTTGCTCAACGATTCTGCTTGCGCACTTTGTAGCGCGGCTTCGCTTTGTTCAAGACTGGCTTGTTCATTGCTCAGGCTGTTCTTCTGAGTCACTTGATCAATCTGCGCAATCAAATCGCCTTGTTTGACTTCGTCACCGACTTCAACGTACAGGCGTTTTACTTCACCAGATACCTGTGCCCCTACATCGACGGTATTTAACGCTTTTACCTTACCGGACGCCATGACATTGTTTTCAATATCACCGACTTCAACGGTTGCGGTTAGGTAGTTAGGTGTGGTTTCTTCTGGTTTTAAAAAAGTATAGGCCAAAGCCCCTAATGCTACGATAATTAAGGCAATGACACCCCATTTTATAGCAGACTTTTTGCTTATTTTGCGCATGACAACAATCCAATCACAATTAAATCAAGTGTAGATATAGTAGAGACTTCACCTACAAAAGGGAATGGAAATTAGTTTACGAAAGGTTAAGGTAGCCAAGAATAGAGACAGGTACAGAAAAGGAATGCTTACTAAAAATCAATAAAACAGAGATTATAGGAGAACAAGATAGGGTAGTAGAATCTAGATTTATAGCGTTTAAATGTATAAACCAGTAAGAAAAACGTATAAATCAGTAAGAGAAGAGATGGATAACTCGTGGCTAAGCGCAACAATAAAAGGTGGTGACAGGCTAGTCTTAGCGCATAGCAAATAAACGCTTACCTGCAAGCTCTAGTGCTGCTTGTAATAATAGCTCCCATGCTGGCTGGCGTATAAGTCCTTTGATGGCTTGGTCACAGCGGTAAAGCAGTGCAGGCCATTCGCTCGTTTGTTGTTTTGACTGACGGCGGCAGGCTTGTTGGTATAACCCTTGCTTACTACGCCAAATGCCTAATGCTTGAGGGTCTTGACCGTCCATAAGTTGGATAATTTGACGCATGTCTTTGCTAATAGCCCAGAGTACTAAAGTAGTGGGCTCATCGGTCGACTTTAGCTGAAACATGATTTTGGCTACCTGCGTACTATTGCCCGCGAGCATTGCATCAGACAAATCAAACACGCTAAACTGCGCGTCGCTGACCAATGCTGCTTGTAGGTCTGCAATATCCAATGCCACATTATTCACAGGTTGTGAAAAGCTATTAGATTGTTCGGTACTGTTGTCAGTAGCACTATTTTCACCAGTACTGTCATTAGCAACTAGCTGCGGTGCAAACAAATAGGACAGCCGCCATAGGGTTTGATAAGCACTTAGCAAATGATGCTCAGTGTGTGACATGAGTAGCTGCCACGCCTCTTGAGACAGTCGTAAGCCAAACTTCTGAGCTTGTATTCGTAGTAGCTGTTGGCGCTGCTGCTCATTGTATAAATTGCAATCAATGACATTGCCATATTGCGCAAAAGGAGCAAACCATTTGCTGCTCTGGCTGCGTTTGTCTTGCTTAGGTGTGAGCCACAACACACTATGACCGTGTGTGCCCGCTTGCGCCTCGACCGCAAAACGTTCCAATTCAGCGATAACTGCTTTGTCGGGTTTATGGTTCCCCGTCACGATTAAGGCACTGGCATCATCAAATAGAGACTGGCTGCCAAGCTCGGACAGTACTTCTTGCCAGCTCTTGACAGAAATCAGCTCTATACGTTTGATTGCGTAATTCTGTGCGCGCCAGTGTGGGTGCAGCGCATCTATCAACCATTGACTCAGCAGTGGCTCGTCACCGTGCGCCAGCCACAAACCCGCTACCGCAACGGAAGGCTGCAGTAGTTTTGGGTAGGCTTTTATGAAAGTATCTTGCATAGCGTGGTGTTACACAGGTTGATGAGCATGTAATACCAGTTCTAAAATATGATCAGCAGTGTCAAGCTAGCTTAGTCTATTCAATGTAGTACTTACGCTCGCTTAGTTTGCTACTCATACTTCTAGAAATGGTATCGTTTGATAATCAGAACGACTAACTATTCCGGTTGTGGTACGACGACAACGGTTGGTGTCACGCCTTTATTCATCTGTATAGACTGTTTGGAAGCAGGTGCGACTTTTGGAAGCGAGATAGCAACGTACTGGTCAGTGATACGGCGAGCTAAAGTATCATAGAGCCAATCGCGAGTCTGATCGCCTTGCTGATCGTCAGTACTGACAGAGGCTTCGTTGTACTGATAGCTTCGCTCGACTTGAATGGGATTGCTCAGTGTTACAGGCTTACCATTTTCCATCGTTTGATAGCTGACATCTGCTGATAGTACCAAGCGAATCTCTGTTAATACGCCAACCAATTCGTAACGTTTAAAACGTACATTACGGATATCGATAGCGGCAATAGTCTCAGCCCCTGCTTGTTGGTTATTACGAGCAACTTCTTCCGAGCTCATATTACCAATAACATCGACACCTAACGTCTTTAGGCGCCGCGTCAATGGTAGTTTCAGCGGGAATGAGGTGCGATTATCTTCGATAATGACCGCTGTTTTTTCGACGTCAAGCAGCATCGCTGAGTCGTAGCCACGTAGCTGAAAGCCGCAGCCGCTAAGAGTAGCTGCTGCACCTACCACGGCGAACATTGGCAGCGTAGCAAGTAAGACTGCTCCGAGTTTTTGGCCATGGGACTTTTTGTTAGCTAGGCTGTGTGCGCTTGATTCTGGTTGCGCCTGCTCAGCTCGATGCTTGTATGACATAAACGCTATCCTCATATGATAAGAAGGCTTAGAGCACTAAGCCTAAAATACTTAGCTCAAGATATCTCAGCCTACAACCACGATGTTAACCAATTTGTTAGGAACGACGATTTCTTTTTTGATCTCGCCAGTGATGAATTTTGCCACGCTTTCCATAGTGCGAGCCTGCTCTTTTAGCTGCTCAGGATCGCTATTTGGTGCGACATCCATCTTACCACGCATCTTACCATTGACCTGTACCACCATCGTGATCATGTCCTGTACCAGCGCACTTTCATCCACGGTTGGGTAGTCTAAGGTTAAGGTATCAAGACCCAATTGCTCAAGCAGATGCTCACCAACGTGCGGCGCATAGACAGATAGCATAATCAGCAGGTTGGTCAACGCTTCGTGTTTAACGTGAAGCTCTTGCTCATTACTCGCGTTAAAGCCAGTCAGCTCATTAGCAAGTTCCATCAGGCTTGATACTGGCGTATTCAATGCCAGACGATCACCCAAATCACTATCAATCTTAGCAATCGTTTCGTGCGTTTTACGGCGTAAGTTTTTGGCTTCTTTGCTTAGACCGTCTGTGTTCAAGGTAGCACTGTTCAGCGTATCAATGCTGATATTGGCGGCTGTTAGCGCTTGCATATGGTCGGTTGCAATACGCCATACTTTTTTCACAAAGTTATAAGGGCCTTTTAGCGCGTCGTCTGACCATTCAAGCGTTTGATCCGCAGGCGCAGTAAATAGCGTATATAGACGAACCGTATCAGCACCATATTTATCAATGGTTAGCTGTGGATCTACGCCATTGTTTTTTGACTTAGACATTTTTTCGATTTTGCCAATCGTCACTGGCTGGCCGTCAGATTTTAAAATGGCTTTGATTGGTTGACCGCGTTCGTTGAAGTCAATATCGATATCTTCTGCAAAGTAGTAGGTCGTACTACCATCCGCGTTGACGCGATAGAACGTACCAGCGAGTACCATGCCTTGCGTCATTAGATTGGCAAATGGCTCATCACCTGTGACTAAGTTTTCGTCACGCATCAGCTTGTGGAAGAAACGCGCATACAACAGATGCATCACCGCATGCTCGACACCGCCCACGTATTGATCGACTGGCAACCATTTATTGGCAGCAGACCTATTGACCATGTTTTGCGCATCATTTGGGCTAGCAAAGCGTGCGTAGTACCAGCTTGACTCTACGAATGTATCAAAGGTATCGGTCTCACGCTCAGCAGGGTTGCCACATTTAGGACAAGTAGTATTGACAAATTCTGGGATGTTCTTGAGTGGATTACCGCGACCATCAGGTACGACGTCGGTTGGCAACACAACTGGTAGGTCTTGCTCTTCAACAGGTACCGTACCACAATGCTCACAGTTGATCATTGGGATAGGGCAACCCCAATAGCGCTGGCGAGAAACACCCCAATCACGCAAGCGATATTGAATTTTTTTCTTAGCAAGCTCTTTTGGCTCAAGCTTGGCAAGCATTGCTTCAAACGCTTGCTCAAAGTCTAGACCATCAAACTCACCTGAGTTAACCAAGGTATTACGCTCGGTATAAGCAAGATTCACTTCACTATCGTTCGCTTTAGCATCTGCTTTTAAATCATCAAAATAGCCATCAGGCGTATTGATAACCTGCTTGATCGGTAGATTATACTTCACCGCAAACTCGTAATCGCGCTCATCATGAGCTGGTACCGCCATGACCGCGCCTGAGCCGTAGCTCATCAGCACATAGTTGGCAACCCACACTGGCACTTCTTCACCAGTCAAAGGGTGCGTCACAGTGAGGCCTGTATCCATACCGATTTTTTCAGCTTTGGCCAAATCCGCTTCAGCGACTGAGCCTTTTTTACAAAGCGCACAGAATTGAGCGATTGCGTCATCTTGCTCAGAGGCATACTGTGCAAGTGGATGCTCTGCGGCCACGGCAACATAAGTCACACCCATCAAGGTGTCAGGACGAGTAGTGAACACATCTAAGGTGTTTTCTTCACCAGCAAGCTCATAAGGGAAGTGGACTTCCATACCAGCACTACGACCAATCCAGTTGCGCTGCATAGTCAGTACTTCAGATGGCCAATGACCTTCTAGCTGATCCAAATCATCTAATAGCTCATCAGCATAGTCAGTGATGTTGAAGTAGTACATAGGGATGTCGCGTTTTTCGACCGCAGCACCACTACGCCAGCCTTTACCATCGATGACTTGCTCGTTTGCTAAGACGGTGTTATCAACAGGATCCCAGTTGACCGTCGATAGCTTTTTGTAGACTAGTCCTTTTTTGTACAATTGCAAAAATAACCACTGCTCCCACTGATAATACTCAGGGCTACAAGTGGCAAACTCACGTGACCAGTCAATAGACAGGCCTAGCAATTTAAGCTGTGCACGCATACTGTCAATATTGGCAAATGTCCATGCAGCAGGTGGCGTTTGGTTAGCAATTGCCGCGTTTTCTGCTGGCAAGCCAAAACCATCCCAGCCCATTGGCTGCATGACTTCATAGCCTTTTAGGCGATAATAACGGCTTAATACGTCAGAAATCGTATAGTTACGGACGTGGCCCATATGCAGCTTACCACTTGGATAAGGGAACATTGATAGCATGTAACGACTTGGCTTGTCGCTTGGCTCATTGCTGACTTCAAAGCGCTTGTCAGTTGCCCATTTGGTCTGCTGCGCGGCTTCTATCGCTTGTGGGTTATAATAATTGTTTTCTGCTTGGTCTGCTGTCACGGCGTTGCTCATAGTCGGCTCGAAATTGGTTGATACTGATTTGTTTAATACTGATCAAAATAGGTGGAATTTGACAATGCCATAGCATAGCGTAATTTGGCGAAAATTGCGACGATATGATGCAGTTGCTTACTAGGTTTGACGATTAAAAGTAATGCATTCTCTATATCCCGTCAGCCTTAGGTATAATAGACAAATTAATGAATATTTATGAGGATTTATCATGACCATCACCATTTACGGTATCAAATCTTGTAGCACGATGAAAAAAGCGTTCACTAAGCTAAACGATCTAGATGTCAGCTATGATTTTCACGATTATAAGAAACAAGGTATAGAGAAAGAAACAGTACAGCGCTGGGTAAATGAACTAGGTATCGAAAAAGTGCTCAATAAGCGTGGTACGACATGGCGCAAGCTAGACGACAGTCAAAAGCAAGCGGCTGACGCTAATGTAGACAACGCGATAGATTTACTCGTGGAAAATACCAGCATGATTAAACGTCCGATTGTAGAAGGTCAGTTGGCAGATAGAGATCAAGCCGTATTACTATGCGGATTCGATGAAGCGGAGTTTAATAAAGTTTTTTCGTAAATTTAATCCATAAAAATTAAGCTAGGCTTATTTGTTAAGTATAAAAATGCACAAAAAAGCCCGAGCGTTTATATTAACTCGGGCTTTTCTATATTTAGCTTTTTTACATTTAGTATTGCTAGATTTTGCTAGCTCAATGATGAGTCTATCTCACGACTAATGAGCGTACCAACCCCTTCGTTGGTAAAAATCTCCAGTAAGGTCGCATGAGGCACACGGCCATCGACGATAACCGCACTTTTGACACCGCTACGCACCGCATCAAGTGCACATTGAATCTTGGGAATCATACCGCCTGAGATCGTACCATCTTCAATCAAGCCATCGACTTTCTTAGGTGTTAGTCCAGTCACCACTTCACCGTCACGGCCCAATACCCCTTTGATGTTGGTCAATAGCATCAGCTTCTCTGCTTGCAAAAACTCAGCCACTTTACCGGCCACCAAGTCGGCATTGATGTTATAGGTATTGCCTTCAGCGTCAACGCCAAGTGGTGCGATTACAGGGATAAAATCAGAAGCAATTAGCATGTTGATCACGTCTTTATTGACGCTGACCACATCACCGACGAATCCTAAATCAACTGGTACAGCGATACCATCTGCGCCAATTTTTTCCATCATCAGTTTTTTTGCTTGAATCAAGTTGGCATCTTTACCAGTTAGGCCGATAGCGCGGCCGCCGTGTTTGTTGATGAGACTGACGATAGATTTGTTGACGCTGCCGCCTAGTACCATCTCGACGACATCCATGGTGCTTTTGTCAGTGACACGCATGCCATCGATACGGTCTGATTGACGACCGAGCTCTTTTAGGAGGTTGTCAACTTGCGGGCCACCACCATGTACGACTACTGGATGCATACCGACGGTTTTTAGCAAAACAATATCACGAGCAAATGAGCTCTCAAGCTCAGGGTCGGTCATGGCGTTGCCGCCGTATTTTACGACGATGAGTTTATCAACAAAACGCTGGATATAAGGCAGAGCAGTGGTCAATACTTCAGCGGTGTTTTTGGCATCATCTAAATTAAGCGTCATTACAAACTCCTAAGGGCCGGGTTTAAATTGGTTGTTTTTCTATTATGTCTAATGAGACAGCTATATGTCTTATGAGGCTACTCCGCAGGAATAGCAAGAATCTGTTCAGCTAGCGCTGCGTTAAATGGTCGGCATAAAGTGGCAAATGTCGCCTGAATACTTTTTAGGTCATCTACACTGTCACCTGCAAAGCGCGCGGTCAGGCTATTGCTGGTATTTGATTGACGCAGTACGCCAAAACCATGCGCAAAATCCAAACGCACACCATCGATACAGCTCAGTTTAGTTCCCATAGGTAATAATTCATGCGTCTGTTTTACTGCTATTTGCGCCTTCGCAGTAGTGCAAGTACACGCTGATGACTTGCATGTTGTGGCGGGCAGGCAAGTACCTTTTAACTGCTGACTAGATGAAGAATCAGTATGAGTAGACATATCTACTAGATACTGCAAGTAATAACAAAATCTCGTTAGTTGCTCTACAAGTGAGCAGTCGGTAGTAGCGGTCTGCGGCATTGGCAAATAATGGTCAGCAGTACTGACTATAGTGGGCAAGTTTTGGATGATATCTGATAACGGTTTTTTATCGTTAATACCATTCTGAGTTTGGTCAAGCCAATGCAGCAACCGTAATGCAGCATACATCGCATCATCGTAGGGAATAAAGCGGCTGTCATTAAAGATGAAATGCCCTGATAATTCACCAGCGAAGACAATCTGATTGTCAGGATGCTGTACCTGCTGGCGCATAAAGCTGCTGCCAGTCTTGCTAATCACAGGTGTAGTACCAAGCTCAGATAACAGTCTTGGCAAATGATGGGCGCACTTAATATCGAAAAGAACTTCAGATGCTAATAAAGAGTCGCTAAGAGAGTTAGGATGTTCAGTAATAGCAATACGTGCCAATAGATAGAGCAAATGATCGGGCGTAACTATTTTGCCGTTGTTATCAACGATCATCAAACGATCGCCATCGCCATCAAACGCCAAGCCTATATCTGCTGCATTCGAAACAACGGCTCGTTGCAATTCGTTCAAGCGGTTTGGTTCGGTGGGGTCTGGATTACCAAGGGGGAAATTACCATCGGGTATGTCATTGAGAAAAATAACATTCTGACAAAAACGTTCGAACAAGCGTTGAGCAATTCTACCAGTTGCACCGTGCATACAGTCAATAACCACGATCAAATCAAGTTTATAAGCGCTTTTCTGATTGTCTGCAGTTGCCGAGTGATGGTGTTGAAATAATTGTTCAAATACCTGCGCAATAGCATCGATATAGACGCTTGCTACTTGATGAGCAGGTAGTTGCTCAAGCAAATCAATTGGTAATTTTGAGTCGTGGCTACTCTTAAGATTTTTAATGCCTTCTGAAAACCAGATAGGGTTGTTAGCTTGATTATCGGGATAGGTGTGATGACCATGATTGGCGGTGAGTTGATGATAGAGCGTCTGTATCTCTGAGCTACTAGGGGACTTGTTATTTACTAACCATTTGATACCTAGTATGTCTTTAGCAGAATGGCTCGCTGTTACGACAATGCCATGACCTTGATACTGCATTGCCCAAAATGCCATCATCGGCGTGGTAACCAGACCTAATTGGATTACGCGTAAACCCTGCTGAGCTAGTACAGTAGAGAGCGTACGTGCAATAGCCTCACTACCAATGCGCATATCATAACCAATAACGACAACATTCTGCTTAGTATCAACAGAGGCATTAGCATTGTTGTTTTGAGTCGGTTGGCTATCTTGGGCATTGTAGAGAGTAGCAAAAGCATTGCCTAACGCTTGTATAAAACTGCTAGTAAAATACTGGTTGGTACCACGAATATCATAAGCACGGAATAAGGATTGCTGCGCCGCAAAAGGTGGCATTGCTTACTCTCCTTATAACCGTGATAGATGTTCAATGATAAATAAAAATGAATAGCGCAAGGTTTTATATATAGCTTAAGCAAAACCTTGAAGGCTATCTAAAAATTACTAGCAGGATGGACCATCAAAATAGCTATTATTGACGACCTGAGTGTCCAAACCCGCCTGCACCGCGTACGCTTTCATCACTGAATTCTGCAACCACTTCAAACTCAGGACGCGCAACAGGTACCACGATGTACTGTGCCATACGCTCAGCTGGGTTAAGAACAAAGTCTTCGCTACTGCGGTTCCAAATACTAACCATCAGCTCGCCTTGATAGTCGGCATCAATTAACCCAACCAAGTTACCCAAGACGATACCGTGCTTATGGCCAAGACCTGAACGCGGTAAAATCATACCTGCATAGTTAGGGTCTTGAATATAAACCGCAAGGCCTGTGCCAATTAAATGGGTTTCACCTGCTTTAATCGTTAATGGCTCGTCAATACAAGCACGCAAATCAATACCTGCACTGCCATCGGTGGCACGAGTTGGTAGAGAAAACGCTTTATCTTCAGTAATTTTAGGGTTTACCACTTTAATTTGTACAGCTTGCATAACACACTCACTTAACGATTTGATGGTTTTTAAATTATGATTTTAAACTAGGACTTTAAACTAGGACTTTGAACTAAGGTTTAAATAAATCTTATTCGAAATTTTTATACAAATAGCAATTCTAGATTTGGATTGAGTAATTGATTATTCAGCAATCAACTAGAGTATCAATACGCTAGCCAATCCTAAAAAGGACATAAAGCCGACGATATCCGTGACGGTCGTTAAGATAACCGAAGCAGATAGAGCAGGGTCAATATTCATCCGTTTTAGCATCAGCGGTATGCTGATGCCAGAGACATTAGCTGCAGTCATGTTGATCGCAATGGCAAAACCAATGACGGCACTGATCTTAATATCATGAAACCATAACTGAGCAATAAACGCCATAATTATCGCCCAGATGATACCGTTTATCGCACCCACCCACAGCTCTTTATTCAATAGCCAGACACGGTTGGAACCACCGATTTGACCCATCGCCATCCCGCGAATAACGACCGTCAGCGTTTGCGAGCCAGCAATACCGCCCATACTGGCGACTACTGGCATCAATATCGCTAGCGCCACGACTTGTGCCAATACTTCTTCAAACTGTCCAATTACTGCTGCGGCCAAAAGGGCAGTACATAAATTGATACCTAGCCAAACGCTACGGCTTTTGGCGCTGGTTAGGATAGGGGCAAACAGCTCTTCATCTTGGCTAACACCAGCGAGGTTTTTCATGGTGCTGTCGACATCATCTTGGATAATTTCCATGATGTCTTCACCGTTTAGTTGACCAACTAGCTCGCCATGACTATTGATTACAGGCGCAAAACGGATGTCTTCTGAACGAAAAATCGCGGCAGCATCTTGGATATCTAAGCGATCATTAATCGTAATGGCGGTATCAATCAGCTCCGAGACCAAGGTGTTTTGTCTATGCTTAATTAAATCTACTAGACTCAATAGCCCTAGTAATTGCTGGCTTTGATCGACAACTAACAGCTCTTGGCTTTCGTCATCGAGCAGGTCGTCGTTTTCACGCAGCCACTCTTGCACATCTGCCAAATAGATATCATCCCTTATCTGGATAATATCGGGATCCATATAGCTACCAACTTCCCAGTCAGCATATGTATCAAGCTTATTGACTTGGACTCGAGTTTCTTCGTCTAGCGTTGCCATAACTGAGGTACGTACGCTCTCAGTGACAGTGTCCAAAATCTCAGAGATATCTTGCGCATCAAGATCTTGGGTAAACAACGATATTTCTTGAGAAGAAATATTCTCCATCAATGGCTGGCGCGTATCGACATCTAGCTCGGCAAGCACTTCACCTTTGATGTGCTCTGGCACCTGCGCCCAAATCAACAGACGGTTTTGAGTTGGGAAAGACTCTAGTAGATTGGCAATCTCATATTCGGATTGCTTTTCTAAAAACTCAGTAATGGCCTCGTATGCTTTATCAGCAACCAAACCCTGCAGATACAGAAGCTTATATTCGGCACTATACTCAGCCGAGTTATAATCTCCTGACAGCATGGCGGTTCGTTCCTGATTGGGCGTCGGGGTAGGCATAAGTGTTCCAAGTTTTTACAGTCAATTTTTTACAGTGTATAAAGAACAAGAACAAGAACAAGAATAATAACGATTATATCAATCGTTTTTTGCACAGTCTAAAGCGTGTTCTCTTGAGCGTTTTACTTAAGTGTTTATTGCTTAGGTGCTTAAATGTCTTGATTAAGATTAACGCTTACCCAGTAACGCTCGAATATTGGCCAAATATTCGTCAGCGACGGCCTCTGGGTCTTTGGTCGCTTTTTTCTTTTTCGCTTTAGCAGGCCAATCAATATGATCTTCAGGTAGCTCATCCAAAAATCTTGATTCTGAGGTAACGCGCATTTGACCACCAGCACGGCGCTGGGTCGCGAGTGTCAATGTCAGCTCACGGCGCGCACGGGTAATGCCCACGTACATCAGACGGCGCTCTTCTTCGACCGTCTCACTCATAATAGAGTTGCGATGCGGCAGCATCTCTTCCTCAAGCCCCATGATATAAACAAAATCAAACTCCAAGCCCTTTGCCGCATGTAAGGTCATTAAGTTAACTTTGTTGGTATTCTCTTCTTCTTGCTGTTGCTCGAGCATATCAAGCAATACCAGCTTACGAATGATGGTATCAATCGTCCGATCTTCGTCTTCTTCAGCACGATTAATCAACGACTGAATGCTGGTATAAAGCATATCGATATTATCAATACGGTTTTTTTCTTGTTGCGGCGTTTTGGCGTCGCTACGCACAAAATCAATATAACCCGTCTCATCAATCATCTGGCGTACGATTGGTACAGGGTCAGGATGTTGATCCAACTCACGCGTATAGTGCTCAATGAATTCACCAAACTCTTTTATCGTACCATAAGCCTTTGAGGGCAATACATGAGTTAGGCCAGCGTGGGTGCAAGAGGCCAATAGTGATATGCTGTGTTCTTGCGCAAACAAACCAAGCTTTTCTAGCGTGGCTGGTCCCATACCGCGCTTAGGTGTATTGATAATACGTAAAAATGCACTGTCATCTTCAGGGTTCAAAATCAGGCGCAGATAGCCCATGATGTCTTTGATTTCACTACGGGCAAAGAATGACTGACCGCCTGATAACTTATAAGGTACTTGCAACTGGCGTAATTGTGCCTCTAGCATACGTGCCTGAAAGTTACTGCGGTACAGTACGGCATACTGTTCCCACTCATTGCCGAAACGCAGCTTGTGCGTGACAATTTCTTTGGCCACGCGCTCGGATTCATCATCGTCATTACGACAGTTAATGATGCGGATTTTTTCGCCTTGACCTTTATCCGACCACAGTTTTTTCTCGAATAAATGCTCGTTATTTAGAATAACGGCGTTGGCCGAAGTCAAAATACGCGTGGTTGAGCGGTAATTTTGCTCAAGCATAACGATTTTTAGTTTTGGAAAATCTTCTTTGAGTAGTGCCATGTTTTCAGGCTTTGCTCCGCGCCACGCATAAATAGATTGGTCATCATCACCTACCACGGTGAATCGACCCTGAGGCCCGACCAAGTACTTAATCATCTCATACTGCGCTGTATTGGTATCTTGATACTCATCGACCAATAGATAACGAATACGGTTTTGCCACTTATCACGCAGTTCTCTATTTTCACGTAATATCTTGGTTGGCAATACAATCAAGTCATCAAAATCGACGGCATTATAAGCGCGCAAGTTACGCTCATAAAGCGCGTACAAGGTTGCAAAAATCATGTCTTCTGGATCGTCTAACGTTTCCATCGCCTTATCAGGCTCGACCAAGTCATTTTTCCAATCAGAAATCATTTTGATGGCTTTACCGACCAACTCACGGCTTTCAGCGCCACTCAAGTTGTCGCGCATCATCAGCTCCATCAACAAGCGTTTACTGTCATCGCTGTCCATAATGGAAAAGTTGCCTTTTAGTGGGGTATGAATCAGCTCATAGCGCAAAAACTGTAGACCAAATTGGTGAAAGGTCGATACGGTCAGACCACGCATTTTTTCGCTAGGGAGCAGTTTGCTAACTCGCGCTTTCATTTCACGTGCCGCTTTATTGGTAAAGGTCACAGCGGTGATACGCTCAGCTGGCATGTCGCATTCTTGGATTAGGTAAGCAATCTTACGCGTAATCACAGAGGTCTTGCCGGAGCCAGCACCTGCAAGTACAAGTAATGGACCAGATACGTAGAGCATGGCCTCGGATTGTTTGGGATTGAGTTGACTCATAACGTGACCTGTAAGACAAAAACAAAAAAGAGGGTAGCGCTGATATGACAAAGATAGATAAACGCAGCGCGCATCATCAAAACTCGTATCGTTGCGATATTTTAATAATCTTTATTGTAAGAATAATAGAATTTAAGGTTTGATGATGGCATATCATAAAAATCTGGTGGGTCATTATAAAGCAAAAATGCTCACTTTGGGGGAGGACTTGGGTGATGAAAGTGGGGTATTCGGACACTTGATTTTTGACAAATAGCGTGGCAGTGTTTGCTCATAGCCAAAAGTACGGATTTGGGGTTAATATAAGGTAAGGTCTATATCATAATTCATAGTAAAAAAAACACATTTTTTTTACACAGAAAGTGACCGTTCAATACAGTTAAAAACTAGCTTTTAGGCACTGATATGCGTATAGTACGTAAATAATTTATGCCAGTTGTCACGTCATTGTTGACCACGTGTAATGAGCTATTAAATCAATTAAGTAAGCAGTCAGATATGATATTGATTTAATACGTTGATCTTACGTTGTTAGAAGATGCGTTGGGCGACCAGCCTTTATCCGCGCGCATACCGGAATCTCTACAGTTGGTCACGTCTGACATCGTCGTCAATAAGCTTGATAGTTGGTTGTTACCAGAAAAATACCTAACATGTGACTCAATGACAGTTACTTAAACACAGTGACAGTTGCTGAAGTGCAGTGACAATTACTTAAATAAAGTCACTTTGTGTTTTCGTCTGCGTTATACCTGTCGCAACATGGCCTGAGTGGGTCAGTGCTTGCGCTGTGTCTAACACTCGATTGGGTGAGGAGCACGTATTATCATGTCTGCTTTTAATTGGTCAGCCATTGCTTTTATCTTAGCCGCCATTGGGCTAGTTGTCTTTATGCTGGTCGTACCGCGCTTACTTGGCGGTCGCTCTCAAGGCTCACAAAAGGAAGAAGTATTTGAAGCGGGTGTTGTCGGATCTGGCAACGCCCGTATTCGTTTGTCTGCCAAATTTTATTTGGTCGCAATCTTCTTTGTGATTTTTGATTTAGAGGCGCTATATCTCTACGCTTATGCTGTGTCAGTACGCGAGGCAGGCTGGCTTGGCTTTGCCGCCGCTGGCACGTTTATCACTATTCTAATTATTGGTTTGATTTATGAGCTGAGCTTGGGTGCGATGAACTGGGCACCTGCTGACAAGCTACGCAAAAAAGCACGCTTATATGCGGCGCCTGCAGGCTTTAATTTGGCAGACATCACCAAGTTTGATGGTGCTCATGAGCTAATGGTCGATCCGACAGGTAAAGTACCCGCGCAGTCATCCGGTCAAATCAATGTCTCAAACAATATTGAGACCAATCGTCGTCATCTACAAAACATCGATCATATTAATACCACGGGTAACGTTACTTCTGTGGATTTTGCGACGTCTGCTCAGCAGGACAAAACTGAACGTTAATAGCAGTTGATGCTCAGCTTATAGCGTTTGCAAAAACGAGCAGAAAAGCATGAAAGCGTAAGTGCTGTTTGTATTAATGATCGCTGATGATTAGCCACTTATTAATAATAAAATTATGGCGATAGCGCGAGCAAGATGATTGCCACGCCAAGCCTAATATGAAGGTTGTATGTTATGAAATACACATTAACAAAAGCCAACCCCGATGCAGATACCTATCCTGCACAGACCAGTCAAACGGTCAATGATCCTATCGAAGATGAAGTGAATAAAAACGTCTTTATGGGTCGTCTCGAAGACCTCGTTCATTCAACAGCAAACTGGGGGCGTAAAAATTCACTGTGGCCATTTAACTTTGGTACTTCTTGCTGTTATGTTGAATACGCTACTACCTTAACCGCCGTTCATGATTTGTCACGTTTTGGGGCAGAGGTTATTCGTGCCTCGCCTCGTCAGGCGGACGTCATGATCGTCGCTGGTACTTGCTTCGTTAAGATGGCACCTGTCATCCAGCGCCTATATGAGCAAATGCTTGAGCCAAAATGGGTTATCTCTATGGGTGCCTGTGCCAACTCGGGCGGTATGTATGATATCTATTCAGTCGTACAAGGCGTCGATAAGATTATCCCTGTTGATGTGTATGTGCCAGGTTGTCCGCCGCGTCCAGAAGCGCTTATTCAGGGTTTGATGTTGTTACAAGAATCTATTACTAAAGAGCGTCGTCCGCTGGGTATCCATGTCAATGAGCAGGGTATCTATCAGCCGCAAATGACGCCTGAGCGTGACCGTAAGCAGGCAGATCGTATCGCTGTCAAAAACTTGCGCAGCCCAGATAGTATTTAAGTTTCAAACAGCATTTAGACTTATAGCAACAGTTTCAATATTTTATGCGCTTATCATAGTTCGGTTATGATTAACATAGCTCAGTTATGGTTGACATAGTTCGGTTATGACTAACATAGTTCAGTTATGATTAATGAAGGAATACATCATTCATGGTCACGGTAGTCGAAAACATAGATCCTAAGATCAAGCCCGTCCCAGCAGTCATCACAGAGCTGGAACAAAAGTATGCTGGTAAATTTGTCGTGCAGCAGACTGTGGATGAGATTCCAACGGTTTGGGTGGCGCGTGCTGATTTATTAGATATTCTCTTATTCTTGCGCAAACTGCCTAAACCTTACGTCATGCTATTTGACTTGTCAGCGATAGATGAGCGTTTACGCCAGCATCGCGCGGGTTTGCCTGACAGTGACTTTACGGTGTTTTATCACTTGATGTCGCTTGAGCGCAATAGTGATGTACGTATCAAGGTCGCGCTGAGCGAAGACGATGTCAATGTACCGAGCGCCACCAATATTTGGCCAAATGCCAACTGGTATGAGCGCGAAGTGTGGGACATGTTCGGTATCGTCTTTACAGGTCATCCGCATTTAACCCGTATTTTATTACCGAAATATTGGGAAGGTCATCCACTGCGTAAAGAGTATCATGCGCGGGCGACTGAATTTACCCCGTATTTCTTGAATACCGCCAAGCAACAATACGAGCAAGAAAACCTACGTTTTGTCCCAGAAGAATGGGGCATGAAGCGTTCAGGTCGCGATGAGGACTTTATGTTCTTGAACATCGGTCCTAACCACCCCTCCGCTCATGGTGCGTTTCGCTTAGTACTACAGCTGGATGGCGAAGAAGTCGTCGACTGTATCCCTGATATCGGCTATCACCATCGCGGCGCCGAAAAGATGGCTGAGCGCCAAACGTGGCACTCATTCATTCCTTATACCGACCGTATTGACTACCTCGGCGGTGTAATGAATGAGCTGCCATATATCATGTCGGTTGAAAAGCTTGCAGGGATTACCGTGCCACCGCGCGCTGAAACCATTCGCGTGATGATGAGTGAGTTTTTCCGAATCACCAACAATTTGCTATACGTTGGTACGTTCATTCAGGATGCGGGTGGTATGACGCCTGTATTTTATATGTTTACCGATCGCCAAAAAGCCTATGACGTCATCGAAGCCGTGACAGGCTACCGTATGCATCCGGCTTGGTTCCGTATCGGTGGTACTGCTGCTGATTTGCCGCGCGGTTGGCAGCGTTTGGTGCGTGAGTTCTTAGATTGGATGCCTAAGCGCCTGGACGAATATGTCAAAGCAGCATTACAAAACAGCGTGCTCAAAGGCCGTACCCAAGGAGTTGCTCAGTACAATGCCAAGCAAGCACTTGCTTGGGGCGTGACGGGCGCTGGTCTGCGCGCGACAGGCGTGGATTTTGATCTACGTAAAGCACGTCCATACATGGGCTATGAGAATTACGATTTTGAAGTGCCAGTTGGTTACAACGGTGACGCTTATGATCGCTGTATGGTCAAAGTTGAAGAGATGCGTCAGTCATTGCGTATCATTCGTCAATGTATGGACAATATGCCACAAGGTCCTTACAAAGCGGATCATCCACTGGCCGTACCACCGCCAAAAGACCGTACGCTAAATGATATTGAGACATTGATTAATCATTTTATCTCAGTATCTTGGGGGCCTGTGATGCCAGCAGGCGAATGTACGACGATCGTTGAGGCGACCAAAGGTCTGAACAGTTATTACATCACCTCAGACAAGGCCACGATGAGCTATCGTACCCGTATTCGTACACCGACATTTGCGCATATACAACAGATGCCATCGGTCATCAATGGCTCGCTGGTTTCTGATGCCATTATGTACCTAGCATCGATTGATATTGTGATGGCGGATTGTGATCGTTAGAGCCGCTGCTTCAAAAGTATTTGTTCATCAATATATTATTGCCTGATGGCATACCAAAATGCTGTCACTTGTCGATATAACCACAGTTTCAATCAGACTGATATTGGCTTGTGATAGAGCAGGATGAGTGAGGAAAGACAGAAGATTATGAAAATTGTTTCCGACAAAATGCCAAAAGTAGATGTGGAAAGCATTCTCACTAGTGATGAAATTGCTGCCATTCATGAGTTTATGCACCATTACCCACAGGCGCGTGCTGCCTCATTAGATGCGCTAAAAATCGTGCAAAAGCGTAACGGCTGGGTCGATGATGCGCAAGCAAATGCCATTGCCAATATCCTAGATATCCCGATGTCAGACATGGACGGAGTTGCGACTTTCTTTAACCGTATTTATCGCCAACCTGTCGGTCGCCATGTGATTCTCATATGCGACTCTGTGGCGTGTTATTTGACAGGTTATGAAGCGCTGTCAGCTGAGATCAGATCACAGCTGGGTATTGAGTATGGTCAGACAACTGCTGATGGTCGTTTTACCCTATTACCAATTTGCTGCTTGGGCAACTGTGATAAGGGACCAGCGGTACTGATCGATGAAGACACTTATGGCCCTGTCCAGCCATCTGAGGTCGCGCAATTATTGGAGCTATACGCATGAGTTTAACGATTTCAGAGCAAATTGCTCGTCGCGGCCAAGGCCAAGCGCCAAGCCAGCTAAATGCACAGCGTGTTCCAATTTACGGTGATAAAGCGACAGCCACTAGCGAAACCAAGCCTTTGACGTGGCGTTTGGCGCATCATGATGCGGTGCTTGATTTAGCTACTTATGAATCTCTAAAGGGCTTTACGGGTCTAAAAGAAGCGCTATCTAAGTCGCCTAAAGACGTCGGCAATATGATTAAAGCGGCCAATGTCCGAGGTCGCGGCGGTGCGGGCTTTAATGCTGGTCTAAAGTGGTCATTTATGTCGCCGCCGGACGGTTTGCCGCGTTATCTGATCTGTAATGCGGATGAAATGGAGCCGGGCACGTTTAAAGACCGTTTGCTCATGGAGCGTCTACCGTTTCAGCTAATCGAAGGGATGCTAATTACCGCTCATGCGATTGGCGCCACTGACGGTTATATCTTTATCCGCGGTGAGTATATCTTAGCCGCTGAGCGTTTGGTCGCTGCTATCGAAGAGTGCTTGGCCAACAATCTCATGGGCGACAACATTTTAGGCTCAGATTTTAGCTTTAATTTGCACGTGCATACGGGAGCTGGACGTTATATTTGCGGTGAAGAAACGGCACTGATTAACTGTCTAGAAGGCCGCCGTGCTAACCCACGTACTAAGCCGCCGTTTCCACAAATCTCTGGTGCATGGGGTCGTCCAACCGTTGTTAATAACGTTGAGACTCTATGCAATATGCCAGCGATTTTGAATCACGGCGTCGAGTGGTATCAGTCATTATCTGAAATCAAAGGCAAAAGTAAAACGCCGGGCACCAAACTGTTTGGCTGCTCAGGATTGGTCAATGATCCAGGCCTCTGGGAATTACCGTTTGGCTATACGGCGCGCGAAATCATCGAAGATTTAGCGGGCGGTATGAAAGATGGTAAAACGCTTAAGGCTTGGCTGCCGGGCGGCGCATCGACAGACTTTTTAACCGCTGATCATCTAGACGTAGTCGTAGATTTTGACCCAATTCAAGAAGCGGGTAGCCGTATGGGTACTGGTCTCATTATGGTCGTCGATGAATCACAAGACATGGTGCCATTACTGCGCAACCTTGAGATTTTCTTTCAGCGCGAGTCATGTGGTTGGTGTACACCATGCCGTGATGGTCTGCCGTGGGGCGTTAAACTGCTTACCGCCATCAATGATGGTGAAGGGCAAGTGGGCGATGTCGAAAAACTAGAAGGCCTGACGCGTGACTTATGGATTGGTAAAACATTCTGTGCGCATGCGCCAGGTGCGATGGAACCACTAATGAGTGCGATTAAATATTTCCGTCCAGAGTTTGATCAAAAAATCGCGCAGGCGGTTGGTGTCGATGTTATTGATGCGGCAGCCAACCAACAGCCAGTAGTGAAATAAGGAGAGCGGCATGGCAGTCATACATATTGATGGAACCACTGTCGAAGTAGATAGCGCAGATAACTTGCTACAAGCCTGCTTATCACTCGGCATTGATGTGCCGTATTTTTGTTATCATCCAGCGCTTGGCTCAGTAGGCTCGTGCCGTCAGTGCGCGGTCAAGCAATTCCAAAATAAAGAAGATATGGAAGCAGGTCGCGGTCGCCTCGTGATGTCATGTATGGTCGCTCCTGGCGATGACATGTACATCTCTGTGACTGACGATGAAGCCAAAGCTTTCCGCAAGTCGATGGTTGAGCTACTTATGACCAACCATCCACATGACTGTCCAACTTGTGAAGAGGGTGGACATTGTCACTTGCAAGACATGACCTATATGTCAGGTCATAGCCGTCGTCGCTATCGCTTTACCAAGCGCACGCACCATAACCAAGAGCTTGGTCCATTCATCGCGCATGAGATGAACCGCTGTATCGCTTGCTATCGCTGTGTACGTTTTTATAAAGACTACGCAGGCGGCGAAGATTTGGGCGTTTATGGCTCAAACAACCGCGTTTACTTTGGCCGTGATAAAGATGGGCAGTTTGAAAGTGAGTTTTCAGGTAACTTGACTGAAGTCTGCCCAACCGGTGTGTTTACTGATAAAACCCACTCTGATCGCTACAATCGTAAGTGGGACATGCAGTATGCGCCTAGCATCTGTCATGGTTGCTCGGCTGGTTGTAATATCTCACCAGGTGAGCGTTATGGTGAATTGCGCCGTATCGAAAACCGCTATAACGGAGAAGTAAACCGTTACTTCTTATGTGACCGTGGTCGCTTTGGTTATGGCTATGTCAATCGTGATGATCGTCCAACCCAAGCGCTTGAACGTATCAATGATAAGCATGTCAAAATCAATATCGACTATGCACTTGATGAAACCATCAAACGTATTAAAGATAAAAAAGTCATTGGTATTGGCTCACCGCGTGCCAGTCTAGAGACCAACTTTGCGCTAAAAAACCTAGTCGGCTTTGATAACTTTTCAACCGGTCTGAACCATCAGCAGCAAGCATTGGTCAACAAGTGCATCGAAGTGCTGAGCACTGAAGGCATTTATAACCCTAGCATGACCGATATCGAAACGCATGATGCAGTGCTCGTATTAGGCGAGGATATCACTCAAACGTCATCACGTGTCGCATTGTCAGTACGTCAAGCGGCAAAAAATGAAGGCCTGAAAATGGCAGCGGCATTGCAAACGCAGCCTTGGCTTGCCGAACCAGTCAAACGTATCGCTCAAGATGCGCTAAGCCCAATCTATGTCATCGATGTAACGCAAACCAAGCTAGAAGACATCAGTAAAGTGAGTGTGGTGGCGACTCCCGAAGATATTATTAAACTTGGCTTTAAGGTTGCTGATGAGATTGCAAAACTTTCTGATGACTTATCAGAAATAGCAGATCCGCAAGCGGCTGAGCAAGATGCCAGTATCGATACTGATGGTATGCAAGCATTGGCGCAGCAAATCGCTTATGACTTGATCCAAGCCGATAAGCCATTGGTTGTGTCAGGTAGTAGCCTGTCTTCTACCGCATTGATAGAAGCAGCGGCGCAGATTACCCAAACATTGACCCAAAAACGCGAGGCGGTCAAAGCGACTGAGCAGCAGCAGGTTGAGGCACATAATGCCAAAGTCAAAGCCCAAGCGTTGTCTGCTAATGATCAGCCTGAAGAAGATAAAGAGCTATCAGCCAAACCGAACAAGCCTGAAACAGGTGTGGATACAGAAGTACAGGACGATATAGAACGCGAACCTGCTGAAAACCTTGAGCTGAAAGAAGTTAATACTAAATACCAAGCGCAAGCAGGTATTTACTTAACGGTTCCTGATGCCAATAGCATGGGCGTTTGTATGCTTGGCGGTCAATCAGTTGAAGAGTTGCTAGCCACTGATTACGATGTGGTTGTGGTTGCAGAAAACCAGCTAACAGATGCGATTGATGCCAATAAATTGACGCAGCTATTGACGGATAAAACGGTCATTGCGTTAGATCATCAGCTCCTTGATTGGCATAAGGACGTCGATATCGTATTGCCAGCGGCTAGCTTTGCAGAAGCGGATGGTACATTGATATCAGCTGAAGGTCGTGCGCAGCGTTTCTTCCAAGTTTACGATAACGAATACTACCATCCGATGAGCAGTATTAAAGAAGGCTGGCGCTGGATACATGCTGTGCATAGCAGCATCGAAGGTCGTGATGTCGACTGGACGCAGTTGGATGATGTGATCAATGCATTGATTGCCACCCATCCTAAACTTGCGGGTATCAAAGGCGCTGCGCCTGATGCTGATTACCGTATAACGGGTCTGAAAATCGCGCGTCAACCGCGTCGTTATTCAGGTCGTACTGCTATGCGTGCGCCAATCTCAGTGCACGAGCCAATGCAGCCAAAAGATTTGGACACTGGTTTGACCTTCTCAATGGAAGGTTATAGCGGTAAAGAAACGCCAAGCTCGATGATTCCTTTTGCCAATGCGGCAGGTTGGAACTCACCGCAAGCATGGAACAAATATCAAGATAAAGTTGGCGGTCATCTGAAAAATGGCGATCCAGGTGTGCGTTTGTTCGATCAACTAGAGCGCCTAGCCACTCGTCAATATGTGGCGCCAGAAGCCATGTCTGCAAACACTACTGACTTACAGCAAGGCCAAGCGAAACTGGTACCGATTCATAATATCTATGCCAGCTCAATGATGGCATCACGTAGCCCACTCGTTGCAGAGCAACTACCCGTTGCTGCATGGCGTATCGGTATAGACGATGCCAAAGACTGGAATATTGTGGCTGGTGATTACTTGGCGATTGAGATTGATAAACAACAAATCACCTTGCCAGTACAGCTGGTCGGTTATTTAGCAGAAGGTTGTATCGGTTACCCAGTTGGGCAGGTGAGTATCATTCACCCGTCAATGCCAGCGTCGGTGCGTAAAGTAGATGCACCAGTGACGATGATGGGTAGCATGGCTAACGATATGATTAATGATAATGACACAGCGCAAATGAACGCAGCGCCGACCACCACACAGGAGGTGTAATATGCAAGTTACCCGTATTATCCCTGATGTGCCAAGCTTTTTGGCCAATAGCATGAGCTTTGATACTTGGTCTATTCTGTTTTTGGTGGGTCAATCACTAGTCATCTTTTTGGTCGTGGTATTGGTTGCCGCGATGATGATTATCTATGAGCGCCGTATGCTGGCCTTATGGCAAGATCGTTATGGTCCAAACCGTGTGGGGCCTTTTGGTTCACTACAACTAGTCGCCGATATGCTCAAAATCTTCTTTAAAGAAGATTGGACACCAAACTTTACCGACAAGTTTATGTTCACCTTGGCACCTGCGGTCGCAATGTTTACTGCCTTGGCTTCATTTGCCATTATTCCTATCTCACCAACACTTGGCGTGGTTGATTGGGATATTGGTATTCTGTTTTTCTTTGCCATGGCTGGTATTGCTGTTTACGCCGTGATGTTCGGTGGTTGGGCATCTGCCAATAAGTTCTCGCTACTTGGTGGTTTGCGCTCTGCTGCACAGACAATCAGTTATGAAGTGTTTTTGGGTTTGTCGTTGATGGGCGTTGTTGCGCTAACAGGTTCATTTAACTTACGTGCCATTGTCGAAGCACAAGCGGATGGCTGGTATATCATCCCGCAGTTTTTTGGCTTTCTAACATTTGTGGTGGCTGGTGTTGCCGTTACGCATAGACATCCATTTGACCAACCAGAAGCAGAGCAAGAACTGGCTGAAGGTTATCATGTTGAATATTCTGGCATGAAGTTTGGTATGTTCTTTATTGGTGAGTATGTCAACGTTGTCTTGATTTCTGCCTTGATGACTTGCTTGTTCTTTGGCGGTTGGCTTGCGCCGTTCAATTTAGATATTCCATTTATTCCACCAGCTTTTTGGTTCATGATTAAAACGCTGTTCTTTATGACCATGTTTGTTTTGGCTCGAGGCTCACTCATGCGTCCGCGTTATGATCAGGTGATGAACTTTGGCTGGAAAGTATGTCTGCCCGTAACCTTGATCAATTTGTTGATTACTGCTGCGGTCATTTTGATCTTTTCCCCAACGTTATAGTCATTACTAGCCATCACTGATGAACTAGGGTAAAGCTGATAAGGATAATAATCCCATGTTTACTACCATAAAAAAGACCGTCATTGGTATATTTACCATTGTCCGCAGCATGTGGATGGTCAATAGTCATGCGCTCAGACCGCGTGACACCATCCTTTATCCTGAAGAGCCGGTACCTGTACCGCCGCGTTTTCGTGGACGTATTGTCCTAACGCGTGATCCTGATGGAGACGAGCGCTGTGTCGCTTGTAATTTGTGTGCGGTGGCATGTCCGGTAGGGTGTATCTCATTACAAAAAGCCGAGCGTGAAGATGGACGCTGGTATCCAGAGTTTTTCCGTATTAACTTCTCACGCTGTATCTTTTGCGGTTTGTGTGAAGAGGCCTGTCCAACGACAGCGATTCAAATGACCCCAGATTTTGAACTGGGTGAATATAAGCGCCAAGATTTGGTCTATGAAAAAGAGCATTTGCTCATTTCAGGACCAGGTAAATACCCTGATTATAACTATTATCGTGTGACAGGTATGGCGGTAGCAGATAAACCAAAAGGCGCAGCACAAAATGAGTCTGCACCAATTGATCTAAGGAGCTTGCTACCATGATGAATATTTTGAACCATCCTGAACTGGCTGGGTTTTATTCACTGGCAGCAGTGGCGATATTTGCCAGTCTGCGCGTAGTGACTCAGGCCAATCCAGTGCATGCTATCTTATCGATGATTGTATCGTTGCTAGCAATTGCTGGGATATTTTTTGTATTAGGAGCGCCGTTTGCGGGTGCGCTAGAGATTGTTGTCTATGCTGGTGCCATTATGGTGCTATTTGTTTTCGTTATCATGATGCTTAATTTGGGCATGAGCAATGACGAGCGCGAAGAGCGTTGGCTTGATGCCGGCACTTGGGCGATACCGACAGGATTGACGATAATCATTGCCGTTGTGCTCTATGCGATGATTGGTCTCAATCACGATGAAGCTGTCATGATGGGTGGCACGACTATCTCTGCCAAAGCAGTCGGTACAGTGCTATTTACCAAATACATTATGCTGGTTGAAGTGGCAGCATTGCTATTATTGGCAGCCTTGGTCGCCGCTTATCATTTAGGTAAAGAGACAGTCGACGATGAGGTCATCGGTAACGATAGCCAAAATTTCAAGCCAAGTGTAGGTAGTATCAAACAATACGACAATGATAGTACGCTTACACAGCATGACGGCGTAGAAATGGCTAAGCCTTACGAATATAAAGATGTTGACCCGCATGACTATGTAGGTATGAAGGTAGGCATGACAGCAGGTAGTCAAGTAGGTGCGAACAAAGTTACGCGCAAGGAGTCAGACTAATGGTACTAGCAGCAAGCGTGGCACAAGATGTGTCAAACGTGCCGTTTGCCCACGAGGTGGCAGGCTTAGTACAGCCAGTTGCTGAGGCGCAAAATGTACTGGGTATGATACCCATGAGCCATGGACTGATTTTGGCAGGTATTTTATTTGCTATCGGTCTGTGCGGCGTCATGGTACGACGTAACTTCCTATTCATGCTAATGAGTCTTGAAATCATGATGAATGCGGCAGCATTAGCATTTGTAGTAGCAGGTAGTCGCTGGGTCGATCCAGACGGACAGATTATGTTTATCTTTATTTTGACCTTGGCCGCGGCTGAAGCGTCAATTGGTCTGGCAATATTATTGCGTTTTTATCATCAGCGTGGGCATCTCGATGTCGATAGCGCCAATGAGATGAAAGGATGATGTCATGAGTTTATTACCATTAACCTTTATATTCCCGCTCATTGGCTTTTTGATTTTAGCCTTCATGCGCGACAAATTATCAGAGACGGTCGCAGCGATTGTTGGCGTGGGTAGCATGCTGTTATCAGCACTATGTACGCTAGTGGTTAGCTATACCTTTTTGACCACCAATCCTGCCGGAACGGTCGTACAGGTTCCGCTGTGGACATGGTTCCAAGTGGGCGACTTTGCGCCGCATTTTGGCTTGAGCTTTGATGGCTTAGCACTGACTATGACCGGCGTTATCACTGGCATCGGCTTTTTGATTCATCTATTTGCTTCTTGGTACATGAAAGGCGATACTGGCTTTGCTCGTTTCTTTAGCTATATGAACTTGTTCGTTGCCAGTATGTTGTTATTGGTGCTCGCAGATGATTTGTTCTTGCTATATCTCGGTTGGGAAGGCGTGGGTATCTGTTCGTACCTATTGATTGGTTATTATTATCACGACAGAGCCAACGGCCGTGCCGCGATGAAAGCCTTTACCGTTACTCGTGTCGGTGATGTGTTCTTAGCCTTCGGTTTGTTTTTATTATTCCGCGAATTCGGTACGCTTAATATTCAAGAGATTATTACGCGCGCGCCAGAAGTGTTCGATGTTAATAACCCAACGATGATGCTTACCACGATGATGTTGGTCGGCGGCGCGATGGGTAAGTCAGCGCAGTTGCCACTACATACATGGCTTGCTGATGCGATGGCAGGCCCGACACCGGTATCGGCATTGATTCATGCCGCGACGATGGTGACTGCAGGTGTTTATCTGATTGCTCGTTTACATCCTTTGTTTGAGCTGACCCCAGGTATCTTATTGTATTGGGTTGGCGGCGTCGGGGCTTTGACGTTGGTCGTTGCTGGATTCTGTGCGCTTGCGCAAACAGACATCAAACGTATCCTTGCTTATTCAACCATGAGTCAGATTGGTTATATGTTCCTAGCACTTGGCGTGGGCGCATGGCAAGGGGCTATCTTCCACTTGATGACCCATGCTTTCTTTAAAGCATTACTGTTCTTATCATCAGGTGCGGTTATCCTTGCGGTACATCACGAGCAAGATATCTTTAAAATGGGTGGTCTGCGCAAAAAGATACCATTGGTATTTTGGTGTTATATCATCGGTGGCGGTGCACTCGCTGCGATACCTTGGGTTACCGTTGGTTTCTATTCTAAAGAAGCAATTCTTTGGGAGACCTATGCGACTGGACACTTAGTACTATTTTATATGGGTGTATTTGGTGCATTCTTAACGGCGATTTATACGTTCCGTATGATTTGGATTATCTTCTTTGGTGAAGAGAAAACCCATGCTCATAAGCTATCAGGGGTGTCGTATTGGTTACCTTTAACTGTATTGCTAGTGTTATCTACAGCCGTTGGTGCTTGGATTACGCCACCACTAGATGGTGTATTGCCAGAGAGCGTTGGCCATCTATTAGAAGTCGCTGGTCAAGCACATGCTAAGCACACCGCAGAGTATATCGCGATGGGTGCCATGGCAGCAGGTTTGATATTGGCAGCACTGTTGTATGTGGTTAATAAAGGTCGCTTGCTCACTAGCTTTAAGCGCTCACGTATTGGTGGGGCGCTATATCACTGGTGCTATCATGGCCTAGGTTTCGACGCGCTATATGATGTAATTTTTGTAAAACCCTTTTTATTCATCGGCCGCTTATTAAAAGCCGACCCTATCGATAAAGCGTGGCTCGTCTTGCCTAAGCTGGCCTCAGCAGGTAATAAAGTATTGTCTGCGACACAAACAGGGTCTCTTCGAGGTTATGCCACAAGCTTTGGCTTGGGTATGGCTGTATTGCTGGTGCTGGTAATGATGACGGTGGTATAAAAGATGATTGAGTTACAACAAACGTGGATGCTACCAGCATTAATTGCAATTCCTTTTATTGCAGGATTGCTATGCTGGGTAGTAGAGCGATTTAATAAACGTCTGCCGCGCTGGATTGCCTTGATCGGTATGATGTTGACTTTTGCTTTGTCGTTGGTACTTTGGCAGCAAGGTAATTTTAGCGGTATGAGTAAGCAGGTCATTGCACCAGATGCTGCCGTGCCTTGGGTCGCTGAATTTAGTGTGCCATGGATACCAAGTTTCGGTATTAGCTTTCACTTAGCACTAGATGGTTTGTCACTGATGATGGTGGCTCTAACAGGTTTGCTTGGTGTGGCAGCTGTTGCTTGTTCGTGGAATGAGATTCAGCGCCGTGTTGGTTTCTTCCATTTAAACTTGCTATGGAGTTTGGGCGGCGTTATTGGTGTTTTCTTAGCGATTGACCTATTCTTATTCTTCTTCTTTTGGGAGATGATGCTGGTTCCTATCTACTTCTTGATCGCCATTTGGGGTCATGATGTGGTTGGCAAAACCAAAGAGTATGCCGCAACTAAGTTCTTTATCTATACCCAAGCGTCTGGGCTTATCATGCTCATCGGTATTTTGGTATTGGTCATTATCAGCTATGCCCAAAAAGGGGTAGTGAGCTTTAACTATAATGACCTGCTCGGTACGTCACTTGGCGGCTGGGAATATCCAATCATGCTGTGCTTCTTCATTGGCTTTGCGGTGAAGTTACCAATCATTCCTTTCCACGGCTGGTTGCCAGATGCGCATGCGCAGGCACCAACGGCAGGTTCGGTGGATTTGGCAGGTGTACTAATTAAAACTGCTGCATATGGTTTGATTCGTTTTGTGTTGCCGCTATTTCCAGCAGCCTCACAAGAGTTTGCACCGATAGCAATTACCCTAGGTACGATTGGTATCTTCTACGGTGCATGGCTTGCGTTTATGCAGACCGACATGAAGCGTTTGCTGGCCTATACCAGTATCTCGCATATGGGTTTTGTGGTACTAGCAATTTATGCTGGAACATTGCTCAGCTTGCAAGGTCTGATGATTCAGATGCTTGCTCATGGTTTAAGTTCAGCTGCACTATTCATTATGGCAGGACAGCTATATGAGCGTCTGCATACACGCGATTTGACCTTAATGGGTGGTATGTGGGGACAGTTCCGCTATTACGCACCGATATTGATGTTCTTCTGTGCCGCGCTGCTAGGTATTCCTGGTACGGGTAACTTCATTGGTGAGTTCATGATTTTATTTGGCTCATTTGCTCAGTATCCAGTGTTTGTGGTTTTTGCGACATTCAGTTTGGTATTAGCAGGTCTTTATTCGCTGATTTTGATTCATCGCGCACTATTTGGTGAAAACAACATCGCTGCATTGGCAGAGCGAGAAACTAAGTCACATGGCTTACCTGCACGTAAACTAAAAGATTTGGGCAAGCGCGAGCTGTCATTACTACTGATGTTAGCTGCTGGTTTGGTATGGCTCGGACTGTACCCACAGCCGTTCCTTGATACCTCAAGTCACGCAATGCAGTGGATCAATAACGCATATATATACAGTCAAGTGACACAGGTAGATGCGTCGCAGCTGCTTGATGTAATGGAGGCACGTTAAGTCATGAATGATATTACGATGAATGATTTGATAGGATTGTTGCCTTACGCGCCGATTATCGCCGTAGTGATTACGGTACTGACGGTTATGATCGCGATTACCTTTAAACGCTCGCACATGGTCACTGGTACGATTACGGTGGCAGGCTTGAATGTTGGTCTATTTACCCTTATCGGGCAGATGATCGGTGTGATTGACAGCGGGTCTATCGCGCCAAACGCTGAGCAGTTATTTGTTATAGATAACTTTGCTCAATTTAATATGGTGGTGATTTTTATCTGTGCTTTGGCTTGTTGTACGCTGTCTTATGCGTATCTGGCCAATCTCAAAGATAACAAAGAAGAGCTGTATTTGCTCATGCTGCTATCGACCATTGGTGCATTACTCATGGTAAGCGCGCAGCATATGGCGTCATTCTTTATGAGCTTGGAGATGCTGTCAGTACCGTTATATGGTTTGCTTGCTTATACTTATATGCGCAACCAGTCACTTGAGTCGGGACTGAAGTATTTGGTATTGTCGGCGACTGCATCAGCGACATTGCTAATGGGTATGGCCTTTATCTATGCAGAAGTAGGCTCACTAGCATTTAAGCCAATCAGCATGGTGCTGGGCAATATCTTTGAGTCGCCACTACTGATATTAGGCGCGGCAATGATGATGTTTGGTATCGCCTTTAAACTCTCGGCTGCTCCTTTCCATATGTGGACGCCAGATGTTTACGAAGGTGCACCAGCGCCTATCGCTACCTTTTTAGCATCCGTATCAAAAGTGGCGATGATGGCACTAGCCGTGCGTTTCTTAATCGATACTGCTTTGCTAGCATTGCCATCAGTGCAAATGCTATTGATGGTCATGGCTACTTTATCTATCTTGGTAGGTAACTTGTTGGCAGTACGTCAAACTAGCCTGAAACGTCTACTTGGTTACTCATCTATTGCCCATATGGGTTATGTGATGATCGTGATTGTCAGCATTGGTTCAGCCGCTGATAGTATCTCTAGTATGTATATGGCGGTTTATGCCTTTACCTCTATCGGTGCCTTTGGTGTAGTGACGTTGATGTCGAGTCCGTATCGCTTATCTGGTGAAGCTGATGAGTTGACGCATTATCAAGGGCTATTCTGGCGTCGTCCATTATTGACCGCTGTCATGACTATCATGATGTTGTCATTGGCTGGTATTCCGTTGACGGCAGGCTTTATCACTAAGCTATTTGCTATCTTAGCTGCAGTACAAGGCACCAACTGGTTCTTGGCTGCGATGATTATCTTGGGCAGTGCGATTGGTCTATTCTACTACTTACGCGTTTTACTCACGCTGTTCAAACGTCCTAAGCAGTTCATCGAGTTTGACGTGTCTGGGCAATGGGGTATTCGTACCGGTGGTATCATGGTCATTGCTGTGACGGCGATTATTCTATTCTTTGGTATCTTGCCAAATAGTATGATTGAGTGGGCAAGTTTGGCTCGCATTTGGTAATGTCGCTGAGTTAATACAACAGATAAGTCGCTGCGATCTATCTGTTGTTACGGTTAAAAAACCAAGATGCGCCAGCTTTATGATAAGCTTGGCGCATCTTTTTTATGCTTACCTTTTTGGTATTTATTTTCTTTTGCCTATCAAAGGTATCTTATAAAAATACAGTTTAATAAAGTATAAGTGACGAATAATTATGAGTGATAATATTCAAACAGTAACGGTGCTCAGTAAAACCACATGGACGCCAAATTTATTTAGCTTTACCGTCAGCCGTCCCGATAGTTTTAAGTTTACAGCGGGGCAGTTTGTACGCTTGGGCGTTAATCCTAGTCAATTAAAATATTATCAACAGACTGAGGCAAGTGACGAGAGTTCTGATACCGCATTGAATGAAGATGTTTTTCGCGCGTATTCGATTGTCTCTTCGCCCTTTGATGAGGTGATAGAATTCTTCTCTATCGTAATTCCTGACGGTGCATTTACCTCGCAATTGCAGCATTTACAAGTGGGCGATGAACTGCTGCTCAACACCATGCCATTTGGGTTTTTGACGTTAGCACGTTACCAAAAACCATTGCCAAAAGACTTATGGCTGCTAGCAACAGGGACTGGCTTAGCACCGTTCTTATCGATGCTACAAGATTTAAAGACATGGGAAGATTACGAGCACATTGTATTGGCTTATAGCGCACGCACGCTCGATGAACTTGCTTACGTTGAGAAAATAGAGAGCCTACAAGAAGACTTCGGTACACTGGTTGATAATCCAGCAAAGCTTATCTTTATCCCAATCGTTACTCGTGAGCCTGTCGATGGTGCATTGTCAGAGCGTCTGCCGAAGCTGCTGCTAGAGGGTACGTTGCAAGCGCGCGCGGGTATCGCATTAGATATTGATACTACGCATGTCATGCTATGTGGCAACCCAGATATGGTAGAAGATACCAAAGAGGCATTAAAGACACTGGGACTAGTAATGAATCGCCGCGGTGAGGGTAATATTGCCGTAGAGAACTACTGGTAGTTGACGACTTTAATAAAAAAACGCTGCATCTATAAGGCCAATAACCTCTAAGCTGCAGCGTTTTTTTATGGGATAAAACATTGTCTTATGGGATGAAACATTAGCGACTTACTCTTGGCTTGGTTCAGTCGCATCGTCTACAGGGTTAATAGGGCCTTGCATCAATTCAGGATCATCATCATCACCGATGATATCTTCGTTACTGCTGGCAGCCAGTAAATCACGATAGTTGATTTGAGCCTTCAAAATCATTTGCTCTTCTTCTAGCTCGCCATAATTTATCTGTACCTTATGCAAGGTACTCATGATTTTCTTATTGTTTTTTAACCAACGATGGATATCGAGATAAATCACTTCGTCTTTTGCGCGAGCAATATTGACGTACGACAGAATAAAGCCTAAAGGGTCTTTTTTGAGGACGCTATGATAAAACCAAATCGCAAGTTTGACACCTTGGCGTTTCACGAAAGATTCGCAGCGCAGATTTAATATATCGGTATAAGTTTGCTGACCAAATACAAAGCGCTGCACATTGCGATCGAGCTGAACGTGAACTAAGCGAAAGTTACTTGCTACCTCAGCATAGATGCCGCCTGCATTGACAGTGCAGTACAAACGAAACCAATCCTCATGCATCTCGACACGTAGCTCTAAAATGGCTTTTACATTGTCGGTGACGAATTTTTGTAGTGCATCATTAACGTAAGTCTGTGCCACTGGCAATGACAACTCATCTTCGAACTTGTCCGTCGTCTTATTATAGATATCTTTAACCGATTGGGCGATACGCTCCCAACCACTGCCGAATGACTCGTCAAAACGATAGCCAATACTCTCGAAGAACTCATCAAAATTGTCTGAATTATTCACGTTATCAAAGTCACTCAAACTTATTATCCTTATAGGGCGCGTCATTCAATCGGTGACGTAAAAATGGCTAAACAAACTTTGCAGGCTATCATTAATTTAAACGAAAGCTAATCATCTATAATTTCTGAATATCTACGACCATTAGTAATTTTTATACTGATAGGTAGCAAAAGCGAAAAACTGACCTCTGATACTAGTGCGTAGTGAATCTGCACTTATTGTGCTGCTTGATTATCTACTCTGCCTAATTAAGACGATGCACAGTTCTGATTGTTGCAAAGTATCATGCTACTAATTCTATTGTGCTAAAGCAGTATATAACAAATACAGTGGCTTCAAAATGAACACATGCGTTTTATAGCAATTCATTTGGTATAGACAGTGTTTTGTCTGTCTTATAGATTGTCAAATGCATGTTTTTCAATCAGTGGTTAAGGTTACCAATACTATATAGCAGATGTCAAAATGCCGTCTAGGTGCTTATACTGGCGACATAATTCTATGTCATGTTATGATAGCGCCAGTATAAATCATGCCTATCGTTACAACACTTGTTAAATAGTGCTTTGTACTGATGTGCTCACAAGCTGAGATTCATTGTGGCCTATATAAAAGACTCACAGAGCTATCATTTTTCGGCGCAAGCGCCCAAGCGCGATATAAGTTTGCCTGTTGCTATTGTTATTGCGGTGGCTGTTCATGTGCTGATTATTTTTGGGATTAGCTTCTCTATGGGAAAAGACCCAGCTGCTATGATGCAAGATGTGGCAAAGGTGCTGACCGATAACATGAAGCCTAACGAAGATGCGCACTTTATTGCCAACGCTTCACAAGAAGGCGGCGGTACAATAGAAGAGCAGCTAAGACAAGAGAACAATCAGCTAAGTGCAATGTCTGCTGAGCAAGTGAGTGAGACTCAAGACATCGTTAACTTACAGCGTAAAGTGCGTCAGCAGCGTTATCAAGAGAGTTATCTACGCACGACGTTGAGTTGGCGTCAGGCCACTGTAGAGTCGGATAATGACAGCGAGCAAGCGCAAGATGACGCGATGGCGCAAGAAGAGCGGCTACGTAAGCAGATTGCTACCTTAGAAGCTCAGCTATCTCAGCGTCAGCAGGTCTACGCGACCAAATCCAAAGTCGTGACCATGGATAGTAACTCGACCACACGGGGTGCGGCAGCAGACTATATCAATACATTTCGTGAGCATGTCGAGCGAGTGGGCAACTTGCATTATCCTGTGCAAGCGCGTGCCCAAGGTATTACGGGTGAAGTACGGCTTATGGTTATCATCAGTAACGACGGCAATATCAAAGCCATTCGTTTGCTTGAAAGCTCAAACTCTACGATATTGGATGAAGCGGCCAAGCAGTCGGTACGACAAGCTGCACCCTTTGGTAAATTCACTGAAGACATGAGCGATATCGTCGAGCTGCGCTTGATACGTACCTACCGCTATAGTGATACAGTCGAAGTAACGTACTAAGGTTAACGTATTCAAGCACTAAGAAGACAGGTGCTAAGAAAAAAGTTACTGAAAATAAAGTTACTGAAAACACAATTGTTAAGAATAACGCTTAACGCACTATTTTTTATCATTAAAGATACTCAAGTTCATAACACACAGCTATAAAATAAAGAGTCAGTATGGAATTTTTAGGTTTTACCGTCGATGTCGCTACCTTAACGAGCAACGCCCTAGAGCTGGTCATTAAAGTCGCTTTAGCAATACTTATATTTATCGTTGGACGTTGGCTTGCCAAAAAGGCAGTCGCTTTTTCCGATCGCTTGATGACGCGTAGCCATCTGGACGAGACAGTTGCTAGTTTTCTAAGTCGTCTATTGTATGGCGTACTACTGGTCGTGGTGATTTTAGCTGCACTTAGTAAAGTCGGTGTACAGACTACTTCGGTCGTCGCGATCTTAGGTGGTGCCGCTGTCGCCGTTGGTTTGTCACTAAAAGACCAGCTATCAAATTTTGCCGCTGGTATTATGATTGTGACGTTTCGCCCGTTTGTACGCGGTGATTATGTACAGATTAGTAGCTACACAGGTACGGTGACTGAGATTACCTTGGTTAATACCCATCTGACGACCATTAACAATCACGATATCATCATTCCTAATAGCGATATCACGACTTCACCTGTGGTCAATTATACAGCGCTACCCAATCGCCGCGTCGATATCACCGTCGGTATTGGCTACGATGCTGATATCAAAACGGCTAAAGACGTGATGCTAAGTCTGGCAAGAAATAACCCATTGGCTTTCACTGATCCTGAGCCTATCGTGCGAGTGACCAATCTAGGCGACAACTCAGTAGATCTTACCCTAAACGTTTGGACAACCAATGCCGATTGGTGGTCGATGCAGTGCGAGCTACTAGAGCAATTCAAGCAAGCTCTAGATGATGAGAAGATTGAGATTCCATTCCCGCAGCGCAGTGTCCATGTTAAAGGCTTAGATCATATGATCAACCAAATGGGTCAAGCGCAAAAACTACCATTAACTAAAGATTAAAGAGTAGCTGCCTAATATTTAAAAGACTGTTTAATAGAGCAGTGCTAGTTTATACATAAGGGTTTGGTAGGTTTAGGCCTGCCAAAATCTCAATCTCAAAGTACTCCATCTCATCTTGCTCAGCTTGTCCGAGCTCGTGATCAAAACCCAGTAGGTGTAGCACGCCATGCACTAGCAAATGGCTGATGTGCTGCGCCACGGTTTTGTCCTGTTCAGCCGCTTCACGTACCATCACTTCATGACAGATAATTAACTCTCCAAGAGGCAATGTTGGCATTAGCTCAATGACGGCAGCAGGTAATTCGCTTGGATAAGACAAAATGTTGGTCGCATAGTCCTTACCACGTGCTTCTAGATTTAAAGCACGGCCTTCGACGCCATCAGTAATATATATATCTAGAGTTTTAGATTTTTCTTGCCAAAGCTCAGGATCAATATCTGCAAAATAGGGTAGGGTCAGACCATTATTAATACGACCGTCTATATAATCTAAAGTCGCCATCATAACTGATAGTAAATGCTCGCGATTATAAAAAGTATCTAATATTTCATCATCAATACTGTCGGTCGCACTGATATCAAGTGCTGCTAAGCTGGCATGGTTGCTAGCGATCTTGTCGTCAAAATTAGTATTGTCAGGTTTGCTCATGTGACTGTCCTTTTTATTATAAATAAATGTGTTTTTAAGGCTGTATCGTCTGCGTTATTTACTTAGTGGTTTTTTTATCATAAAAGTAGTTCAATCACTGTTTATCTCATCGCTAAAGTGTTGGCTAATAAATAGAGGCCAATGTATAGAATGTATAGAGGCTACTATAGCTAAGTTGCTGGTAGGCGACTAGTAGCGAAAGAGCTAAATTCAATAAATTACCGGTAAGAAAAAACCGGACTACTTTTAGTAATCCGGTTTTCTTATGCAAGATAAACGCTTATAGCAAATGATTGTAATTCGATGATTAGCTTAATTACTACAGATTTGCTGCTGCATTAGCGACGGCTTGTCTACGCTCTTGTTCTTTAATACGTTCAAACTTACGTTTTTCTTCTAAAGCCATTTGCTCTTCATCAAACACATCATAGGCTTCAACAATTTGTTGTACCAATTGATGTCGTACGACGTCTTTTGAATCAAACTTTGTGATATGAATCTCTTCGATATCCTTTAGAATATCCATTGCTTGTGCCAAGCCTGACTTATGACCACGTGGCAAATCCACCTGAGTAATATCACCAGTGATGACAGCACGTGAGCCAAAGCCCAAACGCGTCAAAAACATTTTCATCTGTTCAGGCGTGGTATTTTGCGCTTCATCTAGAATGACAAACGAGTTATTCAAAGTACGACCACGCATATAGGCCAGCGGTGCCACTTCGATAATCTGACGCTCAATCATTTTACCGACTTTCTCAAAGCCTATCATCTCATAGAGTGCGTCATATAGCGGGCGTAAGTACGGATCGATTTTTTGGGTCAAATCACCTGGCAAGAAGCCCAGTTTTTCGCCAGCTTCTACCGCTGGACGCACTAGCAAAATACGCTCAATCTCATTACGCTCAAGCATATCGACGGCACATGCCACTGCTAGATACGTTTTACCCGTACCAGCTGGCCCAATACCAAACGATACATCAGAGCTCAGGACATTTTTTACATAGCGTTGTTGGTTGCCACCACGCGGAACGATGCGGCCTTTACGTGTACGTAAACTGATGGGCGTAAACTCGCTAGCCTCATCCAAATCTTCATCATATTCCATGTCATCGTGATCTTGTTCGTCTTCTTCCATGTCTTCATCACGAGAGAGGCTAGATTGGATGATGAGATGCAGCTCTTCTGCACTGATGTCTTTGGTGTTCTGTGCTTCATCTACCATTTTGTAGATAATACGTTCACCGCGTTCGACATTGGTCACATCGCCACTCAGGCAAAAATCGCCTTGGCGCTGCATGATTTTAATATCGAGGCGTTCTTGGATATATTTCATGTGGTTGTTGTATTCGCCAAGCACGGTTTTCAGCTGTGCTGGGGTCAATGATTCAAACTTTATACGGCGGCTCATGGAATCAGTCAAGCGATTATCCTTTTATTGTGTACCCGACGCTATGATTTGGTTTTAATTGCGTGGCGGGTTGCAGAGATAAAATAGTTAGTGGCGTTACAGTGTTTAGGTGATACAAAGATTGTAGATAATAAAGATGACGGCGATATTATTGTTGTTTTTGTGGAAGGTGATAAATGAAAGTAATGAAAGTCTTGCCTTCATTATGGTAGAGAATTTTTAAATTTCAAGCCATACATCAGATAGATAACGCTGTTTTTGTATGCGGATTGCAACTGTTTCAAAGATTTTCTATAGATTGATTCGATGTTGCTATCAGTTCCGTATAATTCATCGCTACCCATCGTATGATAGTGCTTTAATAAGATTAAGATTTTCGAGTTTTATGAATATAAACCTCGTTTACGATGAGAGTGGAGAAACGATTTGTCTACTGTTAAGACCACGGCATAATAGACAATTTGTGGTAATCTATGGGCGATACCATAGGTTGCTGTAAGCTATCTAACAACAGTAGTAACACGATAAAAATTATAAAATAAAGTCAGTGACGAGTGGCTATCTATCATTAATAAATTGCTTGTCCAAAAGATTATAATAGGAAAATAACGATGCAAGATACTGATTCACATTTATCCAATGCTGACAACATACCTAAAAATTTCGACAGCGTCTCTAAAAACAAAGAAGCGATAACCGACCAGCAAGTGCTTATCGCAGGTGGTGGTCATGTTGGTTTGTCTTTTGCATTGCTATTGGCCCATCACGGTATTGCGAGCACCTTATTAGAAAAAAACAGCTATCCAACCATCAGTCCAACGGATGATAGTACTCGCAGCCATTATTTAGACAGTCGCAATACGGCGTTATCGCGGCGCACGGTACAGATATATCAAGAGATTGGACTGTGGGATGAATTACAGAGCCATGCCTGCCGTATCGAGACCGTACAGATTAGTGAGCAAGGTAGTTTTGGGCGCGCGCAGCTGAATAAAGCAGAGGAAAAGGTCGAGTCATTTGGGCAAGTCATCGAAAACGCTTGGCTAGGGCGTAAGCTTTTATTAGCCGCACAGCAAGAGCCACTAATTACCTTGATAGATAATGCCAATGTGACGTCTGTCCAACAGCAGGCCGATAGTGTGACGGTTAGTTTTAATTATAACGATGAAGCCGAAAACGAGCAGGAGCTGCAAGCTAGCGTATTAGTTGCCTGTGATGGACGCGACTCTACAGTACGCCAATTGCTAGATATCGGTACAACCACGTATGATTATCAGCAAACGGCCATCGTCGGCGTAGTAGAGACAGATACGCCACACGAGCATGCAGCGATAGAGCGTTTTAGTCCAGCTGGCCCACTTGCCGTGCTCCCACTGACTGATCCAGAGGGCGATGGCAATGATGAGTATCAACAAGGCTACAGACGCTCTGTCGTGTGGGTATGCCCAATAGGTGAAGAAACCAGATACTTAGAAGACGACGCACATTTCTTGCAGACCCTACAACAAGCTTTCGGTCAACGCGCTGGCAAGTTTACTACTGCTGGTCGCCGCGGCGCCTACCCGTTGACCCGCGTACTAGCGGATAAGCAAGTAGAAGGACGCTGCGTCATTATGGGTAATGCTGCTCATACTCTGCACCCTGTCGCTGGTCAAGGGTTTAATCTCTGTATGCGAGATGCGCATGTGCTGGCACAAATGCTAAATGCACAAGTGCTCAAAGGAGCAGATATCGGTGATGCACCGCTATTAAAGCGTTATGAGAAAGCACGTCAAACCGACCAGAAGCGAGTGATTCGTTTTTGTGATGCGGTAGTACATGGCTTTAGGCATCCTAACCCAGCGATTAAGCTGGCACGAAATATGGCGCTATTGGCCTTTGATAAATTGCCAAATATCAAGCCATTAGTCGCCACTTATGCGATGGGTCTAAAATCATAGCGCTATAGTTAATCTTCTTTAAAAGAGTGACAGCGTTAACCTCGCTTGAAATATTGCCTATACATCTGCACTCGGTTGCCTTGTCTCTCTTTTAAACTGAATCAACTAACTGTAATTAAGATTGATAATAAGCATTCTAATATTGAACAATATTGAGAGACACCTTATGAAGAACAACCATACGCTGATTATCGGTAGCGGTATCGTTGGGGCAACGCTTGCGCTAAAGCTGGCACAAGATAAAATGCCGGTGACGTTGATTGATGCCCGTCCTGAGCGTGATGAGTCAGCTTGGCAAAATGAACTTAGCAAACGTGATGCACGTGTCTATGCACTTAGTATGGCTAGTATTAATTTGCTTAAAGATATTGGCGCGTGGCAAAAGATTGCCGCCTCTAAACGCAAAGCAGAGTACTCGCAAATGCAGGTATGGCAGCTCAATGGGATGGGTGAGTTATTATTTGGAGAAAGTGAAGATATTGGCGCCGAGGATAATAGTAGTGAAACTCATGAGCCTACATTATTAGGCAGTATGGTCGAGCCTGCTGTTATCGAGCACGCACTATGGCAACGCTTGCATGAAGCTGATGTTAGTGACTATCTGACCCTTATCGCTGGTCAAAAAGTTGTTGATATGGATTGGCTAGGGGCGCAGCAAGGCTACCGTGTAACTCTAGACAATGGCGAAGCGATTGATGCGCGTCTATTAGTTGGCGCTGATGGGCGCGGTTCATTTGTCCGTCAGCAAGCAGGGATTGGTGTAGATACGTTTGACTATAATCAAACGGCGATTTGCTGTGCGATTCAGACTGAGAAACCGCATCAAGCGACAGCACGTCAAGCCATGCTACCGACGGGTACACTGGCACTATTGCCATTAGCAGATATAACCGATGCTGATAAGACAAACCCGCAGCATTGGCAGTCGATCGTATGGACATTGCCGCGCAATCAAGCATTAGCACTGATAGAGGAAGAAGATCGATTTGTCGCTGATAAGTTAGCAGCTGCTAGCAATTACGAGCTGGGTGCGATTAATCAGATTGAGTCTATCGCTAGTTTTCCATTAGCGGCACAGCAAGCGAAAAGCTACGTGGCGGATAACTTGGTGCTGATCGGTGATGCTGCTCATGGCGTGCATCCGCTGGCGGGTCAAGGATTGAACCTTGGCATGCTGGATGTGCAAGTATTATGTGAACAGCTAACGCATGACTTTACCCGTAGTGGCGGCACGCTGTGGGGCAGCAATCAAACGCTGCGTCATTATGAGCGTTCGCGCCGTCCGCATAATAGCCTAATGATGCATAGCTTTTCTGCGCTTAACTGGCTATTTGCAGGGTCGCTTGCACAAGTGCGCCCTGTGCAGCAGATACGTAATGAAGGTATGTACCGAGTTAGCAAAATCAAGCCATTAATGCGTTTGTTTGCTAAGCAGGCGAGTGGTGTGTAGGAATAATAATTTAAATTAAATAATAAGAATATTTTCATGAAACACATTTTAATCGACTATGAGAACATTCAGCCCAAAAGCTTCGATAATGTAGAGGTGGATGAATGCCATGTATGGCTGTTTTTGGGTATCAATCAGCAGAAGAGTTTACCTCTTAAATTGGTTGAAAACTTGCTCAGGTTTGATAATGAAAATGTGCACATTATTAGGATGCAACATGCAGGGAAGAATGCGCTAGATTTTTACTTGTCTTTTTATCTTGGCAAAATCTCTGAAATTGATCCTAGTGCTGATGTTTGTATTTTAGCAAGAGATAGTGGTTATGATATCTTGGTTGAGCATCTCAATAGTGCTTATGATGGTATGAACATCATGCGGTTAGAAAATTCTAATCAGCTAACAGTGGCTTACGAGTCAAACATAGAAAGTGCACCAGATATAAAAAAAAGCCAACTTGTCATTGAAGACAGTCATCATGTTTTGTGTGATGACGTTACTAGCGTTGCCATGGACAATAAGAAATATTTAGCGCAAAGCCTTGAAGAGAGCGTTCCCAAATCGGTTATACATGAGTGTTATGTATTGGTTTTTGATAGCATTGTCAATCGTAAGGTTTTTTTACCGAGCTATAAATCCAACCTATTGTACTCGATAAAGAAGTACGTTCCAGTAACAGTACTAGAGAGATTTAATAGTACTGAGCAAGATTATATTTTTGAACAGGTTTTTGGAAAATTTATCAAAGCAGGACTTATCAGACTTGATGAAAATGAAGAAAAACTAAGTTATAAAGTAGACAGTCAAGGAATATTAGATTTAGTCACTGATCAAGTTTTACGAAGCAAGGCAAAAGAAATTGATGGATTGAATAATGTGATAAAGCAAAAACTTGCAAGTTATCGCCAAGCAAATAATCAGGATCAAATTGATTTAGTTGTAAATTACCTCAAAAAGAAAGACATAATAAAACAGGATAACAAAGCTATCTATTACTCACCTTTCGATAGTATCAAAGGAAATTCGAGTAAAGTGTCACAAGATGACAATAAGAAGAGCAAAGACTCTGCTACAACATATCAACGTGCAATAGCACAGCTAAAAAGTAGACCAGCAGGTACTCGACCATCCAAAAAGTCAAGTTTAACAAACTATCTTAAAAACCATTTACGCAATGAAGACCCTAAAACCATTGATAAGCTAGTTAAACAGATGGTTAGTAATAAAATAATCGTAATATCAAATACGAATAAGCTGATCTACAAAATATAGCCTACCCAAGCGCCGAAAAGAACACCATCAGCACTGGCGAGACAATATTAATCAAAAAGCCAAAGCTAATCGCTAGTGGCACGACTTTTAGACCACCTGACTGCTGAATGATAGGCAAAGTGAAATCTAAACTGGTCGCGCCGCCAAGCCCAACCGCAGCGGAGGGGTATTTGCGCATAAATACTGGAATAAAGATTAACGCAAAGAACTCACGTACCAAGTCATTAAACAACGCGACACTACCCCAAACCGCGCCATAAGCATCGGTCATGACAATCGCTGATAGCGAGTACCAACCAAACCCTGACGATAGTGCTAAGCCTTTCGTCCATGAGACATCCGTAAATAGTAGCGCGAAAATAAGCCCGCCTGCCAATACTGCTAGCGTAAAGATGACACTCATTTCTACGCCGCGTTTATTAAGTAATACTTCTTTTAAGGTGATGCCCGAGCCTTTTAAGCCTATACCAACCAGTAAAATCAAAATCATCAGCATGACGGTCATAGAGTTTTCAGGCGGCATATAATCAGCAGGCAAGAAATAGCCAATCACCATCCCGATCACCACACAAACCACTTGCGCCAAGCTACCTCGAATGCTCACCCGATGCTCTTTAGATTTTACACTTGGTTTTTTGGCATGCCATGGACGCAGATGGTCAAACAGCATAAGCGCAAACAATCCTGTACCAATTGTTAATATTGATAGGACGGTGACATATAGAGCAATTTCACCCAGCTGATTACCTAGACCTTCTACCTGAGACAGCTCAATACCGATCAGCGCTAGGATGATAAATACTAAGTATGATAGACCTTTGTCGGCCACTTTTGTCATGGTAGGGTTAGACGGAATGGCAAAGCCAATAAACATTGGCATTAGAACCAGAACAAGGGTGACTAGGCTTTCCATGATAAAGGGCTCGCAGCATTTTTAATAAGGCGTTTTTAAGAAGCTGAAGATTGTACCATATAAGGTCAGCAATACTGATATGAGCCATTGAGATTCATTGCAAATCATCGCTCATTGTTGGCCAAAATATAAAAAACTGGACGATTATAATGACGATAATAAATATCTTTTTCAAAATGTTTGAACGTTTTTGAGCGCTTTGTAATTCTTTACCTTATAAACTTTTGTTGCTACATTAAAGTACTGAAAATATTTGGCTAGACTCATGTCGCTATATCAGCTCAAAACTCAGTTTCAAAATCAACTACGTCCGATGAGTAATGCGCTGGTTGAGCAAAACATTACCGCTAACCAAGTGACAGTATCCGCTGTTTTATTAAGTATCGGTACTGCCTATATCATTGCCAAACCAGCGGCTGAACAGCATAGGCTGTGGCTTTTATTGCCTTTATCATTGTTTGTACGTATGGCACTCAATGCTATCGATGGCATGATGGCGCGTGAGCATGGACAGGCCTCAAGGCTCGGAGCCGTGTTAAACGAGGTAGGTGATATGGTTGCCGATACGGCGCTATTAGCGAGCCTGACCCCTCATATTCTGACCCATCATATCAATGATAAAGAACAGCAGACGTTAATAGCCAACTTGCCAACGAATATATCAACTTCTCAGCATCATATCACTGCTCTGATCGCTCTTAGTATTGGCACCGAACTGTTAGGCGTTACTAGTAATACCATGTTAGGTGTTCGTGCTAACCAAGGGCCTTTGGGCAAAAGCGACCGCGCCTTCTTATTAGGGGTGCTTGGTGCCTTTATGGGTAGCAGAGCCAAAGCGCCAGTAAGTATTAAAGGGCAGGTGGCTTCGCCTGCCGTCAGAATAGATCAATTATTTATACTAACAGAAATCATGCTACTAAAGACCTGTCTCAATCGACTACGTTATATGACAGAGTTATACTTGATGCACAATCCACCTGAGCTGCGATCCGTACTGGGTGAGTCAACAAACAACTCACTCTCTCTTACTGTTGTTTTGCCAAATACTTCTACTGATAACGTTCGCCCATTGGAGTTCAAAGAAATGCCAACCACAACCGTTGATAGTCAAAAATCCGAAGAACAGGCCAGTGTTGGTTTTGATTTGCCCGCATCTAAAATCATCAATGGTGAGAGCTGTTATAACGCTTACGATGGCACTGCTATTTATTATCGCTATTGGCTAACGAGGGCTTTAGAAGATATTAAGCAAGCCAACCAACCGTTGCGCCAAGTTATCTTATTGCACCGAGGACATGAGCATTCGGGACGATTGACAGAGCTGGGAGAGCAGTTTGCAACAGCTGGCTATCAAGTGTTTGCTTGGGATGCGCGCGGCAATGGTCGCTCAGGGGGCATTAAAGATCATGCAGAGAGCGTCACAGAGCTTGAGCGAGATTTAGAGGGTTTCGTCCAGTTGGTGATTGGGCAAACAGGCATTGCTATCGAGGATACATTGATTGTCGCCAGTAGTATCGGCGCGGTATTGGCAGCAGCATGGGTACACGATTATGCGCCTAATATTCGCGGCATGATACTTGGCACGCCTGCGCTCAGTATTCGTCTATATCTGCCCTTTGCTATACCATCGCTAAAGGTGGCACGTACGCTAGGTCTGATGTCACGTGTCAGCAGCTATGTTAAAGCACAAGTACTGACCCATGATAAAGACGCGCAGCAGGCTTACAATGCCGATCCATTGATATCGAATAGTATCTCGACTGATTTACTCATTGATACCCATGCAACGGGGCAGCGTCTACTCGATGATGCTGGTGCTATCACCGTACCGACGTTTGTCTTATGTGCGGGCAAGGATTATGTGGTCGATAAACAGGCTGAGCGGAAATTCTATGAGGCGATTAACACACCGATCAAACGCTGGCAGTTGTATCCAGACAGCTATCATGCAATCTTTCATGAGACCAATAAAGCCGATGTATTTGCCGACTGTATTGAGTTTGCTGAGCAAGTATTTAGCGCACCAGTCCAAGCCCCTGATCTGAGTACCGCTCACTTAGACAGTGCCAGTAAAGATAAAGTAGACCGTTTGGCGATTAAACCATTCAATCCAAACTTTGCCATTACCCGTTTTGCGATGCAAAAGTTCGGTCACGTCAGCGATGCGATTGCGACAGGGCTTGAGCATGGATTTGATTCAGGTCACTCGCTGGATCATGTCTATTACAATCAGCCCAGCGGGCAGAATAAATTTGGACAGGCAGTCGATAAGTTTTATTTAAATAATATTGGTTGGCAAGGTATTCGTATTCGCCGTGAGCACATATTGGAGTTGGCACGCTTAGCACTTACAGATATTGAAGATAAAAATCAGAGTAACGCCAAACCATATCAACCAAAACTGTTAGATATCGCCAGTGGCCATGGTTTTTATGCGTTTGATCTGTTGACTGAGTTTACCGATTTGCAGGCAGAGCTACGAGATTATGAGATGCATAATATACAGGCATTACAAGCAAAAGCGGAGCATTTGGCCATGAGCAGTCGAGTCGTGACCAGTAAAAAGGACGCCTTTGATCCTATTAGTTATATTGATGCACATACGAAAGACACTAGCACCGATACTAAAAAATCAGATCTTGCTATTGCTTCAGGGTTGTTTGAATTGTTCTCTGATAATGCGCTACCAGCGACAGCCTTAGCGGGTATTTATGACAGTTTAAAATCGGGCGGTTATCTGATTTATACCAACCAACCGTGGCACCCTGAACAGGAATTTATCAGTAAAACACTAAACAATCACCGTGGCAGTAGTTGGGTGATGCGTTGTCGCTCGCAAGCGGAAATGGATCAATTGGTTGAGCGTGCAGGCTTTAGGAAAATCACGATGCGTATCGATCGCTTTGGTATCTTTACTGTTTCGTTAGCGATTAAAACTGTATCAGCTGATGATGAGTAATAGATGAACAATCAGTTGGTTAAACCTTACGAGCGTGTTCAGCTGTTTTCAGGCGGCGGTTCACGTTTTGGTTATTATTTGGGTAGCTATGCAGCCTTAGCGTCTCATGACTTAGCGCCAGATATTATCGTTGGTACTTGCGGTGGGAGTTTGTCTGCTTACTTAGTACAATTTGCGCCTGACCCCAAGGATTTGCAAGCGTTGATATGTAGTCGTGAGTTATATCGCGTCATCACAGCCATCAGACATGTCGCGCCAGATGAAGCCAATAAACGTCTAAAGCTGCGTTATATGACACATGCACTTAAGCGTTGGCGGTTATCAAAGCAAAAGGATAATGGACAAAGACAACGTCAAGCAGACAGCTACGAGCGACTGTTAAATGAGCTACAGCAGTTAGCGATGTTTCGTATCGATAACGAGCAGTACTGGCTAGATGAGCTGTCGCAGTTTGCTACTAGTAATAATGATATTAGCAATACTGATAAAGCAACGCCAGAGATAGCCATCATTGCCAGTCGATTGTATCAATCACCTACTGATGGTTTGTATAGTGAAAAACTCGCACTGCAAGAGTTGTTATTTGCGCCGCCGCGCTTAGCAAATTTGCCAAATTTTGTATCAGGTCTGGCCGACGGGCAAATGACATCGCCTGCGCACACATTTGCAAACGGGCGCATACACCCTTCTGTAAAGGTTCAAACACAATGGGATTTTGCCCCAGTGATCCGCGCTTCTATGGCTGACATGTACTATCTGCCGCCCACACATATCACAGAGCTTGGCTGGTGTTTAGGAGGTGTGATTAATCTGACACCAATTGAGCTAGCCTGTCAGTTGGGTAACAGCGTATTTGCAGAGACTAAGGCAGGTTATGACCCATGGCTGGCTGCTCCCGCGATTCAGCGTGTTTTTGGTTTTGATCCTAATGAGCGTTTGGCACAAGTGCATGATTATCAACCAATCAATGTGTCGCCGCCCACTGACACTACTGATAAAAACCGTCAGCTACACTGGTTACCATTTGCAGATAATGAGCAGCAACTGAGAGGGCAAAATATGCAAAAGCGCTTTAACCTAAAACAAATGACCGTCGAGCTAATACATAGCGATTATGACGGTTTTGTGCAGCAAATGCAGGCGCAATGGCAATATGGCTACCAGCGTACAGCCGGTTATATACAGCAGCATAAACTATGAAAAACCTCGCAAAAGGTATCACTAGAAACCATGCGCCACATATTATTATCGTCGGTGGCACGAGCGGTCTTGGCTTAGCATTGGCGTTGCATCATCAGACGCTTGGCTGGCAAGTCAGCGTTGTCGGAAGTAGCGCAGCAAAGATAGCCGATATCAACAGCCAGCATCCTGCTATCGTGACTTATGTATGCGACTTAACTGACCCAAATCAAACGCAAACGTTATTAGACAATTTGTCAGGTATTTCATTTCAAAAACTGATATATAGTGCTGGTAGCTATACCAATGAGCGTATCCATCACTTAAATCAAGCAGATAGCGACCAAATGCTAGCGATTAATTTACAGGCGTTTGAGCAAGTTTTTAGATGGGCAAGCAGTCAGTTAAAGCAGCAGTTAAAACAGTCATGTCAGGCATTAGATATGACTAAAGGTGATAGACCTAGCCTCATCTGTATTGCCTCTATCGCAGGCACGATAGAGTATCCTTATGCCAGCCTTTATGCAAAAAGCAAGCGCGCAATGATTGCGACTGCCAGCGCTTATCGGGCAGCACTTGTACCTTATGATATCCAAGTGAACTGTATTGCCTCAGGCTATATTGATACTCAAGCATTACGTGATTTAAACGATGGTGATGCTAGCCATAAGCCATTTATTATGAGCACGCAAGCGGCGGTTAATCATATTATGCAAGCGATTGACGATGATGTAGAACTGGCTATATTTCCACGCTCGATGCGCTATATCACGAGTGCTTTAAATCATTTACCAAAGCCTGTGCTCAATTGGATATTGCACAGTAAGCTAGATAAAGCCAAATGATTTTTCCATCTGTGCTTTTACTAGGTTTAACCAAACAGCCAGTACAGTAGAGTAAATGCTGGCACTCCAATCAGTAAACTGTCTATCCGATCTAATACCCCACCATGACCAGCGAGCATCGTTCCGGTATCTTTTACCCCATGTTGGCGTTTAAATGCTGATTCTAATAGATCGCCAAAAATACCGCTCACAGCCAAACTATACGCAGCTAATAAACAGACCCACCAATCAAAAGGGGTGAGCCAAAGACCTAATAATGCTGCCAACATCGCCGCAACTAAACTGCCAAAGACAGCACCTTCAATGCTTTTATTCGGGCTAATAGTCGGTGCTAGACCTCGTTTAAACAGCTTACGGCCAAGCAGCCTTCCACATAGATATTGGGCAATATCGTTGAACTGACTGGCAAATAATACGAAGAGTAAAACGCCATATTGTTGGCGTTGCCAGGTCAATTGCTGTAAGACAATAAGGCTAATGATGAGTGAGAGGAAAGTAACACTCAGTAGCAGGTCTAAGTAATTAAGCCGCGTATAGTGTTGAGTCAGATTGAGAGAGGTTTTCGCTAGCAGGACAGTACTTGGCTGTAAGCCTTGCGCTTGGAGTTTGTGAATGAGTACGGCTTTACTGCGTAAACACCATAGGCGTTTAATCTCGTAGCTGCCGCGTAGACCAATTAATATAAAAAATAAAATGACTAGCCATTGATAGGGATATACTTGCGAATGAGAACCTTGCGTATCGTTTGTTATTTTTGCAATCACATAGCAAGTGCAGAGCGCGGCGAGCATCAACCACCACGAGCGGGCTATCAAGTAGATTTTTGGCAATCGTTTGCGCAGACGAGGTACGGCAAGTACACTCCAAGCCAAGCTGACGATTATCATCAGGGCAATCACAAACACAATATCAGAAGCCATACCGTGGACACTCAAAGAAGAGGTAATATTTTAAGCCTATCCATAATGATAGCTTAAATGCTTCTTTAACTATAGTGTTAGATATCGTCCTTGATGGGTTTGGCTATTATCTGCCGTACGCTTAAATATGGTCAGTAATAGGCATCGGATAACGCTCGTCTTCTATAACGTGAGAAAAGGAGTTAAGCGTAGTTTTTCTTAATGGCAGAATGATACTGGTTAAAGGCGTTTCAGCTAAGTTAGGATAATCCTCACGGTAATGCCCACCGCGACTCTCAAAACGCTGATAAGCCGATTGGACAATCATCGTTGCTAACGCTAATTGCTTCGCCAATTGAAAAATTGCCAGCTCATCGAAAGTAGTGGGGAGGTTGTTATTTATATTGGATTTACCAAAATATATGAGTGACTCCTGCCACTGCTCAATTTTTTGCAATGCTTGCTCTAATTGTTTGGCACTACGTGTAATGCCCATATTGGCTGTCAAAAGAGCTTTCAATGCTATCGTTATCTCTGCAATATCTACGTCAGAATGAAATGCTTTATCAGCATTATAAGTTGGATACGATGACTGCTTAGAAGATGGCAAAACAACAAATTGTGTGTTTTGTAGTGTCGGAGATTGCCACATATCGGCAGCTAACTGATGCAGTTCATAATAGTTAGTCGTATGTGGCTGCGCCATTTTTTCTAAAGCTTCAGCCGTTTTCTTTAAAGCTTCTAAGTTCTTTAAGCGATCCAATTTTGTTAAGTAACGAGGTAAGTTGGCGGCGATGTTGCGACCAACTACCACACACTCCAACAATGAATTACTTGCTAAACGGTTGGCTCCATGTAGCCCTGTATAAGCAACTTCGCCTGCTGCATATAGTCCTGCGACGTCGGTCAAACCATTGGCGCAAGTCACCACGCCGCCACAACTATAGTGGGCAGTCGGAGCGACTGGAATAGGCTCTGTGGTCATATCGACGCCGAATGCTAGCAGCGTCTGATAAATCTGCGGGAAATGCGCTTGTATAAATGCAGCTGGCAAGTGACTGACATCAAGGTGTACGTAGCCAAGTCCGTTACTACTAATCTGATTGGCTATTGCCCGAGCGACGATATCGCGTGGCGCCAATTCAGCACGCTCATCAATATCTAACATAAAGCGCGTCCCAGTCTGTGGACAATAGAGTCGTCCACCTTCACCGCGTAACGCTTCAGATATCAAAAAACTGCTGTCATCTAATGCTAGACCCGTCGGGTGAAATTGAATAAATTCTAAATTTGCCAAACGACAGCCTGCCTGCCATGCCATCATGACGCCATCACCAACACAGACGTTAGGCGCGCTGGCACGCTTAAATAACTGACCTAAGCCACCACTAGCCAGTACAACAGCCGCACTATGAATGGTGAGTTGGCGCTCATTGATATGATCAAAGACCAGTGCCCCTCGGCAATGTCTAATATCGCTATCGTTCATGCTAAAAGAGGAGCTGCTAATCATAGGTGAAGTCAGTAACTCTAATGCTTCATGATAAGGCAAGATAGTGATATTGGTTGCAGTCTGTGCTTTGATAATTAATGCATCCATCACGTGCCGACCCGTTGCATCATCCGCATGGGCCACACGTCTACAGCCATGACCGCCTTCTTTGGTCAAGTGTAAGTCACTGGTTTTTAAGACTGAAAAATCAGGTGTATTATCATTTTCTTTAGTTAAAGTGGTTTGAGTAAATGGCACACCTTGCTCGCATAACCACTGCACCGCTTGCTGTCCTGCACCCAAGATACGGGCAGTATTGTCCGTCGCACACAATCCTGCACCAGCGATTAAGGTGTCAGCGACATGATCAGTCACAGAGTCCGCCGTGTCTAAGCTGGCTGCGATACCACCTTGAGCGTAGTGACTTGAGCAAACCTCAAGTGCCGCTTTGCTTAAAACAGTGATATTCAGCGATTTTGGCAGAGATAGCGCGGTGCTCAAGCCTGCCAGACCAGCCCCAATAATAAGAACATCAGTTTTTATAATATTACTCATATCACTGCTGCTCCTGTTATTTTTATAGCGAGTGGTGTTGGAACAATCAACTGAATGCAACTGACTCATGCTAGGCTGCCCCAACGTTAGCGAACAGCGCACGGTCTTTTACTATGTCGCCACTGGCGGCTACACGTTGCTTTTGTGTTTCAGCAAAATCGAGCATCCGTTGTAATGGTTTTTTTGCTGCAGTCGCTAGCTCAGGTGTCATTAGCACTTCACCGCTTTGATTGGTTAGGCACTGTTCAATCCCTTTTAAGCCGTTCATAGCCATCCAAGGACAAAACGCGCAGCTCTTACAGCTAGCGCTCTCGCCAGCAGTTGGTGCGGCCAAGAATCGCTTGTTTGGCGAGCGTTTTTGCATCTCGTGCAATATGCCCAAATCAGTAGCGACGATAAAGGTATCAGCATCCATCTCATACGTTGATTGCAAAAGCTTGCTAGTCGAGCCGACCACATCAGCGAGTGCCACCACGCTATCAGGTGACTCAGGATGCACCAAGACTTTGGCCTCTGGGTGTTCCTCTTTTAATTGCAAAAGTTCAGTGGCTTTAAATTCGTTGTGTACCAAACAAGACCCTTGCCAAAGCAGCATATCTGCGCCAGTCTCACGAGCGATGTATTTGCCCAAATGGCGATCAGGCCCCCAAATAATAGGCTCGCCTTGCGCATGTAAATGACGAACGATGTCGATACCGACAGATGAGGTGACCACCCAATCAGCTCTCGCTTTTACCGCGGCGCTGGTATTGGCGTAGACGACAACAGTACGTTCAGGATGAGCATCGCAAAATGCTGAAAACTCGTCAGCAGGGCAGCCCAAGTCAAGCGAGCACTCGGCTTCCAAATCTGGCATGAGGACGGTCTTTTCCATACTTAATATTTTTGCTGATTCACCCATGAAGCGCACACCAGCGACCACCAAAGTCTGAGCGCTATGAGCTTGTCCAAACCGAGCCATTTCAAGTGAGTCACCGACGCAGCCACCGGTTGCCAATGCCAAGTCTTGGATAAAAGGGTCGACATAGTAGTGTGCTACCAGTACGGCATTATTCTCTTTCAGTAGCTTCTTGATATTTTCTTCGACCACGATGCGTTCAGCGCGAGGCAAGTCTGCTGGCATTTTAGCCTTAGCATATTCAATATTCATCTGAGTGGCGATGCGATTGTCCGTACTCATGATAGGTGCGTCGTAAGGATATTTTTTCATAATGGCAGCCTTTGTTGGTGCGATAACGATAAATGTATGAGCTAAAAAATAGGTAATTGGACATAACAAATTTATAAGTTGTCTTAATTATGCTCATTTTGAGTATAATTACAAGTGGTTTTTTATACTTAATAAGTCAAAAGATTAGGTTTGAGTGCTCAAAGTGATGTGCAATTAAGCCGTACTAAGCTTAAAAATGGTGCTAATTCATGCCCCTTATAACTATTTATCGATATTGATTTTTCATACTTACAACCACAGACTATGATAGTTTTAGATTCAAGCTATACTAAGTCATACAACGGCTGTTAGTCTCAATAGCCTTTTACATTTTAGAGAAAAAGGATAATTCCCAAAGCCATGACGTTGTCTTATTCACATGCGCACCAGCAAGGTAGCGGCACGACAGAAGTGGTCGCCGTATTGGTCGCTATCACCGATCATATCGCGCGCGTTCTAACCGTTGACCAAGGCAAGCTATTGCCAAATGGGCCACTTATGCCGCTACATCGCTCTCTACAAGCGGGAGTACGTCAGTGGGTAGAGGAGCAAACGCAGCAACCGCTCGGATACTTGGAGCAGTTATATACCTTTGTCGATACTAACAGGCGTAATATTGATGGCCATGCGTTGGTGTATGTGAGTTATTTAGGTTTGGTGCAAGAGACGCAAACGCAGGCACTCCAAAGCAAAGCACTCTGGCGAGATTGGTATGATTATTTCCCGTGGGAAAATCATTTGGACGGTATGCCTAGTATTATTATGGACTTCATTGTGCCTGCGCTACTTGAATGGGCCAATACTGCCAATGACTCAATCGTTCAACAGCGCAGGCGTCAGCGCATTGGCTTATGTTGGGGGCTGGACGAAGCGTTTTTAGCAAGTGGTAAACTCACTGACAGTCAATCCGTCAACGAACACGATAATGAAAGTAGAGAGTGGATTGCAGAGCATGTATTACTACGTTATGAGATGCTTTATGAAGCAGGTCTAATCCCCGAAGCCCCTAATTATCCGCCCAATTATCAGGCTATTGCTTTGCCAGAAGACTGGTCACAACGCATAGGCGTACCGATGTATTATGATCACCGTCGCGTGATTGCTACTGCTATCTCAAGACTGCGCGCGAAGATTGAATATAGACCGCTTATTTTTGGTCTGATGCCAGACGTCTTTACCTTATCGCAGTTGCAGCAGAGTGTTGAGGCGTTATCAGGAGTGCGCTTGCACAAGCAAAATTTTCGTCGCTTGCTTGATTCGCAAAATTTAGTAATGGAGACAGGAGAGAGTAGCACTGCTCAGCGCGGTCGTCCTGCCAAACTATATCGCTTCCGTCATGATATCGAGCTACAGAGTTTATTGATGGACAGCAAACTTCCTAAGCGAAAATAGTCATTTCAAGCCAGTCCGTTTTATCTCTAAATCGGTTTGTAAAACGAAAAATTTGTCACCTTTCCTTGCAGGGCCGCTAACTTTGCGCTATATTTATGCTCATTTTGAGTTTAAATAACGAGCAGTTTCTATCAATATCATGCCTAGATAAGGGTCAAAGATGACAATTGAAAAAGAGCCAGCATTGGATGACGTATTGCTTAAACCATTGGTTGAGAATGCACTAACTGAAGATTTGGGTAGGCGTGGTGATGTAACCTCACAAGCTACTATCCCAGCCGATATGCAAGCGCAGCTACAGATCAAGGCGCGGCAAGCAGGTGTGATATGTGGTATCGATTTGGCACGTTTGTCTTTTGCCTTAGTCGATGCGCAAATTGAATTTATTGCACAAGTACAGGATGGCGAAACAGTAGAGGCTGGCACAGTGTTAGCGACCGTAAAAGGTAACGCGCGTCACTTGTTGACAGCAGAACGCACGGCTCTGAACTTTATGACCCATCTCAGCGGTATTGCGACAGCGACCCGTCAAATTGTCGATAGTGTGGCCCAATATCCTGCACAAATTACTTGTACGCGTAAGACCATTCCAGGCTTACGTATCGTACAAAAATACGCCGTACGCTGCGGTGGCGGACGCAATCATCGCTTGGGGTTAGATGATGCGATTTTAATTAAAGACAATCATATCGCCATTGCGGGTGATATAAAAACAGCCATTCAGCAAGCACAGAAATTTGCTGGGCATCTGATTCCTATTGAGGTCGAAGTCGATACACTAGAGCAATTAAAGCAAGCGCTCGATGCAGGTGTGAGTTTAGTACTATTGGACAACATGTCGCCTGAAACATTGTCGCAAGCGGTTACTATGTGTAAGGGTCGAGCAAAGACTGAAGCATCAGGTGGTATTACGCCTGAAACGGTACAAGCGGCGGCAAGTACGGGGGTTGATTTTATCGCGATGGGTTATTTGACGCACAGTACCACCGCTTTGGATATTGGGCTAGATTTTAGTGCATAAATATAGATGTGCTAAAGGTTAATAGTGCTACAAGCGCTCGATTTCATCGAAAGGACTATCAACGAGTTAATACAATGTTAATTTATATTAATTACTTGTGCTGATAATCTGTTAAATGCTTGTTTTTACACTGAAGCTTTACTAAGGTGACATGTAGGCGTAACGGCGCAAAGTTAATGATTTTATTAGCTTATCTGCCTATGCTACAATGCTATTTTTAGTTGCCTATTGGGTCATCGTTGCACTCGCACGATGACTTTATCTTTTTGCACAAGCAGTATCAATAGACAAGCGAGCGCTCAGTGAATACTGAAATTATCAAGATAATCCTAGCCTTTATGGTATTGATCAATCCATTTAGCGCATTGACGTTATTTTTAGATTTGACTCGCGGCTATTCGATGAACAATCGACGCAAGGTCGCGCGCGTTGCTTGTCTGACCATTTTTATCACCATCAGCTTTTTCACGATTGCAGGTGAGACGCTGTTAAAAACCCTTGGTATTTCTATCGGCTCGTTCCAGTTGGCAGGCGGTATATTGGTATTTTTAATTGCCCTAAATATGATGAATGGAGAGGGTAATCCTGTTAAACCTGATCAAGAAAACTTCGATGTTGATCATGTAAAAGATGCGCCAGTTTCAATGGCAGCTGCCGTGGTTCCTCTTGCGATTCCGATGATGATTGGGCCTGGTGGTATCTCTACAGTTATCATTTATTCTTCACAAGTATCAGGTATTTTGCAGGTATCTGCCATCTTGATTGCTGGCTTATTCATCAGTCTGTTTTGCTATTTGGCATTGATGGCGGCAGGTCGAATCAGTCGCTTACTAGGCGATACTGGCTTGAACATCATGAGTCGAATCATGGGTATGCTATTGGCCGCCGTTTCTATCGAGATTATCGTTAATGGACTGCGTACGCTCTTTCCTAGCTTGATGTAAATGATCAATACAATATTGCTAACCATATATATTTATACAGTGGTTAGCGGATATCGGATATCGACGTAATTTAGTTTATCCAATACGTCGTTTACTTAATATTCAGTTTATTCAACACTCAGCTTATCTATCATTTCCTAGTTATACTTCTATCAGCTTTGATACAAATGCCAAGCTAGATAGAGCATCAGTAACCCTACCAAAGCATCCAGGATGTTCCATGCTTTAGGCTTCTCAAATAGAGGCCTGAGTAATCGCGCACCATACCCAAGCGCAAAGAAGAAAAAGAACGAAGCGCTAATTGCACCTGCGGCAAACGTCAATTTACTGCTTGCACCCGTAGAGACCATGCCGACGAGTACCAATGTGTCTAGATAGACGTGCGGGTTTAGCCAAGTAAAACCAAAGCATAGTAACAAGGCTTTTTTTAAGCTAGTCACGACTTGTCCTTCGACAGTCAAAGCATGTGACACACGTACGCTGGCATACAAACTCTGTAAACCATATCCTAATAAAAATATAACACCTGCTATTTTTGCGATATCTATAACGTGAGGATAGCGGGCCGTAACTGCACCAAAACCACCAATGCCTGCTGAAATTAAAAACGCATCGCTCACCGCACAAAACAAGCAAACAAAAAATATGTGCTCGCGTTTGAGACCTTGTTTGAGTACAAAGGCGTTTTGGGAACCAATAGCAATGATGAGAGATAACCCAAGTAGGAAACCAGAAATATAATCGGGAGCATTCATAATACGGTGCTTAACGGTTGGCGTGTAGGAATGGTGACATTTTGCTTACTGGCAGGCCAGCAAAAACCTGCTAAGATACGCTATTGAATGAATGTATGCAATATGCGCACAATGTGAGTGTAATAGACGAGGGGCAGAGCAAGTCATGGTAGTCAGTTTGACAAGAATGCTACAGTCATTTGGGCAAGCTCAAGATGACCTACCGACATTGGCAGCAAAGAATGCTCAGGAGATGAGCGTCAATCATGAACAAGATGCTACTGCCAATAGTGATAGCAATCACGCAGTACAAGAGCGTTCTACACTGACTCCGCCTGAACGTGTAAACCGCATATGTGATGCGTTGGCACAAGTGAGTGATAGCCAATCATCCACGCCTTTGACTGATCGCTATCTGAGTAATCGTGCTCAAATGCGCCCAACCAATAGACCGCCTTTTGACCCAGATACTTTGTGGTATCTCAAACATGGACGTTGTCCGATTATGACTGAGCTTGTTGATGTGGTTGATGAGGCCACCCTAAATGCCATGCCTATTGAAGCCGTTGCGATATTAGATCGTATCAATGGTAAGCTAAAGCGTTATCGTGAGTGGAGTAGTGAGCTGAACGAACAGCAACAGCAGCAACATAATGAGCGTCAGTTTGTTATCGATAAGCTGGTGTCCGAAAGTATCCCTGAAGCATTACATCATTATGAGCAGCTACAACGCTTTAGTCCGCATCGCACCAAAAACAATATGGTGCAGGGCAAGATGACAGCCGGTGATATGCTGACAGATTTGTTTTTAGAGATTGATTATGAGCTTGACGAATTATTGGATGAATTGCACCAAACAGTCTTAAACCGCCTTGCCTCAACCCATCGCTATGTTAAGAGCCGTACGCAAAGTTAAATGTTCTTTGATGATGTTTTTTTGAACACTGGCAAAGGTTAAGTATTATCAAAAAACACAATCGACGCAGTGCATAACAATATAGGGCTTTAATAGAGCCTTATTTTTTTGTTTAATAATAACAATCATAAGAAATCAGCCACGACATTCTGATAAGTAATAAGGACAATATAATGACCCAAATGACTGCAATGTTCGTAATGTTTGTTTTGTATGGGCTGTTGCCAGCGGCTGGGTTATATCTAGGTTATCGTGGCATTAAAAAAGTCACAGCACCCAAAATGCTCGAATATAAGGCGATGCCGCAACTGGGTTATATACCTGAAAAAAGCCTACCTGTCGACGTTAAAACCGCTCTGGAGCAAATTAATACAAAGGGTGAAAAGCTGCGTGTCATGTATGGCGATACCAATAACGATGGCAAGATTGATGATAAAGATACCGTCAACGAAACTTATATTATGATTCAAAACTTAATGGATAGGCACGTGCCACTTGCTGTAGCTGACTATAGACGCTTGCATGATTTAGATGTGACAGATAGTGCGCTTGCTGATACTACCAAAATTAGACATTCTAATGTCACTGGTAAAGAAGCCTTGTTAGACGTGCTTAAGACAATTAACACACAGTTCGATGACCTGCTCAACGCGTCATATCATCAAGACGGTCAAAAGCTACTCGCGACCAATCGCTATCTCCAAAAACGTTTTGACAATCCTGCTAGCAATACAGAGTTTCGAAAGCCCGATATCAATGCCAGTAGTAATGCCAATAATAATGCTAGCAGTGATGTCAATATCCAAGCGATTGAAAGCCCAACTGGTGAAAATGTGAGTGCTAAAGACATTAAGCTATAAATACAAAGTTGAATGGTGAAAGGGTAAAGAGCAAGCGTATATGAGTATCTTAATAGGCATCGGCATTGTAACGACCGTCACTACCTTTTATCTAGGTAGAAAAGGCTGGCAGGCTTTTCATAAAGCCGTCGGTATCTCACCTGGCGTACTCACTTATCAAGATTATGATGCGCCCTTGTCATTAGCCACATTAAGCTTGCAGCAGTTAACGTTAAATAAACAGCACTTAAAAAACTTGTCTGAGCAGCAACTACGCCAGTTAAAACGTATTGATGAGAAAGTAAGCAGTTATCACGCTTATCAAGCAGCCCTACAAACTCAGAATAAGACACCAGCGATAACAGAAGCGCAGTTTGTATTGAATAAAATGCTGCAAACACGGTTACCGGAAATGCTAGCCACTCACTATCAGTTAACAAATATAAATGCCAATAATGGGAATAACGACAAGAGATTGGAAGCTAATGAGTTATTGCAGAGTGTTTTAGATAATATCGAGCAGCGTTTGGATAGATTACTGGCACAAATGGACGAGGAGCAGCTAAAAGAGCTGCGAGTCATGAAACACTATATTAATAGCCATGATAGCTGAGCCGTTATATCTATACTGAGCGACTATGACGCCTGTAAACTGTGAAGCCTATAAAGAGACACAAAAAAGCGGTCAATGACTATTCATCATTGACCGCTTTTTCATGCTTCTCCTAAATCTATCAAAGATTTAGGGTAATGTTAAACCAAATCAACTAGCGCTTATCATTGCGATCACGGGTGTTACGTGTACCACGGCTGGCAGGGCTAGCACTACTTTTAGGTTTCGCGCTGCTGTTGCGGTTATCGCTACGGGTGTCAGTGCGACGCGCTTTAAGCGGCTTGTTTCTGATACGTTCTTGCTTTTCTTTGGCTGCGCCATGTAGACCCGTGCCATAACGTGGACGCAAGCTGACCAAATCCGTCAACGTGTTGATTTCTTTTTTATCAAGCTCTAAGAAACGGCCAGTACGTAGCTCTTTTGGTAGAACAATCGTGCCATAGCGTGTACGTAGTAGACGACTAACTTTTAGACCTTGTGATTCAAATAAGCGACGTACTTCGCGGTTACGGCCTTCTTTTAGCTGGACGTGATACCACTTGTTGACGCCTTCGCCGCCGCCTTCTTTGATGTCTTCAAATTTTGCAAGGCCATCTTCTAGCATGACGCCAGCGGTCAATGCACGAGCGATATCAGGCGTTACTTCACCCAATACACGTACCGCATATTCACGAGTGACTTCACCAGATGGATGCATCAAGCGATGCGCCATTTCGCCATCGTTAGTAAATAACAATAGGCCAGTTGAGTTAATGTCCAAACGTCCAACCATTACCCAGCGGTCATGCGTCAGCTTTGGCAAACGTTCAAAGACAGTTGGGCGGCCTTCTGGATCTTTAGCAGAGCAAACTTCGCCTTCAGGCTTGTAGTAAGCGATAACACGGCGACGCTTCTCATTTTCAGAAGTGTATTTTATTTGACGGCCATCAACGCGAATCTCATCACCTTGCGAGACGCGATCACCGATGGTCGCAGGACCGTTATTAACCGTTACGCGGCCAGATTTGATGACTTCTTCCATTTGGCGGCGTGAACCAAGTCCCATGCGGGCGAGTGCTTTCTGTAATTTTTCGTCTTTCATCATAATATCCTTGAGTCGGTGGGTTTACATTTCTCAATGTAAAAAAAATTGGATTGACTATTCTACGCTATTTTAACAAATTTAGCACGTAAACCAATACTTTACTGGTTATTAATGCCTAAACAAACATGGTGCTAATCAATAAAAGTTTATTAGTCATATACGAAATATAGACTTGAAGACTCTTACCGACTGATAGTATGAATGATTACATAGATACAAACACTTACACTATTTCGGCATTAAAAGGATAGTTCCAATCATAAATGTAATCGAAACAAGCCTTCGTTAAATTGAAGTTTTTCAAATTAAAAATAAAAACTCCATTTATTAAGAAGCTGTTTTTACTTCCGTTTTTTTATCGATCAGTAACCTGAAAGTCGATATAAATTTTCGCAATTAACCGTAAGCAAAGGGTTTGATGAGAAATTGCAAAATAGTCAGTTAATTATTTTATGACAGATTATATGTATTGCACTGAATATAGTTTAGGTGTATATTTATTAAATATATTCTTTTTTACGAATATAAATACTGTAGTAAGGTTTTCTGTTTTGATTCACAAATATAAATATGAGTAACTGTTATGGTTAATAAATATTTCATTTTTGTACACAAACGCTGCTTGGTAATGAGCATATTTTGCTTATTTCTAATGGGGTTGTTTAGTGGCTGTACGATCAACTCAGGACTTCAGTCAGGAAATCTTCCTGAATCTGGCACCTTTACCGCAGAAAACGGCCTTCAATTTCATATTCAGCCTTTAAGTCTGGCAAATTTACCGCGTACAGCGCCGCCTACTGTTACGCAAGACCTCTCTCATTTGATCAAAACCTCTGGACGAGTCAATTACGGCATTGCGAAAGGGGATGTGCTGAATATCATCCTTACCAATTATCCGGATATTAATGCGTCAACTGCTAGCTTAACGGTAGATCAACAAGGGTATATACAGTTTCCATTGATAGGTAGAGTTCAAGCCAGTGGACTGAGCGTGCCGCAGTTCACCGCTACGTTGCAAAGCAAACTACAGCGTTATCTCAAATACTCAGATCCTCAAGTCAAAATCATCAATTACCGTGGCAGCAAGTTTTTCGTAGATGGTGCGGTGAAGCAGTCTGGTGAGTTTGCTATTGCTGATGTGCCGGTATCGGTATATGGCGCTATATCTATGGCAGGTGGTACTACTGAGACTGGCGATTCAAACAACATTGTGCTAAATCGTCAGGGCAACAGCTACCACTTAGGAGTGCAGTCACTACAAAGAATGGGGCTGTCTGCCAATCAAATCTATCTGCGGGATGGTGATTCTATTCACGTCAATAGCCAAAGCCGCAATAAAGTCTACGTGTTGGGTGAGTTTGGCAAAATTGAGCCAGTGGCGATTCCAGAACAAGGGCTGAGCTTAGCGCATGTATTGGGTGAGTCAAATGGACTAAATTCCAATACGGCTAATGCAGCCAAAGTATATATCGTGCGCGACAACCCTCAGTACCAGTACACCAATATTTATTATGTCGATATGCAGAGCATTACAAGCTTAGCATTAGCCAGTCGCTTTGACATGCAAGCCAATGACATTCTTTATGTTGATCCAACAGGCTTGGCTCGCTGGAATCGTGTGATTAGCGCGATACTACCATCAACCTCTGCCATCAACGTGATATCAGGGTTATAAATGATAGCTAGTGAAAATACTGGATGTGCTTCGAATTTCAATACTGAGATTAATTGAAATAAGAATAGGAAGTAGAGTGATAGATTTTATAAGGTGCGATGAGGCAGGGGGCAATCTAACTGCAGTAAAGGGCAATTAGGGTCTTGAAGCTAAGCGAAAGCTATTAAGCGATTAACATTGAATAATGGGTATATGGTTATGAATAATATAGATTCAAAAGACCTATCGACACCTAAGGGTGACAACGACAATGACAACATCGACTTAACGGCGCTGGTTTTGGTTTTGTTGCGTGGCTGGAAAGTCATAGCGCTCATGGCAGCAATCGGACTCTTAATAGGATTTTTTTATACACGCTATATTAATCCAACCTTCAAGTCTGATGCGCTAATCCAAATTGAAGAAAATTCCCAAGGAGTCGATGCGCTTGGGGCGAATATCTCAGAGTTGGTCGGAGAAGAAGTGAGCAAGGCTGAGGCAGAAGCCGAGCTCATACGGTCTCGGATGATACTAGAGCCAGTCGTCGATATGCTACATCTAGACATCAAACTGACCGATCCTAATATTGGCTATCTCGATAAAATAACAAACGACCGCATTAACACTCAGTTGAACACGAATGATGGTGTGTCTCTGAGCACAAAAAACGGTTCCGTACAAATCAATCAGTTCGATGTGTCACCAGCGTATTTAAACCAATCTTTTACGCTATCACAGTCTGACACAGGGTTTGTCCTGAGCAATGGACTAGATGATTTTAAAGGACAGTTAGGTCAGCCGCATCAGTTCAATGGGGTAAACGGTGAGATTAACATTACGGTGACTGAGCTACCTGCAGACGGTTACCCTATTGGCATCACTCAGCAGACCTTAAAGACCACGACAGATGCAATGAATAGCGCCTTGTCTGTGGAAGAAAAAGGCGATAAAACCAACATTATTCAGCTGTCGATGACAGGCACAAACCAACAGCAAATCACGACCACACTTGATCAGATAGTCCAGTCATATATCGATCAAAACCAATCTCGTGGTACGGAAGAAACGACCAAAACATTGGCTTTCATGGAAACGCAGATTCCAGCGTTAAAAGAAAAATTAGACGCCTCTGAAGCTCAGTTCAATGAATTTCGTAAAAAGCACGGCACCATCGATGTAGGTAAAGAAGCTGAGCTGTTACTAAATGAAAAGTCTCGAATCGATGAGCAGCTCAATGATCTCAAATTAAAGCGAGCAGATTTAACGACTTACTATACCAATGAACACCCACTCGTTATCCAGATTAATGAGCAACTAAAAGTCCTCAACAGTCGAATAGGAGCGATAGGTAGCACCGTGGCAGGACTGCCTGAAATACAGCGAGAGTTCTTAAAATTATCAGAAGATACAGCCATTAATAGAGAGATTTACCTCACGCTGCTCAAAAATTATGAACAACTAAAAATCGTTAGAGCTGGTCAGGTTGGTTATGCCCGTATTCTAGATAGACCGACCAGTACCTTCGATGCCATTGCACCAAACAAATTCCAAATTATGCTGCTAGCGCTACTCGTAGGTACTGTACTTGGGGTAATGCTGGTTCTAATCAGAAACTTGATTAGAAATGTCGTAAAAGACCCAGAACATCTAGAGTCTAAAACGGGAATTCCTGTTATTGCAACGATTCCACGTTCGACCTCGATATATAAGCTAGGTAGGAACAAAAAAAATACTGGTCGGATGCTTGCTCATGTTGATCACAACGGCTTGAGCTATGAAGCAATTAAAAATTTACGAACAAACCTTTTATTCGGTAAGACGACGAAGACAATAGATGAGAAATCCGCTCAGACCATATTAATCACTGGAGAAAGCCCAGGTGTCGGTAAGTCTTTTATTACGGCCAATTTATCCGAAGTATTTGCACAGCTTGATAAGAAAGTACTGATTATCGATGGAGATATGCGTTTAGGGGAGCTGCACAAAATGTTTGGTATGAATCCAGACAGTGGTCTCACAGACTATTTACTGCAAGATAAAGATAGCTCTCTATCAGCCGATGAGCCTCGATTAGATACTGACGTGGCTAAGTTAAACCTTGAGAGCTTTATTCAACCTACTGGTATGGAGCATATCGACCTTATATCGCGGGGACGACCATCGCATAACCCGACTTCGTTATTGATAGGAGAGAGGTTCGATCATTTGATGGCAGCGCTCAAAACGAAGTACGACTATATCGTTATCGATGCGCCGCCTATATTGGCTGCATCAGATGCCATGGTGCTGGCACAGCACGCAGACAAAGTACTGATCGTCACCAAATTTGATCATTCAGTAGAAGGTCAGCTGGTCTATGCCATTAAACAGATGAGTAAAGCAAACGTACAAGTCGATGGCATCATCTTAAATGACATACAGCAAAGTATTTTGAATCGGTATAGCTATCACTACCATTATGCTTATGGACACAATTCATAGTCAGCTACTGTCCATAGCAAACGAGCGACATAACTTAAGTAGGTGGATCTTATGTTTATAAAAACAGAGTCTAACAATGCTTATCGAACGCCAAGTGATCTCAATCGATGGTCGAAGCGTATGACGCTGTTTTTATTAGCCTTACCACGCTTTGCGAAATGCTCTATCTTATTTGGCATCGATTTTTCAGTTGCTATCCTTTGCTTGATAGCGGCATTGGCACTGCGTCAGGGTTATGTCGATGATCAAATTGGCCTTACGGTATTAGCTTTTTATGCATTGATACCTGTCGTCAGCTTGTATCTGATTGGCTTTTATAGAGGCGCCTCTAGAGGGTTTTTCGATGCGGCGATGGGTCGAGTACTACAGTTGTTTTTATTACTTATTATCGTTTATCAGTTCATCATTTATGTGAACCCAGTATCAATGATGCCGCGCTCAGCGCCAATTATATTTTTGTTCTTATTCTTTATTTGGTTGTGGAACAGTCGGCTAATGATTCGTGGGTTGTTGAATCGACTACAGAAACCAGACAATCAAGATCGCCTAGATAGTTGCTGTGATAACGTGATTATTTATGGTGCAGGATCGGCTGGTAGAGAGCTATTAGAGAGTTTGAGACATTCTCATAAATACAATGTAGTGGCATATCTCGATGATGATCCGCAGCTAATAGGGGCTTATCTACATGGTAAAAAAATATATGCCGCTCATGCGTTACCTTGGTTAATAGAAAAATTAAATGTTGCGCAAGTGATTTTGGCAATGCCTTCTATGAGCCGTGGTCGTAAAAAACAGATTATGGATAGCCTGTCAGGTGTTTCTGTCAAATTAAAAGATTTACCGAGCTTACGAGAGCTTGCTGATGAGATCGTAACAGTCAGCCATATACGTCCGGTCGATATACTAGATGTGCTTGAAAGAGAAACTGTAGAGCCAGTTGCTGAGCTTCTCCAAAAAAACATTACGGGTAAAAACGTACTCGTGACAGGGGCAGGTGGTTCTATTGGTAGTGAGCTGTGTAGACAAATCATGAAAAACAAACCTGCATGCTTGGTGTTATACGAGCAGTCTGAATACGCTTTGTACACAATCGATCAGGAACTTAGAAGCCTTGTCTCTAGTAACGTCACTAGCAATGTCATTAGTAATATTGAGTATCACAATATCGAGATTGTTAGCATCATTGGAAGCGTGGCTAACGAAAAAAAATTAATCAATATATTCGAAAAATACCATATAAAAACGATTTATCACGCTGCTGCATATAAACATGTACCGATTGTCGAGTCCAATCCATTTGAAGGCACAATAAACAATACTAAAGGTACCTATCATTGTGCTTGTGCTGCGATAAAGGCTCATGTTGATACGTTTGTACTGATCTCTACTGACAAAGCAGTGCGACCGACCAACGTGATGGGAGCCTCTAAACGCTTGGCTGAACTCGTCTGCCAAGGATTGAGCCAAAGCAACAGTCACACGTGTTTTAGTATGGTGCGTTTCGGTAATGTCTTAGGTTCATCAGGCTCTGTGGTACCACTTTTTACCAGACAAATTGAGCAGGGTGGTCCGATTACCATCACCCATCCAGACATCACACGCTACTTTATGACCATACCGGAAGCAGCCAGTTTGGTTATCCAAGCAGGGGCTATGGCGTTCGGTGGTGAAGTATTTGTACTTGATATGGGAGCGCCCGTCAAAATTGTGGATCTTGCCAAACGTATGATTCGTCTGACAGGGTGCGAGCTAAAAGATGCGAGCAATCCTAATGGTGATATCGAAATTGTGTTTACTGGATTGCGGCCAGGTGAAAAGCTCTATGAAGAGTTAATCATTGGTGCCGACAACATAGAGACCACGTTTCATCCACTCATTATGCAAGCAATGGAGCATAGTTTTCCATTGGAAGATATCGAAGCTATCTTGTTTGAGTTTATTGAAAGATCAAAGCAGCACGATACTGAATGGTTGAAAGCACAGTTTAGGACCTTCGTTGAAGGCTACCGAGAAGGCGATGATGTCAGGATCGAGGTCGAAAAACTGACATCATCGTTGATGGATGAGGTTGGTTAATACAGTAGGTAGATAATCACAAGATTACTGGTTCTTTATAAGTTATATGAAACATAAAATTGGATGATGAGTAATGGCCTCTGAAGTGTTTTTATCGATACAAAGCGTAATCAGTCGATTGAAAACCAGTCACTTTGTACGGGATGTGGCCATGGTTGGAGGCGGTATTGCTGCTGGTCAGGCAATCGCTATGGTCTTTATGCCGTTTCTCACCAGATTATATAGTCCTGAAGATTTTGGTATCGCTGCCGCATTTGCCGCAGTCATCAGTATTATTACTCCGATTGCGACCATGGGTTATGCCAATGCCATTGTGATGCCTAATAGTGACGAGGATGCCGCTGCCATTATCAGATTGTCTGTATTGCTCAGTTTGTTTATAGCAGCTATAGCGTTTATCGCTGTCTATTTCGGCAATGTTTATTTGGCACGATGGACGGGTATGGAAAGTGCACCATACATGTTGTATCTCATACCGTTGACGCTATTGGCCGGCGCGTTTCTATCTGTTGCTGATCAGTCTGCTATCAGAGTAGGTTTGTTTAAAGCCAAGGCTCGTGCTTATGTGGAGAGCAAGCTTGTGACAGATACCAGTAAGTTGATAGGTGGTGTATTGGCCCCCTCTGGTATGTTACTTATTTTGTTAACGATAGCAGGACAGCTTACGAATTTTATGATGCAGATGCTTCGGGTACCTAGGATTGGTGTATTAAATATCCGAGACTGGTTTGGCACGGTTGGTATTCGTAATGCTGCTATATCGCAGCGTGACTTTGCCATATACCGCATGCCGCAAAGTATGCTCAATGCTGCTTCAGTAGGGCTACCAACCATCTTGTTAGCATCACTATTTAGTGCTTCTTCTGCTGGGCAGTATTCGTTGGCTGTTCTTGTGCTCGGTGCACCAGCGATGTTGTTAGGCCAAGCTGTTGGAGAGGTTTTTTATCCTAAGATTACGCGTGCGATCACAGCAAAGTCACCAGAGGCTTATCAGTTTTTATTAAAAGTGACGGTAATTCTATTGGTGGTTGGTATTGTACCATTCGGTACGGTGTTCGTTTTTGGCGATTATCTTTTTTCTTTAGTATTTGGCGCAGAGTGGGCATTAGCAGGTAGTTATTCGCAGTGGCTTTCTATTTGGCTTTTGACCAGCTTGGTATCAGGTGCGAGCACTGCGGCATTGCCAGCATTAAGTTTGCAGCGTTTTCTTTTGATTAGAGAGATTTTTGCAGTGATATTTCGTGCTGCAGCGCTGTATATGGGTTTTTACGTTTTTGAGTCAGATATGGTAGCCATTGCCCTGTTCTCATTCGTTGGGGTCTTGCTTAGTTTATCTATCATTTATGTCGCTTTTCGGCGTCTTGTTCATATTCATAAAGTGCCGCAGTAGGTAAATATGTTGACTGCGTTGGATGGCACAAAGGATATGCATTAGAAGTCTCAACTCAAGAGGCTCACTATGATTTCAGTTATTATCGCCGCATTTAATGCCGCTGCCACTATTGATCGTTGTATTAGTAGTATTGACGTTGCGAAAAAAAGCCATGAGATTGAATTGATCGTTATTGACGATGGTTCTGATGATGAAACTGCTAGGTTATTGCACAAGTGGGAAAGTGATAGGGCATGGATTACGGTGCAATATCAAAAAAATGGGGGCGTGGCAGATGCGCGTAATACTGGGCTTGATATCGCTATCGGCGACTACATCGTTTTTATAGATGCGGACGACACTATCGACGATTGGTATTTTGACTTTGTCATTGCACAAACGGTTGATCGAGATATTGAGCTGTTGGCGTTTGGTCATAAGCGCATCATGTTAGATGGCTCTGTTACCGAGCGCCGTAACATTACAGCAGAATATTCACGGCAAGACATTAAAATGCTACAGCTGAGAGTGACAGAGAATAGAAATATATATTGGTATGTAACTACCAAGGTTTATAGCAAAAGACTGATAGCGGATTTGCGGTTTAATTGTGACATAAAACTTGGTGAAGACAGTATTTTTAATATTGAGTGCTTGGGGAAAGCGAACCATTTATCTGTCGTACCCGACTGTCCATATAACTACTATGAAAATGCCACTTCGATGACGAGTTTGCAATATAAGCCAGGGCTACTAGAGTCTATTGAAGCAGACTACAACGCCAGAGTCAGGATACATGACTGGTCTATCAGTGCTACTGAGAGGCAAGTACTGCTATCAGATTTTGCCCGTAGTTATATCGAGCATATGCTGCCATATTTACTCAATAATTTGGCTCATATTCAGATGAGAAAACGCCATGCAGAGTTGATAAAAATACGCCAGTCTTTCGTTTATCAGAACTGTTTGCCACATTACCATCAACGGCATCCAGCACGCGGTATTCGTATCTTGATTTCATATTTTTCACGACGTTGGTATGTGATGACATTGGCTTTTTTGCAGCTGTCTTGGTCTAAAGCGAAGGTAAAAAGACATGTTTAATATTGATTTGTTTCCCCAGGCTTTAAAAAGTGACGAAAATGGACAGACTCGTTCTTGTTTGCTGAAACAAACAACCATGGGTGAAAGTGTCACTGAGCAAGAGTTGTGGTTTGCATATCCTATCAATCTACCAATGCCAGAAGACGATGATTGCGACTCTTACTTGTTAGCCACATTGTTGCCTGCGATGCAGCTAGGCGCGGCTATTCGGGTTCATGGCAGTGTGTCCCACGAGCTATTAGCCAATCTGACAGAGCTGCAGTATGTTTGGAATAAATGGTTACCAGAGCGTTATTTTGCGATTGATATACAAGTTGATCGTATTAGAGCGCGCGACGTACAAGTAGAGGGTGCGATTGCTGCATTTTCTGGTGGCGTTGATGCTCAATTTACCGCTTATCGTCATGCGACAGGCAGAGCAGGATATGCCACGCGAGATATTAAGGCAGGGGTTTTTGTGCATGGCTTTGATATACCTTTAGATGATACAGAAGGTTTTGATAGTGCTGTGGAGATAGCAACCAAAGTACTTTCTGATATTAACGTTGATCTACTGCCAGTTAAGACGAATGTTCGAGCATTGTGGTCTATCGATTGGGAAGAATATCACGCGGCTGCCATTGCTTCCGTTCTATGTGGATTGAAACGATATGCAGGAATTGGGCTCATCGGTAGTGGCGATTCTTATGAGGTATTACTTACGCCATGGGGTTCACATCCCATAACAGATCCATTATTGAGCGGTGGTAATTTTAGACTTCTTCATGATGGTGCAGGGTTTAGCCGGTCTGAGAAGTTAAACATTCTTTCAAATTGGTCTATAGGCATACGAAACCTACGTGTTTGCTGGGCTGGTAATAAGCATGATAGAAACTGCGGTCACTGTGAAAAATGTGTACGAACTCGATTAAACCTCGTACTTGCAGGTGTTGATAATCCTGCTTGTTTTGACGCTCCGATAGATTCGTCACTTTTCAAGTTCATGGTTCTGAAAAGTGACGCTGTACGCATAGACTGGTCTCTAATTCGTCAAGAAATGATTGAAACGGGCAAAGGTGTTGAGTGGCTTCCGTACATTGAAAAAGTACTCAAACGTAAGTCATCTCCAAAATTGAGTAAGTTATTTCCTTTTGGGTCAAAGCGTCGCATGTGGGTAAAAAAGATGTTAATGAGAAATAAATAAGGGAGTGTCAAAAATGAATACTACCGCCATAAAAAAGCTCATACCAATTAAACTGAAAAAACACTTAGTTACTTATATGGGCGCGCGCGATTTCCCTTTACCTAGTAGTAATCGATGCTTCATTTTTCTGGCGGCTGACTACGGCAATATTGGTGATATCGCTATCTCTTACGCTCAAAAGCAATACTTGCAACATGTGATGACCGATTATGAAGTTGTCAGTGTTCCTATTAGTCAAACCAGATTGGTGCTTAATTCGATTAAACAACAGATAAAACAGAGAGATATTGTCACTATTATTGGGGGAGGCAATATGGGTAGCTCGTATCCTGATATTGAAGAGCTGCGCCAATTAGTTATCAATACATTTCCTACGAATCGCGTTGTGTGTTTTCCCCAGACCTTGGATTGGAGTGATTCTGCTAAGTCTAAGCAAGCATTGCATCGTATCGTAAACGTCTACGCCAAGCATCCAGATATACACATTTTCGCTAGAGAGTCGATGACAGCGGCCAAACTCATCAAGCTTTTTACCGAGTATAGCAATGTCCATGTTGGTCTTGTGCCAGATATCGTTATGAGTGCAAACGCAGCAGTACTTGGGACGACAAATGACGTAGAGTCTTCAACTATTCTGCGATGCTTACGAGATGACAAAGAAGCTGCGCTATCAGGTGAGCAGTATGCAATGATAGACAAAGCCTTAGCAGATACTGGCTATCATATTGAAAAGACAGATACCCATGCTGGCGGTTCTCAATTGGGCGAAGTGCATTGCAAAAAATTACTGACCGACAAGCTTAGCCAGTTTCGTGCTGCAAAATTGGTCGTGACTGACCGCCTACATGGCATGATTTTATGTTTACTATCGGGTACACCTTGCTTGGTATTGCCGAACTCCAATCATAAGATAAGACAAACGCAGTTAGACTGGTTACGTAATCATCCAAGACTTGTGTTTTTAGAATTAGATGAGGTTGCTGAGATTTCAAAACATATCGACAAACTGATATCCCTGTCTCATGGCACCATGAATGAGTCACCCGTTCATATCAATGAATACCATGAGTTGGAAAAATCGGTGGTTATTATATGACTAGCCTAGCAGAGCCATTGGTGAGCATTATCGTGCCAGTATACAACGTCGCGTTATATGTCGACGCGTGTTTAGAATCTATCAAGCAGCAAACCTATAAGAATATTGAAATCATTGTCGTTGAAGATTGCTCTACTGATAATTCAAAACAAGCGCTTGCCTTACATCTCACAGATAAGCGTATAAGAGTCATTCAACATAATGAAAACAGTGGTCTTTCTGCTGCTCGCAATACTGGTATTAAATCTGCAGTAGGCGATTATATGATGTTCGTGGATTCCGATGACATTGTAGATACTCGCTTAGTGGCAGCTTGTGTAGATTGTGCTCTCACTACGAATGCAGAAGTAGTGACATATGGTTTTGCACCGTTTAAAGAGGGAGCGGCAGAGAATGAACTACCGTATTCAGCTGCTAACTTAGTATTTGAGGCAACCAAGATAGACGATTCGTATTTCAGCCTACCGCATTTTGCATGGCTTAAATTTATTAAATCCAGTGTCGTACAAAAGGCTTCTCTAAGTTTTCCAGTGGGTTTGTATTACGAGGATTGGCCTTTCCATTGGCATCTTGGCTTATCTACTAAGGTTAGATATCAGTTGCCTATTGATTTTTATCTGTATAGACAGCGAGGCACGTCGATTACGGGTTCAACAGATAAAAAGCTATTAGACCTATTTATTATTCATTCAGAAGTCATGAACCTAGTAGAAGACTATCAAGCGGATGACGTTAAAAAAATACTTGCTAATAAAATCAGACAGAGTCATTGGAGCATTCTCACCCGTATAGATAATGAGTATTTAGCAAGGGCATTGGTACAAGCTAAAAAAGCAGATAAAGCACTACGATTAAATGGTTATCAGAACAAGTGGACGTTAAGGAATACAGTGGTCAGCAATATAGTACGTATGCCAAGCCAAATCGCGCTACCTATAATGCAGGTGCTTCGTCAAGCACTAGAGAAAGAAACAATATTAAAAGGAAGCAAATTGGAAATAGTTACGAGAAGCAAAGTTGGCTTTATGTTTCTTAAAAGGTAAATGATATGACTATTCGAAGAGTACTGCACATAGTGGGAAAAATGGATCGCGCTGGGGCAGAGACCATGCTTATGAGTTTATATCGTCATATAGATCATCGCCAGATTCAGTTTGATTTTGTCACTTTTACCGACGAGATTGGCGACTATGACGCTGAGATAACAGCGTTGGGAGGTAGAATTATACCAATTTTAGCTGGTCATTCATTAACGCGCATGCTCAAACTTAAAAAATTCCTTAAACAGCAGCCTGATTATCGAATCGTTCATGCTCATATGCTATTAAACAATGCTTTTCATCTGTTGGCTGCTAAAGGTGCTGGCGTGCCGCATCGCATTTCGCACTCTCATAGCACCAGTAATGGTAAAACCAATATTATTAAAAAAATATATGAACAATGGGCATTAATTACCAATCGTACATTGGCTACTAAGAGAATCAGTTGCGGTGACCATGCTGCAAATTACCTATTTGGTACTACAAAAGATGTGTGGCTACTGCCCAATGCTGTTGATATACAGCAGATGATATCAGTCGCTAACCAATCACGGCACTATATCGATCAGGAGTTTAGTGCTAAAAAATTTGGAGATAAAGGGTTAAAAATCATCCAAGTTGGTCGTCTCAGTGAGGTTAAAAACCATCAGTTTTCTTTAGAAGTCGCTGAGCAGTTAAAAAAACGTCATGTTGACTTTACCTTATATATCGTTGGACAAGGTCCATTGGAAGATCAATTAAAACGACAAGTGAAAGAGCAAGCCCTAGAGGATAATATTAAGTTTTTGGGTATGCGTACGGATGTTACTGAGTTAATGGCTGGTGCTGACTGTATGATTATGCCATCCCTGCATGAAGGTTTCCCAGTGGTCTTAGTAGAAAGCCAGACAGTAGGACTTATGGCATTAGTTTCTGATCAAGTATCACCTGAAGTAGATTTAGGACTTGGACTTGTATGTTTTTTACCTATACAGTCAGCCAATGTTTGGGTGGATAGTTTGCTGAGTTTTCAGCCTCCAATATCCAATGAAGCAGAAATAATGAAGGCGCTAAATCTACATGGCTTTAGCGCCGCGACCAATTCGCAGAAGTTAACGCAAATGTATTTGAATATGCGATAAGGCTTTTACTTAATATTCAGCTACTTTATAGAGGGTTAAATGCTTCCTTATCTGTTGGTCCTTAGCCTTGTTGTTTTCTGGATAGTACTGGAGAAAAAATCTCTCAATCGTACGTCTTTTTGGCTGCCCTTAATTACTTTAGCTCTGTTCGCAGGCAGTCGTAGCTATTGGGTCGGTACAGATACTGCAAACTATACCAGAAATTTTAACAATAAATTGAGTCCTGAGTCCTTTAGATTTAATGAAGATGTTGAGTACGGCTACCAGCTATTTGAGTATTCATTACTGCATGTGACGAATAACTATTTTTGGCTACTGATTATCACCAGCTTGGTTATCGTCTATTGCTATTTGAGAATCATCAGAAGATACAGTGTGAACTATTGGTTCTCTGTATTTCTGTTTATTACGCTAGGCGTCTATACCTTTTCATTCAATGGGTTGCGTCAAGGAATCGCAATGGCTTTGTTTACGTTGGCCATTCCTTATCTGCTAGAGAAACGGCTTTTTCCTTATTTATTAATATGTGCCATTGCATCATTTTTTCATATCACGGCTTTATTTATCATTCCATTTTATTTCATTGTAAATTTGAGAGTGAAGCCAGCTTATAAAATACTTGCGACATTTTTTGGGTCGTTATTCGTTAGTAGGTTACTCGTATCTTATATTTCATCTACTAATGATCGATATGAAGACTATGCAAAAGTATCTGAAGAGTCAGGCGGGTTTTTGACACTTGGGTTTTACACTGTGCTTATGCTTCTCATCATTATTGCGAGCTATGTATATAAAATTAAAGACAAAAGCTTTCAGCAGCTATTGATGTTTTATGCATCAGGCGTGGTTTTTGTTATACCACTAGCGCTGTTAGGTACGAGCGCTTCAGGCCCGCAAAGAATCATTTCGTATTTTACATGGACTTTGGTTTTGTTGCTGCCTGTGGTTTTGAAAAAGATAAATAACATTTATGTCTATATCATTAGTGTGTTTATCTTCCTTGCGTATTTCATATTGACAACATCAAGGTTCAGCGATCTAAGTCCTTATATTATCAATCCTATGTTTGAGGTGTTCTGATGAAGAGTCACGCTTATATCTCAATTGGCATTCCTATCTATAACGCTGAAGCCTATTTGGCGACAGCCATAAAGTCAATATGGGCGCAGACACACGATCTGTGGGAGCTTATCTTAATAGATGATGGTTCTACAGACAACTCGCTAGCAATAGCCAAACAGTTTGAGAAGATTGATAGCAGGATAAGAGTGATATCCGATGGTTCCAACAAGAAACTGCCTGCTCGTCTGAACCAGCTTATTGATGAGTCAAAATATGATTACATTGCCCGTATGGATGCTGACGATCTCATTCACCCAGATAGATTGGCTGTTCAAATAAACTTTTTAGAGAACAATCCCAGTTATGACTTAGTGTCTACTGGCGTAGTATCTATTGATGCTCAAAACAAGGTGTATGGTTGTCGTCATGTAGACCGTTTATATGCAGGATTTGAGAGTGTGGAGACTGCATATCCCATTGTCCATGCGTCTATTTTGGCAAAAAAAAGTTGGTATGAGCGTAATAGATATAATGAGAATTATCCAAGGTCTGAAGATTATGACCTGTGGTGTAGAGCCATATCCAAACAGGATTTGCGCTTAGCCGTGCTCCCAGACTTGCTCTATTACTATAGAGAAGAGGGCAATCTGTCATTAGCAAAAATCGTTCGATCTTACAAAGATAGTCTTACGACATATAGTGAATATAAAAAAACCAATATCGTCGACAGTGCTAAGTTAGAAGCAAAAATCGGTGCGGTAAGGTTATTAGACTCGCTAGGGCTCTTGCAAAAGATAGCCAATAAGAGAAACAAAATAACGATGTCCGAGCAGCTACAAGAAAACCATCAAGCGGTTGTTAATGGTTTGGTTGCTGAATAAATTTATCAATGAAGTAATAATGAGGTGCTTAAATGAAACCAAAAATATGCTTTATTATGACGGACGCCGTTTCTTTTAATGTGTTATATCGCAATCAGCTTGAATATATTAGAGACTCTTCAAACTTTGAGATTACGGTAATCTGTGGCGGCAGTAGGGAGCAGCTAGATATTTTACGTGCACGTAATCTAGGAGAAGTGGTTGATTTAAATTTTCAGCGCAAGCCTTCTGTGCTACAAGATGCCAAGTCATTAGTGCTATTAACTCGTTACCTGTTCATTAGGCGATTTGATATTGTGATTTATTTAACACCAAAGGCTTTATTGTTAGGAAGCATAGCCAGCACACTCACTATGCAAAAGAGAAGAGTTGCCTTTAGTGTGGGACGAGCCTATGAGAATTTTTCAGGCCTAAAGAAACGCGCTTTTCAGGGTCTTGATCAACTTAGCTTTGGTCTTTCTCATGAGGTGCTATTCGTTTCTGATTCCTTAGTAAATGTGTGCTTATCAGAAAATCTTCTTAAAGAAAATAAGGCGCGTGTCATCGATAATGGTTCATTTAACGGTATTGATATTGATGTACTCAGACCGGTAGAGCAAATGGCAAAACAAAAATTAAGACGACAGTATAGAGTGCCTGTAGACGCTTTTGTAATTTGTGTTGTCGGTAGAATTTGTGAAGACAAAGGCCTAAAAGATATTGGTGAGATATCTGAAAGCCTTAAATCAGAGAATATTCACTTTATGTTCATCGGAGACTTCGAAGATGACATCGGCAAGTCGGTCGTGGATAGAATAGTGAAAGAAGGTAGGGGCGTATATATACCAGCCAATCCAAAAGTAGAAGAGGTAATTCAATGTGCTGATTTGCAACTATTTTTAAGCTACCGAGAGGGTTTTGGGAATGTTGCTATCGAAGCAGCTAGTTGCGGTGTGCCAACGTTTGCCTATGATGTGGTGGGTGTAAAAGATAGTGTAAAACAAGATATCAGCGGTCAAAAGTTCCAGTTAAAAGACACTGTGTCCGTGACAAAAGCCATCAAACAAGCAATCACTGATATCAATTTTAAAGATAAGTATCCTAAAGCAAGAGCTTGGGCGATTCAGAACTTCGAACAAAAAGAACTATGGCAGAGTTATTTGGATTTTTATCTACACCATACAAATAAGGCCTAACGGATGATAAAACGACTATTTGATATTGTAGGTGCAACGACAGCGTTAGTAGTGCTATCTCCTGTCTATGCTGCAACTGCCTACAAGGTGAGTAAAAATCTTGGCGCGCCTGTTCTATTTCGTCAGATTCGTCCAGGTCTGTATGGCAAGCCATTTGAGATGATAAAGTTTCGTTCCATGAAGGATGATATAGATGCAGATGGCAATCCTTTAGAAGATGGCGCGCGATTGACATCGTTTGGTAAAGCGCTGCGTAACACTAGCCTTGATGAGTTGCCAGAGCTTTGGAATGTCATAAAAGGCGATATGAGTCTAGTGGGCCCGCGACCATTATTAATGGAATATCTGCCCTTATATAATGATGAACAAGCGCGCCGACACAATGTCCGCCCAGGTATTACAGGATATGCTCAAGTCAATGGTCGCAACGCTATTGGGTGGGATGAGAGGTTTGCATTGGATACATGGTATGTGGACAATCAGTCGCTGTGGTTGGATATTAAGATTTTATTTAAAACAGTGAAAAAGGTCATTATCAAAGATGGCATTAGTGCTGAGGGCGAAGCAACTATGAGTAAATTCATGGGCAATAGTATTAATGAAGAAATGCTTTAAAAATACTCTTTGCTGACAACAATACAGTTAATCAAAAGACATTAGGCATCAAAAAAGTCATGATAGATAGTAAGATTAATAACAGAGTGAGCAGTTTATCGTAGAGCGTGACACAACATTAGACATAAGTACCATAGAGGAACATATGCTAAATACCCCTTTTTCACCTTGGCCAAAATTTACGCAACATGAGGCTGATGCTGTCAGTCGAGTGCTACTATCTAACAAAGTCAATTATTGGACAGGCGAAGAATGTCGTCAGTTTGAGCGAGAGTTTGCTGACTGGACAGGTAGTAAATATGCAATAGCGTTGGGTAATGGCACCTTAGCATTGGATGTCGCGTTACAAGCACTCGATATAGGTGCAGGTGATGAGGTCATCGTCACACCGCGTACCTTTATTGCTAGTATCTCATCAATCGTTAATGCAGGTGCGACGCCTATTTTTGCAGATGTCGATGAAGCAACTGGTAATATCACTGTCGAAACCATCACCGCTGTACTGAGTGATAAAACCAAAGGTATCGTGTGCGTCCATTTAGCTGGCTGGCCATGCGACATGGACAGCATTATGGCACTGGTAGATGAGCATGACCTATATGTCATTGAAGATTGCGCACAAGCTCATGGCGCACGATATAAAGGGCGAAGCGTGGGTAGTATTGGTCATGTTGGGGCATGGAGTTTTTGCCAAGATAAGATTATGACCACAGGAGGTGAGGGTGGTATGGTCACCACTGATAGCGAACTGCTATGGCGAAAAATGTGGGCGTATAAGGATCATGGTAAGAGCTATGCTGCAGTCTATGAAACGGAGCAATCACCTGGCTACAACTGGCTCCATGAGAGCTTTGGCACCAATTGGCGTATGACTGAGATGCAAGGCGTTCTAGGACGTATTCAACTGAATAAAATGAGTGAGTGGACAGCCAAACGGACTACTAATGCGGAAGCCATACTAGAGGCCTGTAGCAAGTGGGAGTCCAAAGGCTACCTTTGTGTGCCGAGACTAGAGCATTTAGCGCAGTTCTCCAATACGAACCATGCTTACTATAAATTATATGTCTATATGCAGTCTGATAATCTACCTACTGGTTGGACACGTGACCGTATTATTGAAGCAATTAACAATCAAGGTGTGCCTTGCTTCTCTGGATCTGCGTCAGAAGTCTATTTGGAGAAGGCTTTTGATAATACAGGGTTGCGTCCAAGTGTTAGATTGCCAATGGCAAAGCAGCTAGGAGAGAGTAGTCTCATGTTTTTGGTGCATCCTACGCTTACGGCGGCTGAAATTGAACTGACAATACAGGCGATCGATAGTGTGTTTGGTTCGATGGACGAATAAGACGATAATTAATGATTATTTTTAAAAATGCATCCCTCAGTCGACGCTATTTTTATTGAAAGCATAAGGTACATTTGCCTATATATAAGCAATACTGTTTAATTGACTTATTATGAAAATTTATCAGTGCGCAGGCTTTATCTTACGCTAGGATTTTGTAGCGTACACAGGTACAATATTACTCTTAGTCAAAGATTGACGAACCAAAGGACAGGCATGCAAAGTATTTGCGCGCGCTGTCTTTATTTTTTTATATCGTACCCTCTATTGGAGTTACTATGTCTACTGCCCAAGAATCCGCCACCGTTTTGGACGGCAAAGCACTTGCCAAACAAATAGAACAGGATCTGCGCACGCGCGTAGATACGATTAAGGAAAAGACTGGCCGCACCCCAAGCTTAGCGACGATATTGGTTGGTGACGATCCAGCCTCTGCCACTTATGTTCGTATGAAAGGCAACGCCTGTAAGCGTGTTGGCATGGACTCTATACGCGTTGAGATGCCGAGTGCCACGACCACTGAGCAGCTCATGGCAAAAATAGATGAGTTAAATAGCAATCCAGATGTACACGGCATTTTGCTACAGCATCCGGTTCCTGAGCATATTGATGAGCGTGCTTGTTTTGAGCAGATTGACTTAGCAAAAGACGTCGATGGTGTGACTTGTCTTGGTTTTGGTCGTATGGCGATGCAGCAGTCAGCTTATGGCTCATGTACACCGCAGGGCATCATGCATTTGTTAGAGCATCATAATATCGAGCTATCAGGTAAAGAAGCAGTAGTCGTAGGGCGTAGCGCTATCCTAGGTAAGCCAATGGCGATGATGCTATTGAATGCCAACTGTACAGTGACGATCTGTCATTCAAGAACTCAAGATTTGGCAGCACATATTAAGCGTGCAGATATCGTGGTTGGTGCCGTAGGTGTACCTGAGCTGATTAAAGCGGAATGGATCAAAGCAGGAGCGGTTGTCGTTGATGCAGGTTTCCATCCAACGGATGATGGCGGTGTTGGTGATATCGAAATGACAGGCATGGAAAATATTGCCAACGCTTATACGCCAGTACCAGGCGGCGTTGGCCCAATGACTATTAACACGCTTATTCGCCAAACGGTCGATGCTGCTGAAAAATCAGCGGGTTTGAATAACGGCTAAAAAGATAGTCATACGAATACTGATTGCCGATATATAAGGGGCCTGAGGCAACATAAACTCAGGCTAAATCAACCACATTTCAGTTGATAGGACCTAAACATGGCTAAAAAAAACGTAGGTGTCCATGAGCGACTACAAAGTATTGGTAGAGAGTTTGTTGATGTTTGTCATTACGTTATTTTATTTCTAATCAGTGTAGTGGTAGTCTGGACCGCAGGTAAAGAGTTTATTTATATCGTCCAAAAGGGTTCAGCGGATCTAAAAGACATATTAATGTTATTTATTTACCTTGAGCTACTGGCTATGATAGGTATCTACTTTAAAACCCACCGACTGCCAGTACAGTTTTTGATATTTATTGCCATAACGGCCTTGTCACGACATTTGGTGGTTGATGTGCAGGCTGTTTCAGACTATTTCCATTTATGGCTGCTAGCGACAATTTCCGTGGCCATCATGCTATTAAGCGGCTCTATTGTAATCCTGACTTGGACAGCAAAAACGTTTGGTCGCCCAGAAGACAATCTTGATAAGCAGCATGCAAACCTAACGGTTAAAGCACTATTGCCTGATAATGCTCAAGCGCCTGATAGCCATACTAAGCATCGCCGTGAATAATTAGATAGCAATACAAAAAGATAGCAACATAAAAAAAGAGCGACCAGTGGTTGCTCTTTTTTATGCCTAACGTTTGGCATTACAACCATTTCAATCTTTTAAAGTTATAGTACAGATAGCTACATAAGGCGATAATAATGGCCATAATGATAAGGTAAGAGTACTTCCAATGCAGCTCAGGCATAAAGTCAAAGTTCATGCCATAGATACCAGCGATAGCTGTCGGTACTGCTAAAATACCTGCCCATGCAGCGAGCTTACGCACCACTTCATTCTGACCCATATTGACCATCGCCATATAGGTATTCATCACCACGCTTAGCATTTCATTGAGACCATTAATAGCATCTAGTGAGTGCAACAGGTGATCGTTAACATCGCGAAAGTAAGGCTTAGCGGCTTGAGAAAACCCAGAGACAATCTCACTTTTTTTATGATTGATAAAAAAGCTACAGATGTCTTGCACAGGTAAGATAATGGCACGCATATGTACCAGTTGCGATTTAAGCTCGTAGAGGTTTTTTAGCGTACCTTTATCAAACTCAGAAGTAAATACGTAGCGTTCTTGCTCGCGCAAGTAACGGCCCAATCGATCGGTAATCGGCATATAGTTATCAACGATAAAATCGAGGATAGCATGCAGTACAAAGATAGGGCCCATGCGTAACTTTTCAGGGCGACGATGGCAGTGCTCACGGACAGGTGCATAAGAGTTTGACGGGCCATTGCGAATTGTAATGAGGTAGTTTTTACCCATAAATATCGCAGTAGTACCATAACGAATGACATTGTCTTCTAGCTTAGCCGTACGTAGCACCACAAAGACCATGTCATTATCGTAGTTTTCGACCTTGGCACGTTGATGATCAGCAAAGGCATCTTCAATCGCTAGCTCATGCAGGTCAAAGGCTTCTTTTACTTTAACCATGGTTTCTAAGCTTGGATCATATAGCCCAAGCCAAATAAATTGACCGTTGTTCCCTAGAGTACGACTTACATCATTGAGCGCCACTCTATTAAGGTTCTCACCTGTTTTACGTGAGTAAGCGTAGCAATTGACCACTTCACCTGCGCTTGATGAGTCAATATCTTCATAGCGTTCAGAATCAGGATCGTAGACCGTCATAGTCTCAATAGTATCTTCAGTAGTGGCGTCCACATCACCATAGATATAGCTATCATCATCGTCCAAATAGAGATGCTTGTCATTCATATTGGCGTAGATATGATTCATATTGGAATCAGGCGCAATATGAGCCGTTTTTTTAATCAATTGATTATTATCATTTTCCATATACTTTCCTGTCATATAATAAAAAACTTCAATAATCCAAATATACTATGAACGCTGCTACGGTTTTATCGTGTGCCAATACTATCTATAGGGCATAGGTTTCTATAGGGCATAGCTTTTTAGCGTATCGATATCTACCAATGCTAGCAGGCTCTCGTGACACGCTTCTAACTTGATTTGCGGTGCAATATCGAAGTCCAATGCTTCAACCCAACGTAGCGCACAGATGCACCAGTAGTCACCAGGTTTGAGACCAGGAAAATTGTATTCAGGTAGTGGGGTAATTAGGTCGTTACCGCGACTGGCAGAGAAGTTTAGAAACTCGCTGGTCATCTTGGCGCAGACGGTATGTTGACCAACATCATGGTTGCCAGTATGACAAAAACCATTGCGATAATAGCCAGTAATTGGATCGAAACAACAGCTGGCAAGTGCGGTGCCTAAGACATTGGTTTGGTTGATGGCAGGGTTTGGGTGGTAATCAGATGACATAAGGCTTCCGAGATAAAAATATGTGTTAGTGTATCATGAGTCTGTGCCGAAGACGCTGCCGTAATCACGCTCATTATCTTATGGGTAACAAAAAATAAACCTCTCGGCTATTTGCCCAATATTGAGTTAAATACATCAACGATGACCGTTACATCTGCTAAGCTAATAAGCAGCAATTGAACTGTAATTAGATAGTGATTGTGGCTAATTGTCACTAGGCGAACCTTGAGTGCTATGCTAAACTAAAGCATAAAGTGCCTTGATTATTTGTCGCAATTTTTTAGCGCATAAAGATACTCGTCTTATCATTCTAAATTATACTTATTATTCACCCTTTTGCGGTTACCTGGTTTGTTTATAAATAATTGGGTCAATGACGTTGCGCGTTAAAAATAAATACACACAGCGTCAATACCCAGCAAATCACCCTTTAAGTACCGCATCAGTACCGCGTTTTTGGTAAGCGATACGCCAAACAAGGATTTATTGTGTCTGTTAGTTCTGATTCTGCAAAACCTGACCAGCCAAACTCTACCAATGAAACAGTGTCTCAGCCTGCCGAAAACAGTGCTGCACCCAATCGTATGCCATATTTGAGTAACTTTGGCAGTGATGTTGCCAATAGTTGGCTATTGCCTGATGGGGTGGTTGATGTCCTGTTTGAAGATGCGCATAAGCAAGAAGTGCTTAGACATCAGTTAATCGAGCAGCTTATTACTCATGGTTATCAGCTGGTTTGTCCACCGATGATCGAGTTTACTGAGTCTTTGCTAAGTGATGCATCAGAAGATCTAAAACGCCAAACCTTTAAGATTATCGATCAGTTGACTGGTCGCTTAATGGGCGTACGCGCTGACATTACCCCGCAGATTTTGCGTATAGATGCGCATCATGGCGGTACGGGTATTGCGCGTTATTGCTATGTGGGCGATGTGATTCATACCTTGCCATCAGGTCTGTTTGGCTCACGTACACCGCTGCAGTTAGGTGCTGAGATATTTGGCTGTGCGTCACTAGCGGCAGATATTGAGCTGATAGATGTGCTATTTACGATGGTGAATAAACTCAATATGAGTGCAGCGCTCCATATCGATTTGGGTCACGTAGCGATATTCAAACGTTTGGCTGAATTGGCTGAATTGTCAGACAGTGATACTGAACAATTGATGTACTTATATGCCAATAAAAACTTACCAGAGCTCAAGCGTGTTTGTCGCGCTTTGCCAATGGGTGATGATTTTTATGTGTTGGCACGCTTTGGTCACGATATCGCAAACCTATTAGCCAAATTATCAGATGCGGCGCAGCAAGACAGCCAAATCGCAACGGCAATTGATGAGCTACAGCGTTTGAAAAACTATCTACAAGACCAATGGCAGTGCCCAGTCAGTATTGATGTGACTGAGCTATCAGGCTATCACTATCATACTGGCATCGTCTTCAATGGTTATATCAATAGCGAAACGCAGCCACTAGTACGTGGTGGTCGTTTTGATGGTATGCAAAGCCAGACACAAGCGTTACGTGCAGCTACGGGTTTTAGTATGGATGTCAGCCGATTGTTGGCCCATACACAGTTAGATGCGCCAACCGTTGTCTTGGTTGATTTTGCTGCTTTGTCTAATGCCAATACAGATGAGATGCAGACGCTAATGCAACAAGTAGAGAGTCTACGTCAGCAAGGCTATCGCGTCACTATGCCGTTAGATGCACAGGACAGTCCAGATGATGTGACGCATCGTCTGAGCATGGCTGATGACAGTCAGTGGCAGCTACAAACTGTTTAATGGTCTAATAGTAGGCGATTGAATGGCGCACGCGGCGCACGTAGCCAAGATTATTCAGTACAGATTACGAGAACGCAAAATTATTCGTTAGATATCTCAGTGTTTCTATTTCATAAATCACTGAGATAAAAAGATATAGCTAAGAAAATCAAATCATTTTAATTTTCAGCTTTTATTGCACACACCTCAATACATAAAGGTAAGGATTGATCATGGGTAAGAATGTTGTAGTTTTGGGTAGCCAATGGGGCGACGAAGGTAAGGGTAAAATCGTTGATTTACTTACCGAAAAAGCCTCAGCAGTAGCCCGCTTCCAAGGCGGTCATAATGCTGGTCACACGTTGGTTGTCGATGGCAAAACCACTGTCTTGCATTTGATTCCATCAGGTATCTTGCGTGAAGGCGTCACTTGCTTTATCGGTAATGGCGTGGTGTTAGCACCTGACGCACTACTAAAAGAGATGAAAGAGCTAGAAGACAACAACGTACCAGTACGTGAGCGTCTACGTATCTCTCCTAATTGCCCACTTATCATGCCTTATCACGTGGCACTTGACCAAGCTCGTGAAGCCAAGCGTGGTTCTGGTAAAATCGGTACAACAGGTCGCGGTATCGGTCCTGCATACGAAGACAAAGTAGCACGTCGTGCGATTAAACTTGCTGATTTGTTCCGTGAAGATCTAGAGGAAAAACTACGTAACCTAATCGAATATCACAACTTCCAACTGACTGAGTACTATAAAGTTGAAGCGATTGATTTTAATGAGACACTTAAGCTTTGTAAAGAGTGGAAAGAAGAGATTAAAGGTATGGTTACTGATGTAACTGAAGACCTAAATCAATTACGTCTAGCTGGCAAAAACCTAATGTTTGAAGGTGCTCAAGGTACGCTGCTTGATATCGACCATGGTACTTATCCGTTTGTAACCAGCTCAAGTGTAACTGCTGGTGGTGTATCAACTGGTACAGGTATCGGTCCATTGTATTTAGACTATGTACTTGGTATCACCAAAGCGTACACTACGCGCGTTGGTAGTGGTCCATTCCCAACTGAATTGTTCGATGATGTTGGTGCTCACTTAGCCAAAGTCGGTCATGAGTTTGGTGCGACGACTGGTCGTGCCCGTCGCTGTGGTTGGTTCGATGCTGAAGCATTACGCCGTGCAGTAGTACTTAACTCTATGTCAGGTATCTGCTTGACCAAGCTTGACGTACTAGATGGTCTTGAAGAATTGCTAATCGGTGTAGGTTATAACCTACCTGAGACTGAGTGTGCAGGCGCGCATGATGCTGAATTCTACGAGTCAGTTACGCCTAAGTATGAAACCATGCAAGGTTGGAGCGAGTCTACCGTTGGTATCACTAACTATGATGAGCTTCCAGAAAACGCTAAAAAATACATCAAGCGTATCGAAGCATTGATCGGTTGCCCAGTTGATATTATCTCGACTGGTCCTGATCGTGAAGAAACGATCGTATTGCGTGATCCGTACGACGCTTAATTTGTACTACAAACTTGATTAAATAGTTTTGAGTATTAATAAAAAACCCCGATGCTGAGCGTTGGGGTTTTTGCTTTTGTTAGAACTTATAGCATTATCAACGACTAATGCACAATAAATTTACTTTTATGCAAGGTATGGTCATAAATTAACCCTATCATTTATGGCCTTAATCATTATAATAGGCAGCAATCCGATGTTGGCGCTTATGGTTATATACTGATATACCATGAGTTGTGTAAAACAGTCCAAGTCAACATTGTGGCTAAAGCTAAAACAACGCATTAATTTTTCATATTTTATTGAATTTATCATTTATTAGGAGCTTCTCATGGCTAACGAACGTACTTTATCTATCATCAAACCTGACGCAGTTGCTGGCAACCACATCGGCGCTATCTATAGCCGTTTCGAACAAGCTGGTCTAAAAATTGTTGCAGCTAAAATGCTACAACTTGATGATGAAAAAGCAGGCGGTTTTTACGCTGAGCACGCTGAGCGTCCATTTTACAACGACCTAAAGTCTTTCATGATGTCAGGTCCAGTATTGGTATCAGTACTAGAAGGCGAAAACGCTATCGCTCAGCATCGTGAAATTATGGGTGCAACTAACCCAAAAGAAGCTGCTGAAGGCACTATCCGTGCTGACTTCGCTAGCAGCATCGATGAAAACGCAGTACATGGTTCAGATTCAGCTGAATCAGCAGCACGTGAAATCAGCTACTTCTTCAGCGATGATGAAGTTTGTGCACGTACACGCTAATATAGTAAATAAACTATAAGCTTTTACGGCGTTCGATTTGTTTGAGGTAACTGCTATAATAAGACAGCTACGATTTAAACTGATCTTACCTGTATGAGTTTTATACTTGATTGACTATAGACGAATTATTTACAACATTAATTGTTTATAATTGGTTTGCGAGACGGCTTATATCTTATGGGTATAGGCCGTTTTAGCTATTATAATAATCCTATAATCAAAGAATTACTAAACTGCGACGGCGTTACCCTCATCAGATGTACTACTTGTACAATCTGCAGTCGGCTGCCTTGTATCTACTTTAGAGTTCTATAATTATATTATTCATTGAAATTATCAATAACTTGCCTCATTATTAATTTTACTTAGCGTTATCAATCCCTTATCAGCATGTTTTTGTCAATTTAGAAAACTGCGCTCATAGCGGATTGCTCATGCACTCATGTATGTATGGCAAAGCCCATATAAATAATTGCACCGCTTATCTAAGCTTCTGCAAAAAGGTTACCTATTATGTCAACTGTTCAAACACCTACTCAGCACGTACCTGCTAAGATTACTGATAGCATTAAGCTGGTAGATGAGGTACATGCCAAAACCAATCTATTGGGTATGACGCAAGCGCAACTGGCTGATTACTTCAAGAGTATTGGCGAAAAGCCGTTCCGCTCAACTCAGGTGATTAAGTGGATTTATCAGCATGGCGTGACAGATTTTGAGCAAATGACCAATCTGAGTAAGTCGTTGCGAGACAAATTGTCACTTAATGCTTGTGTGGTACCGCCTAAAGTGATTCATCGTCAATACAGCGATGATGGTACGCGTAAGTGGGTATTTGAAGTCACTGGTGGCTCATTGGTTGAGACGGTTTTGATACCAGCAGATGACAGTAAGTTAAATGGCCGTAAGACATTATGCGTGTCTTCTCAAGTAGGCTGTGCACTAGACTGTAGTTTCTGTAGTACAGGCAAGCAAGGGTTTGAGCGTGACTTAAGTGCGGCTGAGATTATCGGTCAGTTATGGGTCGCTAATGCATCATATATGACAGATGAAAATGAAAGCTTAGAAAACGTTGATCATAGCCTATGGGAAAATAACGTCACCAACGTGGTGATGATGGGCATGGGTGAGCCGCTATTGAACTATAAGCCTGTAGTAGGTTCAATGGAGCTGATGCTAAGCGATCATGCTTATGGATTGTCAAAGCGTCGCGTCACATTATCGACTTCTGGTGTCGTCCCGAAAATGTATCAGCTAGCACAAGACATCGATGTGGCATTGGCCATTTCACTGCATGCACCAAATGATGTGCTGCGTAACGAGCTGGTACCAATTAATAAAAAATATCCGTTAGAAGAGCTGATTGCCGCGGCAAAAAACTATGTCTATGATGTCAATCCACGTCATAAGAAGCACGTTACAATCGAGTATGTGATGCTTGATGGCGTCAATGACAGTAATGAGCATGCCCATCAGTTAGTTGCTTTATTAGAAGGGTTACCAAGTAAGATTAACCTTATTCCGTTCAACCCATTCCCACATGCACCGTATGACAAATCAAGCAACAACCGTATTCATGCGTTTAGTAATATATTGAGCGAAGCGGGTTTCGTTTGTACGATTCGCCAAACACGTGGTGATGACATCGATGCCGCTTGTGGTCAGTTGGTTGGACAAGTTGCCGATCGTACTAGACGCTCAGCCGCGTGGCAGCAGAGCATCAAAGATCGTGAAAGCGTTTAGCACGTTCTCTAGAAGATAAACGTTATATCTGACTGGTATAGCGTTTTAGCTGTCTTTTGTCTGTCGCAACGGTAAGAAAATGTAGCAATGACTGTCAAGATTGCAGAACGCGGCAATTAATAACAACTAAATTGTACTTATAGGGGTTAAATCTATTAAACTGAGGCCTCGAAGATCGAACGCATTGAATCCCAGTTTTATGATGGCGGCTATGATGACTTCTAAAAATTCTTGTCAGTTCAAATATCAAAAATCATTTTCTAAATTTTATAAGCAGTCGAGTATTAGTGCTGCCCAAACCGCTTTGCCAAAGCGTGCAGTGCTGTCGGCAGTATTTGGCGTCCTTGTATTAAGTGGCTGTCAGACCACCCCGACTAATGATTTGCTAGGCAACTCTCCTTATCAAACATCTACGCGCGCTAGCAACGATCGAAATTTAGATCAGCAGGAAATCGCCCGTGTGCGTACCTCACTTGCCGCGCAATACATCCGAAAAAATGAGCTTGATACCGCGCAGCAGCAGCTCGAAAAAGCCTTTGCTGCCGATAGCCGTTATGCGCCAGCCTATGATATGATGGGCGTTTTGTTGCAGCAAGAAGGCAGCCGTATCAATCTAGCCAAAGCTGATGAGTACTTCAAAAAAGCAATCGCACTAGATAAAGACTTTGTACAAGCACACAATAATTATGGCGTGTATCTGTCACAGACAAAGCGCTATCGTGAAGCAGCAGAACAGTTTGAGATTGCAGGGGCGTCGCTAGGCTACGAAGGCCGTATTGGCGCGCTAGAAAACCTAGGCCGTACTTATCTGCAGTTAGGCGATAATAGTGCCGCTTCAAAAGCATTTTTACGGGCACTCGATGGCAATCGTAATAGCATCATTGCTCATATCGAATTGGTAGATTTATTGCTCGACCAACAGCGTGTACCGCAGGCACAGAGATTGTATGATGAGACACTGATATTGGTGCAGGGGCAAGGTATTAGCCCGCGCTTGCTCTTACAAGGTATCAAGCTTGCAGCAGCACAAAATAATATAACAACGCGCCAGCAATTGGCACAGCAGCTTTTATCCGCTTATCCGCTAAGTGATGAAGCAAAACAACTTAAGACTTGGCTTAACAATCCAGAGGCACCATGGAAATGATCACCCCATCATCTAACACTCAATCTAACGCTCAGGGATCATTTGGTGCCGTGTTGCAGCAAGCCCGTAGAAATAAGCAAGTAACTTTAGACGCAGCCGCGGCTGAGCTGTTTATTCTAAAGCGTCATCTAGAAGCGCTAGAAAGCGAAAACTTCGCTGAGCTACCACAGGCTGCGTTTGCTCGTGGTTTTGCGATTAACTATGCCAAATATCTGGGCTTAGATTCAGCAAAAATCGCTAGTAGCTTCGATGCCGCTTATCCCAATGAGCTAAAGGCCAAATCAGCCAGCAATATCGATACGCCACTGCGCCCAATGGGGACTTTGCAGCGTGATACTCACAACCGCATCCGCTTTAACCCGCTATTGATCATAGGCGTTATCGGATTGATTATCTTGGCGGTGTTCCTATTCCGTATGGTGAGTAACGCTAGCAAAGAAAACACCCAAGAGCCTGTATCAGCTGTTGAAGACATGTCAGCGATAGAGCAAGCCCAAGGTGCCGCCATCAATAGTGATGCAAGTGGCGTTGGTGCTTCTGGCTCTGCATTGAATCTAGGTGATGCTGCAGCAACGGCTAACCTAAACCTTGTATTGACAAGCGACGCTGTGGTTAGTATCACGGATGCTTCTGGAAACAGTCTGATAAATGGTTCTCAGTCTGCAGGTAACTATGACTTGTCAGGTATGCCACCGTTTAATGTGCAAATTGATAATATCGATAATGTTAACTTGATGCTCAATCAACAACCAGTTGCGTTAGATACGTATGCAACAGATAAGCAAGCTACTTTTGAATTGACACCATAGTCAGTTGCATAAGCACCAAATTTGAATAAAGCACTCATATATTTGGATGAAGCAACCATGTGTTTGAATAAAGCGAATATGTGTTTGTCGATTTAGCTGGTTTATATTATATGTACAAAGGCCTAGGGCTTTTCTATTTTTGATTCAAGGATTTATGTATGTCAATGCCATCGCCTATTAATCGTCGTCTGACCAAAAAAATCTATGTCGGTGATGTCGCGGTTGGTGGTGATGCACCAATTAGCGTACAGAGCATGACCAACACTGACACCTGTGATGTAGCAGCGACTGTTGCCCAAATCGAGCGTTGTGTCGAAGCAGGTGCTGATTTGATGCGCGTATCAACGCCAACAATGGATACTGTCAAAGCTTTTGGCGAAATTCGTAAACTGGTAAGCGTGCCTTTGATCGCTGATGTGCATTTTGATCATAAAATCGCTTTGGCAGTCGCTGAAGCGGGCGCTGACTGTTTACGTATCAATCCTGGTAACATTGGTAGCGATGCCAAAGTACGTGAAGTGGTCGCTTGTGCCAAATATCATAACATCCCGATTCGTATTGGCGTCAACGCTGGCTCTTTAGAAAAAGACATCCAGCGTAAGTATACTGAGCCAACTGGCGAGGCAATGCTAGAGTCGGCAATGCGCCATATTGATATTTTAGAGCGTCTTAATTTTGACCAATATAAAGTATCTGTCAAAGCCAGCAACGTGTTTTTGACATTGGATGCTTATCGTTTAATATCAGCGCAAATTGATAATCCATTACATTTGGGCGTGACGGAAGCGGGTGTCTACCGTACGGGCGCTGTTAAATCTGCTATTGCGCTAGGTGGATTATTGCTAGATGGTATTGGCGATACTATTCGTATCTCGTTAGCCGCTGAGCCTGAAGAAGAGATTAAGATTGGTTTTGATATTCTAAAATCGCTTAATATTCGCTCGAACGGCGTAAACTTTATCGCCTGTCCAAGCTGCTCGCGTCAAGAGTTTGATGTAATTAAAGTAATGACAGCGTTAGAGTCGCGCTTAGAAGATATTCGTGAACCGATGAATCTATCTGTGATCGGCTGTAAGGTGAATGGTCCAGGGGAAGCAAAAGAGGCCGATATCGGTATCGTTGGTGCTGCCCCTCGATCACTGGTCTATCGTATGGGTGAAAAAAGCCACCTTATCGATACAGGTAATCTGGTTGATGAAATAGAAGGTATGGTTCGCGCCCATGCAGAAGACTTGGCGAAAAAACGTGAAAATGAAATCATTCGCGTAAAATAAGCCATAGAATAGATTAATACTTTAGGCCATACCGTCGCAGTGTCAATTAGATACGACGCTTATTTGAATATATAGACAACAATAATAGAATACCTGTTAAACATTTAAGGATACGACCGTACCATGATCAAAGCTATCAAAGGTTTTAATGATATTTTGCCTGACCAATCAGCAAAGTGGCTGCATTTAGAAGCGATATTGGCTGATGTACTTGGTAGGTACGGTTACGAGCATATTCGCTTGCCTATCGTTGAACAAACGGATCTTTTTGCTCGTGCTATTGGCGGCGCGACTGACATCGTCGAAAAAGAGATGTACAGCTTTACTGATAAATCTGAGCCACCAACACCGTTAGCGTTACGTCCTGAAGGAACGGCTGGAGCAGTACGCGCAGTTATCGAGCACAACTTGCTACGTGGGGACACGCCTAAGCTTTGGTATATCGGTCCGATGTTCCGCTACGAGCGTCCGCAAAAAGGCCGCTATCGCCAGTTTCATCAGTTAGGTGTCGAGAGCTTTGGTAGTGCATTACCAGATGCTGATGCTGAGCTGATTGCCATGACTCATCTGATGTGGAAAGAGCTAGGCCTCAACAATGAGATGCGTTTGCAACTAAACAGTTTGGGTGAGCTGGATGAGCGCTATGCTTATCGCGAAGCATTGGTTACCTATTTAACTGATAAAAAAGACCAGCTAGACGAAGACAGCAAACGTCGTCTAACGACTAATCCTTTACGTATCTTGGATAGTAAAGAGGCGAGCACGCAAGCAGTATTGGCAGATGCGCCAAAGCTTGCTGACTTCTTGGGTGAAGAGAGTGTGGCACATTTTGAGCAGGTCAAAGCCTATCTGACTGCGCTTAATATCGATTTTGAAATCAATCCGCACTTAGTACGTGGCCTTGATTATTACAATAAAACGGTATTTGAGTGGGTAACGGATAAGCTTGGAAGCCAGGCTACCGTTTGTGCGGGTGGTCGTTATGACGGGTTAGTAGGACAATTAAAATCAATCGGTACAGATGGTAGTAAACCAGTAAAATCTGAGCCTGGTGTTGGTTTTGCAATGGGGCTTGAGCGTTTATTGCTATTGATAGAAGCGGTTGCGCCGATTGCTGATATACCTGCTTGTGATGTATTCGTTGTGGCCCATCCTGAGGTATATAGTGCTGGTATAAGCTATGCACAGAACTTACGTCACAGTCGTCCAGATGTACGAGTAAAGATGGCCAGTGCCACGAGTCTAAAAGCGCAAATGAAGAAGGCAGACAAGTCAGGCGCGGCATTGACAGTCATCATCGCACAGCAAGAGCTGGATGATAATACGATTAGTATTAAAGATATGCAGACAGGTGAGCAAAAGACGGTCGCCCAAGATTGGTTATCAAATAAAGATAACTTTTCTCGTCGCTAATCGACTTTGACTAATCAGATTTGTTTGTCGCACTAGCAATTTAATGTAAATTTTATCAGGTAAATATATATGGCTCTGACACCTAATTCGCCGAATGCAGATAACTCCATGCAAGCGCTAAAGCAATATGGTAGTTATATCGTCACTGCGATTTTGTTAGCACTGGCCGCTTACTTTGGTTGGACGTACTGGCAAAACAACCATGCGCGAGTAGATACCGTCGCCGCCGATCAATATGCTGATATTCAGCAGCTAAACGAAGAGGTCAAACTGGCCTCGCAAAACCCAGATTTGGAGGCAGAGGCTCAAGAAGCACTTACCCAAAGTCGTAGCCAACTAGACAAAGATATTGATACTTTGGTCAGTACGCATGGTGAGTCGGTTTATGCATGGCAAGCGCTAATGATAAAAGCACGTCAACAAGTAGACAATGATGACTTTTCAGCAGCGACTGAGACATTCAAAAAAGCATTGGCCATTGATTTGGGTGATGCTGGTCTAGAAGCGATTACTCGTTTACGCTATGCAAAAACGTTATTGGCCGCAGGTGATACAGATGCTGCACTATCAGAAGCAAACAATGATATGCCAAGCTCGTTTGAAGCAAGTCAGCAGGAGCTACTAGGGGATATTTACTTAGCGCAAGACAATAAAGACTCAGCGATTAAATCTTATAGCAATGCGTGGGAGCTATTACGTAGCCGTCAAGAAACGCGTGCAGTATTGGCGTTAAAGATGGAAAGTTTAGGTATCACGGCTGAGCCGATTGCTGAGCAAACCAGTCTTATTCAAGAGCCATCTGCTCCTGAGCCATCGCTAGTGATGGATACCTCGAATGAAGTCGCTGTCGAAGCAGGGCAGTAATTCAGTAGGCTAGATATTAAGTCAGTAGTATAGTATTGAGAGTTGGTAATCAGCCAAAGCTCTTTTTTAATATAACCTAATGATTACTAATTTGCCGTTGGCCAATTTACCAATTAATAATAATTTATCTGTAGTGAGAACATACAATGACTCAATCTATTCGCTCTAGCAAAATGTTAAACACCAAGACTATCAAAAAGACAGTCATGCATGTGGCCGTACTGGCAGTAATGAGCACGGCAGTGATTGGATGTAATCGCGGTATTAAGCCGGTCGTTAATGATCCGGTAAAATTGGTACAAATCGCTCAGCCGATTAGCGTACTACAACCCGTATTTAGTACCGATGTTGGCAACAAAAAAGCCAGCAAAAAAGATCCGCTAGATTTGCAAGTTGGCTATGCTAATGGTCAAATCGTTACGGCCTCACGCGGTGGTGAGCTGTCAGGGTTTAATAGTGCAGGCGAGCGTGTATGGTCCATCAATGTTGACGATCAAATCACCGGCGGTGTTGCATTGGATGCATTGAGCCAGACAGCTATTGTTAGTACTCGTGGTGGCAAGGTCATGGCGTTTGATAGCACGACTGGTGCAAAACGTTGGCAGCAGCAGTTGTCAGGTTCGGTGTTGACACCAGCACTGATTACTAATAATCGTGTGGTATTGTCAGCGAATGATGGTTTCTTACATGGTCTGTCGCTGCAAACTGGACAGTCAGTATGGCAGTTCGCAACTCAAGTACCTGCTATCAGCGTTCGCGGTAGCGCTGCGCCAACTTTATTAGACAATGAGACGGCACTTTTGGCGACAGCTGATGGTCGTTTGCATGCAATTACTGTTGATAACGGTCTTCCGCTATGGTCAAGACGTGTTGGCGTAGGTGCTGGTAGTAGTGAAGTTGAACGCATGAGCGATGTCGATGGCAAACCTATCGTAGATAAAAATCAGTTGTTTGCGATCAGCTATAGTGGTCAGCTATTAGGTATTGATTTGGCCTCGCGTCAGGTGATGTTCGTCAATGAAATTGCGAGTCTCAAATCACTGGCAGTAAATACTCAGCAAGTCATCGCTACCAGTCTAGATGGCAAAGTAGTTGCTTATGATCGCAACAGTGGCGAGACACTATGGGAAAGCGACGAATTGGCTTATCGTGATCTCACCAATCCTGTGATGATCGGCAACTATATTGCCATTGGTGACTTTGATGGCGTAGTGCATTTGTTTGATCCTGCTACGGGTAGCATCGTTAGTCGTGTAGAGACAAAAGGTGCGTTGACCAACTTGCAAGTCCAAGGTAGCCGATTAATGACTCAAAGTACGTCAGGACAAGTTGCTATCTGGCAACTAGTTCGCTAATAACTATATAGATAGGTGCTTATAGATAATTAACGAAGTGTAATATTTCACTATAGCCCTTAAGCCTATTCTTGATTATCATTTATAAAACACAAACGCTGCTTAGTCAGCGTTTAGTGCCTTGTGTAAATTGCTTGTTTAAACACAGGCTTTCGCGTACTCTATGCGACCGATGTGCTATCCATATATACTACTTATTTATGTATAATAGGTATAATGAATCCATCCTATATACTATTTTTAATCGTAAAATAGCCATCTATTATTTTTGCTATTGTTCTATCATTCATTTTAATTCACGGTCAATTGCAGCATATCTATTACTATTGTTATGTCACTGGTTATAAGAATAACTGTACTGCCCGTCATTGTGCCTTTCACTGAGAGTAACCCATGAGTATCAAGCCTGTGGTCGCCTTAATTGGTCGTCCAAACGTCGGTAAATCCACCTTATTTAATCAGTTCACAAAAAGTCGGCAGGCATTGGTCGCTGACCTTTCAGGATTGACTCGTGACCGTCAGTACGGTGATGCAACTTATGAAGACAAATCCTTTATCGTTGTAGATACGGGTGGTATCGGTGAAGCTGATGACGGTAGCGGTAATATCGATGACTATATGTCTGAGCAGTCGCATACAGCAATCCATGAAGCAGACATCATCGTATTTGTCGTTGACGCTCGTGCCGGTATGATTGGCGCTGATGCTGAAATTGGTAAGTTTTTGCATACGTTAGGCAAGCCTGTCTATGTTGTTGCCAATAAAGTCGATGGCGTACATGATGCAGCACCTGCCGAGTTTTATGCACTAGGCTTGGGTGAGCCATATCCGATGGCAGCCAGTCATGGTCGCGGTGTAGGCAATTTGCTTGAAGTGCTAACGGCTGATATGCCTGAGCAAGAAAACATAGTAGAGCCAAGAGGCTTAAAGCTTGCCATTATTGGTCGTCCAAACGTGGGTAAATCGACGCTCGTAAACCGCCTGCTTGGCGAAGACCGAGTCGTAGTATTCGATATGCCAGGCACGACGCGTGATAGTATTTATATTCCTTATCAGCGTGAAGGTCGCGACTATGTTTTGATCGACACTGCTGGTGTACGTCGCCGCGGTAAAATCGATGAAAAGGTAGAAAAATTCTCTGTCATCAAGACTTTGCAGGCGATTGAAGATTCTAACGTAACCGTGATTGTTATTGATGCTCACGAAGGTATCGTGGATCAAGATTTGCATATGATTGGTTATGCGCTTGACGCTGGACGTGCGTTAGTCGTTGCGATCAACAAGTGGGATGGTCTAACGCAAGATCAAAGAGACTATATCAAGCTTGAAATGGATCGCCGTTTTAGCTTTATTCCTTATGTAAAAATACATTTGATTTCAGCACTGCATGGTACAGGCGTTGGCAATTTATATCCGTCTATCTTGCGTGCCTATAAATCTTCGATGTTTGAAGTATCGACCAACCGTTTGACTCAGATTCTGCAAGATGCGGTAACGGCCAATCCGCCACCAACCGTTGCTGGTCGTCGTATCAAGTTACGTTATGCGCATATTGGTGGCCACAATCCACCCGTTATTGTTATTCATGGTAACCAAACCAGTGCGCTTCCTAAGAGCTATCAGCGTTATCTAGAAAATCAATTCCGTCAAGTGTTTAAGCTAGAAGGCACACCGCTTAACGTTATCTTGAAGCAAAACGATAACCCATATGCGAACAAGAGTGACACACCGACTAAGGCAAAAGCTCAGCAATTGCGTCAACGTGAGCGTAATAGATCACAGAAATTTACTACCAAAGATAAAAAGCCTCGTTAATTCTCGTATTTTATGCTTTATGCTTTATGCTTTATGCTTTATAGCTTTAGCTTTATGATTAATGTCATCGCGTTCGATAGCGCGATGACATTTTTCTATTAATACGCTATAGTTTGGGCTTATAAATAGTTATCTGAATGCTTTAAAAATACTCAAATGTTTTACTTATCACATCTTTAAAATACCTGTACTATAAATGAAAGCTGCACGCGACTCAGTAGAGTGATATGAACAACCGTTCGTCTCAAACCATTCCCGTACTTATCTGGCGTTCTGTCATACAAGCCGCTGTTTTGGCAGTATTGGCAGGTTTTTTATTGCCTTTTATTTATGGTTTAGTGCATCACTATCAAGAAAAAGAACAGCATATTCAACAATTGGCATCGCTATTAACGACTAGTGCATCGACTGCAGATGGCGCAGATATCGTGGCTGAACAAGTGAATATCTTGTTAGAAAATGAGCCGACTATCCAGAGTATTGTTTTCTATTCAACCTCTGAGCCAATTGAGGATATAGACCAGTCGCTTGCTGATTGGAAAAATGCTTTATTTGCGCACACGGTCAGTTTCAACTATCCAGTGATTAGTAAAGACCTTAATGCCAATAGTGCCACGTCCAATGAGTCTGATTCCAATCAACAGTTAGCACTGACTTTATCAAACATTATGAGCGAATCGTCAGTGCCAGATGAGACGACTGATACAGCTACCGAAAATAGCACATTGATTGGTTATATCAATATTACGATGGACGTAGAGTTGCTACGTTTACATTGGTTCCAAAATATCCTGTGGTTATGGCTAACAACAGTAGTAATGATTGTTATATTTGCCTTATACATTTTTAGAAAGCTGAATTGGCCAGTTAAAGATATTGAAGTGTTAACTGATGTTTGTGACATTGTCATAGACAACGCAAATCTAGAGCAACTGCCAGTCATTCCGCAACAATTTAACTTCCAAGAACTGACTCATATCAAGAAAGCATTAATTGTGCTATTTAATCGTTTACAAGAAGCGAGGCAAGGTTATGAAACCCTTGCGGCCTTTGAACAGCAGTTACACAATAAAGATGTGTCACTTGATGTGCAATTGCATAATTTTCAAAGCATGATTTCTCATGAGTTAAAAACGTCATTGAATGCAATTGTAGGTGGTTTACAACTATTGGATCATGAGGCGCTCAACAGAGAGCAAAAAGACGCGGTAGAGATTATCAGTAGTGGTAGTGATAAATTGGTATTGTCGTTAGATCATATTATACAGTTGAACCAGATCCAAAAAGGCCAGATAAGAATTCATAAAAATGAGTTTAACCCATTACAGTTAATCGCTGACCTGTTAGTTAAGTTTGAAAATACAGCTACGCAAAAAGGGCTAGAGCTGATTAGTAATATTCATCATATAGACTATAGCCTATACGGTGATTCAGAAAAAATACATCAGATACTATCGATACTACTCAATAATGCGATTAAGTTCACGCCTGTTGGAAAAGTTACGATTACGTCGCAACTGACACATTTTAATAAGAGTAATCGCTGGCAGATTAGCGTGAAAGATACCGGTATTGGTATCGATAATGAGCACCTAGACGATATATTTAACCCGTTCTTTCAGGTGGATTCGTCGCAAACTCGCCAGTATGAAGGCTCAGGGGTTGGCTTACCTATCGTTAGACAAATGGCACAGCTTATGGGTGCTACTATAGATGTTGATAGTGTGCTTGGTGTAGGTACGCAGTTTACGCTGACCATAGCGATGCCCAATCAACAGCAATCAAAACAGCAGCGCTTATTGTCTGGCCTAACGATTATTTATTATTACTATCATGAGACAGGCTCCTTGTTAGAGGAACTGGAATACCTAGGCGCTACGATTATTTGTCGCCAAGGTAACCAACTCGTCATAGAGGAGATGCGTAAGCAGAAAGTTGACATGGTGATGTTTGCTGAAGATGTCTTCCCAGAAACAGCTGAGATACTAGCCAAACGCATTCGTCAGTATGAAAGCGATGAGGGTAGTAAGAGCGAGCATCGTGCGTTATTGGTATATTGGTATCCGCAGCATCGGGCGCGCTATGTAGACAGTTTTGAGTATGGTTTAAAAGCAGCTGGCGTTGACTATTGTCATATTGCTACTTATAAAGACAAAGCGTTAAGCGACTTATTAAAACAATGGTTGGTTTAGACGTAGTACGGTTCTATTAAATCCGTATTCCTAGTTAGATTTATTTTACTAGGTAGCGTTTTTATATTTTCGACTTTTCAATGTCGAAGCACTTTTAAATTAAAGTAGGTATAAATACAAAAAAGACGCCCATTTTAAGGCGTCTTTTTTAAATAGTTTTTAGCTAGAATTGCTTTTTAAAAGTTTCTCTTAGAAAAGATTTTTTACCCAGCGTACGATATGTTCCCACGTACGGCTCATAAAGCCTGACTGTTCGATATCATTGGTTGCGATAATTGGAACTGAGGCTACCGCTTTACCATCGATTACAGCCATCATTTTACCAACTTCCTGACCTTTCTTGATCGGTGCTTCTAAGCTCTCAGGAATATCGACCACTGTAGTAATTTTGTTTTTCTGTGTTTTGCTGGTTAGAATTTGCAAGTTGTCGCCAGTTGCCAGTTCTACCTCGTCAGCTTCTCCAAACCATACTGGAAGCTTACTAACGAACTGTCCAGTGGGTGCTTTGGTAACGGTTGTAAAGTGACCGAAACCCCAGTTAAGTAGTTCACGTGACTGATCAGCGCGAGCCTGTTGGCTCTTGGTACCCATAATGACAGAGATTAGACGCATGCCTTCACGATTGCTTGATGCAACCAAGCAGTAGCCTGCCGCATCAGTGTGGCCTGTTTTTAAGCCATCAACAGTTGGGTCAGTAATCAGCAGAGCATTACGGTTACCTTGGGTAATACCATTATAAGTGAACTCTTTTTCTGCGTAGATACTATAGTAGTCGCCGCTGTTTTTGATAATAGCGCGAGCAAGTTTAGATAAATCCAAAGCAGATGCTAAATGACCTTCATCAGGCATACCGGTAGCATTGACAAAGTTAGAGTTCTCCATGCCAATCTTTTGCGCTTGTTCGTTCATCAAGATTGCAAACGAGGCTTCACTGCCAGCAATATGTTCAGCCATGGCTTTTGATGCATCATTACCTGATTGAATAATGATCCCACGTAGCATATCGATGACGCTGGCGGTTTTGTTCACAGGCACATACATACAAGATTGGCTGCTGCTACCACGGCACCATGCGTTTGGACTCATCAATACCTGTTCATCTTCTTTCAAATCGCCTGATGCTAAGCGTTGCTCAATGATATAACTGGTCATCATCTTAGTCAGAGATGCTGGCGGCAGTGCCTCATTGGCGTTCTTTTGAGCCAAGATTTCGCCAGTGTTATAGTCCATCAACACATAGGCAGTATTGTCCATTTCAGGTGGTTGAATGGCTGCGTTTGCCACTACTGCAATCATTGAGATACTTACACCAACTACCAGCTGTATCAGCTGATTTTTTACACGCTTTACTGTCATATATCATTACACCGCATCATGGAACCAAATGTATCTATCGCTTATGTTTTGTACCTATTTCCATACATTATTTTAAGCAGCATGTCTTAAATGCAGTGTTTAAAATAATGTATCGACGAAAATAGTAACGCCTACACAATAGACATAAAATTAACGCCTTATCTTAGCAAAATGACTACCGATGGGGAATCGATAAATGCAAAAATAAGGCAAGTTTGAAAAGAAAAATGAAGGCCTATCATATATTTGTTCTAACTATCATCTGACCAGTCTCTGTAATAAAAATTTAACGCTCACAAAAAAGCCTGCTGCCCTGCTTGTGAATAACAAGTAAAGTGACAGCAAGCTTTGATGCTACAGATATCTAAACAATCAGTTGATAATATTTGCTTAACCGATGTTATAAATAGTACATAGCTTTTATTTTATTATCATTGATACCAATATTATTAATAAGTTAAGCAGAGGACGCTAGTCGTTAAATCAAACTAGCTAGTTGTCTAATAATCCGCGTTTGCCAAATCTTCACATAGTGCTTTGTTTTCTTGCTTTGAGAATCCCATTGTCCAACTACGAATACCTTGTAGTATCTGGCGATAGTCTTGCTGTGTAGATAGGTATTGAATAGCCGCTTTTGGATCTTCTAGAGAAGGCATTAGCTCATGTAGCTGTACGGTATACGACTTATAGAACCGCTGTTTTTGCTTACCATTTAGCATTGGTGGGCATATCTCTGATAGTACCTGCATCACCGCAATTTCATGCTTAGTAATGTTAATGCCAGACAGGTCTAGCGGAATGGTAGTGCCAGAGTTATTCGCAGCATTAGAAGCTTGAGACAGCATAGCAACAGACGTTATCAGTCCTGCAATCCCAACTTTTGAGGCAGTATTTGCTATCACAGAAGCTATAGATAATATCGATTGTTTATTCATTCAGTATTACACTCGCTCGTCTTTATTTAATGGTCATATGTTAATCGGTAAAAAAACAAAAGTCACATAAAATATTGATTTATGTGTAGATATCTTGTGAGCCAAAACCATTTTTTAGCAACATATCAGTAGCATACCCTAATGACGTTACTTCAGTATCAGTACATCGGTTTGTATTGTTGTGGGGTGTTGCGTATTGTAACTCGATACTTAATTTACTAATTGTCATCCGCTCTACACAAGTATTTGTCACGTTACTTTTCTCATATAATTATTGGCATAAGAAGAGCATGATACTTTGCTAAAGACAGGGTTCGTGTCGTTATATTATTCAGTTATAATCGCCCATGCTATCAAAACGATTCTTTTTCTCTAGACTGAGACGTAATGTCACTGGAAAATTAGAGTATCATGATTTTATTTTAAACATGAGCATCGTTCGTTGATGGCTATTTTGATCAGATATGACACGATAGCAGAATTATCAAGTAGAGATGTAGAAAGACAGCTAATAAAATATTAACCACATACTGAGCAGAAATGAGATTTTTAATTAGTAATGATGATGGTGTTTATGCACCAGGATTATTGGCGTTATCTCAGGCATTATCGACTATCGGCGAAGTCGTCGTCGTTGCTCCCAACGATGAACAAAGCGGCTATGCCAGTGCGTTAAGTGTTTCAAGACCACTGCATACATATCAGCTGCCTTCTGGATTTATAGCGGTAAATGGTTCACCAGCTGATTGTGTTTATCTAGCAATCCATGATTTGTATCGTGATAGTGACTTTGACTGCGTGATTACAGGTATCAACTCAGGGGCTAACTTGGGACAGGATGTGATGTTCTCTGGTACGTTTGGTGCAGCATTGACTGCGCAACTATCTGGTATTCCTGCTATAGCAACGTCTTTGGTAGGCGGGGGTGTCAAAAACGGCGGGCAAGAATCAGCCAGTGATTATCAAGTGGCCGCACATGAAATCGTCAAACTGCTTACTGAGACTTCGGTTTTAGAGATGCTTAAAAGTTTGCCCTATCATGTATTAAACGTTAATATTCCTGATGTGCAGCATACCGATGATATCAAGGGTAGAAAAATAACCTCGCTAGGCCATAAGCAAGCTGCTCAGCCAGTACGTCATATGATAGACCCACGCGGCCGAGATGCATATTGGTTGTCTCTACGAAAAGGTAAAAATGAGCAATCATCAGAGACGTCAATCGATGCGTTACAAGCGAATCAGGATATGATGACAGATTATGAGGCCGTAGCGGCAGGGTATGTCAGTTTGTCACCAGTACGCCTACATCACACGCCAACGGCAGCGCTAGATAGATTATCAACACTCGCGCTATAAATTCTATAAGATATAATCCATACCGGCTTATTAAACACTGACGTGTTATGAGAATATCAGAAGACTCTTGTATGGCATTAAGATCTTTTGAATGATTAAACAATGAATGAGCAACACAAAGAATAGGAACCTTGTATGAAAAAAATCATAGCTGGATCGCACCTTGTTAAAGCCGCGTTGATTGGTACTATGGCAGTCGCTACTCTATCTGTCGTTGGCTGTGCAACGAAGCCTACCTATCAATCAGCAAACCAAGCAGGTCCTAAGATTATCACTAACGCGCAAGGCGTCCCTAACTATCACCGTGTACAACGCGGCGATACGGTCAGCCAGATTGCAGCGCGTTATCGTCTGAACTATCGCCAAATCGGTGCGATGAACAATCTAGATAGTAAATACACCATCTATAGTGGGCAATGGCTCAAACTATGGCAAGGCAATGCGGCAACCACTGCAAGTAACAATAGCTACAGTGCTCCAGTTCAAACGCAACCAACTTATACGTCACCTGTGACCCAATCTCAAATACCAGCCTATGAAGCCACTGCCAACTCGACCTCTGGTTATGATTACCCTACGCGCAACCCAGTAACTCGTAATATTGACCCTGCTGCGGGCAATATGGGAATGTGGTTTGCAGGCAAGGTTGGTGATCCAGTACTTGCCAGCCAATCGGGAACTGTGCTTTACTCAGGCAACGGTCTGCCAGAGTATGGCAATCTAATTATGATTCGTCATAGTGATAACTACATCACAGCCTACGCGCACAACAGCCAATTATTGGTGCAAGAAGGCGATACAGTACAGCGTGGTCAACGCATTGCCAGTATGGGCAGCAGTGGTCAGACCAATGAGGTAGGCTTAGAGTTTCAAGTTCGCTTAAATGGCAATCCTATTGACCCACGTAGCGTACTTGGGCGTTAGACTTAAATAATAGCTACGGATAGCTTGGCCACTGTGAGCCATTTTATTTATTCATGTTTGAGATTTTTTATGAGATTAAAAAAGCAATACCTCACCCTTATGCCAGCATTAGTGATGGTCGGGTGTACAAGCCAGCAGGCAATGCAAAGTAAGCCTGTTCGTCAAGGCGGCGTTGAGATTACTCAAACCCAAACCGTTCAGGTCAAACCAACACCTGCGCCAGTCGTAAAACCGCAGCCTGCGCCAAAGCCTAGCTACAGTAGTTTTTCTGATTGGAAGTCAGACTTTTCTATGCGTGCTATCTCGTCAGGCTATGATGCCCAAGTTATTGGTCGATTGCTCGATTCTGCTTATCTAAATCAGCAAGTCATCTCATTAGATTCAGGTCAACCCGAGTTTTCCAAGATGCCGTGGGAATACGTAGATTCTGCGGTATCAAGTGGACGCGTCAGTGTAGGGAAGCGTAAATTTGCCGAGCAGCGTGCTTATTTGTCTCAGCTAGAGTCTCAGTATGGGGTCAATGCAGAGATTATCGCTGCGATATGGGGCATGGAGTCATCGTATGGCGCTGTGACCGGTAATAGTGATTTGCCAAGTTCGCTTGCCAGCCTTGCCTATGATGGTCGTCGTCAAGAGTTTGCTGAAACGCAGTTGCTATCGTTAGCGACACTGCTACAACGCGGTGATGTATCATGGTCACAGTTGGACGGTTCTTGGGCAGGTGGTATGGGACAAACCCAGTTTATCCCTGAGACTTGGCTCAAACAAGGGGTCGATGGTGATGGTAATGGACATCGCAACCCTTGGGCCACTGGTGATGCACTAGCGTCGACTGCCAACTATCTGAGTAACTCAGGTTGGGTTCGTGGCTTAGCGCCTTTTTATGAAGCAACGGTGCCAGCCTCGTTTGATTACTCAGTGGTTGGTAGTAAACAACCTGCCGCTAGATGGGCTGCGATGGGCGTCGATACGATAGAGGACGTTTACTTAGATGCCAATACTCAGATGGAGCTATGGTTACCTGCTGGTAAGGATGGTCCAGTATTACTGTTAAGCCCAAACTTTGATGTGATTAAAGTCTATAACAACTCATCAAGTTATGCGTTGGGCGTTAGTCTGCTAGGCAAAACGATTAATGGACAAAGCGGTTTGCAAAAGTCTTGGCCTCGTTATGAGCGTCCGTTATCGACTACGCAAGTGACTAACCTACAACGTCGGTTGACTAGTATGGGTTACGATACCAAAGGCGCTGATGGTATCGTGGGTACCAATACTCGTATGGCATTCCAGCGCTGGCAAGCAGATAACGGCCAAACACCAGATGGATTTATTACTCAAAACAGTGCGTCTTCATTGGCTGGATGGTGAGGTAAACTGACGGTATTTATACACTGTATAAAAGTGGCTCTTTTTAATCGTACTTAGCCATTATGAATTAGTCACTAGTCATCAAACGATAATTTACTTTGTTCTACAAAAAGCACCTTGCCAAGGTGCTTTTTTTGTCTCAATCTATGTCTGATTTTGCTGACACCTTCAACACCATTGACAATGCAACAAATATCAAATATTAAGACCAGTGTAATCTGGCTTTATTCAAAACTTATCAGGACAAGGTTAATACAAGAAAGTTGATACTTTGAATGATAGACTCTAGATAATATGTTTTTTAACGACGACTTTTATCCATAGTGTTTAGTAACAGTTTTCAATGACCATTTTAAATAACAATTTTGATTATAAATAATTAGAACGACAGAAAGAGCGTGACCTTATGATTACCATGGAAGAATTACAAGCTGCGATACAGCAACGGATAGATAATTATCATATTACTGACTTTCCACTACAAAAAAGAGCCGTTAACACTCTAGAGTTGCTGGGCAGCCTAAACCATATACTGGCTCAAGATATTGCTTCGCCCTTTGATGTACCGCGACAGAATCTATCTGCGATGGATGGCTATGCGATTGCCAAAGGTAGTGAGTTATCAGAAAGCAGTACTATTGAAATCGTTGGTGAGTCGCAGGCTGGTAGTGCTTATACTGGTAAGGCAGCAGCAGGGCAAGGGGTGCGGATTTTTACGGGTGCAGTCGTGCCTGATTGCTGTGATACGGTCATTATGCAAGAGAATACAAATTTTGCAGATATCAGAGCAACCGTTGATAAATCTCGACCTTATTACATCAAACTCACGCAAACGGCCAAAGTTGACGATAATATCCGCTCACAAGGCGAAGAGATTGAGTCTGGTGAAGCCGTTTTAAAAATTGGTAAACGACTTAATCCTGCAGATATTAGCTTACTGGCTAACCTTGGTATTAGCCAAGTGAACGTGTTCCAGCCGCTTGTCGTAGGCGTGTTGGCAACAGGTGATGAACTTGTAGCTATTGACAATGAACTGCAAAGTCTAGCCCAAATATATAACTCGAATACCCCAACGCTCAAAAGCTTGCTATCAGATCTGCCTATCACTATTCGTGATTATGGCATTATTCCTGATAACCTAGAGCAGACAACTATCGCAGTCAATGAGGCCATGCAGGACTGTGATGTACTGATATCGACAGCAGGTGTCTCTGTTGGTGACTATGATTTTTTGACCAATGTGATTGAAACACTAGGTCGGATTAACCATTATAAAGTAGCGATGAAGCCTGGTAAGCCTTTTGTATTTGGTGAATTGAATAAAAATCTCGATAAGCCAGTACTGTATTTTGGCCTACCGGGCAATCCGCTATCTACGGTTGTGGGTACGTTACAGTTTGTGATTCCTGCATTGTGGCAAATGTCAGGTGCTAGCGTATCAGAGCAGCCGATGCCGCTAACGATCAAGGCCAAACTCATCAGTGATATCAGAAAATCTCCCGGCCGCAAAGACTTTCAGCGTGGCGTATTGTCACGAGATAATACAGGTCATTATCAAGTTGAGTGCTTCTCAAGACAGCAGTCACATAGAATTAAACAGTTGAGCCGCGCTAATTGCTTCATTGTGTTGGATAAAGATAGTGGGAACGTAGCAGCTGGTAATGACGTCGTTGTACAACCGTTTCCTTGGCTACATCGCTAATTCATCGTTTGCCAATTTATTGTAGGGTGGTCGCACAAAGTTAGAGAGCAATCCCATGACCTTACACTGGTATGCTAAACACGAATAATAAAGTAGTGCTTATAGTAAGCAGTACTGATGGCAGTAACATATGATTGATGACAACATAGATGACAAACACAAAATAGACAGCCCGCAACTCTATTCACCGAGCTTGGCACCGGCATTATCTGATGGCTACATAGAGCCTTCCTTGGTCATGCCCACTGAGCAGATGAGTGACTATCACCAGCCGCTAACCGATGGGTTTGCACGGCGTCTAACCTACTTGCGTCTGTCTATTACTGACTTTTGTAACTTTCGCTGTGAGTATTGCCTGCCAAATGGTTATCAAGGTAAGCGCCCTGATGATGAGCTGAGTATCTCTGAAATTGCCACCTTGGTGCGTGGCTTTGCTCAAGTAGGTACTAAAAAAGTTAGAATTACAGGTGGTGAGCCTTCTATTCGTCGTGATGTTGTCGAAATTATCGAAAAGATTAAGCAGACTGACGGTATTGAGACAGTTGCGATGACCAGTAACGGCTATAAATTGGGTAAACATATAGCCAGCTGGCAAGCGGCTGGACTTGATCAGCTCAATATTAGTATGGACAGTTTTGATGCCGCTACTTTTCATAAAATGACAGGCTTTGATACCTTGCCGCAGATATTGGCTGACATGGATACGTTGTTAGAAACGACTGATATCAAACTGAAAATAAATAGTGTCTTGATGGCGGAGACTGCTTTTGAGAACTTAGTCACGGCGATTGACTATGTCAAAGACAGACAAGTGACATATCGCTTTATTGAATTTATGCAGACCAGTGACAATAGCGATTTGTTTTTTGCTCAGCATGCTCAGTCTGATATTATCACTGATTACTTGTTAGAAAATGGCTGGCAGCCGCACGAGCGCGGTAGTGCCGATGGTCCAGCAGTAGAGTATAGCCACCCTGAGTATGTCGGTCGTATCGGTATGATTGCCCCATATGCGGCGCACTTCTGTGATACCTGTAACCGCTTGCGCGTAAGCAGCCAAGGCAAGGTGCATTTGTGTCTGTTTGATCAGGGCAACTATGATATCCGTCCATACTTACAGCAAGACGATATCCAAGGACTGGTAAACACTTTACATAGCTTTATGCCAATCAAGCCTGAGCATCATCATTTGCATGATTCTAACAGTGGCATCATGCACAATCTATCGATAATCGGCGGATAAAAACCTTTGAGTCTACAATTATGACGCTGATAGAGATTGTCTGCCAGTGCAATCGTTTTTCTACATAACTTTTTTTGATACAACGGATCTTTAATACAATTATAAAATGACATCTATAAAGGATTATTTATGAGTAAGCCTGCTGCACAATTTACACCGCTTAATATTGCTGTATTGACCGTTTCTGATAGCCGTACGCTGGCAGAAGATACATCAGGTCAGTACTTAGTAGATAGCTTGACTGAAGCAGGGCATCATTTGGCAGATCGCCAACTAATCACCGACGATATTTACCAGATTCGCGCAGTCATCAGTGGTTGGATTGCTAGTCCAGACGTTCATGCGGTTATTACAACTGGCGGCACAGGGTTTTTCATCAGAGATAGCATGCCAGAAGCTGTGAGTGTACTGTTTGATAAATCAATCGATGGTTTCGGTGAAATGTTCCGTTTAATCTCAAAAGATGGGATCGGTATGTCTACTGTACAATCGCGAGCAGTTGCTGGCATGGCCAATGGTACGGGTATATTTTGTCTACCAGGTTCTTCTGGTGCTTGCCGTACGGGTTGGGAAAATATCTTAAAAGATCAGTTTGACAGTCGTACTCGTCCGTGCAATTTTGTACCGCATTTTTTGGCACAAAACCCCAGCCATGATTGAGTTATAAATAATTGAGCTATGAGTGATATACAGTCAAGTCCGACAGGTAATGGCATAGTGACAGATTGCTCAAATAATCTGGATGTTTTGGCAGGCATGGTTATCTTGGCAGGCGGTGCATCTAGACGTATGGGAACGGCTAAGGCTATGTTGACGCTACCGTCAGGCGAGCAGCTGTTAGATTATCATGTTCGCCATGCGAGTAAGTTACAGGTTCCTATATTGGTTGCAGATAACGGTCGCGGCTTTCAGACTGGTTTAGATGTCCATTCAGAAAAACCTAATGCGCCTGTTATTCACATTGCTGATTATGGTGTTGATATTGACTCTAGTGAGCATGATGAGCAGGTCAAAACGGGCGGTGCTTTGGTCGCTATTGAATCAGCCTTACAAACATTGATCAGCTTGAAAGATACAGGCGTATCAAAAAACGTACAAGCATCGTGGTTACTGGTTATTAGCTGTGATAGCTTAATACCAGCAACTGACCTGTGGCAGAAATTGCAATGTGAAATAAGCCTTACTGCCGATAAAAAAGTAATTTGCTTGAAAGATGACAGTCACCTATATCCATTGTTAGGGCTGTATCAGCTAAGTATCGAGCGTGATTTGAAAAACTATATAGATAGCGGACAGCGTAGAGTAATGCAGTTTATTCAGCCATTAGTGCAAGCTGTACCATTTAGCAAAGAGTGGCAAAATTTGACCAACTTTAATACGCCTGAAGAGTTTAAACGGGCATGTGCTGCTCTACCAAAAAAATAAAAATATCAAATAAGAAAGGTTATATAAATGAGTGACAGCGTTCAGATAAATCAGCAATCTACTTTATCTCACTTAGACAGTGATGGTGATATTACCATGGTCGATGTCAGTGGTAAGACAGCAACGACGCGAGAAGCCAATGCCACTGGTCAGGTACGCTTTCCCAGTGAGATTTATGCGCAGATTAAAGCGGCTGATGGTATGACCAAAAAAGGCAGCATCACGCAAACAGCTCATATCGCTGGTATCATGGCGGCCAAACGCACTCATGATCTGATACCGCTCTGTCATCCACTACCGCTAGATAAGATAGGCTTAAGCTTTGAATACAACGACGCGCTCAGCAGCCTCACGGTCAGTGCGGTAGTCAAGGTCACACATAAGACAGGGGTTGAGATGGAAGCGCTAACAGCGGTCAGCGTTGCCTGCTTAACTATCTATGATATGACCAAAGCACTATCGCATGATATCGTTATAGATGATATTCATTTGGTCAAAAAGACAGGTGGCAAGTCAGACTATAGTCATGCTTAAAGTGACAATATTGCAAAGTGCGTCATCAATTAATTAATCAATAACAATGTGCTAAGTGTCAAGCAAGGAAGCTTGCGCAAGAGGGAGAGGTTTATGAGTGCTATCGATATGACAACTAATATCGAATCAACGATGAATATTAATGTCATGTATTTTGCCAGTTTGGCTGACGAGGCTAAATGTCAGCAAGAGACAGTAAACGTACAGCAGGATACGTCATTGACTGAACTATACGAACAACTTAGTCAAAAGCATCGCTTTAGCCGTCCGCAGTCAGAGCTACGCGTTGCAGTAAATGACTACTTTGCTAAATGGACTGACCAGATAAATGATGGTGATAGCGTGGTGTTCATTACGCCAGTCGCTGGTGGTTAGACAAGCATTTACTAGTGTCCATTTTATCAGTGGCTATTCAGTGGTTACAAAGAAAAAATAATAAATAGAGAAGAAAAATGACCGACAACGTCCACGATCATTCAATGAGTATCAAACGTAGTGCTGACGAGGCTTACCTTATCGCTGAGCGTGATGGTTTTGCGCTACTAGATATTGCTATAGATGAAGATAGACTAAAAAGTACGCTAGATAATGACAGCTGCGGTGCGTTTGTTTGTTTTGAAGGGCGAGTGCGTAATCATAATAACGCTACGAGCGTTGATCGCCTTACCTATTATGGTTATGAAGATTTGGCCATCAATCAAGGTCGCGCCATTATAGAAGAAGCCAAAAAGCGTTTTGAAATTACGCATGCTATTGCGATACATCGTATCGGTGCGTTAGAGATTGGTGATGTGGCTGTGTGGGTTGGGGTAGTGTCAGCGCACCGTTATCCAGCATTTGATGCGTGTCGCTGGATATTAGATACCATCAAAGCAGACATTCCTGTGTGGAAGCAAGAATACTACGAAGACGCCTCGTCTAAATGGCTCAGTAATAATGGTTAAGTCATTAGTTACTGTCTGTGTATCTGCTTGTCTGCTATTGTCACTAAGTGCTTGTACGCAAGACAAAGACGCTAATACGACGCTTACTGATACTACTGAGCAATCTCATACATTGCGTATTGCTGCGGCTGCTAACTTATCTGATGTACTCCCTCATATCATTGATAGCTATCAGGCTGATAATAGCTCATCTGCCCAAAATATTTCAGGTATCTCAGATATTGAAGTTACTTATGCCTCTTCTGGCAAGTTATATGCGCAAATCAAAGCAGGGGCACCGTATGATATATTCTTGTCTGCCAATCAAGATTTCCCTGCTAAATTGGCTGATGAAAATTCAGCTAGTGTTATTAACGAAGATAATAAACTAACTAAGCCTTTTACGTATACTAGAGGTCAATTAGCGCTCTATAGTGTCACCAAACCTTTAAACGATTTTACGCCAACATCGCTGGATGATGTGTTTACCAGTGCTGACTTTACTCAGGACACCAAGGTAGCTATCGCTAACTCTGAGCTTGCTCCTTATGGTGCCTCTGCAAAAGCCTATCTGCAATCACAAAATATGTACGGTAAGTTAAATGCTCAAAAAAGTTTGATACAGTCAGAGAATATCGGTCAGGCATTTCAATATGCGCATACGGGTAGTGTGGACTATGGTTTTGTAGCACAGTCTCAGCTTGTTGCGATTAAAGCCAAGCCTGAGCAGTTTATTGCTTTGCTGCCAGCGTCTTATCCAGCTATCTTACAAGATGGCATAATTATCAATAACACCGCCCCAGCAGCAAAATTCACCGATTACCTGCGCTCAAAAGCAGGGCAGCAGCACTTCTTACAAGCAGGCTATCTGGCCGTCCAGTAATACGTTAGACTAAACCCTCTCATCATAGAACGAGCAGTGACATTATATGATCGACCAGTCTCTTATGTCAGACATGCTCAGTCCATTTTGGGTGAGCATCAAGCTCGCTTGCGTAACTACCTTATGCTTATTGCTATTTGCAACGCCTATCGCTTACTGGTTGGCTAAGCCGAGCCGTATAAAAGCAATAGGACGTCTTAAGGTACTGCTCATGGGCATCATTGCGATGCCTCTGGTACTACCACCTACCGTGATTGGATTTTATCTACTGTTACTGCTCAGTCCTAGTGTGGGTATCGGTAAATGGTTGAACGAACATAATATTAGCCCGCTGATTTTTACCTTTAAAGGTCTGGTCATTGGTTCCATTATTTACTCGTTACCTTTTTATATACAGCCTGTCTATGCACAGTTTTTGCGTATTCCGCAAAGTGTCACGGAAGTCGCTCATCTTTTAGAACCAAGTCGTATGCGGCGTTTTATGAAAGTGGCTTTACCGCAAGCGCGGGTAGGTATTATTTTGGGTAGTTTGGTAAGCTTTGCTCATACCATTGGAGAGTTTGGGGTTGTACTGATGATAGGCGGCAGCATCTCAGGCGAAACTAAAGTAGTATCGATTGCTATATATGAGCAGGTAGAAGCGCTCAACTATGAGGCGGCGCATATGATGTCTGGTATTCTGATTATTATGGGTGTAGTGATGGTAGCGTTGATTGCTAGCGTAAGCCGAATAAGTCAGCGTCCATAGCACTGAAATATTTGTATGCGAGTTAAGACGTGTTAGATAGCGCAGTAGCTATATAAACAATGTCCAAGCAGAATATACAGACACAAAAAAACCTCAAACAATCTAATGCTTGAGGCGAAACTTGCTTAAACTCAAAGGTTTAAATTCGTTTTAAATATGGCGCAGCGGACGGGACTCGAACCCGCGACCCCCGGCGTGACAGGCCGGTATTCTAACCAACTGAACTACCGCTGCTTAGGTCTCTTAGCTTGTTTAGCCACTTGCTAAGAAGTGGTGGGTGATGACGGATTCGAACCGCCGACATTCTGCGTGTAAGGCAGACGCTCTACCAACTGAGCTAATCACCCTGAGCGAGGAGCAAACGAAGCACTGCTTCGTCCGAGCGCAAGAGAATTTACATTTTCGTAAATTCTAGAAGCTCAGTACCCAATATAAGGTATAACTTCTACTACAAGAGAAATTCTTTAAATAGAATTTCTGTATTGCTTCATTAACATTAGCTGTCACACTCAATGTTAACTTAATCAGCTGGGCTTATCTAAGTAAGTCCCCTTGCTGTGGGTGTGTATTATATAGATTTACAGTTGGGTGTCAAATATTATTTTAATATTTTTAGAAAATAATTATAAATCGGACTTGTAATCTATCAGAAACAGCACTCAAAGCTATGTATTATATAGCATTTCTAAAAATACACTTATTATCATTATTTGTTGTTTAGAGGTGAAAAGCTACTATACTATGGATGCTTTATTCGTTGAAAACGGTTGATGGAGGCCAATATAAACACTTTTACTATTAAAGATACTTTTACTAGCTGGACCTGGGGAGACTTAGCGGGTCTAGGTCTGGTGCTGCATATTGTACTTATGATAGTAATGACGCTGCGAGTGGTTTCTGTGCAGCGCAATATTGGTGTGTCTATTGCTTGGGTTGCGGTGCTTTATACGTTACCAGTATTTGGTTTTGTGGCTTACATTCTGCTCGGTGAGCCGATGATTGGACGGCGCTATCGTGAACGCGTGGATCAAGCCAGCATCTTGATGAACGATATGGCAAGGCGTGAGCATCTGATTTTTGATAAAGGGCAGGACTTATTACCAGCCAACTACCGCGGTGTTAGCCAAATAGGAACGCGCTGGACAGGGTTTGGTGTATTTCCCAATCATCAAATGCAGCTGTTGACCGATCCTGCTTCTATCTTTCAGCGTTTGATTGAAGATATTCATGCCGCCCAGCGTATAGTTCTCATGGAGTTTTATATTGTCTATCCAAAAGGACAGGTGCTAGAAGTCATAGAGGCGCTGTCTGTAGCGGCTCAGCGCGGCGTAGAGTGTCATATATTGGCTGATAGTGTGGGCAGCTTTAGCTTTATTAATAGCAGTGTGCACCGTAAATTAGAAAAAGCAGGCGTTTATGTCCATCAGTCATTGCCAGTGGGGTTATTTAAGACACTATTCAAACGCTCTGATTTGCGCAATCATCGTAAAATGGTGGTTATCGATGAACATATCGGCTATATCGGCAGCTTCAACTTGGTTGATCCAAGGTTTTTTAAGCAAAATAAAAACGTTGGTCAATGGATTGATGTGGCACTACGAACGACTAGCCAGCACTCGATTAGTATTAATACAGCGATGGCTAAGGTGATTGTTACCGATATCGGTGCTGAAAGTAATGACAATCTTGCTGAACTGCATCAACGGGTTAATAACTACACTCGTAAGTTATATGTGATGCATCCGACCATCAATGATTTAAATAGCCGAGTGAAGGTGTTGGCGGATACGGTTGATGATCATGAGCAGCCAGATGTAGGTGCCACTTCGATTGTCGTACCAAAGATGCCTGTCGTGGACAAAGTCTTGGCGCAGCTAATACCTTCAGCACCGCAGCTAACGGCTCATGTGATTTACAATACGTTAGTTACCGTGATTCATCGTGCCAATAAGCGCATCCGTATTACCACGCCTTATTTTGTCCCTGATGAATCCCTATCAGGCGCGCTGACGATAGCAGCTAAGCGCGGCGTTGATGTGACGATTATCGTTCCTGAAAAGGTTGATTCATTTCTGGTACAACATGCTTCTCAAGCTTATTATCAAGAGTTGTTGGATGCTGGGGTAGTGATTGCCTTGTTTAGAGGTGGTTTGCTACACGCAAAAACAGTGGTTATCGATGATGATTACTGTTTATTTGGCACCGTCAATATTGATATGCGCAGCTTTTACTTAAATATGGAAGTCAGTTTGGCGATTTATACGCCAGAAATGGTTGCCCAAGTAGCGGACTGTCAGGAAGTCTATTTAGAAAACTGCCGAATCCTAGATAGTGATGAGTGGCAACAGCGTCATGGATCAAAACGCTTGTTTGACAATGTCGTGCGCTTGTTCAGTCCTTTATTGTAGCACTCGGATTTTTAAGGTAAGGTAATCTACCAGTACCGTTCTATTATTTTAGTAGTAGCACTTTTATAGCCTATGCTTTTTTGGTTTATCTATCTGCAAAGAGGTCACGTCCGTCTATGTCTGCATCACCTTTAACACCACTGGACTATATTGCAGAAGGCTACTGGCAAGACTTCTTGGCTGGGCGTCCTATTGCGGGCGGTATAGCCTACGAAACTGAGCTGCGCGCTTGTATGCTAGACGAGTCACTTGAGAGTTTACAGCGTATTGATACGCTATTGTCCCAAGTGCGCCGAGATATGATCAAGAGTGGTATGTGGGATGAGATGACGCTGTTGGTCGATGAGCGCTATCGTAATTTCATGGTGTTTTTGGCGTTTTATGCCGGTCGTGTATTGGCGCAGCAGTGGCAAAGCAAGCCACATTGGTATGGTCAGTTTGAGCTGCGTAAACGTTACCCTGAGCTAACATTGATCACCGATGATTTTTATCAGCATATGGCGGTCGGTTATGATGATAGCGGGGTTAAAGAGCGCTTGTTTTTTGCACTAGAGCCAATAGGGCTGCGTCTGTTTGGTCATATTGATCGGCAGTTTGACGCAGTACTACAAGGCGGGCAAGTAGAGAGTGGGTTGTATCAAGCGGTTAGCCTTAGACTACCAACTACTTTAAGCAACGATGTTCATTCAGTGCCTGAATTAACAGCGCATAAAGTAACAACAAGCAAAGCAACAACACATAAAGCAACCACTCATCAAACCACTGAAAGCATCGTTCCGAGCGCAGATTCAAATACGCATGTCGGTACTAGTCAATTAAATGCTCCTCTTAACAAGCCAGAGGAAGTGTCGATAGGAGCTGAGTATAATCAAGCTAATGCAGTTGTAACTGACAGTGAGAGTCGCGCAATTCAGTCTGCTATGCCTGCTACGGTAACAACTGAGTTGCAAACAAGCGTAGTGCCTCCTGAGTCTGAGAGCTTGATAAAGCCTGAGCTGACTAAAGTAACGAAGCCAACAGCCAAGCCTGCGTTACCTGTAAAAAATACATCGACGTCAGAGATGTTTACGCAACTGCTCGTAGAGTTAGATGAGATAGCGGTGCCACAACCAACTGGTGATGTTCAATATCAGCAAGCACGCAAAGTATTAGATCAGTTCGAGCAGCATATTGCCAAACAGAACAAACCTCGTCGCCAAGTTATATTTTTAGATAATCATATCGCAGCAAAAAACAAAGCGCTGCTAATACTGCAAGCGGCTGCTGAAGATGGTAATACAGCGGCTATGCTACGTTTGGCCATGTATGAATTGTTAGGTGAAGGTTTGACAGCGGACAGTGACAATCAAAAAAAATCTGGCGTAGAGTGGGTCAATCAAGCCGCCAGCAAAAACGACAGCCGTGCTCAGCGTCTACTCAGTAAAATGTACTACCAAGGAGTAGGGGTATCTCAAGATATAGATAGCGGTAAATACTGGTTAGAGCAGGCAGCGGATAATGGTCATGCAGAAGCGGCCAATCTGGTTCAGCAATGGCAGCAAGCAGAAGTGCTGCTGACCACACAGAAGCAAGAGCAGCATAGCACCAAGCGTTATCAGATTTTAATTGGCGCAATCATCGCAGTCGCTTTATTGATAATAGTCATTATCTAAAAATCATTATCTAATAACTATTTACTCAGTGACTTTTTAAAAGCTTATTGTTACAGCTTAAATTCAGGTAGAATTGGCGCGCTTTACCTTTACCCTTTTATTGTTTGATTCATAACTAATTTGGGCTGTTCCATGCCATCATCTAATACCCCGTCTGACCACTCTGCAAATCCAATTGGCCCTGTATCATCGCCTAATCGTGCGGTACACGAGACACCTTTATATTATCAGTCTCTTATTGGGCTGCTAAAGCCATTATATCGTCTGCAAGTATGGCGTCGATCTCATAAAAACGACAATTACCAGCAGGAAATCGATCAGCGTTTTGGCAAGCAGTATCCACCGCGTCCAGTGGTCCATGCTAATATCGATAAAGGAGTGATTTGGTGCCACGCAGTCTCATTAGGTGAGACCAATACGGTCGCGCCTTTATTAGATATGTTATTGGCTAATGGCTATCAGATATGGTTGACCAATACGACTCAGACAGGTTTTGCCCGTGGTGCTAGTCGCTTTGCAGAAAAGATAGCTCAGGGTCAGATGAGTCACAGCTATGTGCCAGTCGACAGCCCTGCTGTGATCGAGACTTTCTTAACGCATGTGCAGCCGATCGCTGCACTGTTTGTAGAAACAGAGCTGTGGGCAAATATCTTGACCAAGTTATCCCAGCACCGTATTCCAAGTATTCTAGTCAATGGTCGATTATCTGCTTCTTCTTTTCAGAGCTATCAAAAAATTGGTGCAGTCAGCGCCAGTATGATGAAAAACCTCTCCTTAATTATTGCGCAAGACAGCGACTCTGCTAAACGCTTTAGGCAACTAGGGGCTAGTAGCGCCCAAATTCGCGTGGCAGGCTCATTAAAGTGGGTAATCAATGCGTCCAAAACTGATGACCAAGCGGTAGAAGATAACCGTATTTATAGTAAGAAAGCTGATCTGCGAGCAGATTTTGGTATAGCAGATCGTCCTGTGTGGGTAGCTGCGAGTACTCATGATGGCGAAGAGGCAGCAGCGTTGTCATTGCAGCAGCAACTACTGTCTCAAGCCACATTAGCAGATACATTGCTTGTTATTGTCCCTAGACATCCTGAGCGTTTTGACGCAGTAGCAGAACTCATTCAGAAAACTGGGTTAAATATGGCTCGGCGCAGTGATGGAGACGTGATTGATGCAGATACGCAAGTCTATCTAGCAGACAGCATGGGTGAGATGATGACTTGGTATACATTGGCAAATGTAGCGTTTGTGGGTGGCTCGCTGGTAGATATTGGTGGGCATAATCCAGTAGAGCCTGCAAGTGTGGCCACGCCTGTACTGATGGGGCGTTATACTCAGTCTTGCCAAAGCGTGATAGACAAATTGGCTAGCGTAGGCGCTTTATATCAGCCAAGTAATGATTTTTATTGTCAAATCGAGTCAAATCGCGCAAGTAGTACAGATGCACAGATAGTCAGTGATGATCAGTTAAAGGCGAACAAAAAAACTTCTCGTAAGGAAACAGTTTATAACCGTGAAGACGCTGTGAGCATTTATACGCAGCTGGCGACTTGGCTACGCAATTTGCCATTGGCCGCGCAGGCAGGGCAAGCTGGCGAGCAAATGACGATACAGCAGCAAGCGGTATTGACTCGTCAATTTGCTATGATTGAAGACGCTATCGAGCTGTCTTCTAACCAAGATAATTTATGAACTGTATATTATTGCCCGCTAAAAATCTCTCAGCAGACGCAGCAAAAATCGATGCTTTGTCTCAAGTCAGCCATGTGACTAAAGTGCTAGGAGCAAAAGTCGGTGATACGCTTAAAATTGGCCAAATCAACGGCAATCTTGGTACGGCTGTTATCGAAGATATTACCGCTGACAGCATTCAGTTAAGTAACGTTCAGCTCAATACTGTGCCGCCTACCAAATTAGACTTAACTGTTATTCTGGCGTTACCGCGCCCTAAAGTGCTACGGCGATTGATTATGGATATGACGGCGCTTGGTGTACGCGATATCATTCTTATCAATAGCTACCGTACCCAAAAAAGCTATTGGCAAAGTCCAATGCTTGAGCGGATTGACGAGTTTGTATTAGAAGGCCTACAGCAAAGCATCGATACAATTGTTCCTAGTATTACGCTACAAAAACGTTTTAAGCCATTTGTTGAAGACACACTGGCAAGCCTAATGAGCAATCGAGCGATTGTCGCGCATCCTTATAGTCAGCAGTCTTTTTCTGAGTTTTTACAACAGCAACCATCACGACAGCTACCAAATCTAGTCTGCATAGGTGCTGAAGGTGGCTGGATCGACTATGAGATAGAGCTACTGTCAGCACAAGGCTGCACACCTGTACATATAGGCTCTCGTATCTTACGTACAGAAGCTGCAGTCAATGCGATTTTAGGGCAATGGTTGCTTTAGATGGACACTAAAACGCGTCGCTAGACCAAACTATTGAAAGAACTGGGCCGCTAAAAATAGCTCTTAAAAATCAATGCTAAAGACTCATCACAGGTATATTTGCCAGTTAAACAAATGTATTGATAATTAATCTCACTTCCATTAGTATGTTGCTTTGATATATTATGGCCTGATTACTGCTAGCGCTTAGCAAGTCATCGTTATAATCACTGTTATTTTGTCTCACTATACATCTTACTTTTTTATAGCATTACTATGGGGAAAACCATGTCATTGAACGCTATCAGCGCTAATCTAACCTCTACGAAGCTTATCCTACCTGCAGCCGTATTTGGCATGATGTTGGGTCTGGCAGGTTGTAGTAATTCTTCAACCACAGAAGAGAACGTAGAAGTAGAGTCAACAGAAACAGGTGCTGAGCAGCAAGCAGCAACTGACGAAGCGACGACTGCTGATAGTCAGACGATTACTATCTACTCATCACGTAATGAGCAGCTGATTAAGCCATTGCTAGATCGCTATACTGAGCAAACAGGCGTAAAAGTTGAGTTGGTCACGGACAAAACAGGTCCACTCATGGCGCGTTTGCAAGCGGAAGGTCAGAATACTCCAGCTGATATGCTATTGACCGTTGATGCTGGTAACTTATGGCAAGCTGCAGAGCAAGGCCTATTGCAGCCAGTATCATCTACTGTGTTAGAAGCTAACGTCCCTGCAAAATACCGTGATCCAAAAGGTCAGTGGACAGGTCTGTCACTACGTGCACGTACTATCTTCTATGACCCAAGCAAAGTCACTGCTGACCAGTTGTCTACTTATGCAGATTTGGCCGATCCAAAATGGAAAGGCAAACTATGCTTACGTACCTCTAAAAAGGTTTATAACCAATCGCTTGTCGCTAGCATGATGGAGCATTTGGGACCAGAAAAAACAGAAGAAGTAATTCGCGGTTGGGTTGATAACCTAGCGACTGATGTGTTCAGTGATGACACTAGTATGCTAGAAGCTATCGCTGCTGGTCAGTGTGAAGTCGGTATCGCCAATAGTTACTACTATGGTCGTCTATTGGACGAAAAACCAAACTTCCCTGTGAAGATATTCTGGGCAAACCAAGATACTACTGGTACGCACGTAAACATCTCAGGCGCTGGCGTGGTTGCAGGTTCGGACAATCCAGATGGTACGCTTAAGCTGATAGAATGGTTGTCATCTGACGAGGCACAAGGTCTCTATGCCAGCTCTGACAAAGAATTCCCAGTAAAAGTAGGTATCGACGAGTCAGACATGCTCAGATCATGGGGTGAGTTCAAAAAAGACGATATCAATGTACAGAAATTCGGTGAACTACAAACTCAAGCTATCCAAATGATGGACAAAGCGGGTTATAAATAAGGGATCGCCAGTAATAGTGATACCAATCTTGAAATCATAACTTTTAGACAATAGTTCTCAAAACAGTAGCTTTTAAACAACAGCTTTTAAAGAATAGGTTCAAAGGTTAGTCGTTATAGATGAGCTATTCAGATAATGACGATTTTGAGGTTGGTATAAGCTTACAAGGTCTCTATACGTATGACACGGTAATGATAATATGATCACAACGCCAGATGCGTCTGTTAGTCAAAATGATACTGTCAATAACGGTGTTAACGACCAGCAGACTGTCAGCCAAGACCATGCCCTTCGTAAACGTATTATCTCGAAATCAGTCTTAGGGCTGATTTCGTTGTTTATGCTAGTACCGATTTTAATCGTGCTGCTGTCGTGGACACAGCCAGTGGCAGAGATTTGGACACACATGGCAGATTATGTACTGCCGCAAGTGCTTAAAAACACGGCGATTTTATTGCTTATGGTGACTGTCGTTTCAGGCACTATTGGTACTGCTTTGGCTTGGGTCACTAGTATGTATCGTTTCCCTGGTCAGCGTTTTTTTTCGTGGGCATTGATGTTGCCACTTGCCATCCCTGCTTATGTTTTGGCATTTGTCACTATCGGGATTGTTGATTTTAGTGGGCCGCTACAGACAGCTTTACGCGATTCTGGTATCAGTACTGCTATACCGTCGATAAGGAATGTATGGGGCGCAGGCTTGGTATTATCGCTAGCGTTTTACCCTTATGTATATTTGCTCGCGCGTCAGGCATTTTTGTCGCAAGGCAGGCGAGCGATAGAAGCGGGGCAAATGCTTGGTTTGAGTCGTAGCCATGTATTTTTTCGTCTGGCGCTACCGCAAGCACTGCCTTGGATTATAGGTGGCTTATTGCTAGCTAGTATGGAAACCTTAGCGGATTTTGGTGCAGTATCGGTATTCAATGTTGATACTTTTACTACCGCCATTTATAAAGCATGGTTTGGTTTTTTTAGTTTGACCACAGCGGCTCAGCTAGCAGCCTTGCTCATTGGTGTGATATTTATTGTGGTATTGTTTGAGCAGTATTGGCAAGCGAAGCGTGGTAGTTCACTTACCCAAGGTAGCAGCCAACGCTTTGACGCCAGTAAACCTGCTAAGCTGGCCATGACACTGCTGTGTACGCTCATCTTTTTAGTTGCCTTTTTAATTCCTTTTTTACAGCTTATCTATTGGACAGCACTGAATTTTCGCCAAGATTTTGATGCGCGTTACATTGATTTTGTCACTAACAGCCTCATGATTGCTAGTATGACCACGCTGTTTATTGCCTTTTTGGCGATTATCATTGCGTGGATCAAACGGCAGTATCCTGATAAATCGACTAAGCTAATGACCACTTTAGCCAATTTAGGCTATGTCGTACCGGGGACTGTGTTGGCGGTAGGGATATTTATACCTATTGCGTGGCTTGATAATCATATGATTGCTTTTGGTATCACCTCACAGCAAGTGCTTTCTGGCAGTGTCATTGTTATGCTAATGGCGTTATCGACGCGTTTTATGACGGTGAGTTTTCAGCCAGTTGACAGACAATTGCAGCGATTGACAGTCAATCAAGAAGCTGCTGCAAAATTACTGAGCGACAGTCCTTATCAGCGCTGGCGTCATGTGATGCTGCCTGTGCTTAGCCCTGGCGTATTGACTGCATTATTGATGGGCTTTGTCGAAGTGATGAAAGAGATGCCCATTACGCTGATGACACGGCGTCAAGGCTGGGATACGCTTGCAGTACGAGTGTTTGAAATGACGAGCGAAGGTATGTGGGGACGAGCCGCATTACCGAGTTTGCTAATCGTGCTGGTTGGTTTGCTCCCTGTTTGGATATTACTGCGTCAAAGTGACAAACACAGTTAGTAACAACAAAGCTAATAGCAATAATTTGACATAAGTTTAACAGCACACTCGTAGTGTCAGCTATATTATAATTTGCTCTATTTTATCGATGGTTTTACTTACTAATAGCGAACTGGTACCGTCTATGTACACTGATTCAATGAACGACTCCACAAATTCTAAGTCAGAAAAGGCTCGGGCTAGTCATATGCCTGTAGCAAAGTCACCACTGTCACAAAATAGAATCAATCCAGTTCAGCCGAATAAAACTGTAGAACAAAGCAATACCTCACAACAAAATACTGAGAAATATATCGCGACAGATCCTTATTTTAGTGTGCAAAATCTCATCGTAGGCTATGACGATACTATTGTTGTCAATGGTCTATCATTGATGCTGGAGCAAGGCGAGATTGGTTGCTTCTTAGGTTATAGCGGCTGCGGGAAGACAACAGCGCTTCGAGCAATCGCGGGACTGGAGCAAAGTCGCGGCGGCACTATCTACCTAAACAATCAACGCCTAACTGAAAAGACAGCTCGCCAATCATTTGCAGTTGCACCAGCCAAGCGTGGCATGGGCATGGTGTTTCAAGACTATGCTCTGTTTGGTCATTTAAGCGTGGCAAAAAACATCGCCTTTGGTCTTAATAAATGGTCAGCTGCTGACAAAAAAGCTCGAGTGGCTGAGATGCTAAGCTTAGTTGAATTGACTGAGCATGCGGATAAACGTCCTAATGAGCTATCTGGTGGTCAGCAGCAGCGTGTGGCTCTTGCAAGAGCGCTCGCCCCAAAACCAAAACTACTATTACTTGATGAACCGTTCTCTAATCTAGATGTGGTACTGCGTGAGTCATTGGCAATGAATGTCCGTGATATTCTCAAACGTACTAATACCACAGCGATTTTGGTCACTCATGATCAAAATGAAGCGTTCGCGCTAGCGGATAAAGTAGGGGTCATGGACAAGGGCAGATTGGTACAGTGGGCCAGACCAAGCGAGCTGTATCATGAGCCTGTCAGTCCTTTTGTCGCTGAGTTCGTAGGCGAAGGCGCCATGATCGATGGCATTATCAATGATGGACATGTCAAGACGGCACTAGGTAATATTTATCGCCGCATGGAAGTCTATGATGAATCGGGTCAGCCGCAGTATTGTGCATATGATTATCCAAATGGTACGCCAATCAAAGTACTCGTGCGCCCTGATGATATCATTCATGATGATGACAGTACGCAGACAGCTTTGGTTATCGGACGTGTGTTTCGCGGTGCCAACTATTTGTACCGTCTGCAGTTAGACGACGGACAGACTGTCTTATCATTGGTTGCGAGCCATCATAACCATGCAATCGGCTCGCATATTGGCATTCTGCCTTTGTTAGAGCATGTCGTAGTCTTCGATGAAAAAGACATCAATGCCACTACTTGGTCAGAATACGATAGATCATCGAGAATGGATGAAGAGGTTTAGCCATCTTTACAATTATTGAGCTGTTGTCTCAATTTACCGTTTAGCCAAAATGTGTAAGTAACGGCCAAGCCATTTGTACGGCTCTAATTGTGAGTAGCGTAACTCCATTCTGATCACTGCATCTGGGTCGTTGTGACCGCCACGTTTGAGCGGTGCATAATCATGAAACACTCGTAGACCACTGCTACGTACCGTCTGATAATCATGCGCTTTGAGCCAAGACTCAACTTCTTCTTTGGCCACGGGATGGTTGGGGGTTAGACTTTTCTTATTGTCTGCCTTATAGTTTGTATTATCGAGTAGATTAAAATTTCCCATGATAAGGTTACGATAATCAAAGCTTGCAGGATTATAGAAACAGACGGATAGCGCGCCACCATCTATTAAGTGCTTATCAAAAAAGTCCATGACCGCCGATGGTTCTGCCAACCATTCAAGTAGCGCGTGCGACATAATCAAATCAAACTTCTCTGTCTGGGCCAGTTTTTCCTCAAGCGCTTGATAAGGGCAAACATACCAAGTGATGTCTAGCTTTTTATCAACTTTTTCTGCGCTCGCTTTTGCCTTCTCAAGCATATTCGCTGATATGTCATTGATGACTACGCTATGACCTTGAGCAGCAAGTTCTATCGCAATTTGCGCAAGCCCTGCACCCACATCCAAGATACGTAAAGGTCGCCCAAGCGCCTCACTCATCTGTGAACTATATTCAAAAATATCACGGCGTAGTACAGCTAATCGAATCTCGCCTTTTAAACCACCATAGACCTTCTTTTCGAAATGATCGGCAATGGCATCGAAGCTACGATCAGTCCGTGTTTCTTCTGCTGGTATAGAAAGGTTTGAGTCAGGCTGGCTATCTTGATGTTTAATTGTCATAGGTATTTAGATCAATAATTAAGAGGGTCAAATTAATAAAACTATTCAGTATTAACTAGCGTTTCAGGCGTCTGTTAATTACCCATTTAAAAACGACCTTCGCTAATATAATAACGACAAATACCACGATAACAAACACCCACATACCGTTGCCTTGTAGATTCTCTTGATAGGCTTTTGACAAGTATGCTGATAAAGCCATAGCGACTAAAAGTGCTCCCCAACGGACATATGGGACAGCGCGATTGTTATGGTTAGGAAAGCTAGCAACATAATCGCTCGAAAAGCTGTATAGCACCATTGCTAAAATCCAAACAATTGCAAGAATGATATCCATAATAAAAGTAGCCTGTTAGGTCGTTATGTAAGTGCTATAAAAGATGAGGTAGTGTAGCGTTTAGAAATTTTTTGTCCAGTATCACTAAAAAAATAGCTGCATCAAAGTGGTTTAAATCATAATGTGCTCATTAAAATAATGTGATTTTGAAAGCTATTAGCTCATGGCAAAGCATTATGGTTATGAAAACAATATGACCATAAAAACAATCAGTTCACGTCAGAGCCTCAGTTCACTTCAAAGATAGTTGTAAGTGTTGTTGTATTGGCTAAATATTCTAAGCATCCTAGTTGTTTGGTCAATAGAGCTTATATGCAAACCACGTATGAGCTCTATGCTCAAGATTTTAGCGTTAAATTAAATGTCATGTTGAGTTGTAGATAGAAATATAAGTATCCACTCAGTTAGTCAAAATAAATCTTGTAGAGCTGTGGCTAATGAGTATAGTATTTTTCTATTTAATATCCATCAGATACGGAGAATAAATAATGAAATCAATCACCACAGCACTATTAGCTCTAGTATTTGCCTTCACATCTATCAATCAAGCCCAAGCTCGCAACACGCTTTGTTCAGGTAAAATGGGCGGCGTATCACATTGCTCGGCAGAGGGTAAGTTCGTTTGTAAAAATGGCAAAATCAGCCAATCGAAAAAAACCTGCCATTAGAATAAATTTAGTGTGTATCGGTAATTCAAAATACTACTGTGAATGAACCGTCTAGCTTGATTTTAATGGTACTCAGAACCCCCTAAATCAGCAAATTTGTGCTAAAATAGCTTCTTTAATTAAACATTGTTTTTAACAAAAACCGTATCACAATTTTCCTATTGTTTTGCACGTGTAGCAGTGTTTTTTATGGTGTGTATTTTGGTCATGACTGCCCATTTATGTGGCAATATTTTTATATGATCTATGGGAGCCATAAGCGATGTGTCAACGTTAGAAAAAAAATGTGAGTGAAGGAGTGTATATGAGCGAATCGGTCAGTCCTATTGGCATCGTAGATGAACTAAAGCAGTCGTATTTGGATTATGCGATGAGCGTGATCGTCTCGCGTGCGCTGCCTGATGTGCGTGATGGGTTCAAACCTGTACACCGCCGCGTGATGTATGCCATGCACGTGCTATCAAACGATTATAATAAGCCGTACAAAAAATCAGCACGTGTGGTCGGTGATGTTATCGGTAAGTACCATCCACACGGCGATAGTGCTGTCTATGATGCCATCGTACGTATGGCGCAGGATTTCAGCTTGCGCTACCCAATGGTTGATGGTCAAGGTAACTTTGGCTCGATCGATGATGATCCTCCGGCAGCGATGCGTTATACCGAAGTACGTATGACCAAACTGACCCACCAAATGCTCGCTGATTTGGACAAAGACACGGTCGATTGGGAAGACAACTATGACGGCTCTGAGCGCATGCCAAGCGTGATGCCAGCGCGTATTCCTAACCTATTGGTCAATGGCGCGACGGGTATTGCCGTTGGTATGGCGACCAATATGGCTCCGCATAATTTGACCGAAGTGATTAATGCCTGCCTGGCCTATGCTGAAAACCCACAAGTTTCAGCTGAAGAGCTGATGTCGCATATCTCAGGTCCTGATTTTCCTACGGGCGGTATTATCTATGGTCGCGCGGGCATTTTAGATGCTTATCGTACGGGTAAAGGCCGTTTGCATATCCGTGGTCGCTATCATATCGAGCCGATGAGCAATACTGGGGTCAACCGCGATCGTGAGCGTATTGTATTTACCGAAGTACCTTATCAGGCTAACAAAGCCAAGCTGATCGAGCGTATCGCAGAGCTTGTCCGTGATAAAAAAATCGAAGGCATTAGCGAGATTCGTGATGAGTCTGATAAAGACGGTATGCGTATCGCTATTGACTTGCGTCGCGGTGAGACCGCTGAAGTTATTGTTAATAACCTATTTCTACAAACGCCACTAGAGTCTAGCTTTAGTATCAATATGGTGGCGCTAGATAATGGTCAGCCAAAACTATTGACCTTGCGTCAGCTTATCGCTGCATTTGTCCGTCATCGTCAAGAGGTAGTGACACGCCGTACGATTTATGAATTGAACAAAGCCCGCGTTCGTGGTCATTTGCTAGAAGGTCTAACGGTCGCACTAGTCAATATCGATGAGATTATTGCGACGATTAAAGCGTCAGCAAACCGTGGATTGGCACGCGAAAGCCTATTGAACAATACGTGGGGCTCAGGCAGTGTCGTTGCGATGCTTACAGCTGCTGGTAGTCAGTCAGTACGTCCTGAGTTTATCGATGGCGAAGATCCTAAAGCGCCGTTTGGTCTAATCGAAGGCGAAGAGCGTTATCGCTTGTCACTTGAGCAGGTCAATGCGATTTTAGATATGCAATTGCATCGTTTGACTGGTCTTGAGCAAGATAAATTGACCGAAGAATACCAAGACTTACTGCGTGAAATCGCACACTTAGAGTCTATTCTTGGCGACTTTGATAAGCTGATGGCGATTATCTCTAATGAGATGATCGAGATTCGTGATAACTTTGGTGATGAGCGCCGTACCGATATCATCGATTCACGCATGGACTTTAGTCGCGAAGATCTTATCCCTGAGCAAACGGTCGTCATGACGGTATCGCGTACTGGTTACGCTAAGACTCAGCCGATTGATGATTATGTCGCGCAAAAACGCGGCGGTAAAGGTAAGTCTGCTACCGCAATGAAAGAAGATGATGTAATCGATCATTTAGTCGTGACATCAACGCATTCGACGGTACTGTGTTTCACTGATAGTGGACGTGTCTTTAGTCTACGTGGTTTTGAAGTGCCGATTGCTAGTCGCGGTGCTCGTGGTCGTCCATTGGTTAATCTAATTGGCCTAAATAGCGACGAAACCGTTACAACCATACTACCAATTCCAAAAATTGTGGAAGATACATCAGTAGTAAGTGAAGTATCAGAAGTAATCAATGATGACGATTCGGTAGAAGATAGCAACCAAGCAGAGCCACCTTTTGTATTCTTTGCTACGGCCAACGGTACAGTGAAGCGGGTAGAGCTGAAGCAGTTTGCCAATATCAGATCGAACGGTTTGATTGCAGTTGGATTAGAAGACGGTGATAAATTGGTCAGCGCTCGTATTACTAATGGCAGCCAAGAAGTGATGTTGTTTGCTTCAAGTGGTAAAGCGATTCGTTTTGATGAAAATGATGCGCGTGCGATGGGTCGTACAGCTAAAGGCGTCCGCGGTATGCGTCTGGCTACTGACGAATTTATCAAGTCATTAGTCGTTATCGAAGATGATGTACGTGAAATCTTGATTGCTTGTGAAAACGGCTTTGGTAAACGTACCTTCATCGATGAGTTCAATACGCAAAATCGTGGCGGTGGCGGTGTGATCGCTATCAAGACCAGCGAGCGTAATGGTGCGTTAGTACGAGCGACCAAGGTTGACTCTACCGACGATATCATTTTAATCTCTGATAAAGGTACGTTGGTTCGTACCCCAGTTGAGCATGTCGCTAGCTCTGGTCGTAATACACAAGGCGTAACATTGATTCGTCTGTCAAAAGATGAAAAACTGGTTGCCATGGCACGTGTTGAGCATGAAGAGAGCGATGATGAACTTATCGATGCCATGAGAGAAGACGGTACGTTTGACGTAGAAGGTCAGGAGCAGATAGATATTGATGCGACAACTGACAATACTGCAACTACTGACGTCGATGATGCGATTGATATTGCAAACGATCATAAACCAAGTGACAATCTATAATAGACTCACTATGCATAAGACGATGACGAGTAATAGTCTTGGTAATTAGCTTTTGAGTCTAGTCTCTTAGCATTTTTCTAGAAAAAAGCCTCTGACGTTATCGTCGGAGGCTTTTGTTTTTTTAACTCTCATTTTTTCAATATTGTAAATAAGGTTCTATTTTTTAAGGCTGTTGTTATGCTTACGACCAATCAAACTTTTCAGGGAACGGTTGCTTCGGTATCATCGAGCTTTTTATTCTCGATGATGTTTTTGTTTGGACTGTTTATGCTGCCCTTAACAGGGACGCAGGTAGCATCATGGCGTGTGCTCATGATGTTGCTCAGTTTGGTGATATTGGTCAGTTTGACTAAGCAGTGGCAACGTGTTTTTGATTATATAAAGACACTAAAGACACCAAAAGAATGGCTAATATTTATACTACCTGCGCCAATCCTAGGTGGACAGATTTGGTTGTTTATGTGGGCGCCGGTCAATGGGTTTGGTCTCGATGTCACGTTGGGTTATTTCTTATTGCCGCTAGTGATGATTGTGCTTGGTCGATTCTTTTACCATGAGCACATGAGTACTTTGCAGTATGTGGCGGCGATATTTGCAGCGTTAGGTATTGGCTATGATGTGTTTCAATATGGTTCGGTGTCTTGGGTGACGCTGTTTGTGTGTCTGGGTTATCCGCCGTATTATCTACTTCGGCGTACCCTCTCTGTACCACCCATTACAGGCTTACTGTTTGATTTGGCATTATTGACACCCGTGGTGCTCATCGTACTCTACATGACAGGTGGTTTTAGTGTGGCAGCACAGAACATAAAATTTTGGTATCTACTGCCGCTGCTGGGTGCTTTTAGTGCGATGGCAATGTCACTGACGATGGTCGCGAGTAGTAAGTTGCCAGTGTCACTATTTGGTGCACTAAGCTATATAGAGCCGATGCTATTGTTTGTGTTGTCCATTACGGTTTTGAGCCAAAGCCTTGAAGAAGGTGGTTCGCTCTTTATGTACGGTATGATTACGCTTGCACTAGTGGTCATGATGGCTGATAGTGTGGCAGGGTATCTGGCTCGTCGCCGAGATGATCATCTTCATGGATATAGAGAGCCGCAGGTAGGAGGCTTCCCGCCACGTCGTCATTTTATCAATCAGCGTATCGATGGCGTACTAAAAGCCCATCGTTTTCGCAAGATTCGTCACTACCAAAAAAAGATGAATAAGATACAGCAAAAAATCGAAAAACTTGATGCAAAATAATCATTTATCTGCATTAAATTTACTCAATGTAGAAGTTAATCTACTAGATGCATGCTGGCATTGCTTATCTATTCTGACTTTGACATAATGCGCCCCATGATGTAAGCCTAATACATCAAAAGCGTTCAACTTAGATTGCGCGACGACCTTATATGCAAAAGCCTCAGACGTTCTCGTCTGAGGCTTTTGTTTTTTTTAAAAATTGCCAAGGATGTGCCCCAATCTCTAAAGGCTGTTGTGATGTTGACTACTAACCAAACCTCGCAGGGTACGATCACTGCGGTGGCTGCAAACTTTTTATACTCTTTGCTGTTCTTATTTGGTTTGCTACTGCAACCCTTATCAGGTACGCAAGTCGCTTCGTGGCGCGTGTTGACAATGTTTTTTAGTCTAGTACTGCTGGTCAGCGTACTAAAGCAATGGCAGCACATTTTTGATTATCTAAAAACCTTAAAAAACGCAAAAGAGTGGCTGTTGTTTATATTACCCACTCCGATTTTGGGTGCGCAGATCTGGATGTTTACGTGGGCGCCAGTCAATGGTTTGGGGCTTGAGGTGACATTGGGTTACTTTTTATACCCAATGATCATGATCGTGATTGGACGCTTCTTTTATAATGAAAACATGAGCCTACTACAGTGGGTGGCTATTATATGCGCAGGCCTCGGTATCGCTTACGATATCTTTGCATATGGTGCAATCTCTTGGGCGACGTTGTTTGTGTGTTTGGGTTATCCGCCATACTATCTATTGCGTCGCAAACTGGCTGTACCGCCTATTACTGGTTTGATCTCTGATCTTGTATTGCTGCTGCCAGTCGTACTGATTGTGCTGTATATGAATGGTGGTTTTGAGATGGCAATCACCAACCATAAGCTTTGGTACCTGCTGCCATTATTAGGCATCATTAGCACGGCAGCGATGTCACTGACGATGGTCGCGAGTCAAAAGCTACCTGTCTCGCTGTTTGGGACTTTATGCTACCTTGAGCCAGTATTTTTATTTATATTCTCGATTGCAATTTTGGACCGTAACTTACACGAAGGCGGTTCTATCCTGATGTATAGCATGATTTTTGTCGCATTGCTTATTATGATTGCGGATAGTGCCCTTGGCTATCTGGCGCGCAAACGTGACAATCGCTTACACGGTTACAATGAGCCACAAGTGGGTAGTTTTCCGCCGCGTCGTCGTCTCAAAAACCGCCGTATCAAAGGCGTGCTGATTGCGCATCGATTCCGTCAAATTAAAAAGTATCAGCAAAAAATAGATAAGATGACGCGCAAGATTGAAGCGCTAAATTTATCATAATGCTAATGAGTGTAGCGCCATAGTCGTTAATACAGCTGACTTGGCAGGCGATATTTTTTGCCATTACTCTACAAACTTGCTGTGTCAAAGGGGATTAAATTACGCTATTATCGAGGAAGATGCTGCTGCGCTTAATTAAGAGCGTTGCATCAGGTTTAAGAGATTATGTTTAAGAGGCTGTCTCTAAGAACGTATCTCTTAAACTTAGGGCTGACCCAAAACAATATATGACTAGGACGGTTTATGTTACATCTTCATCATTTAGAAAACTCACGCTCGTTTCGTATCATTTGGCTATTAGAAGAGCTAAACGCTGATTATCAATTGACTTGCTATGAGCGCAATAAAGCATACCGCGCCCCTGATAGTCTAAAAAAAGTGCATCCAATCGGTAGTGCGCCAATGCTAGAAGTAGACGATCGCGTATTGCTTGAATCAGGATTCATTATTGAGTATTTGATTAAGCACTATGACAAAGAAAAACAGTTCAAGCCTGACGATAGCAATGAAGCGGCGTGGGAAGCCTATACGTTTTGGCTGCATTTTGCAGAAGCCTCGTTGATGCCGTTGTTGGTTATGCGTCTGGTATTTACAAAGGTTGTGAGTCAATCGCCTATGCTGGTCAAACCTATTAGCAAAAAAATCCAAGGTCAGGTCGAAAAGAACATGATCGGAAATGGTTTGGACAAAATGCTGAACATGATGGAACAACATTTGAGCAAAAATCATTGGTTTGCAGGTAGTGAGTTTAGTGCCGCTGATATTCAGATGCACCTTGCGGTTGTAGGCGCAAATGCGGGCACAGGTCTCAATAAGAGCAAATATGCCAATATCTTAACGTGGTTGCAGCGCTGTGAAGAACGAGATGCCTTTAAGCGCGCCGAAGAAAAAGGCGGTCGTCTTAATTTTTAGATGATGCTGGTATGACCAATAAACACTGCTCAGTACTTGGCTTATTACTCGAGTGGATATTTAGATAAAAGGTTTTGTTTATTTTTAAGCAAAGCCTTTTTTAGGATAAAATAATGACAGATTCCAATAGACCGAATCATACAGATCTAACTAAAAATATCAAACCCAACCAGCCATTAGGAACAGAATATGCAAGATAGACAAGCTATCGATAGCCAACAGGTATCTATCAAGGCATGGTCCCAAAAGCTACTGGTTGTCATCCTATGTGCCGCCAGTTTTTATGGTGGTTGGAAGTCTTATGAGTCCAACATGGTCAATGAATGCACGGCTAATGGGGGGCAAATGATTGAGGCTCAACGAACCATGATATGTCAGCGGTCATAATAAATACCTCTGATAAATAAAAGGCATCATCTATGCTAAAGCTAACCTTTTTGGGAACCTCTGCCGGTGCACCAACCAAACAGCGTAACGTAACTGCGTTGGCAGTTGAGTGCTTGAGTATTCATAGTTCTGGTTCGCAGCAGCAAGGCAAGCCGAAGCACAGTAGCAATCAAAATAAGAAATCACGTCCTTGGCTACTCATTGATTGCGGTGAAGGTACACAGAAGCAACTGCTACATACCAAGCTGTCTTTACGACAACTGACTGCTATCTGTATCACTCATGTACATGGTGATCACTGCTATGGTCTACCTGGATTGCTGGCGAGTGCTGCGATGTCAGGACGCCGTGATGCGCTGACTTTGATTGCACCAAAAGCGACTGCCAAATTACTTGAAGCTATTACCGCCACTACAGAGCTGTATCTACCTTTCGCTCTCGATTTTATAGCGATTGAAGAGGTGTTAGCTGAGCAAGGTGATACGAACAAGGTCAGTATTAGCTTAAATGACCAACATCAGCTTGATATTGACATCACGCGGCTATCACATCGGGTTGCTTCTCATGCCTTTGGTATTACTCAGACTATTAGCCGCCGCATCCTTAATACAGATAAGCTTGTGGCAGATGGTATTCCAGCAAGTGCGCTGTGGGGTAAATTGCAGCAAGGCGAAGATGTCACGACTGAGGATAATAGACAATTGCACTCAGTAGACTATGTTGATGAGGAAATACAGCGGACGCGAATAGTGGTGGCAGGAGACAATGATACGCCAAATTTGTTAAGCGAAGCCGTTGTCGATGCGGATTTATTGGTGCATGAAGCTACTTATACGCATGAGGTCATGATGGCTATTCAAGCCAGAAACCCTGACTATGACCCAATGCATAGCAGTGCGCATGTGGTGGGCACATTCGCGCAAAAGATGAACCTGAAAAATATAATTTTGACCCACTTTAGCGCTCGCTATCAGAACTTTGATAATCTAGATAGCGAAACGCCAAATATGGCATATATTCGTTTAGATGCTGAGAGCGTCTACAAAGGCAATCTCTGGTTAGCAATAGATTTTGACCAATATATGGTTGATGGTGCAGTTGAGTCGGTAAGCAATCAAGAGGGCAGTCAAGAAGAAAATCGCGTGCAGTATATAGGCTCTGCACGCAGTGATTAGACATGGCTAAGCTTAGATATGATTTAGCGTTAAATATGACCTAGCGCTTACTGTCTTCGATAGCCAATTGTGTTTCACCACTCCAAAAGCGGCTGAACTGGTAAGCAACTCGTCCTGAGCGACCACCACGTTCTGAGGCCCAACGTAGCGCATCCTTTCTGATCTTATCAGGCATAGAATGACTTGCTAAAATGTCCTTAGCATCATTATCCACATCAGCGGAGATTTTTTGCTGCTCTAAATTCAGATAATGCTGAACGATTTGCAGATAAGTCTGCTGATCCATAGGATGGAAGGTGAGGGACAAACCGAATCGATCTGATAATGATACGGTTTCATCAATGGCCTCATAGGGATTGACTTCATCCGTCTGCCCATTATAGATATCGACATTGTCTTTCATCATCTGCGGTAGCAAGCGACGGCGATTACTGGTGGCGTAGACCAGTAGTTTGTCTTGCTCAGAGTCTAGCGAGCCATCGAGCACGCTCTTTAGCGCACGATAGCTTTCGTCTTGACCATTAAAAGCGAGGTCATCACAGTATACGATATAGCGGCAATGACAATCTGCTGGTAGGGCATTAATGGCAGCACGAATCTTATCCAATACTTGCAGGTCATCGCGGGCCACTTCAATAATACGCAAGCCTTCACTATGATGGGCTTGTAGCAAAGCGCGAATCAATGATGACTTACCGGCACCGCGTGTCCCTGACATTAATACATGGTTGGCAGGATAACCTTTAATAAACTGGCGGGTATTTTGTACCAGTTTCGACTTTTGCGTATCGATACCATGCAAATCATCTAAGCTCAAAAATAGATTGACTGACAAAGGTTGCAGGTGACCAGTGCGTCCACCGACCCAGCGATAAGCAAGCTGGCTCGGGTCAATTTCAATAGTTGGTGTGACTCGCTCTTGTAAGTACTGACTGAGTAAGTCTAACAAAGGTGCGGGTAGGGTATAAGTGGGTTGATCAGATGGCGTGGTCGGGATAGTTGGTTGGGACATAGTGGCTCTAGCAATTAAGGTTGTCTTTAATACCATACCCAAAAATACAATTAACGCTGCTAAAATTTTAGTGCCTACAATCTTAGTATCTATTAAGCGTAGTACTTGTAACCATTATTCGCGTTATTATTATCTTTGGAAATGATACGAATGGGAAGGCTGTAATCTCACTATATTATGAGAAACAATACCATGGAAAATAGTGCCAGTAATCCGTCTATTACGCAAGCCTTGCAAGCGCAGGCGATGCAGCTATTGCCCATTATTTCCCAAGAACTGGACGCACAATGTTTTAGGCAGATAGTGCATCAACGTATTGCTCAGCAAAGCACAGAACAAACGCAAGATGAGCATGTGCAAGTTGTTAAAACACAAGGTATCGACAAGACTTACTTCCAAGGACTAACACGTGCCCAGCATCCGCAATTTGGTAGCGTGATGATTAAGTGGCAGTTGAGTGATGGCGCTTATCCTATCGCTTCTGATTTAACTCATGAAGCGGATATTTTAGCTGCTGTAAATGCTTCATCGAAAATCAAAAATAACGCTATCGCACCGCCGCTATTGGCTCATCATTGCGTGGACGTTCAAATACTAGAGCAGTTGCAACACCTAGTTATAGTAGTCACACCTTATTACCCTAATGGTAGCTTGGCGAGTCAGCTGACCGCTTCAAAACACCTGTCACTAATAGCGTCACAAAAGCATCATTTCATCATGAAGTCTGCACACTTGATAGCCAATTTGCATCAGGCTGGCTGGTTACATAATGATATTAAGCCCAGTAATATCTTGATTAAAGGTGCTCACGATGAATGGCCAGCAGATACCATGAGTAATAGTCTGATTCCTAGACTATTACTCACTGATTTTGCTTTAGCACAACGTATGACGGTGGCTAATAGCCAACCAAATCCTGCTGGCACACCAGCGTATCTCGCACCTGAGCGTTGGCAAGGTCAGAGTGCAACTATACAGAGTGATATCTACGCGTTTGGCGTAATGATGGTTGAGATACTAACAGGCAAGCGCCCGTTTCAGCTAAGCGCCAATAGCAATGATAAATTAAGAGTGTGGGCGATTCAGCATTGCCAACAACCTATTCCAACGTTGTCAGCAGAATATAGTCACTATCAATGTATTGTTGACAAAGCATTGACGAAGCGGGAAGAGAGACGGTATCAGGAGATGGATAAGATATTGATAGATTTAAAGTTATTAGAAAATAGCTGAATTTATTATTTTATTTTAAAAAGTGATTGTTTGTAGTATTCACATATTACCTAGTCGTTGTTTTTTATGTTTGAATGGATATTCAGGCTCATTTTAAGCGAAGTCGCTATAAACTAATTTGGGTTTCCGTATTTCATTACAGTGTTTTATTACAATACAGTGAGAATATCATGGCTAAAGTACTTATCATAACCGGTGATTTTGTTGAAGACTATGAAAACATGGTTCCGTTCCAAGCACTACTAGCGATGGGACATGAGGTTGATGCGGTCTGCCCAGATAAAGTGGCAGGTGATAGCATTGCTACCTCAATACACGACTTTGAAGGTGATCAAACTTATACCGAAAAACGCGGTCATAACTTTGTTCTTAATGCCTCTTTTGCTGATATCAATGTAGAAGATTACGATGCCTTGTATTTGCCAGGTGGACGTGCGCCAGAATACTTGCGCTTGAATGCTAAGGTCATTGCAATGATTCAGCATTTCGCAAATACTGATAAACCGATTGCCTCAGTTTGCCATGGGCCACAAATGCTGACAGCTGCTGGCGTACTAAAAGGTAAAAAAGTATCTGCTTATCCTGCGTGTCAGCCAGAAATAGAAATGGCTGGCGCTGAGTATATCAAGTTACCTATGGATGGCGCCATTACAGATGGCCAACTGGTAACGGCACCTGCATGGCCTGCCCACCCAGCGATGCTAAAGCAGTTTATTGCCTTGCTATAAGCATTAATTCGGGTCTGTTGAACGTTCAATAGACCCCAGTATCGAGAGAGAATATATATGTGCCAACTTTTTATTAGTGCTGACGATAGCTTGTGGAGCTCTAAAACCAAATCGCTTCGAATTCAGGGAGTTGTCACCTCAATTCGTTTAGAAGTGTTTTTTTGGGATATATTAGAAGAGTTGTCATTTCGTGATCAAATGACGGTTAATCAACTGATCACTAAGCTATACCTTGAATCTCTCGATGCTGATCATGATATTGGCAATTTCACCTCTTTTTTAAGAGTTTGTTGTTCTCGTTATTTATCCTTAATAGCAGATGGCGATCTTTCTCGCGAAACAAGATTGTCTTTAGAAAAAGTCGATGCAAAACATATCATTCAACGTGAAACCCTTCGTAAAAATCAACGTAGTGCATTATTCAATGACAGTGAGGGAAACCTTTCTATTAATTAGGTATGCCTATGGCAAGTGCATGCAAATATTGGCAAAGCGGGTAGAGAGGTGCTATAAAAGTACGGATGAGGTGCTGAAGGATTTAGAAAGGGTAGAAAAGTAGATTAATGCTCTTGATAAGATATTTTATAGTTCTAACACCAAATTCCAGACACAAAAAAACCTGCTAAAAAGCAGGTTTTGATATTTGGTCTAAGATGTACTATCCGAAAATGGTGGGGCTGGAGAGACTCGAACTCTCACACCTTGCGGCGCCAGAACCTAAATCTGGTGCGTCTACCAATTCCGCCACAGCCCCATTTTCGTTACTCTATCATCAAAAGCGATTAAACTCAAACGCTATCTAGACAGTTAACTGATTCGGTAGTGCGTCTCAGTGGTTGGCTATTATATAGAGTTTTAATTGTTTGGCAACCCCTATTTGCAATTATTTATCATTTATTTTCGATATTAATTTTAAGTAATTGATATTAATAATAATTTATTATCGTATTTTATGCGTTTCTTTATTCTTTAGTTGGTACTCTAGGGGCAGAAATATCCAACTGCTGCAATTTGCGCGTCAGAGTATTGCGTCCCCAACCAAGTAAGCTCGCTGCCTCTATCTTTTTGCCGCCGCTATGATTGAGTGCTGCTGTTAATAAAACACGCTCAAACTCAGGGGTTGCTGTTTGCAGAATATCAGTTTCACCCGTGCTTAGCGACTGCTCAGCCCAATCAGCCAATGCTTGCTGCCAACTCTGGTTTTTAGGCAACTGGCTACTTTGATTATTTTGATGACTGTTTAACGCACTATCGTTTAATATATCGCCATTTTGTACCAAATGCTTTTGAGTCTCTTGTTCTGCTGCGCCGTGCTCTTCATAAAGCACCGTATTAGGTGAGATGTTTTCAAGTAGCTCTGGTGGCAGATCTGTCGCCATCACCGTATCACCAGTGGCCATCACGGTTAGCCACAAGCAGACGTTTTCTAATTGACGCACGTTACCACGCCAGTCAAACGTCTGCATAATTTGCAATGCGGCAGGATGGAGATGCTTCGGGGTAGTACTCATTTGCTCTGCGGCAGACTGCATAAAGTAGAGGGCTAATGCAGGAATGTCTTCAGGGCGTGTACGTAGTGGTGGTAGGGGTAATCGAATGACATTAAGGCGATAAAACAAATCTTCGCGGAATCGGCTTTGTTTTACCAGCTCTTCTAAGTTTTGGTGGGTGGCTGCGATGATACGCACGTCGACCTTGATTGGCTGCTGACCACCAACACGATAAAACTCACCATTGGCCAGTACGCGTAACAGCCGTGTCTGAGTGCTAAAAGGCATGTCACCGATTTCATCTAAGAATAAAGTACCGCCGTCTGCCTGCTCAAAACGGCCTTGACGCATCGTTGTTGCACCAGTGAACGCGCCTTTTTCATGACCGAATAGCTCAGACTCGATCAAGTCATGTGGTATGGCTGCCATATTGAGGGCAATAAACGGTTGCTGTTTACGCGGGGAGTGTTGATGTAAAGCACTGGCCACCAACTCTTTACCTGTTCCAGACTCTCCAGTGATTAAGACGGAAATGGGAGATTGTGCCAACCTGCCAATAGCACGAAACACCGTTTGCATGGCTGGAGACTGTCCAATGATGCCGCTAGGGTTACCATTACTTTTGTTTTCGGCGGCACCTTTGCTCTTATTGTCTTTGGTTGTCTTACTAGCAGGTGCTACTTTAGGTTTTAGCAAGTTTTCAGTAGACGTGTCAGGCGCTATATTGGTATTGGTTTTATCTGAAAGGGAAACAGTTGTTGTTTCTAAATTAGGCTGGTAATTGATGGCTTTATAAATCGTTGCAACCGCGTCATCTAAGTCAAAAGGCTTGGGCAAGTATTCAAAAGCACCAGTCTGATAGCTATTGATAGCAGAGGTCAGGTCTGAGTGTGCCGTCATAATTACGATTGGCATTTTAGGGAAGTGCTGATGGACCCAGTCGCTAAAAGACAAGCCATCCATCATTGGCATGCGAATATCGGTCAATATAACGTCTGGCAATTGCTCAGCTGACTCTTGCTGTTTTAAAACATCATTAAGGCGAGTCCATGCTGCTTGTGCTTGGGTAAAACTGATAACGTTTAATCCAGCATCTTCAAACGTGTCGGCCAACACCATACGTAGGGCTGCATCGTCATCGATTAACCACAATGTTGCAGGGTGGTCGCTGGGTGCATTATTCACAGTTACTATTTGTGATTGTGTTGATTGATCATCGCTTTTAGGTTGGAGGTCGTCGCTATATTCAGTCATGTATTGGGCCTAATCAGCAATTATTGATGGTAAGTTGGGGATTGGGAGTTGAGCGTTATGAAACTTAGCAGCCTTTAATTCATAAATTCATAATTTGTTTTATGTCTCAGTGATGGGTTGAGTAAATGGCAGGTATAGCGTAAATCGGGTTTGCTTATCCTCTTGCTCTTTTGTCGAGCTCACATCAATCATACCATGATGATGACTGATAATATCTTGGACGATGGATAATCCAAGACCTGTACCGGCTGCACGGCTAGTGACCATTGGGAAAAATATTTGACCAATCAAGGCTGGATCAATACCTGAGCCATTATCAGTAATAGTAATTTGCATCACTTGCTTGTGCTGCTGTCCGACGATTGTATGCTGAAAAGCAACCCGCGTTTGAATATGCAATGTCGGTTGATAATCAGAATTGCCCTCAGTTTGTATGACAGATTGTGGTGATTCTTGAGACTCTGAGATTTTATTCTGTTGCAGCGTTTGTTCGAACTCAGTCATCGATTCACAAGCATTATTAATGAGGTTTAAAAACACTTGAATCAGCTGATCCTTATCTGCGCACAACTCTGGCAATGATAAATCATAATCCCGCTGTAACACTACCTGTGGATACTGATTGGTCACTAAGGTTAAGACATGCTCTAGGGGCTCATGGATATTAAGCGTTTGCCAGTTTGGTAGTTGATTGGAACCCAGAAGCTGCCCAATAAGATGGGTCAATCGATCAGTTTCTGAAATAATAATGTCCGTATAGTTGCGCAGCTTTTGATTCATTTTTTGCAAATCATGCTGCGTGTCAGCGTTGGTGGTTATCAAAGCATTATCAGCGCTAGAGGTGCTAGTAGTAGATGCGTCGCTGAATTTAATGAATTGCCGTTGCAACAGCTGGGCTGCCCCGCGAATACCAGCAAGAGGGTTTTTTATTTCGTGCGCCACCGAGCGTAGCATATGACGGGCCACTGTATACTGCTGTTGTTGGCGCTGCTCCTCAGAGATACGACTTTGACGATCTTTGCCCCACATCTCGATAATAAAATAAGGATGCTGTTCATAGATGACAGGCGTGACGCTATAGTCGACTGACAATGATAAATTACCATTTAGCGGTGTTTTGATAATGTGATCATGGTCGATAAAAGGCTGCTGATAGTTTTGCGCTTGCACAAAGCGCTCGGTCAAAGAGTAAGCTGGCTCGCTTGAAGACTCATTTTCATTTGTATCATTACTATCATTATCTATAGATACCGTATCTTTAGTCTTTAATTCATCAGGTGCTAGCAGTGTCAAGATGGATTGATTGATTAATCTGCCGCTACTAATGGCAAGTAGCTGCTCGGCTTGAGCATTCAACCGCGTGATTGATAGCTCATCGTTGACCCATAAAATAGCGGTGAATAAATGCTGAGATATAAATGCGAGGTCAGGGGTTGTTTTGGCGGTTATAAAATCAGCGTTCATCAGTAGGGCCCAAAAAAGTCAGATGCTTGAGATAATATTTAACCACAAATCAAGACTATAGAGCGGCAAAACTGGTGATTTTTGCAAAAAAAACGTACAATGCGCTCAGCCAATTTATCTCTAGCAAGGTCAGCCATGTCCAAAACTTCTACCGAGTCAGTGAATACGACAGCAACAGCTCCTCTATCTGCCGTAAAAGACACTGCCACTATCTTCAATCCTGCCGCGCCTACCATAGTACAAGCGCAGAGTCAGGCAGATGCCAGTCAAACAGATACTAAACAGCCTTACCATCACAAAGCCAACCACAACCAGAACCGTAGTGTAGCTCAAAGCAGCGATGTTACGACTGCCAACGCCACTGCTACGATGCCAGTTAGTGCAGCGCCAAAGATTGGTTTTGTGTCACTAGGTTGTCCAAAAGCATTGGTGGATAGTGAGCGTATTATCACTGAGCTAAGCCGTGACGGCTATCAAGTAGCCAGTGATTATGACGGTGCTGACTTAGTCGTGGTAAACACTTGCGGCTTTATTGAATCAGCGGTACAAGAGTCGCTTGATGCGATCGGCGAGGCCATTAGCAAAAACGGTAAAGTGATTGTTACTGGTTGCTTAGGTAAAGAAGCGGACAAAATCCGTGAGATGCATCCGGCCGTACTAGCAGTGACGGGCGCGCATGCCTATGACGAAGTGATTACGGCAGTGGCGCAGCACGTGCCTAAGCCAAATCGTAGTCAGAACGCTAACTATGATCCAAAAATAGATTTGATTAATGAAGCGGGTATCAAACTGACCCCAAGCCATTATGCTTATCTAAAAATATCAGAAGGCTGTAATCACCGTTGTACGTTCTGCATTATCCCAAGCTTGCGCGGTGATTTGGTATCGCGCCCGATTGATAATGTAATGAACGAAGCGCTAGCGCTCAAAAAAGCTGGCGTGAAAGAATTACTTATCATCTCGCAAGATACCTCGGCATATGGCCTTGACCTAAAGTATAAGACCAGCTTTTGGAATGGTATGCCGCTCAAGTCTAAGTTTTATGACTTATGCAAAGCATTGAACGATTTGGGCATTTGGGTACGCCTGCATTATGTCTATCCGTATCCACACGTAGACAAAGTCGTTGAGTTGATGGGTGAGAAGAAACTGCTTCCTTATCTGGACATTCCGTTCCAGCATGCCAGTCATCGTATCCTAAAAGCGATGAAACGTCCTGCGCATAGCGAAAACACCTTGGCCCGTATCAAAGCGTGGCGTGATATCTGTCCTGATATCGTGATTCGTTCAACCTTTGTGGTTGGCTTCCCTGGCGAGACAGAAGAAGATTTTCAGTGCTTGCTTGATTGGCTGGTTGAAGCACGCCTCGATCGCGTGGGTGCATTTACTTATTCAGAAGTAGAAGGCGCAGTTGCTAATGACTTGCCTGATCATGTGCCTGAAGACGTCAAGCAGTCTCGCTATGAGCGTTTAATGGCGCTACAGCAAGATATTTCAGCGCAAAAGCTACAAGAAAAAGTCGGCAAAACCTTAACGGTATTGGTCGATGAAATTGATAGCGATGAAAATATTGCTATCTGCCGTAGTTATGCTGATGCACCTGAAATTGATGGTCATGTCTATGTTGATGACATCAACGCTCAAGTTAAAGTAGGGCAGTTCTTAACCGTGACTATCGATGATGCTAGCGAATACGATCTATTCGCCAGTTATCAAGGCTAGATATCCAATAAGATATGCGAGTGAAAATTGCCCAATGGCGGGCAGTTTTTGCTACAATTAGCGCAATTTAGCCTTTTTAATACGCTTAGCTGTAAGTGTGGCGTTGTGGGCAAACTCGATTTGTATTTTACCGATAATTTTCTTTATAATTTCATGATAACAAGGTGACCTCATGTCTGACAAAAACCCGCGTTACGCTCGTATCTTGCTGAAACTCTCCGGTGAAGCCTTAGCTGGTAGTAAAGACATGGGTATTGATACCGAAGTGCTTGATAAAATGAGCTTGTCTATCGCTCACTTGCGTGGACTTGGTGTCCAAGTGGGTATCGTAGTCGGTGGTGGTAATTTATATCGCGGTGCACAGTTACAAAAAGAAGGTCTCGTTGGCCGCGTTACTGGTGATCAGATGGGCATGCTAGCGACCGTTATGAACGGACTGGCAATGCGTGATGCGCTTGAGCGTCGCAATATCAAAACGCGCTTGATGTCAGCGTTACCGATTGGTGAAGTCACCGAAAGCTATAGCAGTCGTAATGCCATTCGTTATCTCAAAAACGGCGAAGTTTGTATCTTTGTTGCAGGTACGGGTAACCCATTCTTTACCACTGACACTGCTGCTTGTTTGCGCGGTATCGAGATCGAAGCTGGTTTGATTTTAAAAGCGACTAAGGTCGATGGCGTTTATGACAAAGATCCGAGCCTACATGATGATGCAGTCAAATATGACGGTCTGACTTTTGATGAAGTACTAGAGCAAAAGCTAGGCGTCATGGATTTAACGGCTATCGCATTATGCCGTGAGCATAACGTACCGCTACAAGTGTTTGACATGACTAAGCCTAATGCATTATTGAATGTCATCATGGGTGAAAATGAAGGCACACGAGTTTTTCATTAATTGATGCGATACTGGCAATTAACGTCAGTAAATAGCTAACGATTAGCAACAAATAATTAATATCCCAATAGCAAATAAAAGATTTGTCGGTAACGATAAATAAGGATACACAATGATTAAAGAGATTAAGCAAGACGGCGAAGCACGCATGCAAAAAACATTGGAAGCGCTTGAAAGCACTTTCAGTAAAGTTCGTACTGGCCGTGCGCATCCAGGTATGTTGTCAGGTGTGATGGTCAGCTACTACGGTTCTGATACACCATTGAACCAAGTAGCAAGCGTGAACGTTGAAGATTCACGTACCTTACTGGTTCAACCGTTTGACCGTACGATGGTGCAAGCAGTAGACAAGGCTATTCGTGAAGCAGATTTGGGTCTAAACCCAATGTCTGCTGATGTGATTCGTGTGCCAATGCCAGCATTGACAGAAGATACTCGTCGCGATATGCAAAAACTTGCACGTGGTGAAGCTGAGAGCAGCCGAGTTTCTATCCGTAATATTCGCCGTGACATGATGAACGATATCAAAGACTTGGCAAAAGAAAAAGAAATCTCAGAAGACGATGAGCGCCGAGCTAGTGATGATATTCAAAAAATCACTGACAAATATATCGAAACAATCGATGCTCGCTTGAGCAAGAAAGAAAGCGATTTGATGGAAGTTTAATACTGATATATTTGGTATTTATAGCAAGAATCAGTTCGGTAGATTATCTGTAATTGAGCAGCCAATACTTTATAGCTATTGGCTGTTTATTATTGTGTAGTCTGATATAGTCAATCCTTTATAAAAGAGCTACAGCGTTAACCTCGCTTAAAGTATCACAGTTACATCTGCACTCGGTTGCTCTGTTTCTTTTTTAAACTGAATCAACTAGCCATATTTAAGGCAAGCCATAAATGTGGTTGATTGAACTGGATTCATCGCATTCTGAGCACTAAAAACTAACGACGCAATTGTGATAAGTTAGTGAATTATATAAATGGCGCTTTTTAATCGCTGTTGCACACGTTATTATTATTTTACCTTAACAATAAGCAAGTTCGCCTATGTCCACTTCAGCCGTTTTGGCGCCCGCTATTCTTCCTCGTCATATCGCCATCATTATGGATGGTAACAATCGCTATGGTAAGGCCAATGATTTGGGCCACGGTCAAGGGCATGTGGCTGGCAAAGACGCGCTCGATCCTATCGTTGAGTATTGTGTCAATACAGGCATTGAAGTGCTGACCGTATTTGCATTTTCTAGTGAAAATTGGCAGAGACCGCCTAGTGAAGTGGCACTGTTGATGCAGCTGCTCACATCGACGATTCATGAGCAAATGCCGCGTATGAATGAGTATCGTATTCGCTTGCGTTTCATCGGTGATCGCAGTCAACTTAGTGAGTCATTACAAACGCTAATGGCTGATGCGGAAGAAAAGACGGCGGATTTTGATGCAATGACGCTGGTGATTGCAATTAGCTACGGTGGACAGTGGGATATCGCAAACGCAGCAAAAGAGCTGGCTCAGCAAGTGCAAGATGGCAAATTAAAAGCTGAAGATGTCAGCGAAGAGCTGTTAGGTAACTACGTACAATTAGCTGATACCCCAGCAGTAGATATGCTGGTACGTACGGGCGGCGAGTATCGTATTTCTAATTTCTTATTGTGGCAATCTGCTTACGCTGAGCTGTTTTTCACTCCTACATTATGGCCAAATTTTGCAGCAGAAGAGCTAGCTTCGATGATCACAGAGTTTGCTAAACGTCAACGCCGCTTTGGCAAAACCAGCGAGCAGGTAGTGGTAGAGCAGCAAGGTCACTGAGCAATGAGTTGATAGATAAGTTTAGTCGGTTCAGTTCAGTTAGTATTGTATAACTGGTCAATAGGGTTGGTTTATGCAATGATAAACGGCTTGAATGAGTATTGAATGCTATCACTAGGCCATCGTTAGTTAGCTGCTATAATGCATTTTTTGACCATCTGTTCTTCATTATTATAAGGCTCGATAAGTATGTGGCAACGAATTAAGACGGCAATTGTTCTCGTTATTATCGTTGGTATTGCAATGTTTGCGAGCCAAACGCCTATTTTATTTGCACCACTGTTGGCCGTTGGGGTCATTATCGCCGCTCATGAGTGGGCCAAATTAATGCCTAAGTGGCGCCAGCCTGCTGTATTTGTTTTGCTAGTGTTGGCGATAACGCTCATATCGCTGATTTTTAAAGTGACATGGCTGTTTTGGTGGGTGGCTTCATTAGCAATATGGTTGATGGCGCTGTCTTGGGTTCGAGTCTTCCCGACACAAACGAGGTGGTACGGCAACCAGCTAGCTCTAATGGGTGTGGTTATTTTGACCGCGTCAATTACCGCAATGTTTTATCTCTGGCAACTGTCGGCATGGTGGCTGCTGTATGTGTTTTTATTAGTATGGTGTGCAGATAGCGGTGCGTATTTCGTTGGACGCAAGCTTGGTCGCCGAAAAATGGCACCAAATGTCTCACCCAATAAGAGCATGGAAGGGTTGGCTGGTGGCCTCGTCACAGGGCTGTTAGTTGTGGTGGCTATTAGCGTCTTTAAATTACAGCTGACCGGTGTACCGTTAATCGCATTTGTAGCGTTATCGGCCATCACTATTCTTGCCTCTGTATTTGGAGATTTGTTTGAGTCAATGCTCAAGCGCCGTGCTGATGTAAAAGATTCAGGCACTATCTTGCCAGGTCACGGTGGTATCCTTGACCGTATCGATTCTCTGTTGTCTGCTACACCGATATTTGCCCTTGGTTTTTGGGCGATACAGCAGCTTGGCTTGATAGTGGTGTAAGTTTATATAGCAGCACTTTTCTATTTGAACCTGTTCTGTAGTCAGTTCACCATAATATTGGTATAAGTCAGCCGAGAGCGAACAATGCATTGGTATGGCAAGCGTGGCTACTAGCATGACAATTTTATAGTTAACAGACAATATTCTATTTTTATTACTTTTAAGTATCATGGGCATTGATGGTTATGACGCAACGCATCGCCGTACTAGGCGCGACAGGCTCGATTGGCGATAGCACTCTAACAATATTAGCGGCGCAACCGCACACCTATGAAGTCTATGCTTTATCAGGCTATCATCGCTTAGATAAGCTATTTGCACTTTGTCAGCAGTTTTTGCCGAAACGCGTCAGTGTGCCGACGTCAGCCGTAGATGATTTTGCTAACAGGCTTAAAGCAGCAGGGATTGCTAGTGATGTCGTAGGGGGCGAGGCAGGATTGGTAGATATTGCCACTGACTCACAAACTGATACGGTTGTAGCGGCGATTGTAGGGGCGGCAGGGTTGCCGTCTACATTGGCAGCAGCCCGTGCAGGTAAGCGTATCTTATTGGCCAACAAAGAAGCCTTAGTCATGGCAGGTAAGGTCATGATTGATGCGGTCAAGACGCATAAAGCCACTTTGCTACCGCTCGACTCTGAACACAATGCCATTTTTCAATGCTTGCCACTCGCTATTCAGCAAGATAATACGCAAATCCATCAGTCAAATCATGGTGTTCGTAAACTATGGTTAACAGCCTCTGGCGGGCCATTTTTGCAGCAGTCGTTTGAGCAAATGCAGCAGGCAAGCGTCGCAGAAGCGGTCAAACACCCGAATTGGTCAATGGGTCAAAAGATATCTGTCGATTCGGCGACGATGATGAATAAGGGGCTTGAGCTGATAGAAGCCTGTCACTTATTTGATTTGCCTGAAGATAAGATAAATGTGGTCATTCATCCACAAAGTATCATTCACTCAATGGTAGAATATAGCGATGGCAGCTTTTTGGCGCAGCTGGGTAGTCCAGACATGAAAACGCCCATTGCGCACGCGCTTAGCTACCCTGATCGCATTGATAGTGGCTCGCAGCCGTTAGACTTATTTGCACTTAGTGGTTTGGAGTTTATTGAGCCTGACTTGCAAAAATTCGCCTGTTTGCGTTTGGCTCGTCAGGCTATGCAAGCAGGGACGCAAGCCACGATTGTGCTCAATGCGGCAAACGAAATTGCAGTGGCGGCGTTCCTCGATGGTAAAATTCGTTTGACGGACATTGCTAATATTAATGAACAGGCTTTAAATGACATGCAGCTGCCACCATTGAACGAAACTGCTGACATAGAAGATATCTTGGCAATCGATAAGATTGCACGCCACTTGACTGATAAGTTGGTAGCAAAGCTGACATAATCGTAGCAAGCGTCTCTGAGCTGATATATGACATTAATAAACGATATTAGCGAAAATGTTAATAAAAATGCTGAGAGACAATACTGAGAAAAAATCATGACGTTTTTACTAACACTTCTTGCCGCCATATTTGTCTTAGGCCCGCTTATTGCCTTACACGAATGGGGGCATTATATTGTGGCGCGGCTTTGCGGTGTCAAAGTGCTAACGTACTCTATCGGTTTTGGCCCTAAAGTTTTTGGTTGGACCAGCAAAAAGAGCGGTATCGACTATCGTATCTCAGCATTGCCACTTGGCGGTTATGTGAAGATGCTGGATGAGCGTGAAGGTAATGTCGCAAAAGATGAGCAGCACCTTGCGTTTAATCGGCAGCATCCGCTCAAGAAAATTGCTATTGTTGCAGCTGGCCCTATCATGAATTTTGTTATCGCTATCGCGCTATTTTGGGTGCTATTTATGACCCCATCTGAGCAGTTGGCGACTAAGATTGGACAGGTACTACCAGATACGCCTGCTGCGATGGCAAAGCTGCCAGTCGGTGATAAGATTGTGGCGATTGATGGGCACGATGTGCAAACATGGGAAGGTATTAACTATCGACTTGCAGGACGTATGGGCGAGACGGATAATGTCAGCATTACCTTGCAGTCAGATGCCCAAACCGATCAGTCGACTAAAACCTATCAAGCACCCGTCACACAGTTTATGCAAGGTGAAGCTCAAGGCAAAGACGCATTGACCAGCTTTGGTATGTTGCCATGGCAGCCGCAGATTGCGCCGATTGTAGGCGGTTTGGCTCCCGATGGTGCCGCTAGCCGCCAAGGTCTAAAGGTTGGCGACCGCATTACTGCTATTAATAATGAGTCAATCGAAGATTGGATTACTGCCACACGTATCATCCGTGATAATCCTGAAACGCTATTGAACTTTACGGTGTTGCGTGATGACAAGCCTGTACAGTTGCAGATTATGCCCCAAGGGAAAAAAGACAACTTGGGTAATGATTACGGACAGATTGGTGCAATGGTGGATCAGACTGAGATTGTTATCCCTGACGATTACAAGACCACTGTGGTCTACGGTCCTAGTGAGTCGTTAGTTAAGTCGTTTGAAAAGACTGAGCAGCTAGCAGTAATGACCGTAAGCTCAATGGGAAAAATGCTGTCAGGTATGATTGGATTAGACAATTTATCAGGGCCAATTACTATTGCTAAAGTCGCCAAGCAAAGCTTTGATATCAGTTGGCAAATGGTATTATCGACAGCGGCGCTGATTAGCTTGAGTCTTGCCGTCTTAAACCTTTTGCCGATTCCAGTATTGGATGGTGGTCATATTGTTTATCACTTTATTGAGTTGATTCGCGGTAAGCCACTGTCTGAAGGTGTGCAAATGGTCGGTCTAAATATCGGTTTACTCTTGCTGGCAGGTTTCATGGTGTTAGCAATTGGTAATGACATCAGCCGGCTATTTTGATCGGCTGATCAGCAATATGGCTGATAAAGCACGATATACTAATGGTTTTACGCCTATTATAGGTTGATTATTGTTATGATAGGCATGCTACTCTGTGTCGCAGCCTCTGTACTAATCGTAATTTTTAGTTTATTTTGTGATGCAATTTATATAAAGTGTTCTGAGTTACCCTTGCATGGGTTTATAACCTTGTGTGCACGGGTTAGACAATACGTGCCTTTTAACTTAACTTAAGCAATTTTTTTATTGACGGATAGTGTTTATGCGTACGCCTTTAATTATGAGCGCGGCTGGGTTGCCGTTAGTTGTAGCGATGATGAGTATGCCAGTACAGGCTGCAGAATTTGTAGTAACTGACATCAGTTTTAATGGCTTACAACGCCTAACCCCTGATAGCCTCTATCCGGTCTTACCTGTTACGGTAGGCGATACGGTGAATGATAGTAGCTTAGCTGCCAGTATTAAGGCGCTATATGCAACTGAGAACTTTGCTGATATTCAAAGCCGTGTCGAAGGTGGCAAACTAAGGTTTGACGTCATTGAGCGTCCAACGATCGCTGAAGTTACCTTTGAAGGTAACAAGCTCATTCCAAAGGAAGGGCTGGAGCAGGGACTGAAGAATGCTGGCCTTTCTGCTGGTGACGTGCTCAAGCAGTCTACTTTGCAGGGCGTGGCCAATGAGCTACAACAGCAATATATTAGCCAAGGTTACTACAATAGTAATATCGAAGTAGATCAAACGGTCCTTGATGGTAACCGTGTAAAACTTGACGTGCGCTTCGTAGAAGGCAAGCCTGCTAAAGTTGTCGATATCAATATCATTGGTAATAAGCACTTTAGTGATGAGGAAATTAAAGACGTTTTCGCGGTAAAAGAATCTTCATGGACGCGTCTATTATCTAAATCTGATCGTTACGCTCAAGAAAAACTGGCTGCCAGTTTAGAGAGCTTAAAGGCGCTATATCAGAACGATGGTTATGTGCGTTTTTCAGTTGATAATGCCGTATTGAACATCAGCGAAGATAAAAGTAGTGTGTTTATCGAAGTCAGCCTAAGCGAAGGCGAGCAATACCAGTTTGGCGAAGTGAACTTTTTAGGTAAACCTACCTTTGAGAACAGTGAGCTAAAAGAGCTGGTTAGCTTTGCACCTAATGAGAAATACTCGCAAGCAAAACTAGACGAAACCACTGCTTCTCTTAAAAGACGCTATGGTAACGAAGGCTACTACTTAGCCCAAATCAGACCAGTACCACGTATCAATGACGATACGAAAATGGTCGATGTCGATTACTATATCGACCCTGCACGTCCTATCTACGTTCGCCGTATCAACTTTACGGGTAATATCAAAACGCAAGACGAAGTATTACGTCGTGAGATGCGTCAGTTAGAAGGTACGCTGTCGTCCAATGACAAAATTCAGCTGTCCCGCACACGTTTGATGCGTACAGGCTTCTTTAAAAATGTCACTGTCGACGTTAAGCCAGTACCGAATCAGCCGGATCAAGTCGATGTGAACTATGTGGTTGAAGAGCAGCCTTCTGGTAGCTCAACGATTGCAGCCGGTTACTCACAAAGTGGCGGTGTGACTTTCCAATTGGATTTGACCCAAAACAATTTTATGGGTACCGGTAACCGTGTCAAGGCTGCACTTTCTCGCTCAGAAACACGTGACTCTTATAGCCTGGGTTATACCGATCCGTACTTTACAGAAAACGGCGTTTCTCAAGGTATCAGCGGTTATTATCGCAAAACCAAATATGATGACGACAACGTTAGTAACTATGTGACCGATTCATATGGTGCGACGTTGAACTATAGTTATCCTATTGATGAAACCAAACGCCTGAGTGCTGGCCTAAATGTAGACAACACAAAGGTTCGTGGTGGTCGTTACCTAGGTATATCTAATGTTCAAGAAATTCTAGACGAAGGCGGTACAAAAACGCCGGAAGTCGAGACTGATGGGGTTGCTAGCTTCAAGAATGACTATCAGACTTACAACCTATTGTTTGGTTGGGACTACAGCACCCTAGACCGTCCAGTATTCCCTACCAAAGGGATGAGCCATGCGATTGATGCAACTATCGGCCTTGGCGATGCTAACTATCAAAAGCTAACTTATAGCGGCAATATATATTACCCTATTTATAAAGACGTGATCGCGCGTGGTTATACTAAGCTTGGTTATGGTAATGATTTACCGTTCTATGAGAACTTCTATGCTGGTGGTTATGGCTCAGTACGTGGCTATGAATCATCTACTCTAGGACCTAAATCACAAGTTTATCTTGATGCAGTCAATGACTCAAATAATCAAACCTTCACTGCAGAAGAAGTGGGTGGTAACGCATTGGCAACGTTTGGTGCTGAATTGATTCTACCAATGCCATTTAAAGGTGATTGGGCAGATCAGGTACGTCCAGTATTGTTTGCTGAAGGTGGTCAGGTCTTTGACACCTCTGATAAAGAAGATCGTACTTTTATCAATCCTAGCAATGGGGAAGATACAGAGATTCCGTTATTAACCCAAGATAATGACTTCCGCTACAGTGCGGGTGCTGGTATTACTTGGTATACACCAATTGGTCCAATCTCACTTAGCTATGCGGTACCATTTGGTGACAAAGAAGGCGATGAGACTGAAAAAGTCCAGTTCCAGATTGGTAATACATTCTAAATTAATGACATCATTCTCATCTATTTGAGCAGTTTCAAAGATTGTCTCAAATAGACGGAAATATCATTAGAGCTTAGTAGGTCGTCAAAACGCATTGTTATTTTGGCGACCGTTTCATTTATAACCATATTTTATTAATAGTCATTATGATAACGATTGAGCAACTCATTACTCGAATTGAGCAGCGTCAGCCTATTATTAATAAGGCTGAGATTGATACTGAGCAATTGTGTCAACCATTCAGTAGCGTCGGTAGTTTGACGACGGCCAGTCAGCAGCAGTTAAGCTTTTTGGCAGATCCTCACTACATCTCTAGCTTGGCTAGCAGTGACGCAGGCGCGGTGTTGGTGACGGAAGCATATCGTGACCAAGTGCCTACCTCAGCGATAGCGCTAGTCGTCTCAAATCCATATTTGGCTTATGCCAGTGCCAGTCAGCTGTTTGCACGTCATTCTTTATCTAACGGGATTCATCCTAGTGCTGTGATTGCAGATAGTGCTGTTATTGGCGAGCAAGTCAATATCGGCCCTTTTTGCGTGATTGGTGACAATGTACAAATAGGGGCGCGTAGCTCACTCGATGCTCATGTTGTGGTTGAAGCTAATACCAGTATCGGTACCGACTGTGTGATTAAGTCGCAAGTCGTTGTCGGGCCTGAGAGTGTCATTGGCAGTCACGTTAGATTGCATGCAGGGGTAAGCATCGGATCTGAAGGGTTTGGTTTTGCTCCTACTAAAGATCCTAGTAACACAGGTTGGGAGCGTATAGCCCAGTTAGGCCGCGTCATTATTGGTGATTATGTGCGAGTTGGTAGCCAGACGTGTATCGATCGTGGTGCTATCGATGATACCGTTATTGGTAATCACGTGATTATTGATAATTTGGTACAAGTTGCCCATAACGTCCGTATCGGTGACGGTACTGCTATTGCTGCTCAAACTGGCATTGCGGGTAGTACTACGATAGGGAAGCGCTGTATAATAGGCGGCGCTGTCGGTATCACAGGTCATATTGAGATTACAGACGATGTCGTTTTGTCTGGTATGACCATGGTAACCAAATCCATTAAAACCGCTGGTTCATATTCATCTGGTACTGCTGCAATGCCGACTGCTAATTGGCGACGTGCTGCTGTACGTTTTCGTCAGCTAGGCAATAACTAATGCAAACACAAACAAATAATAAATATTCAAAACACAGCAAGGAAGCGTCATTATGAGCAATAACAATATAGATATCCCAACTGATAAAGACGTTAAAAGCTTGGCTGAGCAAGGTCTTACGCTACCATTGACGTATCATACGATTAAGCATTATTTACCGCATCGTTATCCTTTTATGCTGGTAGATCGTATTGTAGCTTGTACGCCAGGTGAGTGTATTACTGGTATCAAAAACGTGACTATTAATGAAGAGTTTTTTAATGGGCATTTTCCTGACGAGCCAATCATGCCAGGGGTATTGATGGTAGAGGCAATGGCACAGGTTTCAGGCATACTTGGGTTCATTACCGCAGGTCTGACTTCAGAAGACGGTTACCTCTATCTATTTGCAGGTGTGGATAAAGTCCGTTTTAAACGCCGTGTGATTCCTGGTGATCAGCTTATCATTCGCGCAAAAACTGTGATGCAAAGACATGGTATCTATAAGTTTGATTGTACTGTCCATGTCGAAGATGAATTGGCGGCTAGTGCGCAAATTATGATTGCACGTCAAGAGCAGCAAAAACCTGCTAACGTGAAGGGTGCTTAAGTTTTTAATAAGCCATACTGTACAAAGAGCAATATTGAAACCGCTCACTACCACTGCAATAAATAGCTACATGTAAATTCAACAACATAACTGGTATTAGCTTCGTTAGTAACACTGAAATAGCGATACTTTTTTATTATTTACTCGCATCAAATGATACAAGGGCCCATCTTATGAGTCAGATTCATCCTACAGCACTCATCTCACCGTCCGCGCAGATTGACGAGACTGCTATCATCGGGCCCTATTGTATCGTTGGTGATGAAGTATCAATTGGTGCGCATACGGTTTTGCATAGACATGTCGTTGTGACTAAACTGACTCGTATTGGCCAACACAATGAGTTTTATCAATTTGCGAGTATTGGTGAAGATCCTCAAGACTTGAAATATGCAGGTGAGCGCACTTGGCTTGAAATCGGCGATCACAATACGATTCGTGAAGCCTGTAGCTTACACCGTGGTACAGCGCAAGACGGCGAGCTGACTAAAATCGGCAGTCATAATCTACTGATGGTAAACACCCATGTCGCACATGATTGTGTCATTGGCGATCATAACGTACTGGCTAACAATGTCGGTGTAGCGGGGCATGTGACTATTGGCGACCATACCATCATCGGTGGTAACTCAGGCATACATCAGTTTTGTACAGTAGATGACTATAGCTTGATTGGCGGAGCAAGCCTCATTCTAAAAGATGTGGCTGCATTTACGATGGTATCTGGCAATCCAGCAAAGGCTCATGGACTCAATATCGAAGGCATGCGCCGTAAAGGTTGGTCAAAAGAAACCATTAATGTATTGCGTCAAGCGTACCGTACGATTTTCAGATCAGGTTTGACCACTGTACAAGCGTTGGAAGTCTTACATAATGAGCTATTAGCTAAAGAGCCAAAAATTCAGCTACTTATTGATTCATTACAAAATAGCAGCCGCGGTGTTGTACGCTAAAGAAAGCATAACTCGATTTGAGTTTGATACTTTTAATCAGTTAAATTCTTATGGAATGAAGGCGAATTAGATAAAAGCCATAACTATTTGTTATGGCTTTTTATATTTATGAGCACTTGACTTTTTTGGTCGCTTAGCAGAAACTGAGCGTTTACGATATTGTAATCAATTCTTTCTTAATGTTGCTGGGCGTTTCACATCGAAGCGTTTACTAAATAGCTCAATGGTAAGGCCGACTATTTATGTTGATCAAGGAAGATTATCAGTAACGTTAATTGAAGCACGAGGACGGAAAAAATGGCTATCAATAAACAAGAACATGCCCAATGGAGCTCAAGCTTTGGCTTCGTATTGGCAGCAGTAGGCTCAGCAGTTGGTCTAGGAAACATATGGAAATTTCCATACATGGTTGGCGAAAGCGGTGGTTCAGCTTTCGTTATTGCCTATTTGTTCTGTATCGCGCTGGTCGGTTTTCCGATATTAGTTGCTGAATGGTTAATTGGTCGACGTGGTCAAAAAAACCCAGTCAATACTTTTTCAGACGTAGCAGCGACTGAAGGTAAGTCACGTAGCTGGGGCATCGTTGGTGCTACTGGTATTTTAGGTGGCTTCTTAATTCTATCGTTCTATAGTGTGATCGGTGGTTGGGCGCTTAACTATATTACTAAAGTTGCAACAGGTAGCTTTGCTGGTCAAGACAGTGATTCTGTTGCTGCAACCTTTGATGCTATGCTTGCATCAGCTGGTACATTGACGATCTGGCATACGGTATTTATGATTTTAACCGCTGTCATCGTTGGTATTGGTGTGACAAGTGGTATCGAAAAAACAGCTAAGATTTTAATGCCATTATTGGGTGTGATTCTATTCGTTATCGTCGGTTATAACGTGATGAACGGTGGATTTGGTGAAGCAGTTGCTTACCTATTTACACCAGATCTTAGCAAACTAACGGCTGATGTTATGCTTGCAGCATTAGGTCATGCATTCTTCACACTATCAATTGGTATGGGTATAATGGTTGCTTATGGTTCGTATTTGGGCCGTGAAGTAAACTTACTAAAAACAGCACGTACCGTTGTTATTTTAGATACGGTTATTGCGTTGGCTGCTGGTCTTGCCATCTTCCCAATCATCTTTAGCAATGGTCTAGATCCTGCATCAGGTCCTGGTCTTATCTTTGTAAGTTTACCAATTGCTTTCGGTAGCATGGGTGCGGGCACTATCATTGGCGCATTGTTCTTCTTGCTTATTACCTTTGCCGCTATCACCTCATCTATCTCGTTACTTGAGCCAACCGTTGAGTTATTAGAAGAGCGTACGTCGATGAGTCGTACTGTATCGACTATCGTGGCAAGTACAGTAATCTGGTTGTTAGGTATTGCAGCACTGCTATCGTTCAACCTATGGTCTGACTTTACTATCATGGGTAATGGTATCTTTGATGCATTAGATAAGCTTACTAGTAAGTTCCTATTGCCTCTAACAGGTCTGGCTGCAATTGTATTTGTTGGTTGGAAAATGGATCAACGTAACATTCAGCAAGAGCTTGGTTTATCTAATGGTACATGGCAGCTGTGGCAAATCGTTGCGAAATTCATCGCGCCAATCGCTGTTATTGTAGTATTTGTGACGTCATTGATGGGATAGTAGTCAAAATAGACTCTACTTAAATCATTAAGTGATAATCATTGAGTGATAAAAGCAGCACAGAAAAAGGGCTTAAGATTATTCTTAAGCCCTTTTTTATTTCAACAGATATCATTATACGTTCGTGAATATTAAACAGGATTAACGCAAGTTTAACTCAGGAACCGTTTGACCGCGTTTGGCATAAAACTCGCTGACAAACTCATCAAATTTATCTTGCTCGATAGCATCTCTAATACCTTGCATCAAACGTTGGTAATAGCGTAAATTATGAATAGTCGCTAACTGAGCACCTAGCATCTCTTTGCACTTGTTAAGATGGTACAGATAAGCACGGCTAAAGTTTTGGCAAGTATAGCAGTCACATTCAGGATCTAATGGGCCTTCATCATTGCGATATTGGCTATTACGAATACGTACCACACCAGCATTGTCTGAATCGCCCGTCACAAAGTAATGACCATTACGCGCGTTACGCGTTGGCATCACACAGTCGAACATATCTACACCGCGGCGTACACCTTCAACTAAATCCTCAGGCTTACCAACACCCATAAGATAGCGCGGCTTATCTGCTGGCATATCATCAGGCAGGTAGTCTAGGACGTCTATCATCTCTTCTTTAGGCTCGCCAACTGATAGACCGCCAATAGCATAACCATCGAAGCCAATCTCTAACAGGCCTTCAAGTGATTGCTGACGCAAATCAGGATACATGCTGCCTTGTACAATACCGAATAATGCGTTGGTACTGCCCAGTCTGTTGTGCTCATCGATACAGCGCTGTCCCCAACGTAACGATAGCTCTAACGACTTTTTCGCTTCATCATGAGTGGCTGGATAAGGCGTACACTCATCGAACTGCATGACGATGTCTGAGTTCAAGCTGTACTGAATTTGCATGGATTTTTCTGGTGAGAGAAATACCTTTGCGCCATCGATAGGAGATTTAAAATTTACGCCTTCTTCGGTAATTTTACGCATTGCGCCGAGGCTGAATACTTGGAAACCGCCTGAATCGGTCAAGATAGGCTTGTCCCAATGCATAAACTTATGTAAGCCACCAAATTTATCAATGACTTCAGTACCCGGACGTAACCAGAGATGGAAGGTATTGCCCAAAATAATATCAGCACCAATGGCTTCGATATCACGTGGCAGCATGCCTTTGACCGTACCATAAGTACCAACAGGCATAAAAGCAGGCGTTTGCACGTCGCCATGATTGAGATGAACCGTACCACGGCGTGCACGCGTTGCACCGCTGGCCGTTTTATGTAAGACAAATTGCATATGATAACCGCTATTTAAGCTATGAAAATGACGCTAATTATAGCATTGTTAGCGGTTTTTTGGACATATAGTCAGAGAATCACTGAACTACTACGGCGTTACTCTCCCTAAATATACTACTTGTACAATTTTTAGTTGGCTACCTTGTACCTGTTTTAGCGTTCTCTAACTATAAATACTAGGTGTTATCGATATACGCGCAATATACACTTTGGTCAATATTGATTTACCATAACCAAAAAACACAGATAGCACGCCAAAAGACACAGACAGTGCTAGAGGTCTATTGATACAGTAGAAGTTATACAGGTGAGGTAGTAATCATTGCCACACCATGCTTTTAGATGCTGGAGACATGATATGAAAAAGACAGGTTATTTATTATTAATGGGCGGATTATTGTTGATATCAGGAGGGGCTATGGCTACCGAAGAGCCGAAATATACGGTGTTGACCCAAGTAGATGACTTTGAGCTGCGTCGCTATGATGAGCAGCTAGTAGCGCAAACGTGGGTGAGTGGTGACCAAGACTCAGCAAGTCGTGAAGGATTTAAGATCTTAGCGGACTATATTTTTGGTAATAACACAGCACCAAGTGGAGACAGTAGTAAAATCAGTATGACGGCACCTGTTACGATGCAAGCTGATAATAAAAAAAGTGATAATGAGTCACAGAAAATTGCCATGACATCACCAGTCAGTATGCAACAAGACGATGGTAAGTGGCGCGTACAATTTACGATGCCTAGTAAATATACAATACAGACACTGCCTAAGCCAAACAATCCAAACGTTGAGATTGTAGAAGTGCCTGCACAGACGTACGGTGTGATTAAGTTCTCTTGGCTAGCAGGAGAAGATAAAGTAGCGGAAAAAACCGAAGCGTTGCAAACATGGATGCAAGACCAAAATTTGACGCCTACAGGCGAGCCTGTATTGGCCCGTTATAATCCACCTTGGACGCTACCATTCTTACGTCGCAATGAGGTGATAATTGCTTATCAACCTAAGTAATAACAATCCATAAAAAAAGACAGCAATCGCTGTCTTTTTTGTGCTTAATTTAAGGTATCTGAGTTAGACGTTTTGCTCACGAATGATATTAAGCATACGACGTAATGGTTCTGCTGCACCCCATAACAACTGATCACCAACGGTAAATGCACCTAGATATTCAGGGCCCATATTAAGCTTACGCAAGCGACCTAGAGCAACAGTCAAGGTGCCAGTCACGGCTACTGGCGTTAGGCGATTCATAGTAGCTTCTTTGTCATCTTCGACCAAGTCCAACCACTCGTTGCCACTGTTTTTAAGTGCAGCTTCGATTTCTTCTAGCGGAATGTCTTTTTTCAGTTTGATCGTTAAACCTTGCGCATGACAACGCATGGCACCGACGCGTACACACATGCCATCGATAGGAATCGTACTGGCTTCATCATTACCTAAGATCTTATTGGTCTCGACGCCGCCTTTCCATTCCTCTTTTGACTGTTTGTTTTCTAGCTGTGCGTCGATATAAGGAATCAAGCTACCTGCCAGTGGTACACCGAAGTATTGTGTAGGGAAGTCTGCTGAACGCTGAGTTTGAGCGATTTTTTTATCAATCTCAAGAATAGCGCTAGCAGGGTCAGCCAATTCGTCTTGAACGGCATCACGTAACACACCCATGCCACTAATTAACTCGCGCATGTTGTTTGCGCCAGAACCACTAGCAGCTTGATATGTCATGGCGCTGACCCATTCGACCCAACCTTTATTAAACAGCTCACCGATAGCCATCAACATCAATGATACGGTACAGTTACCACCGATAAAGTCTTTTTTGCCATTGGCTAGGGCACTATCAATAACGTTACGGTTGACTGGATCAAGAATGATGATGCTGTCATCTTTCATTCGCAGCGTACTTGCCGCATCAACCCAATAGCCGTTCCAACCACTATCACGCAATGGTTGATGGACTTTTGACGTATAGTCACCACCTTGGCAAGTAATCACGACATCACAAGCAGCAAGTGCGTCAATATCATGAGCGTCTTTTAGTTGGCCGGTTTCAATACCATCGAATTTTGGTGCATCGCCACCAGCATTACTGGTAGAAAAAAACACGGGTGTAATACCGTTGAAGTCATTTTCTTCCTGCATACGTTGTATTAATACTGACCCTACCATACCGCGCCAGCCTACCAAACCTACTGTTAAATCACTCATGAAGTTCAATCCTATTTACAATTATTTGTTGCATCGTCAACCGATAACAATGCCGTGAATGGCGCGAAAAAGCAAGGCGTTTTGGCTATTATTTGGCCGTTTTCCATACACTATTAACTATGTCGACTATAACTTTAAGTTATTACTATTGATGAGATGCTCGGCTATCTTGCGACCTCAAAAATATAGTGTTTAATAAATCACGCATTACATTGAATGAGCCAATATTGTAACGTTTTATGATAGTTGTCGCATAATTGAGACTCACATGTAGGCGAGAATCTTCTGAAGTGCTAAAGTAAGTCTCAAACACAATGATTCGACGTTAGTTATTTGAGGTCAGGTGAGTTAAAACCACGATATTTCTTATCAAATAAAAGCTTGACCAATATACATCATCAGCTCTATCAACATATCAATCAACGGTTAGTACCTACTTATGGATCTCTCACTATTATATTACGGCTCACAAGGTCTAGCAGGATTCATCGCCTTTGTCACAATCTGGGGTTGGTTACCGCTAGATAACTGGTGGGTGCGCGGTGTTGAGTTTCCACGCATCCAAATAATGGTGCTTGGTATCATCGCTTGGGTCGGCATGATAGTGTTTTTCTCAGAGTGGGAATTAGGGCAGTGGATATTGTTTGTTGTGTTGAGCGGTACGTTAGCATTTCAGCTGAGAATGGTATTGCCATATACTAAGCTATGGAAAAAAGAAGTTCAGAAAGCAAAAGACAAGCCAGAAGGGCAAGCGCATCAACTAAAAATCATGGTATCAAACGTATTGACGCCCAACGATGAAACGCAAAAGCTGGTTAATTTGGTTAAGCAAAAGCAGCCAGATATCTTAATTACATTAGAGAGTGACAAGAAATGGGAGCAAGCCTTACACCAAGTCGAGTCTGACTATCCCTACACCGTGAAAGTGCCACTAGATAATTTATATGGTATGCACTTGTATTCTAAGCTTGAGCTGATTGATCCTGAAATTAAGTATTTGATGATAGATGATATACCGTCTATTCATACACAGTTGCGTTTGCAAGGAGGCCGCGTCGTTTGGTTATATTGCTTGCATCCCATGCCGCCTAGCCCAACTGAAGCTGATAAGTCCACCACGCGTGACGCTGAGCTGCTCATGGTGGGTAAACATATAAAGGAAAACGACCAAACGGCGATACTGGCAGGTGATCTTAATGATGTCGCATGGTCAAAAACCACACGTCGTTTCCAACGTATCTCAGGACTACTAGATCCTCGTATTGGTCGACATTTTATTAATACCTTCCATGTTAAATATCCATTTCTGCGTTGGGCTTTAGATCATATCTTCCATAGTGCCTGCTTTACAGTGGTTGATATTCAGCGTATGCCATCCGTAGGATCTGATCACTTTCCTGTGATGACTACCTTGCAATATGAGCCAGAAGAAGCAAGCAAGCAAGAAGGCAATGCGCCTACGGCACAAGCAGAAGATATCCAAGAAACTGACAACAAAATCGAAGAAGGCAAGAAAGAAGGCGAAAAAGTGTCAGAAGAGCACAGACAAGAGCAGCGCAGTTTTGGTTGATAAAAGAGGCTGTTTATTAACGGTAATGCATAAAAGTGATGTAAGCATATGCTTACGCAAAATAGAGTCTTTAGCTTCTATCGGCACCAAATTCATTGGCCTATAATACATCCATCAACACAAGGATACGCATGGATGTAGTGTTGAGACAGTACCAATAAAAGTACAGGTCAGCCCGCTGTCTTATATAATACTGTTAAATGACTTAGGATGAGTCAGCACGGAAGAGAGATAATAACAATAACACGAAGTATTGAAACCCTGAACCAATCGCCCTAGGTTCGGGGTTTTTCTTTGTGTGGATTTTGGTTTAATAAAGTTTAAAATGCTTAACTCCGATATTTTTTTAAAGCTTCCAGTTAAATATCTAACTGCGCAAAACAAAGAAGGGTATATGCAATAGCATATACCCTTCTTTGTTTAAATCGATTCAGTACTTTCGCTAACTTAATACTACTAGGGCGTGTCATCAATTAAGCCAAATGACACAAGAAACCAGATAAATAGCACTCAAGAAATGACGGGCTAACTTATCATAGCGAGTAGCAATCGCACGATACTGCTTAATCTTGGCAAAGAAGTTC
>NZ_CAJHBO010000004.1 GCF_904846645.1 Psychrobacter sp. Pi2-1
CATCTGGGGCTATTATCAGACCGTGAGACCGCATGCTTTCAACGATTATTTGCCGCCAGCAGAAAAAGAGAGACGTTACTTTAATCAAAACCTCTTATCAGCTGTCCTAAATTAGTTGACCACTACAGAAACGCTCCCTGATTTCTAAAGTGAGCGAGGATCAGTAAGTGTCTGGGAGACACTTACCCGAAGCGCAAGGTGCAGAGCTATGCTCGAGCAAGACGTTAAAAAATTGCATGTCAATTTTAGTCTCGCAAGAGAAAATTCCTTAAATGGAATTTTCTGAAGGGTTAGTAAGTATGTGGGCATACTTACCTGAATGGTAAACCAAGAGCAATACGTCAAAACACTTCCACAAAAAAGCCGTCTATCAGTGATAGACGGCTTTTTTGTGCTCACTAGATGCGGACTCGCAAGCTTGTCGATTCATCAAACATCATCTAAAGAAGTCAATAATAGTCTCAAGATATCAAATGACCACCTTGGGGATTACCATTATGCCAACACCTTTTCAGCTTCAAATTGATACTGCTAGCGACTCTATGACTGGTGGCTTTTCTGATTATTATCAAAACATGGTCAGCTACTTTCATCATAATCCTGCTCAAAATCTAAGCTATAGCGCTTTTTCTAACCGTACTAATAGAGCGACAAATGCGCTTATCTCTGAAGAAGAAGCCATATTCTATATCGTTGCTTATGGGTGGCAACATCACCAAAGTATGCAACATCTATTAGCCGAAACGATCGATGTCACCAGTGATGTGCCAGAGTACCTGCGCGTGATAGATTATGGCTGTGGTCAAGGCGTAGCAACCTTGGCATTTATAGATTATTTAGCACATAAAGGCGTTGCTCAACAAAGTACACTTGAGGTGCATCTGATCGAACCCTCAAAAGTTAGCTTAGACATTGCTAAGCGCCTGATTGAACGATTAGCATATGTCTATGGCATGCAAGTGTCTATCCATTGCCAGCAGTGCACTCTGGATGATGCAGTATTGCAATTGGATAGTGAATGCCGAGAAACCTTTCACCTACTATCTAATATCATAGATATAGAGACAGTGCAGAGCGCTCTACCAAATCTAGCAAAGCAAATACAGTCCTCTGTCGGTAAAAACTTCTTACTAGCTACCTGTCCGAAGTATCTACAAGCACAGGCAGGCTTTCACATATTGCGTCAAGAAATGGTCTTCGCTGACAACTGTCATGATGAGTGTTGGGAGATGACTTATCAGATGTACCGTGTCACACAGGCAAGCTGGAACGAATATACCTCTATACAGCGAATGCTCATGATGGAATGGACTAGTAGCTAATATAGCCTAACTGTGATACAGCATCATGCATTCAAACAGAAACAGAGATATCACTAAAACTCAAAGCTATTTATGACACATTACACATGCTTTACCTTGTCCATAGATATCATCCATATCTAGCTCAGGCTCACCATCAGGTCTAAGAGGATTAACTTTAATCCGCTTTTTCATTTTTGCTATTCTTTTTTCATGATCGGCTTTAATTTCAGCAATGCGCTCAGGGCGACTGAGTTCTTCTAATGACTCACGCTCCGACCAAGTGAAAGGGGTTTGATTAGCGAGCGCTTCTTTCTCATAAGCCATAGCCTCTTTAAAGGCTTGAGGATGACGTTCTAATAATCCTACCCATTCTATCTTGCGTTGAAAGAAACAAAAGGTACAGCCACTGCGTGTACGCCATTCATAATACGACGGTAGCCCTACTCCAGAGTTTTCTAGTATATCCATCACACCTGGCTTATCGATACCATCTTCTCTAAAAGGTAATTTAATGACAAGTTTTTCATCACTAGAGTCATAACCAGTACGGTACGGCTCATCTGAACGAATAGCGACATATGAATGCACCTCATAACCATCATTTAAAAAGCCCTGCACCCAGTCTTGGAACGGTTTTAGCTTCATTTTAATAGTACACCAGCGAGCCTGGGGAGATGGCAAGTAGTCATTATGCTGAGTTAACCAAAAATCAAAATCTCTGTCAGGATTAATATGTTGTACGGGCTTACCTAAGTAACCCTCTAAATAAGAGAGATACTCATACACCTCATCGAGTTCTTTGCCAGTATCCGTAAAGAAATACTCAATCTCTAAATCCGGGTAGTTATCACGCATATAAATAGCTAATGCTGCACTATCTTTACCACCTGATATACCTAATACGTGCTTGATTTTTGACATTTAAGATTCTTCCTTTTCAGCATCTTCTTCATCATTTAGAGCTTCTAAAAGCTTTGCAATCACAGCGATCCTATCATTCATATCGAATTGACTCGCTTTCAGAGCATTTGCAATTTCTTCTACTTTTTGATTGATAGGTTCTATATTTTTAGACGTAATATGCGCTTCTCGTACTCGGCTGGTCGTTGCATTAGGAGACTTAGTAATCACCCCGACTTTTTGTCTATCTGGGCTGGCATTCACATCTGCATTGACCTCTGCTTCCAAGAACTGAAATCCATACGTCGCAATACGCTGTTGCGCCTTGATAATGTCTTGATCGATCCATTTCTTAGAAGGCTTATTACCTGCTAGTAAACTAATGAGACTTTCAGCATCATTCATAGAGCCATCGTATTTAACAAGTCTAGCTATAAATGCATCTAACAAATAATCACCAGACTTGCCAAATAAAGCTTCAGAACGTTGATTGATTTCAGTATAAGGGTTAATACTATCTTCTTTTATTTTAAGATAATTCTGTAGTCCCATATTTATTTCAGATACGAGGTCTGGATAAACCTTATCTAACTCTTGTAGACCTTCGATGATTTTTTCTACTTTTGCATCATCATCATCTGCTGCGCTAAAGAACTTTGGTAAGTCATCAAAGAGTAATTGGTTAGGATCATTTGCTTTTTTCAAAATATCACGCAGCTGCTTAGTTTTAGGTGATAATTTATTGGTACGTTGAATCCATGGATGCAAGCCATAGAAAATACTGACTAATGCTTGAGCAATAGGTAAAGGTTCATCCTCAATCTGAGTATTTAGACGAGCGCCGAAATCTTCTTGCAATCTATCTCTTAAAACATGAATCCACGATTGGACACCCTCTAAGAAAGATACTTCTCTTACACCTACATCAGCAGGGACTTTAATTAGATACTCAGCCAATAAGTATTGAACCGAAGGCTTGTATTCACCATTAATATAATTAGCTAAATCACTATGACGCGACAATATATAGGCAATATATAGAATTTCATGAAGTCCTGCTTTAACGCCATAAGGAGGTGCCTGCCAGGCTTCGTAGATCTCCTTAGCAGTAACCAGATCTCCTTTAGCCTCAGCAATGATGTTATCAGCACACGTCCAGATAGCCTGTAACTGTATATCATCGGGCTTAGAAAAATAATAGTTACCTTCACTATCCGCCTTATGCAAACCATTTTTGACAATAACTGATTCATATATGCCTTTTTCAGGTGGGTACTTATCAATTCCTAAGCTTGCTTCTTCACTACGTTCAATCATACGTTTAAGCAATTCACGAATAGCGCCTTTTGCGCTAGGTGAGGGTTTATTGCGATTGACCAGTTCGTTATTACAAATGAAATTTTCAGTAACTTGCTTATCGGCGATGGTTGATGCAAGTGCTGAAAGCTTGAATCGATTCAACTGGGTTTCAGGACTTGCTAAATGCCTGCTATACCATTTCGAGGCATTCAAACTCTTATCAAGCAGCGTATTCAAGGCATCTTCAATTTCAACCAAACGCCCTTCAGTTTCTTGACGTGCAATCTTATCGTTCAGCAATCTCTCTTCATTTTTCAAGATGTTACTTAAAGCGATTTTATCTTTTAACATATCTATGATAATCGTATGACTATCTAAGACGGCAACCACCAAATTATTAAATTCATCAGAGTTATCTATTTTTTTACAAACCTCTGTTGCCAACAATACTTCTTCATCATTTTTAGGTATCAATAGGCAGAAGTATCCGACTAACGACGCATTGATACTATCTTGCAGACCCGTAAGTACACTTTCTGATGCATCGGTCACTGGAAGTAATTTCACTTCCATCCAACGGAGGCTACCAGTAAGTTGATAATGTTTTTTTGCAACGATAGGTTCAAACTGTTCTAGCTGCTCAAATGGTAGCGAGTCAAGATCTTGAATCTGTTCTCTCACCGCATCGTTTAGGTTAAAGTCGCTACCTTCACTCAGCACGTAGGATTGTTTAAATTTACTATAAAATATAATCGAAGCAGATTCTAAAGACTTGATAAGCTGATTCAGTTGCTCTTCATTTATATCTAGTAGTGTCTTTAATAACTCAGGACTCGCATGCACTCCTGTACCATCTGCGAAAATACTAATCAAAGCAATTATTTTGATTAACTTAACAGCAGCCTCGTCATCAAGTCCTTCATAACGGTTGACCGCCGTTTGAGACAGTAGCCATTGCTTACTGTACTCAGAAGCAATAATAGCGCTATTCAAGTTACTATCTAGATAATCCCAAAACTGATGAGGCTTAAATAAGGCAAACTCATCCAACGTAGTGTTTTTTAGATAATAACCAAACCCATTTGGTTCAGAAGACATTAAGAAAGAGAAAATACTACGCTGATTTTGGCCGAAATTCTTTTGAGACAATTTACATAGTAAAATTGCTACAAGCGGATGTAGGGGAAATACATTCCTTAGCAACTTGGTTAAACTCTCTGAGTTGGTTTGACGGTAATTAGCAATATTAACAACTAGCGATTGGATTTGCGTTGTGAACTCATCGTTGTTTTTGGATTGTTCTAACTGTTCATTAGTTATATTAATGACCTGACCAATAAGAAAAATCTGCTCTTCGACCGATAATGTAATAGCGAAATCGACAAACCTACCCTGAATCTTCATCCATTCATTATGTGTTTTAGCAGTTGCTTGACGTGCATAAGCTGTAAAAGATTGATGCAACATACCAATTAAAAGCATTCTTCCATTGGTTCTATTCACAAATTCAGCAAGCTGCTGCAGAAAATAAATGTCATCTGGACGATGGCTTTTGGCTGCACCATCAAACACCTTACCTAGCTCATCAATAAAAACAATCAGACGTTGTTCATCATCGATATAGTTATCCAATGCCTCTAAAATATCCTTAGCATCTGCACTTGAGGGTAATCCTAGCGCATCTTTAAATATTTGCTCTGGCGCTATAGTTTGCCCTGTTAGGTTAAGCGTTTTCCATTGTTGGTCTTTAGAGTTAAAGTGTTTAACAATAGCATTCTTATTCTTTTTACTTAACTTAGAAGATGCGATTTCCACAATCTCTTTGTCATCACTTACCAAGCCCTGTAGAAACAAGGCCAAACTCGACTTGCCAGATCCAAACGGGCCTGTCCAAGTAAATGCTGTCTGTCCGCCGTTTATATGAGCAATCATATTAATTAGAATTTGTTCATACGACGCAGTACAGTAAAAGTTACTGATAGGACCTTTATTGTTGCTATCAGCATAGATATTGATAGAGCGTTGGAAATATTGATTTCGCTCTATGTGGTCAATAAGGTAGTTATCTACATTAGGGCTAGTATTCATGACTATTTATAACTCTATAATTAATTTATTAAAAATACCGTAATTAAATATTTTTTAGGACCTATTAATGGCTATAGTCTTCATTTCGCATATGCTCTACGCATTGCTCAAAAATGGCATCAAGACTACTACCATCAGTTATTTGAAATTGGCGAATCCCAGCAGACTGAGTCCACGTCAAAGAATATGTAGAGTGTTGTAGCTGCTCTGCATAATCTATAATCGCATCTTCATCTAACATGAATACCCGACCTGGAGAACATTCGTCATAAGTACACATCTCTAGTGACAAGGTATCAGCTGCCCCATTATGAATTCGCCAACAGTTGATTAACGAATAAACGAAAACATGCAGCGTCAAAGAGTTCTTCTCACCTCGTAACGCTCTAATATTTTGCTTATTAACACGAGTCAATAGCCCAAGCTCGACTAGCGGACCTTCTAATACATTTTCAAAATCATCATTCGCTTTACGAGCTTTTGTTGTGTAATTTTGAATTAAGCATTCAATATCTTTCTTTATGGTTGAATCTGAAGGAGCAGATAAGCCATGATCTTTAAAAAAATCTTTTAATAATCGAGCAAATTCTTCTCGACTTAACTCTGACTTCGTATTGATATTAAATAGCCAATAGTAGGTTACTAAATTAGGATTTGTGACAAGGCATAAATGCAATAGCCAAATGGTCGAAGGCGACTCTAGATAAGGGTCTAAACCATGGTCAGCGAAAATATTGACAGAGTTATAGAAAAAATTGAGTTGCTTAGTTACATCTACAGTATCGTTTTTCGAAATTTCATCAATTATCGTAGTAGGCTGTGTATTATAATAAGCACTATTATCTCTGATAATCATGGCCGTCTGTGTTGACCAAAATCGCATAGCATTCAACATATTTTTACCAACACCAAAGTCAGCAATAGCCGTGTCTTGAGAAAAAACGTTTTCGATTTCCTCAGATTCTGGCTGTACTGCAATTTGATCATGGACTTTTTTCAACCAGCCATATCTTAATGGGAAAGTATCATGGCCTGAAAGAGTTGGTTTTATATTATCTATCAAAGATGCAAAGTAACGCATAAATTTCAATCAATCCATATAATTTTTAATAAACTTGTATAGTTGCTTTCTATATTGGAACAACTCTCCAATGCAAAATTATATCATGTTACTAACTTTATGTAATGAGATTCTCTTTTTTTTATCCTAAAAACTATCCTATACAAATAAATAATGAAAATATTATGAAAAACATATATTTAGACTATAATTCACACACTCCATGCGATATATCAGTCATTAAAGCTATGCAAGATATATGGTCTCAGCCTGGAAACCCTCACTCAGATGGGCACTCTTTTGGGTGGAATAAGCAAACATTAGTCAGTGATAGCCTTAAGATATTCACTGATATATATGACTGCTTCGAGGAAGAACTGTTATTTACCTCAGGAGCAACTGAAGCCAATAATTTAGCTATCTATTCAGGCATTCCTATTGCCGAAAAAACGAACCCACAAGCAGACACCATCCTAACCAGTCACTTAGAACATAAATCCGTCTTAAACCCATTAGAGATAGCTGCTAGTAAACATGGTCTCAAACTACTCTATGTGGACATCACATCGGACGGTATTATCGATTTACAGGATCTGCAGACCAAGTTTAAGCAGAATAGCGTGCTATGGGTTTCGTGCACGATGACCAACGGCGTTATAGGAACAAATCAGCCTATCTATCAAGTCGCTGAGCTATGCCAGCGCTATGATGCGATGCTGCATGTAGATGCCTCACAAGCAGGTTATCTTGATATTTCCTGTCATGACTTAGAAGTGGATTTCCTGACACTATCAGCTCATAAAATATATGGTCCATCAGGCATTGGTCTCTTGTATTCAAAGCATCTTCAGAACCTTGATTTTATGCCTATGATTTCTGGTGGTGGCCAACAAGATGGTCTTCGTGCTGGCACATTGCCTGTACCATTGATTGTTGGATTCGCTGACGCAGCTAAAGTACTAGATGAGGTTAGAGAATCTGAAGCTTTACGATTGAAAAAACTGAGAGATGCCTTGTTAGATGGCTTGAATCAAACGCTTGAAATTAGAGTATTTGGTAACATGGAGGACCGCCACCCTGGTAACTTATACTTAGCAATCGAAAATTTCGATAGCATGCAACTGCTGAACAATTTGCAACCATACCTCGCTTTTTCGCTTGGCTCCGCTTGCGACGGTTTGAGTCGTGAATACTCCCCTATCATGAAAGCGATGAGTGTTCCAAAGGAACTCGCTGAATGCGCATTTAGAATTTGTATCGGACGGATGACTACTACTGCAGAGATTGATTTGGCAATAGACATGATAATAGCTGAAGTTAAGAAAGTTAGCTAAATTTCGTATATATCAACTAATCACTTCTAGTTGCAACGAAGTCACTCTATATAAAAGCACAATCATAAAAAGCACACAAAGAGTTTTGTGTGCTTCCTATTAGGACTTGAATCTATACTAAATAATTTTATTCATCGATTACAACGCCTGACTTTTTATCATATACCTATGAAAAATGAATCAGATTGTTCATCATTGATATAGCTATTAAAGCCACGCTCTTCTAGCGCAGTAATATCTAATTTCTTCACAACTTCTTTAAACTGGCCTTTTCCATCATCAATATAACCTACAAAGAAACATTGACCCTTTTCAAGACTATTGAGTTGTTCAATCCAGTCACTTTTTTTCAAATCAGGATGGACTTTAGATAATAGATCAGCAAAACTGCTTATTTCTGTAGTTGCAGGTTTAAAAAATAGTTTCGTAGAAGCTTGAAACAACCTATCCTTTTGTTCATTAGTAAAATTACTAACTGTTTGCGTTGCTAAAACCAAACTGATACCAAATTTTCTGCCTTCACGTAGTAGCTTATCAATTGGGGAGTCTGCACTATGATCAAGGTTTTGCATCTCATCTAACACAATTGTAATAGGCTTACTCTTGTGACCATGTTTTTGCACATATGCCCATAAATCCCACAAAACAAACTCAGTAATAATTCTCTGTAAATCTTTGGGAATCTGAGTGAGCTGAATAATTTGTACAGCGTGTTCCTTACGTACTTTATCTTCATACAAGTTAGTAGAAGCAGTGTTATCAAAACAATTCATTTTTACTAAGGTACGAATTTTATTAGCAACACTTTCGCCCCGCGTACCTTCATCTTCTAAATCCTCAACAAATCCTTCTAAATTGTAGCGGGGGTTAGCTGTTAGCCCAGCTTCAAGTACCTTATCAATAATTGCAACTTGCTGGCTTCCAAAGTCTGAATATACAGAATTTAGAATATTTTTTACTCTAATCGCTACCTGAAAAGGTTTTTCTATAATAGTTTGGCCAGGGAAGATTTCTGTTGAGTAACTTTTAAATGGATTAATGGGCAATGGATCTTGTATGACGAAATACTCTTGGGGCTTACAGATATCTTGATATATAAGTTCTGATTGATGCTTCAAAAATCCATCTGTGTAATCAATAATAAAAGAAGAAACACCTGCTAATGCTAATTCAGAGAGTAAGCACTGAATTGCATACGTTTTTCCTGAACCTGAAGAGCCGAAAATAAGCAAGTGCCGGTTACTTAGCTTCGCATGATTATATTCCCAATAAATCGGATTTTCTCTTCTACCTTCTCTCCCGAACATTATCTTTCTGTCTTCAATATTCTCTACAGTATCAGACGTATCAGACGTATCAGACGTATCAGACGTATCAGACGTATCAGACGTATCAGACGTATCAGACGTATCAGACGTATCAGATACTGTACATTCAATCGTCGCCTGACGTGTTGCTAATTTTGTAACAGATACATCGTCGAAAATAGAGCCATCTGCCCTACCTATATCTATAGTTGGCGTTTTAACAATAAATTTAGAGGCATTGTCATTCTTATCTTCTTTACTTATCGATTTTGTTTTAGGACCCGAAAAACCTTCCGAATAAAAATTATTTAGGATAGTTTTTTCAAAACTGACTTCTGAGTACTGTCTAACAAAATACTTCTTTGAATCTTCTTCTAGATTATTAAACTCATCAGCATAGAATTTTTCTATTATCGAAGAGTCATTACTATTATCTTCGGTATGGCATATCACTACACTAGATGTCCAATGAATTGTAAAATCACCTTCGCTTAATCGTTCAAGGGCAATATTCAGCTGTTCAACTTCGGTCTGATTAATATGTGAGCGTATTACTAAAGCCCTGTGCAGCTGTCCCCACCAATATCTTCTATTATAGCCATGATTACTTTTTTTACTGTCTTTTGGCGCAAACAATTTACTTAAATAGTGGATGCTGGCCTCAATTTGATCTTCAGCTTTTTTTACCAAATTTGGCGAGCCAACTTTAGCTTCGACAATATGAGCATTTAATATCGGCTTATTATTTTGATCTAATTTCAGTGATAACTGCAATAAGTCTGCTCTATTATAGCTATCTTGTAATTTAAACCAGTGTTGGCATGAATCTAGAGGTATCCACTGGCTAAGTAGACAATCCTTTGGTTTAGAGATTGCTTTGATAGACAACGCATAGCCATACAAATTTCTTACAGCTTCATTATTACCTAGAACCGCTTTAATATTAGCAACACCTGATAAAGACTCATTCAGACATAATACTTCATCAACTAACTGTAATAGTGTTTCTTTATGAAGATAATGCATGATACCGGAAATATGATTATATATGCTTTCCTTAAGCTTCTGTTGGGCGTCGTGTGCAGTTGATAAAGTAACATTTAGCTCGCCATAATGACCATGACCAGAACTAAAACTGATAACTTTATGGTTTTCATTGTTACCTTTCTGCAGTAGATTATAATCAAAGTATTCATCAATATTGACTACCCACTGCGATATCTGATGTAGCGTTTCAATAAACTCAATATCAGCTTGCTCATATTCCATTTTAGATACGACAAAATACTGCTCATTTTCACTTCGATTGGATACCTCGAGGTTAGCAGTCAAGTTTGCGTGTTCAGATTGGATGGCAATCTGTCGCTGACTAAGGCGTAGTTCGCGTAGGTTATCTTGCTGTTGGATAATAGGTTTTGGATAGTAAATAATTGGAAAGATTAAGCCACGATCCTCATTTGATTGTAAGGATATAATAGGTGCTGGATCAGTCTTACCGTAAGTTCTATTTTGTAAAAAGCTAAAATTAAACACCATATCAAAGCAACCAAGACCGGTTGCATCTTGTATTTCAAGTATTGACTCTAAACTTCTTTTGATATGACCTACTTCAGAATTAAAATGGCTAATTTTCAATTCTATAACCTTGTCCTTTTTAGCAAACTTGTCGACTAAATCTTCTTGCCAGTTTTTTAATGTATTCACTGCAGTTAATTTGGATAAGCCAATGGTATAGACTGAAATATGTAATGAATAATGAATACGATTTGGGTCTTTGATTAGAGAGTCTTGGCAATATTTTGTTACTCCAGCTAGTAGCGAGGGTAGATTCGTTACATTTGTTGCTAATACACGTAGTCCATCTTTTGCATGAAAGTAGACCTTCTGGTAATCATTGAGTGTGTTATAAACAATACTTTCTTCAGGAGTAATAGCTTGTACATCCTGAGTGTCTTCATCATCATTTTCTTTCAGCAAAGCCTGTACAGATAAATCGATATTATCATCAAGTGGCTTACCAATATAATGCAGCCAACTAAAAGACTTCGCATGAGTACTAATACCCTGTTTTTGGTTTAGGGCAAGGACTGGTGTTTCAATCTCAGACTGAACAAAAACATCATCAATACTATTTTTGTTAAATATATAGTTTGAACCACTATAGACATCAGAAACAGCAAAAGTAATAAAATCTATCTGAGCCGAGACTAATTCAAATACTGCCGGATGATAAGCATTAATTAATACTCCCTCTATTGCATTAAAGCCACTATAGCCTAAACTTTCGGTCATAAAGAAACCATAATAGAATCTTTCTTTAATGTCTTGTGCGATATAGGCTTCAGATGCCATTATCTTTTTTAATACGGAGCTATAGGCATTTAAAAATATTTGAGATTGATTTCTGGCAACATATAATCCTTCATCGACAACACATTCTAGTAAACTTATATAGGTGTTGCTTAAATTCTGAAGTGATAAATGAATATCTTCTGCTTGTGAAAAATCATAATCTTTGAAAATATCGATGACTTTCATATCATTCAAGCCTAAACTTGTTAAGCGACAAGCCTCTTCTTGATTTGAAGCATGATAAATTGCTTGATAGATTTTTTTGTTCATGACTAATATAGGTAAAAGACATCCTTTATTAGCCTCTATTTTTTGTAGTATTGTTTTTGCGAGTTGAACATGTAACCGCTCGATCTGAAACTCTGATAGCTTCCATTTAAACAAATATACTTCAGTACTTTCTCCAACTATCTCTGTCTCAAAAACTACATGTGGATTGGAAGTAGACGAACGATAAGTGGTATCTTTATTAAGTGGTAAAAAATCCACGACACAATTTTCGATCGCTAAATCTAAATTCCCGATATAATCCTCTATACCACCCAACACTCCTTTCAATACACATCTAGCCAGCTCATCTTTATTTATATTATTATTTTGAGCATCTTTATTATTGAAATCGTGCTGAAAATGCTTGATTCTAATAGTAACTAGCGAAATACTACGAGATTGATGCTCATTACTAAATCTCTCTAAGGAAAAATTTAAACCTTTACATACAGCTTCAAAGCTATGGCAATTGAAAGAAGGTATACTTGTATTAGAAGAAGCCTCCTCCTTTTCTTCTTTTATATTTAAAGCTTTTAATACAGGCAATAAATCTGTTTCGATGAGTTTTGACTTGCAATTGTTATCTGCATTAAGCATAAAGTTTTCTATGTAAGAAAAATAGAGCTTAGCATCTATTTTATTACCTGATATATCAGATACTTCGAATTCAGAATTTTCCATTAAGTATTTTCTAATTTTATCAAGATCTTTTATTTTTCTACTACCTTGATTATATAGGCGATGAGAAATAAATTGATGAGCAGCTTTTAAATATTGATGGCCTTTTTTACTCTTAAACAACTTTATATCATCCTCAACATGTAGATAAGGAAGACCTAAGTTAGTTAAGCTTGAGAATAAACTACATAACAAACTATCATAGTCTTCACTATATTCGTCATTTGAAGAGTACTTCGCTAACCATTCTTCAAGTAAGTCTGCTTTTTGGCTCAATGTCAGAGGTACTAGACTGTTTATCAACATTAAATAATCATTTAGCTGATTATAATGTTGCTCTCCAAGCGTTAGACCTTCGTTTTCAGCTATTTCTTTTAACCATTTATTATAATTACCTCCTAATGAGTCCCAAACTTTGTTACTTGTACAAACAAAGAAATCTGCGAGTCCTCCTTTATCAGTTGTATGATCAATACCTACTAGTAGAACAAATAGTCTTTCAACGCCCTCATCAACAGTGGTTCTATTACGATACCAAGTTAACTTATCTTCTTCATCCAACCATGAGTTAAGTCTTAGTATAGTAAAAGCTTCAGTATCATTACTACTTAGCTTTAAAGTCTCCCAATACTTAACCAAGCCATGAGCGACCTTCAAATATGATGCACAAACACTTACAGGATATAATACTGTCATTTTTTTAAAAATTGACAGTACTTGATTAGGCATCAAGCTTTGAGTGATAATTCTAGTTTCACCAGCATGAGTTAATGAATTATCAATGGTATTTTGTAAATAGTCAGTGTAAGCAGATAAAAACAACTCACTTGAAAGGTTCATAATTATTTCTTCTTTAATCATTTATTTTTTTATCTAATAGCTGAAGCTGATTAATCATTATCTAGATAAATTTTAAGGGTTATTAACTATTGAAATAGCATCTGATAGCTCGATTAATAGTCCAGATTGCTTCAGACCTTCTTCTACCCAGCTGACATCTATATTAAGTACTGAGTCATCATTACGCTCTAATTGCCAAGCAATAGCCTCTTGAATCTGTTGACCTTCTATAGCAATACCAAAATGAGTATAAATTCTACTCAAAAAATCATTAAGTTTAATACGTGTCCCGCTTTCAATTAAAGAATATACAAACAGTCTTATTAAGCTAGGTGTTAGTATAAAACGCTGTCCTGAACCTTTGTGTGGAATTACTAACCCTATATTTTTTGACATTCTTCTAAATACGTCTGAGCTATGTTTATCAACTTGCGTATAATCGTTTGGATTGATATTTTTCTCTTTACCAACTGAACGCATCACTCTGTAAATAATTTCTTCAGACTTACTAAAAGAGGACTCAGCAAGTTTTCTTATATTGTCCTTAGTGGTCGCGCTAGGATTACATACAATCCACGCATAATTTCCGTGATAGTTATCAGTTGTTTGATTACTCTTATCAATTTGGGTAGAACGAGCCATGATAGAGCGTAAGACTTGGAGTACACAAAGCTGCTGCAACAGCTCTATTTTCTCAAGCTTACTTATTTTAGAGCTTAATAAATTGAGCATTTCATTAGCGAATAAAAAGCCTTCAATAATGTAACTCTTAGGAATAGTTGCGAGAGTAGCTGAACGATTATCGTTATCTTCAATATCATATTCACTTAAAGTACTTTCTACGAAGTTGCAGATTTCTTCTAATTGATGAGTTTCGTCTTTTAATAGTTTTACTAGCGCATTCTCAAGCTTCTGCTTTAAATTTAGTAAATTAAATTCCAAATGTTGATAAGCACTATTTTCTTCAATTTTCTGTAATGTTAGTTTAATATCAATATCATTAGTAAATAAGAATGCTATCTGCAAAAACAATGCTTCTCCACCTCGAGCCATAAAATTATGACGATCTAATTGGAACCGTTCAGCGCTATCTGACCAACTTTCATATTCTTCAGAAGAATGTGGCCAGGTTACCTCTCTTCCAAGAAAACTAGGAGTGATTGGCATAAAGCTATAAGTAGACCATGTTCGGTTATTAGCAACACCAACAAATCCATATAGTAGATTTTGTAGTGTATTTACCAGGTTATTTTTTTCTGCATCAGACAGACCTCGCTGAGTTTTAGCTCCTAACTCATCTAAAGCGTCTAAAAAAGATTGTTGATGAACAGGGTGACGCGTATCCAGCTTTGATTGGCTAAAAAAACTAAAAAGTTTAAGTGGAAGTCTAGACTTTGGGAAATAATATCTACTATCTTCACTAACATTAAATGAGTTTTCACTTTGGTTTATTTTAAGTTCATCGGTAGTAATCTTCTTTTCACTCTTTTTAGAGTGAAAAACCAAGAGAAATTCTGATAAATACTCTATAGGAGTTTGGTCAGCTAAGAATCTTCTACCATAGACTTGAATAGCAATATTGGTTTTACTATCAGCTCTAAAGCTAGCACTAGGGAATTGAATTGCATTAATATCAGTCATTACTACCCTTCCATTCTAATAATCTTGTGATCGCCCGATTGTTCAAAATATATTTCTAATTTATTAACACTTTCATCAGACTTCATTCTAACCAGAGTAATTGCATCATCATCAACGTCTTGAGCATAATCGATAAGACTTAATTTAAAACGTTCTAACTGAGTCTTATAGATAGGATTTAATGATTCGGTAACATCTCCAATCACAATATTTTCAATGTAATCTAATAGTGGCAAGCTTAAGTCTAAGCGAACATCTTCTGAATCTTTAGGTTTCTTTAAGTGTATAAAAGGCAACTTTTTTTGATTATCGTAATCAATACGAAAGGCGTTTTTAGCAATACTACAAACCATTAATTGAGCGATCTGAAATACTGAAGAATCTGAACGCTTTAGCGTGATATTAATATTATCCTTATCATCTGAACCCGAATAAAATAAATTCAATGCTTTCTCACATAATCTCTTAACTCTTCTGGATTCATCATTAAAACTATTAGGGTTTATTTGCCAGTTATTGAATTTGTATATGCTTGTGGAACCTAAGAATAGAGACTTAGTGTTTTTATTCTTATTAATACCATACATAAATAAAATTCTACGTAACGCTGCTTTTTCGTGATGGGACTCACTTTTCTTGTCGCTGTTGATATATTCTATAATAATAGACTTTAAAGGCTCATTAACTAACTCAAACTTGCTCTCATCTGTAATAAAGTTCTCAATTTCTATACCTGTATATTTGCCAGCATGAATTCGAGAAACTAGATCTATCGCCTTCAAGTCTTTTGCTTTATGCCAAATCCTATTACCAATGTAGCCGAAAAAAGTATCGCTAAATAATAGAGTTTCAGCACTATTCTTAAATGGTATATCATCATTTGATAGGCTCATACCAGCAGTCAAAGAAACGCTTAAATGCGCTAACATCTGTCGCAAAGTCATACGCTTTTCATAATTCAGTAAATACAGATATGTTAAACGAATACTTTCTTCGACATCTTGATAGTGATTTTTGATGGTGATATGGTTAATAATAATAGGATGAGTGGGATGCTCTTGTATAATCTGCTGCCACCCTGGATGGTTAATAATATTTTTGAAAATATTCAAGGCCACTTCTATATTATTTAACTTAGCAATATTTACAATATAAAATGCTTTTGAGTTGACGTCATCTAGTCTTAAGTTACTTATATCTTCAATAGCAATATCTTTATCAAGAAATTCTAGTATTTTAGATTCTATTTGGTGAGCTTTAAAACTGGAAGTCCAATTAGTCTTTTCCAATGAGCTAGCTATTGAAGTTAACAAAGGGCCTGTATTACTTACAATCAACCAATTTCCTGATGAGTTAAATGCTTTTCTTAACCAACTTCTTCTATTTTCTAAACTTAGTTCACTCATATCCTTGAGTACGTTTAATTCGTTTTTTTCGAGGTATTCGTGCTCTTTGAATTGATATCCTTGTGGATAGTGTTCTGTACCTAACTCTCTCAGCAACTCAAATGCTATTGTAGATTTTCCATCCCCTGCATGACCGGTTAGAATGATGACAGCATCCTGATCTTCAGAAATAATTGACTTCAAAGATTCAACGATGGGAAAAGGATGATATATGTCTTTAAAGTAAGATGAGTTGACTTGAGACTCTGCTAGGCTGTTCGTACCTGAAGCATTAAGATTATGAAGCGAATTAATATAATTTATGAGTTCCATGGTGACTACTTAATATATGGTTTTAGAGTTAGTTGTTATTGATATCAAATTCATATTGATTTATGTGCAACTACTATTACTTTTAAGTAGCCCTCATAAATAACAAACAGTTGTTATGTTATCATTAAAGTTAAGATTATCCTTCCAAAAATGCATTTTTTCTATAAAAAATCTTCATTCTTCTGTTTATCTGATGTCCCCTGCCGTCAAATTCATATATATAAGATAGAGCTATCAATCAGTCAAACCATCTACGATGAGCAAAAAATGCAAAACATGACTCATCAAAGCAGAAGATAGTTTTGTACTACCCTTTTTCTGTAGTGGACTAATAAGTGTTAATGAATAGCCGTTGTAAGTGTCTAAATGAATTAGGTCACCTTCGAATTCAGGCATATCCTTTTCAAACTCTTCCATTTTTTTACGCTTAGCTGGTTTATCAACAACAGAGCGATATACATTTTTATTATTCTCATTGAGGTAAGGCTCTGATTTAAGGAAGCTGATATTAACGCGCCAATGCCTACTTGGTAGTATCTGACACATAATACTTAAGTATTTATAAAAATTCTTTTTTTGCTTAAAAGTAAAACGAATCTCACTTTTAGAGCTGTTAACCTTCTCATAGAATACTTGAAGCATCTCTTTCACCTTACGCCGACCCTCCTTATCCTCATATAATTTTTCAAGATTATTAAAGCATAAGTTCACTAGGGCTTGCTCTTCATGATAATGCAGCGGTGTTGGCGCTAGTAAAATATGGTCAGAGCGTTGTTTACGTTTTTTAGAGATCAGTTTATGGTTCAGATTACCCTCAGTATCTTTAACTAAGCTCACTGCTCGCTCATAAATCATTAACGCATCATCGTACCTAAAGTTTAAACTACTGGCCTCACCTAGCGTTTGACCATCCTCAATGTCCCATAAAAGCTTTTCTATCATTTCACGGCTATATCTACCGAACACAGTTGAATACTGCTTTTTATCAGTATCAATAGAACTATTACTTGATAGAGGTATATTCGCTTCATTAGCAAGCACCAACTTTTCACAATCAACCTTACGATTCACGTATTGTCTGATACGATTGAGATTAACAGCGTTGTCCCTGCTCTCTAAAGCATTTTTGTTATGCTGCTTTAAGTCCATACGACTGGTGCCAATCAACTTATTAACAACATCCAAAGGCAGGGTCAATTTAGCCTGCTGCAATTGATGACTTGCGACGATATCAGCGGTATGAATATATGAGCTAAAAGTCGTGATGAGATCGGCATGACCGGCAAACTCCATTAGCGCGGCCCAGTAATTTGTCGAGACGCTGCGCACCCTACCTAAAAAATGAGTTTTAATATCATAGATTTTTATCTCATCATAATCTGTGAACTGCATGACTAACATTGGGTTACATCTAAGTATAAGCGCCATATTTGATATCGCATTATGACGAAAGCTGTGCAGAGTAATGTCGTGATAAGCAGTATTTTCTAGTATGCGTTTTAGTGGCTGCTCAATACTATAACGAGACATAACAGAGGACTGATACGCTAAAGTAAATAAGTAACGAGAAGACTGTCGCTTTTTCAAGTGAAAGAACCTTTTAAAATCTTCTAGCTCTTCTGACAAAAGTAATACTGATAAATATATTCGCCGTGTGCCGTCATCTGATTTCAAGTCTCGATGCGCGTTAGGGCGAACAATAACGTTATATTCGGTAAAGCTTTGATTGTCATATTCGATATCTGTAACTTGTAGTCCCAAAATCTCGCTGATACGCATGCCAGTACGATATAACAATATTATGACAATACTAAGCGCTTGTTTATAGTACGCACTCAGCACTTGTTGCTCAGCGATACAATCAAGAATAGTATGATAAACTTTCTGAGGAATCAGGTAGCTCGATACTATTTGCGCATCACCGCCTCCTCTGATGTCGATTTCAGGCGCTTTGTTATACTTCTTTAAAGAATCATGCAGTGAGCAAATAACTGTTTTTGTATATCCTAATTTATTTGGGTTCTTTTCTGCAATAATTTCGTTATATATATAGTGATAGTCATGTTTTGACCATTGTAAAAAGTCAGCAGTGCGTGTCCCTGCGATAAAGCCATTCCCGATCTCGGACAAATACCGCTTTAAAGTATTAATTTTCCTTCCATTAATACACAGATCCAACATCCATCTAACCAATCGTTGTTGATTGGGATATAGGTTTTGGGTTAGTAGACTTACTAGCTGTGGTTGAACCTGTTTTTTATCGTTGTTAAGTATCGTGCGTATCTCTTTAACTGCATCAGACCTAAACCGTTCGACTTTGACAGCATCAAGTGCGTTATCACCATTGTTACTAGTACTAGGCCCGATCATTAATTTACTAACATGCTCATCAGACAGAACAACCTTAGGTGTTTTAATGCTCTGGAAATACCTCAGTAGTTGCGATGTTGATATTGATGTTTGCTTTTGCTGACCTGTTAGTACTTGGACTAGTTGAATGTCCAAATACACGTCTGGTAGCGTTTGCCAGTAGATTGCAATGTGCTGCAAATAGTTAGATTTATGGATTGATTTAACTGTGAAGTTTTCTCCAACAAACTCACCTAGCCTTTGAATAATTTGACGGTATTTAGGAAAATCGCTTTGCGCTTGACGCTGGTGTTGTAGCTTGAGCAGCCACAAACGGCTAATATCATCTATAATTATCAAGCGCGTTTGATACACCTCATCTCTACCCCCTTCTATAGGAGTAACCTCGTTGCCATAGTCAGGTGATAATAGCCTGAGTGGCATAATAAGCATGTCGTCAAATAACTGATATATCGGTTTACTATCTTTGAGATACTCGTATATTGCCTTGAGCATCTTTTCATCGTTATAACCTGCAAAACTAACTAGTGAAAATAAAAACCAACTTACACAATCAAGTACGCTAAAGGTATTTTTTTTCTGCCATGTATTAAACGCTTGTGTGACAATATTTTGGGCTTTAGGCAAGTATAAAAACTCATCGAAATCATTGATATTCTTAGGGCGCTGTGGACGTACAGCTATGATTGGCTTTGGAAATAACGGCAGATATCTTTTTTGACGTACTTCATTAACTTTGTCAAAAAAGCGCATACGTTCGAACAATGCAAATGGTAGTAGATGTGCTGACAAATTTTTCTCAATCTCTTTGTAGATTGATTCGTATAAATCGTAAATTTGCTCATCCGTTATCGCCTCTGAGTACTGATTTTCTTCAACAAAAGCATCCCACGCGTTTTGACACAGCTCTTTAGTATACTGTAATGCCTGCTTGCGCTGATCTTGCGATTTTGCTGACCGTCTTAGATAACCGTAGAGAATATCTTGCTGTGTCTTTGTCATAAAGTAACCTGCTGTAGTTCAAGCTTTACTGCCAGCTGTTGATAAGTATTTTTAGCGGCTAGTATGTGCCCTATAGACAATGCTGAGTTTCTTCTCCATGCTTCTTGCCCTATCATTTCATGACCAAAGATCGCTAAGATCACTGCTTCATCCAACCCAAATTCGTGTAAAAACCTTTGTCCAACGTGCCGTGTCCAGTCTATTTTAAAGCGAAAGTTTTCACCCAGTTCTTGACTGACAATAGCAGGACGCAAAGAATGAAAGCCACTTTTTTTATCTATAAAATTTAGTAGTGGGCGCTCAGAAGTCATAATTTTATTAACTTCAACATTGAAGTTAGGATCTAACCGTCCGTAACGCTTAGCAAAGCCACTTATATAATATAAAAAGTTTTGAATAGCTTCTGTCAAAAATGAGCAAATGGGCACTCGGCGCTGACTATTACCTGTTACCCTTTCCTCTTTATCAGAAATCCAAGCAATACCTGCTTGCAGATCTATTTGTTTTAAATAACCTGGTGCACCTTCCACTGCTCTTACTGACGTCAGTAAAAGGGACACATGCCACAACCACAAGTTATAAAAATTGAATTTTTCTCTATAATTTGTGGTGGTTACTACCTTTTGATACAGATAGTTAATGAACAGCCTTACTATCGGATAGTCAGGGCTGTTTTGACTGCCAATAGCATCATCACTGAGTACTACATTGGATAAATATTCAACGACGCTAAATTTTTCTTTATTACAGCGCTCTGTAAGGATTTTAATCGCATCATGATAGACTGCTCTTACCTTCTTAAGATCGTGCGAGCTATACCAAGTATCAGCTCTTTTTCTACTGTTACGTGAAGTAATGATAGTCGCCAGTTGAGTGCTACCAACTTCATAAATGATAATGGTGTACAGAGACTTTTCAATTCTAACCAAACTAATAACTGGCAGCTCTAAAGTTACTCGTAGATCAGCAATGACCTCATTAATCAAGGCTGAATCCGGATAACCTTTATAAGTTAAAAATATGCCCAATGCCTCAGGTATTGGTAGCTTGAACTGTGTCAATCGGTTAGCAATAACTGACTCTATTCCTGTAGTTCTAATTCGTAGCGGCGTGATATCTAGATTAATGATAAATTCGTACTTTGCTTTACGAGCACTGATATCAATGAGCTCTTTATGATTATTGTTAATATCATCAGCTAATCTAGCGACTGAATGACCCGTGTATAAAGAAAGTAGCAAATAAGCTATAGCTCGTTTTTTGTCCCTATCAGCTTCACTGTCATTATAGTCATCGAACCACTGCCACAATTTAAATGCTATATTTTTAATAGCAGTTAACGGTAACTGACGGATATTGCTACTCACAAACCTCTCATTTTTATTTGCATGCGCAAATTTCGCTCGCGTTCTTCGATAAATCTGATTACTTGAGAACTTCTCGGTCTCTTTTAGAGTTTTTTGCTCGATATAATTGAAATCAGGAATTGGATCATCTAATCGCTCACGATTAATATCATTACCACTCTCTGTTTTCTCAAAGCTTGTGATTGATACTAGCTCATCTGTATCATCATCTACATCCGTTTGCGTCACATACTCAATTTTTGGCTCATCAATTTTGCTCTGTTTAGTCTGTTTTCTGCCTAAGGAAGTGCGCGTTATGCTATCCCTATTGTTGAATGCGAAGTCAATAGTTCGATAAATTTTGATAAATGACTTGAGAGTAGGAGTATTATTGCTTTCTAGTTCGACTCGATAACTTTCAAACCTTTCATAGGTAGCCTGTAACGTATCAGCTTGTAGTGTTAAATAGCAATGCTTCCAAATACCGTAATTACCACTTACTGGATTCATCCATTTTCTAGCTTCAGCCGTTGTCTCACCAATACGTCTAGGCAAGTCATTTTGAGCAAAATAGATTAGTAAATGGCTCAATTTAGCGACCCATAACCATTCTTTACTTGGACTACCAGCATTAAGTTCTGGTAGATGATAAGTACTAGCAATAAATGCTCGTGTCAAATTTTCGGGCTTAGTCAACTTACCTTTGTATGAGTCGTATATCTTTTTTAAACATGCTGAAGTCAAAAACTCTAATTGTTCAACCTCAATGGTGATGTCCATAAATTCATTTGAGACTAAATTGGCAACTGTTAAAAAGAAATTACTAAGATCATCGGTATAAACATCGTCAGTGGCTGGTATTAACTTTTTCACATTACTTACTGTCAGCATAGCGCACCTCATCAATTAATTCGGAGAATGAAGGGATTTCACTAGCGTATTGGTTATGCATGAGATTCACCTGATAATCATATTGATAACGCTCGATATTTTTAATATCTAAAATACGCTGTATAGTTAGAGAATTATCAAATAGCGCTCTTTGCACCTGAATAGGCATACTATTTTTTATAGCATTGAAAATATTTGGATTAATAGGATCTAAGTTTATAAACTCGTTCATAAGACAAGACCAAGCGCGCCGCTCTATTTCGGCATTGGATAGAATTACTCTTCTAATAGATATCTCAGAGCTGTTCGTCAGAATACTTACCTCTCTAAAACCATCAAAAAATCTATACTGATCAGACTCATCTACGACTTCCAACAACAGCGTGTTACTTGAGACGAACTCATTAGTCTCAGCCTCAATTAACTCACAGAATATTTGGTACGGTTTAATGGCACATTCGTGCACTATTAATTCATCCGATGCGTTAATACTCTTGACGCTTCGTCTCATTGTCTTATTAGCTAGCTTTGCCATGATCATGTCCATATGTCAGTTGCATGTACCGTACAAAATCAATTATCGCCGATAGGGTAGGTATGCTATAATTAATATTTGGTTGGTGTCATATTACCATAATATAACAGTGTCTATAAATATATTTAATCTATTAAAATACCTGTTATTCATAAATATTTGTATACATAAAAAAACCTTAAACCCTTTAAAGTAATAGGTTTAAGGTTTATTAATATCAATGTTACTTTGGTCGGCGTCCTTGCCAAGGTTGGGGTTTCCCGCTCCAAATATGGCTTGAAAAAGCACTAAAATCCTCACTTCTTGAATAAGAAGTGAGGATTTTTTTTGTCCAATTTTCAGGGGCTACAGCGTTTCTGTATCTTATTACCCAATCAAATCATTAAGTTAATCTAACCAGATAAAAGTCTCAAAATCAGCACCGTGACCAAAACGTGACCATTTCGAACTAACCCTCTAAAGTGGAAATATCATTTCAATTGTCAAAGTTATAGTACTATTAGAGTTGACTATCACTACAGTCCATTCTAATTAACGACAGATTGAGCCATTCATGAACTTCATAGACGTTGAGCCCACGCTAGAAAATTACTGGCGAGCTATTATTCTGTTTGGTAGAAACACTGCTTCTTATAAATTCGCGCTTGCCAAAACTCTAATCGATGTCAGCTTAGAGAGAGATTCTGACTTGATTTCGCTCGAAGATTTAGCGCTGCCCTACGCCTTTCATCTATGTGAACATCTAAAACATAGCCCTAAACAAAGCACTTTTAATAGTAGTAAGTTTATCAATGCTTGCATTCAATTCAACCATCAACAGATTAGCGAAGATGAACTCATTCATGTCACGAATAAAGAAGGATTTAAATACGTTTTGGACGCATTTCATGTAGTCAATACTAAAGCAGTGCAAGAACGTTTTTATGATGTAATTGATGAAGAGTTTTTTGTTGACGAGCGTAAGCACAATAAAGGGATACGTCTAACAGATAACTTATTCAAATTATTTCATGTATTTGATAGATCAGCAGAAAGTTTAAATCTTGAGACGGAATCACGCTGGAACTTGGTAGAAAAAGCGTGGGAGCTCAATATTAATAAAGGTTTAATTTCAGTTGAATTTGACCAAGATACCAAACAGCTATTTACTAAAGATACTAAACATTGCCGCATTGATATTACCAGTTCAAGAGGTGCATTAAACGGATATCAAAAGAGCAGATGCTTTTACTGCTTTACAGAAATCAGTATTGCTTCTAATGATGTGATGCTAGCAGACGTTGACCACTTCTTTCCGCATACTTTAAAAGCCCAAGTAGCAACCGCTAGTTGCTGTCGGCCAGTTAATGTCGATGGGGTTTGGAATTTAGTACTTGCTTGCTCTAATTGCAACCGTGGTATAGATGGTAAAGCTGCTAAATTACCTAATATTGAGTTGTTGAAAAGACTACATACACGCAACGAATATTTGATTGGCAGTCACCACCCACTACGCGAAACCTTAATCAATCAAACGGGTATAAATGAGAAGACACGTCAACAGTTTTTGCAGAAGTCCTTCAACTTTTCAAAAGAACATTTGATTCATGTCTGGCAACCTAGACAGCAAGGAAACAGTCTCTTCTAATAATGAACAGCGATATATAGCCCATGATAAATCAATCAAATACCCTAGATTTTTATAATAGCAACGCAAATTCATTCTTTGAGCAAACCATTAGTGTGGATATGCATCGACTATACCAACCCTTTATAGACAACTTGCCTGTTAGACCAGTACACCAGCAAAACATACTAGATTTAGGCTGCGGCTCAGGTCGTGACAGTATTCACTTTGCTAACTTAGGCTTCAATGTTACTGCTATTGATGGTAGCCGAGAGCTGATTGAGCGGGCAAAAATCCATCACAATAATATGATTTATTGGCAATGCTTAACTTTCGAGCAAATTCCATTTCAAAATTGGTATAAACGATTTACGAGTATTTGGGCATGTGCTTCGCTGCTTCATGTACCTTCTAAAGAGCTTCCTGAATTAGTAGATAATTTGCTTACTACGCTGACAGATAAAGGTAGTTTTTACGCATCTTTCAAGTATGGCAATAGTGAGTACGTTGATAATGGACGTTTTTTCTGCGATATGAATGAAGAATGCTGGGAAACCTTAAAGCAAAAAATCAATCATAAGTTCAAAGAAGAAACTTGGCTTACGATTGATCAAAGAACGAATAGAAATAAAGCATGGTTTAATATTATGATTAAAAAGGTTTAAACAAATGAGCCGAAGCTATGATGAGTTTCGATGTGCACGTTTTTAATATAGAACGACATAGGTTGCGCAATATTTATGTCGTTAGTATCATGTTGGTTTAGAAGTAGCTCAACTACAATTAGGAAAATATTATGGCAAAATTAGAATCAAACATTGAGCTAGAAGCCGCGGCATTTCGTCGCTTACTAGCTCATTTAGATGAACGTAAAGATGTACAAAATATCGAACTGATGAACCTTGCCGACTTTTGTCGTAACTGTTTATCCAAATGGTATAAAGCGGCTGGTGAAGAGCGTGGTATTGGCATCGACTACGAGGATGCGCGCGAGCTTGTTTATGGTATGCCTTATGCTGAGTGGAAAGAGAAATATCAACAGAAAGCAACGCCAGAGCAGTTAGCGCGTTTTAACGAGATTGAAGCTGCTAAAAATAAAGCGAATTAAAACTGACAGTGATGGCTCAGATAAAATAAGCCACCAGTAGAAAGTAATATCAAAAAACCCAACATTGCCGCTAGATTAGCGGCTTTCTATGGATTTGAGGATGCTACTAAACCCTATGGTTCCTTGTTTCTGCATTTGACGGTCAAATAGGCGACCGACTAATGGCAGTGGTACAATCAATCGACCCTCAGATACCCAAGTCACGTGTGTGGTGCCATCGCCCAAGTCCTTTAAATCAATGATACCTTTATCATGCTGCATTTTTATAGGTTTAGATTTCTCGATTTGGTATTGCATATGAGTAGGACGCTCAAACGCCGTAATCCGCTCCCAGAACTTAACAGGTCCCGTTTGAATGCTACGTAAAGCCCCGACGCCATTGCGCTCTTCATTACCTTCAGCTACTAACTTAGCAGCCCCCACCGCTTTAAATGAGCCATAACTGGCATGGTCACTCAGTGCTTCAAATACCTCATCAATCGGTTTTTTGACAATGCGCTCTACTTTTATTTTAAACATAATATGATCTCGTTAAGACTAAATTTATTTAGCTTACTGCTATTTTAGAAATAAATATAGTGGCCACATTGTGAAAAATTATTACCGTGAAGAGCCTCTTCCTTTTGAAGGACGCCTGCCATTGGTAGTAGGTTTGCCATTGCCTCCGGACTTACCATTACCCCCTGACGGCTTACCACGACCAGTAGGACGTCCATCCCTACCTTTAGAACCTGCTGGTTTTCTAGCATCATCTTTGGCGTATTTGCTACGCCCCTTTGCTGCCCCTGCCGATTTTGTAGATGGTTTTGACTTTGATGAAGCATCAGCACGAGGTTTTTTTCGTGGCGTATTGCGAGATTTCTTGTTTGAGTGATTGTCTTGTGAAGAAGAGTCTTCTACAGATTTAAGTAACACAGACAGCTCTTTTGGGGTTAAGTCTCGCCAGTCACCAACAGGAAGACCCTTGAGACTTACATTCATAATCCGCGTACGTTCAAGCTTGACGACTTCGTAGCCAAAGTGCTCACACATACGGCGAATTTGACGGTTTAGACCTTGAACGAGCGTGATGTTAAATACATTAGGCGCCACTTTAGTCACTGGGCATTTTTTGGTCATCTTGCCAAGCATCGGCACACCGCCCGCTAAACCTTCGATAACACTATCAGTTAACGGCTTATTTACTGTAACTAGATACTCTTTCTCATGATTATTACCAGCACGTAGTACCTTATTGACCAAATCACCATTGTTAGTCAAAAATATCAAACCTTGAGAATCTTTGTCCAAACGACCAATCGGAAAAATACGCAAACTATGTCGCACAAAATCGACAATATTATTTTTCTCAGAGCTTTCCGTGGTGCTCACAATACCCACTGGCTTATTCAACGCAATAAAAATAAAATCATCCGGCTCTCGTGGCTCAATAAGCTGCCCGTTGACTTTTACTGCATCACCAGCGACCACCTGATCACCTACCGACGCACGTTTGCCATTGATATATACATTACCTTGTTCAATAAAGCGGTCAGCGTCTCGCCTAGAGCAAATACCACTTTCGCTGATGTATTTATTTAAACGAGTCGAGGAAGCGTTGAACATAAAGCACCGTTTTACCTGATATGAAGCTTTTTTTGCTAAGAAAAAAGCCTAAATTGAATGGATCAACAATAACGAAATAGCTCACATTATATATGAAATCGACTGACCCTTTGAGGGGAGATGGGTAAAAACCTAGAAATGTATCGCGTCATGTAATTTTGGATGATGTCGAAAGAACTGGTTTATGAGGTTAGAAATTTAAAAAGCCTCACCATTCATCATACGAGCAGTGAGGCTTTTTTCTAGTTTTTCAGCTATATAATTTTTCAAATCTGTTCTTTTGCTGATTACTCTACTAACTTATCTTCCACACTACTCAGCATCATCTAACAGTTTGTTAAGCTCGTCCACCATTGGATCGTCAATGATGCTACCTTCTACATAGCTGATTATCTCATCCACAGTCGTCAGATCCATTTCACGAATACCTAAACTGGCTAGTTGCGAATTAATAGATTCTAAGCTGTCGTTATCTTCAGCGTCATCTAATAAATCCTCTTCAAATCTACCTCTGACAAACCAGTACATTTTTTCTAGTACGGTTTCTTTTTTGGTTAAAGTAGAATAACCATCACCATAAATAAATAGATTGAAATGATAAGGTATTTCTACATCATTAATGAAGAAAGTACGTTGGCACTCTAACGTATAGGCTTGAATCTCTTCACTCTCAGCGCTTTCATCACTTTTGTTGTCTTCATCATATTCAATCGCCTCTTCTATCAACTCACCTAATATCTGATAGTCGCCGACTTTGATTTTATGATTATAAATGATAGCAGAGTCTGCGATTGCATCAAAAATAATGGCACTGACATCTAAGGTATGATTATCGATATCATAGAATGCTTTTAACGCTGGCAAAAACTCGGTCAGCTCTTCTTCAGGCACTTGAATGAGAAACTGCTGCTCGTATATTTTAATCATATCTTCAGGAGCATAGGTATTAGCAGTATTGGTCTCGTTTCTACCTGTTGGCTGCAAAGGTAAAAAATTATACGGGTTATGTTTGGTCATTCAAAACTGCCTTTTTACTTAAGTTAAATTTATTAAATGTCTGTGTTGCTCAATCTCTAAGAGCCTTTGAACGTGCTACTATTTTTCGGTACCGTAAGACTTTAGGATTTATAGGTGTATTGTCTCTTATTCAGGCAATTTTAGATAGACAGTTATAAATATACAAGTTCAATCACTCTCATTTAGAAATGCAGTCTAAATAACACAGACTAAAAAGACGATACTAGCCAGCAGCGGCTTAATATCGCCTTCAAGTGCTAATCCAACTTTCACTTTTATCTAAAGCTACTTACATACTAATTGTTAATTCACCTGTTGCCATCCTGAGGTTGCCTGATGTTCATCTTGATGCGCAAACAAAGGGTGAACCTTGGCTTCATGTAGACTCAGCACGGGGGTCACACAGACATCCGTTGCCGCAAATACACCTTGCCAATGCTCAAGCGTTTGACTGGCGAATTTTTCCGCTATGGTTTTAGTCGCTGCTTGGCTCTCAGGCCTATTTGGCATGATACCAAGCTGCCAGTGTATTTCTTTAAGCGACGGCAGCTCCAATACCTCACATAAACCTTGCCAAAATTTCAACTCCAATGCACCAACTGCCATATGGCGCTGGTCAGCGGTTTGGTACAGTCGATAACATGGTAATGCACCGCCTAAAAAGTCATGCTGTGGCATGGGAGCTGTACTTGAAGTATTATTTGAAGCACTATTTGAATTGTCACCTGAAAAACGACTGATTAGCTTACCCGTCACCTTTGGCATAATCATATGATTGTAAAGGCTATGCGTCATGCTAATCGCAATATGTCGTCCTTTGCCAGTACGCTGGGCGGCAAATACGGCAGCCAACAGTGCTATCACTGCTGTGTCACTACCACCTGCCAAATCCGCAAACTGGATATTGGGCATGGCCTGCTCACCCTGCGCTGTTTTTAACTGATCCAGCACACCGCTCATGGCCATAAAGTTGATATCATGACCTGCCTTATTGGACCAGTCATGATTCACTTGAGAGCTATTTTTTGAGTCAGCATCTTCTAAATAGATACCTTCTTTCGCGTAATTGCCTGCTAAGCCATAACCAGTAATAGATACCATTACTAGCTTTGGGTTGATGGTATGCAAGGTCTTAGCATCTAGTCCCATTTCTGCCAAAATACCTGGGCGAAAGCTATCTAGCATCACATCAGCTTCTTTAAGATGTGCTTTTATAGCTCCAATCGCTTTAGCGTCATGAAAGTCATATTTTTCGGTAGTCTTACCGTGGTTCAGAGCTGCGAAGAGCTCACCAAATACCCGAGCAGGATCGCCTTGTTTGGGCTCGATTTTAAGAACGTCCGCGCCTAAGTCCGCAAGCAGGCGCGTGGCAAAAGGCCCAGGTAGATTACGAGTCAGATCGATCACTCGTAACCCTTGTAGACAGTCCTTCATTTGATCAGGATTTGATACATATCTATCAGTCATCAGAGAACGCCTCGCCTTTGACTGCCATGTCTAGCAAGATTTGAGCTGGCTCAAAACGTTCACCATATTTCGCAGCCAGCTCACGACTCCGCTCAACAAACGCACTAACACCCATTGCATTGATAAACTGTAGCGTACCACCATGCTGCGGTGCGAACCCCCAACCAAAGATAGACCCTATATTGGTATCAGCTACTGAGCGCACAACATTTTCCTCATAGCATTTAGCAGATTCATTGGCTTGAATAAACATCAGGCGATCAACCAAATCTTGCTGCGACGGTTGCTCTGATTTTGGCGGATATAAATTTATCAGATCAGGCCATAGATGCTTATCACCCTCTATTGGATAGTCATAGAACCCTTTGCCATTTTTCTTACCTTCGCGCCCATGCTCATTGACCAGTGTTTTTAGTATGTCATAAGAAGGACGCACTACGATTGGCTTACCTTCGGCTACCATATCCGCTTGCTGCTGTTCGCTGACATGCAATGCGAGGCTTAATGACACTTCATCTTGTAATGCTAGCGGCGGCATTGGCATACCTGTTTTCAGTCCGGCAACTTCAATGCTACGCGGATGCACACCCTCTCCTAGCATCGCAATGCCCTCTGACACATAGGTACCAAATACCCGCGAGGTATAGAAGCCATGACTGTCATTGACGACGATAGGCGTTTTACCTATTTGCACAACATAATCGAAAGCTTGGGCCAACGTTGCATCGTCGGTTTTCTCGCCCATGATAATCTCAACCAGCGGCATCTTGTCTACTGGCGAGAAAAAGTGCAGACCGATAAATTGGTTTGGACGAGTGCTGGCTTTTGCCAGTCCTGTGATCGGTAGCGTTGAGGTGTTAGAAGCATAGACGGCCGTGTTTGAAATCACTGCCTCACTTTGCTGGGTACACTTGGCTTTGATTTCTCGGTTTTCAAACACTGCTTCGATAATAAGATCACAATCTGCCAAATCATCGTAAGAAACGGTTGGCATAATGCGTTCTAAGAGAGCTTGTTTTTTCTCTTCGGTAGCACGCTTTCTGCTAATGGCTTTATCCAAAATATCAGCAGAGTACGCTTGACCTTTTTCAGCATTGGCAATCTCTGTGTCCAATAAAACGACGTCTATCCCTGCTTTGGCAGTGACATAAGCAATGCCTGCACCCATCATACCAGCACCCAAAATACCGACTTTTTTGGTGGTTGTGCGTTCAAACCCTTGAGGACGAGACTGACCTTTTTTGATGCTATTCAGCTGCGTCCATAAGGTGTTGATCATGTTTCTAGATTCAGTGGACAGTACGCAAGCGGCAAAATAACGCGACTCGATCTCAAGCCCTGTATCGATATCCACGAGGCATCCTTCAAACACACAAGACATGATATGAGTAATCGCTGGGTAGTTGCCATGTGACTTTTGATTGGCCATGGCTGGGGCGATAGAGAATATAGGAACCACCTTTGGATGCTTACTATCGCCGCCAGGAATTTTAAAGCCTTTCTTATCCCATGGCTGCTGCGCACTTGGATTATTTTGAATCCAGTCTTTTGCTTGCTTCAGCATATCTGCTTGATCAGTAGCTATTGCATCAATAAGTCCAATGTCTTTTGCCGCTGCTAGTCTTAATTTTTTGCCTTGCGTCATGAGCTCCAATGCCGTCTGAATACCGACCAACCTCGGTAAGCGCTGAGTACCACCGCCGCCAGGTAGCAAACCCAATTTCACCTCAGGCAAACCTAGCTTGGTCTTAGGCGTGTCAATGGCAATACGATAATGACAGGCAAGTGCCAACTCTAAACCACCGCCTAATGCGGTTCCTGTCATAGCAGCGACGACAGGTTTGCCTGAGGTCTCAAGCTTACGCAAACTACCTTTTAATTCTTCAGTCAGTGCAAATGCTTGCTCGGCTGTCTTTATCTGGTTCAATTGATCAATATCTGCACCAACCACAAAGGTGTCTTTGGTCGATGTGAGAATCAAGCCTGTGGCTGTGCCATCCTTGATAAAACTATCAACTATCGTGGCGAACGACTCTGTAAAACCGCCACCGATGACATTCATTTTGCGTTTGCTTTGGTCAATCGTGACAGTGACGATACCATCCTCATCACGCTGAGCTGAGAAGTTTTCTAGTGCATTAATGGCTGTCACGCTATCTGCTGTCTGGTTATTTGTCATCATTTTTATCCCTTAAATGATTCTTTATCTATTATTTCTTAATCTAATTGTGCTTTAGTCTATTTTAGAAAAAGTTAAACGCGCTCGATAATGGTGGCAATACCCATGCCACCGCCCACACATAGCGTAATCATAGCGGTCTGTAGATCGCGGCGTTCTAACTCATCAAGGACGGTCGTCATTAGCATCGCTCCTGTTGCTCCAAGCGGATGACCCATGGAGATTGCACCACCATTTACATTGACGATATCAAGCGAGATGTCAAAATCATCAGCGGTATTCATCGGGACAGCAGCGAAGGCTTCGTTAATTTCCCAAAGGTCTATATCAGAAGCTTGCATGCCCGCTTTATCGAGAGCTTTTTGGCAAGCTGGCGTCGGACCTGTCAGCATAATGGCAGGCTCTGAGCCAATGACTGACGCCATCGTGATTTTGGCGCGTGGTTTTAACCCTGCTTTTTGACCAGCTGCCGCGCTACCGACCAAACAGATGGCCGCACCATCGACGATGCCCGAAGAGTTGCCTGCATGATGCACGTGATTGACGGTTTCTATCGTGGTGTATCGGTCTAATATCACACTATCAAAGCCCATTTTTCCCGGCATGATAAAGGAAGGCTTTAGCCCAGCTAAGGTCTCGACATTGGTATTAGGACGGATGGTTTCGTCTTTATCCAATAGCATCATGCCATTGATATCGGTGACAGGGACGACCGATTTGTCGTAATAGCCACTCTCCCAAGCCTGTGCCGCTCGGCGATGCGACTCGGTGGCAAAGGCATCGACATCACTACGACTAAAGCCTTTGAGCGTTGCGATGGTATCCGCACCTATTCCTTGCGGTACGAAATGCGTCGCTTCATTGACTCGCGGATCCATGTACCAAGCCCCGCCATCAGAGCCCATCGGCACGCGGCTCATAGACTCCACACCACCTGCCACTACCATGTCTTCCATACCTGACATGACTTTGGCCGCAGCTAAATTGATAGATTCTAAACCAGAGGCACAAAAACGAGATAAGGTAAGACCTGCCACACTTTGCGCCCAGCCAGCATCAATAGCAGCAATGCGGGCAATATCAGAACCTTGCTCGCCCACTGGCGTCACACAGCCAAGCACCACATCGTCGACCAAACTGGTATCCAAGTTGTGACGCTGTTGCATCTCTTTTAATAAGATGCGTGTCAGCCAAATCGGTGATGCCTGATACAAGGAGCCGTCCTTTTTTCCTTTGCCACGTGGCGTGCGGATCGCATCATAAATATATGCAGTCTCAGTCATAAAAAATCCTTTTTTTATTTTGTAAATAAACAATAATTATCGTAGTCTTATAATATAAGCGTCTACATAAATCGTGAAGCTAGCTCTTTCATAATCTCATTGGTACCGCCATAGATTTTTTGTACGCGCGCATCAGCGTATAGACGTGCGATAGGATATTCTGTCATATAGCCATAGCCACCAAACAGCTGTACGCATTCGTCGATGACTTCGCACTGTTTTTCGGTGACCCAGTATTTGATCAGTGACGCATGCGGTACAGACAGTTTGCCATCTAACATTGCATCGACTGCCGCATCACACATACTGCTGGCAGCGAGATAATCGGCATAGCACTCTGCCATCTTGAAGCGCGTATTTTGGAACTTCCAAATAGGCTTACCAAAAGCTTCGCGACCTTTTACATAATCTAGGGTTAGATTGATCGCCAGCTTCATCGAACCAACCCCTGATAGCGCAATGATGAGGCGCTCACGTGGCAGCTCTTGCATCATCTGTATAAAACCCATACCTTCTACCGTGCCCAATAGGTTGGTTTGCGGCACACGTACATTGCTAAAGAACAACTCTGAGGTATCTTGAGAGGTAAGACCAATCTTGTCGAGATTGCGTCCACGCTCAAACCCTTCTACGTTGTCCGTCTCTACGATGATAAGTGAGACGCCTTGCGCGCCTTTTTCACGGTCTGTTTTGCATGCCAACAAGATGAGATTGGCGTGCTGACCATTGGTGATAAAAGTCTTAGAACCATTGATAATGTAGTCATCACCGTCTTTTACTGCATAGGTTTTGATGTTCTGCAGGTCGGAGCCAGTGCCAGGCTCGGTCATGGCGATAGCGCCGATATATTCACCCGTTGCCATTTTTGGTAGCCACGCTTGTTTCTGTTCCTCAGTACCGTGGTCTAAAATATAAGGCGCGACAATGCCTGAGTGCACCATACCACCAAATCCCGATTGATTGGCCTCAGTCTGTGCGTAGATAAGCGCAGCCTCATGACCAAAATCACCACCGCCGCCGCCATACTCGCTTGGTATCGCAGCACACAGAAACCCCATTTCTCCCGCCTCTTCCCACGCATCGCGATCGATCATGCCGTTTTTGCGCCACTGCTCGTCTTTGGGATCCCAAGATTGGAACATCTTTAGGGCACTGTCGTGCACCATCTGATGCTCTTCGGTCATCCAGTTCGGAGTGAATTTTTCGATACTCATAATGTCTATCCTTGACAAGGTGGAGTGAATGCCAACTATATAGTCAAGTCTATATAAATCCGCTACAGCGTCATCCTCGCTAAGCATACTAATGTATAACTTGCACTCGGTTTCCTTGTATCGAAATTATATTGAACTGACTATAGCTAAGCCATTTTGTGAATTATGGTAATTTATATTACCGTTATAGATATGCTATAAATTCTTTGTATTTATTAATACATGAGTCTTATACTAGGCTACGAAAAACCACTTCGCAATCAATTAAACAAAAATGGTAATTTACATTACTTATTGATTTAATCACGTTAAACTACTGAGCAAATCATTTAACTGATAGGACGTATCAAATAGCCAATACTTTAAGAAGCGATAAATATGAAAACCTTTAATCATTCAGATAGCCTCACGCAAACTCGATCTCTAGCGCCCCTATCCGATATGCGGCCCGCAACTTTGGATAAAATTGAGCAAGCCGTTCGTAAAGTCTTTGCAGGATTTGATGCTAATGAGGTGACGATGGCGCAGATTGCAAAGTCTGCAAATGTTTCCTTGCAAACGCTCTACAAGTACTTCGGGGACAAGCAAACGCTGTTTTATACCATTATGGATATTGTGCTCGGCAGATTAGCGGCTCGGATTATGGATCACCTGCAAGGGATTGATAGCGTACAAGATCGTCTACGTAAGACGCTGTGGGTCTGCTTTGATTTTGTAGACTCGCATCCAGATGCGGTGATGGTGCTGTCTTCTGTGTCGGCCTCGCGTATACGTAATATCGCAATCTATGAAAACAAAGAGTTAATTGGCGCGTTTTTGGCGGTATTAGAAGATGGTCAAAATCGTGGGGTGCTCAATGACACTGTCCCACTGCACATACTCTTCGATGTGTTTATGGGATTTATTAGTCGACTTGGCTTAATGCATACCATTCGCCAAACAGAGACGCCATTAAATGCAGAGTTTGATGCGCTATTTGTGATTTTATGGCGCGCCATCTCTAAACCTGAAGCATTAAACAAAAAATTTAATGCAAAGAACCAAAAAGCCCCACGATAAAGTGAGGCTTTTTTATACTGAGTCTTCTAATTTATACTAAGGCTTCTTAGTCGATGAGCTTAGATTATTACACTCTTCATATACTCACAGCATTTTAGATACTGCTGGATTTTGGTAAGCCATAATCTGCATGATCAACCACATGGTTGTTTTGTTCAATCGTCAGTCGATAGCCTTTGATGATACCGTCGTATGGCAAACTGCCCTCATACTGCTGATAATGCTCGCAGATGCTGTCTTGAATCACTGATTTACGTTGAGCATCGTCTAATTTGGCAAAACCGCTAGGCAAGTGTACTTGGGCAAAACGTGAAGCCGCGCCACGAGACAGCCAGTTATCAGCACTCGTAAATGTAAAATCTACTTCCGCTCGTAAGCTATATCTAGGTAGCGTGTTAGAGTGATTCGCCAAGTCATATTTAATCTGCGCAATATCTTCTGCGAATGGTTGATATGGTATCTCAAGTACAGCAAACAGTTTTGCTAAAAACTCATCAGCGGTAAAGTGTTTGTCCATATAGCTACCATCAAGTCCAAGGAATTTGCTCGACAGTACATGGCGCAGACGGTCATAGGCAGGTATAGTATGTTTAAGAGGATAGCCCATTTGCTTGACGATATCTTGCGGGCGCAGCTCAAGCGACTCTATTTGATTGATAATATATTGCGCTAGAGAATGGCGTGGGTGATAACGACGGGTATATTTAGATGGGTTAGCAATGTGGCTCATGATATTGAACACCTTAGACTCCTGTAACTCCGACGAAAAAGTATGATATACGCCCAAATAGGCAAAAAATCAGGCACAAATGAGGTTGTCGGAGTACAGGCTCATGCGCTTTACCAGAGTTGTTTTATATCGTGCTGGAAGTTGCAAGGTTTGTTACGCTGCCATTAGACTATTGTCATGGTCGGCGATAACAAAACTGTTAAACCCACGATAGATTGTTCAACGATGATAGCACATCAGATGACAAAAAATAAATACCGATATTTGTGACCGTTTGTGAATAATTTTTTTTCACGTTGAGCACTCAATCTTAGACGTTTCGATGCGCCACTTATTCATGTGTTAACACGAGGTTCAACATCGAAATATTAGGGTTGAAGTATTAACGCTTAACGCCTAACGATTGACGTCAACGACTATTCGACCACGAACCTTACCATCCAACAACTCGCTTGCTGTCGGAATGACTTCGCTTAGTCCAATCTCTCTAGTGATTGCATCCAATTGTGTCATATCCAAGCTTGTGCTCAAACGCTGCCATGCCTCTATACGCTCATCATAAGGTCGCGTCACGCTATTGATACCAAGCAAACTGACACCGCGTAAAATGAATGGCGCAACAGTAGCAGGGAAATCCATGCCTTGAGCCAGTCCACAAGTAGCGACTAAACCATCTTCACACGTACTGGCACAAACGTTGGCCAGTGTATGACTACCAACAGAATCAATTGCGGCAGCCCATTTTTCCTTACCAAGTGCGCGTCCTGGGCTACTTAATTCAGCACGGTCAATGATCGTCGTTGCACCAAGGCTCTTTAAGTATTCTGCTTCCTCTAAGCGACCCGTAGAGGCTGTGACAGAGTAACCTTGGTTTGCCAAAAGTGCGATGGCAAAGCTACCAACACCGCCGTTAGCACCAGTCACCAATACTTCGCCGCGCTCTGGTGTGAGTCCATGACGCTCTAATGCAATTAGACAAAGCATCGCAGTATATCCTGCTGTACCTATCGCCATCGCCTGACGTTCAGTCATCGATTCAGGGAGCGGGATAAGCCAGTCACCGTTTAATCTGGCTTTTTGTGACAGACCGCCCCAATACTTTTCACCCACACTCCAACCATTTAACAACACCTTGTCGCCAGCTTTGTAGCGAGGATGATTACTCATTTCCACAGTTCCCGCTAAATCAATCCCTGGAACCATAGGAAATGTGCGTACCACAGGACTACGGCCTGTGATGGCCAATCCGTCCTTATAATTAAGCGTGCTAAATGCCACACGAACCGTGACATCGCCTTCTGGCAATTGCGTATCCTGTATCTCTGTCAAATTAGACTGATAAACATCGTCATTTTTTTCAATTAATATTGCATTAAACATGGTAGCTCCTATTTAGACCAATCGTCTATAAATGAGTAAAAAATAATTTAGACCGGTCGTCTAAAAATATAGATAAAAAATTACTTCTGTATTCCTGCTACAAAACCTCGGAAAAAAGCATCTAATGGACCAACATCTTGCGTCAACTTAGCACGCAAAACCGCACCTTCCCATCCGATCCAAAAGAAAGCAGCAAGCTCATCACAATCACTATTAGAATGTATTTGTCCTTGTTGTACTGCAAGACGCAAGCAAGCCGCTAAACGCTCCTGCCAATCAAGCAGTATGTTTTCTAACTCACAGCGAAAACTCTCAGGCAACACGACAATCTCTTGACCCAAGTTCCCTACCAAACAGCCGCGTCGAAATTCATGCTTGATCATTCCCGACTTAGCATCTTCAACAAAGTCACTAATGCGCTGCATAGGAGACACTTGCTCGTTTAAAAAACAATAATCTAACTTGCGAGCAAAATACAACGCGTACTGCCGTAATACTTCCTGTCCAAACGCCTCTTTGTTTTTGAAGTAATTGTAGAAGGAACCTTTAGGCACATTGATACGTTTGAGTATGGCATCGATACCAGTGGTCGCAAAGCCTTGCTCTATCAGCATCTCCATCCCAGATCTCAAAAGAGCTTCACGGGTATCCGTAAACTCTCGTTCAACATTAGGTGGACGCCCTCGACGGGCTTTTGGCTTAGTAATCGTCATGCATAGATATTATGACCGATCGTCTTTAATGTCAATCGATTATTTTTAGCGGTTTATTTATCCATTGGCTGCTCTAGTTTTTTGACTGTCATTGCTATCAGTCTTCACCATGATACGTCGCCTCATCCATCCAAACGATGGGATCTTCGCACAAATCAGTTAAGTGATACCAGATATCACTGCTACGGGCGATACGATGATGACCGTCTGCAAAATAATCGACTTCCCAGCTGTCAGGCAAATCCACTAAAGTTCGTCTAGCAACTGCCACATCGAGACTTTCATCATCAACTTCGACCATGACCCGCACCATCTCGATATTGATAGTAGGGAATGACAGCTTCATATCAACCACGTCAGGGATACGGTCCGCTAATACCTCATTTGGATAGATACAAGGCGCAATCAACAGCGCGCGCAAGTTGTATTTATGAGCAAAATGATTGGCAAACCAACCACCAAGCGAGTGCCCTGCCAACACCACTCGCGGGTACTGTGCGATTTTCTCGCGAATCAATGCATCATAAATCTCAAATATTTCTGCAAAATTCTCTCGATAATTGACCGTTTGACAGTATTTTGGCTCACGCGTGATACAAGTATATTTACTGGTCTTATTGCTTGAATCAAGACCATGAAAAAACAGTAAAAACGTATCATTGTTTTCGATAGGGAACATCATAAGGTTCTCCTTTTTTAATTATTATTTAGGCTTATTCTTGGTAATTTAGTTTATGAATTAAACCGATTTTTGACTAGCAACCTGCGCTTGGTACAAGCTTAAAAGCTCCTCACAAGCCTGCATTGAGATATTTCTTGCAAAGCCTTCGTTAAACCAAAAGTCATAAACCGCTTGGACAATAGCTTTCACCGCTTCTGCATTTTCTGGCTTTTGTTCTGTTAGTTTCATCGCAATGTCTTGCGCTTGTATATCCGACTCGCTATAGGGCGCGCTCCAGCCCACGCCATAACGATAGAGCACATCATTGATTGCCAATATGAATATGGCATTTGATATGCCAAATGACCCGATAAGCCTGTCAAGCATTGCACAGCGCTCTTCATAAATACTGACCTCTATCGGCATATCAGCTTGATCAAACAAACAGTCACAATTCACCATGTGCGAGGGTTTACTAAAATCATCCCACAGCAACGGATAAGTTCCTCGAATCCCGCCCTTTTCCACTACATTAAATTGCCAAATCGCATAATGAGTATCTGGCCCTTTATAAGGCACATGTACGAACCACTGCATCATCACATCACTGTCATACATAATATGAGTACTACCAATCCGCACGCCCTGCTTAGGCAGTACATCCTGATATACGCTATTTATGTCATCACTATAGAGCGTCACTTTACGTAAATTTTCATCACTGCTATCGCCCAACTTTGCTCGTGCTTCAGTTATGTTTCGATAGGGTTTAAATGGCGCTACCCATCTGAGCATCTCATTAGTATTGTTCACGAAATAAATATCATCTTCATAACTGTCTATAGAAACCGTTTCGAGGTAAAACAATGGCTGTTTTCGTATTCGGCCTTTCTCATCATTTGCCAGTGCCGTTATACCAGATAACTTTGAGCCATCCGACCATTGCATATTGTCTAACCGTTTTTGTTCAAACTGATACGTTAATGTGGTCATCGTTATATCCTTATTATTTTGATTTTGGTTGTTTAGCTGCAGTTTTTCGTTGTTGTTATATTCTGAATGCTGATTTCAAGCCAGCCGAGCCTATTCGCCATTGTTTAAATGACGTCATTATCTATAAAGTTAAGTAAATTAATCGACTTGGTAAGGTAGTAGCTTTTAATTCTGATAGGCTTTTTAGCCACAGTTTTTTGCTGTCACATCGCTGATATTTTTGCAATGTTAACGAGCTTTTTTCTGCTAAGTTTTTTGTTTATTAATAAATATGGTTTTTTAGGTTTGTACAGGCACAGAAGTTTAGGATTAAACGTAAATAACACTACTAGAAAGACTTCGCTAAGATAGCGTTTAAAAACTCAGTTAAAAAGTGAAGCGTTGCGCTCCGAGGGTTAACTGGTTTTTATCTCATGTCATTTTGCCTGACCTAATAACTATAATATAGGCTCACATAAAAATAAAGCCGATTAAAACCTTCTACGACAACTGGTGTCGCTTTTCTTTCAATGAGTTGTAGTTTAGTCGTTAGCAAGTATCCCAACGCATTAAATATGATTAACGATAGTTTCATATTACTCAAGTATCCTTACCAAACGCTCGATTAACAATCCTTATCAAAAAACAACTTCCACGATTGGCTTGGGTTTGCTATCTTGCCGCGCAACCCTTGTATTCTAATTAAACCTACCCCACTTTGACCTATCACACGTAGTATCTGCATCTGTATTGGATTTTATGACACATAACCTTGAGGCCAGCTCAAACGCTCGCCGAACTCAGTATTTTCAAGTATTTTTGATGGGCGTTAGTGCCTTTATTATGAACACCACAGAATTTGTCCCTGTGGCGCTGTTGAGCGACATTGCCCAAGACTTCTCTATTACGACGGCAGAGACTGGCTGGATGTTGACACTCTATGCTTGGATTGTCGCAGCGATGTCATTGCCGCTAATGCTATTGACCAGTCGATTTGAGCGCAAACGCTTACTCTTGGGTCTTTTTGCCGTATTCATTGCCAGTCACGTACTGTCCGTATTTGCATGGAGCTTTGACGTGCTGCTCATTAGCCGAGTTGGAATTGCGTTATCGCATGCGATATTTTGGTCGATCACAGCTGCAATCGCGATACGCGTCGCACCTGAAGGCAAAAAAGCCATGGCGCTTAGCGTACTAGCAACGGGTACGTCGTTAGCAATGGTACTGGGTGTGCCGCTGGGACGCTTAGTTGGCCAATGGTTTGGATGGCGGGCGACATTTGGCGGTATTGGTGTGATTGCCTTAGTTGTATTTATTCTACAAGCGAGACTCTTACCAACGCTACCTAGTATGTTTGAAGGATCTTTTAGAAAGATTCCAGAACTCCTCAAAAACCCTTTATTGGTCTGTCTGTACCTGCTTATTTTATTGGTCTTTACAGCGCACTATACGGCTTATTCTTATATAGAACCATTCATGCGCCAAGTTGGCAATATCAGTGAAAACGCTGCGACTTTTGTACTGTTACTATTCGGTGCAGCAGGAATTGTAGGTAGTGTGATATTTAGTCGTTGGGGCGATCGGTTCAATACCAGATTGATGCTAATATCGACCATACTGATGCTCGTGTCTATGCTTGCGCTGTTGCTAGCAGTGACCTCTGTATGGGCGCTCAGCTTTATCGCCTTACTGTGGGGCGCGGCGCTCATGCTACTAATTATCTCAATGCAAGCCAAAGTCATCATGGTCGACGTCAATGCACAAGACATGCTGATGTCGATGTTCTCAGGCATTATCAACTTAGGGATTGGTACGGGTGCACTATTCGGCGGTTATGCCGTGACGCACATTTCACTATCTAGCGTAGGGTACACAGGTGCGGCTATCGCAGTTGTGGCGTTACTCTTGATGCTATTTATGATAAAGCGTTTTCCTGAATTGAGTAAACGACTTGGCTAAATAATAAGTCGATATTAAAGGATACCCAAAAAACAGTAGTCAGTAAGTAACCGTCAGAAAATAATAAGCAGAATGCCAGCCATATAAATAGGCTGGCATTTTCTTTATGTATGAATACAACAATGTAGCCCATAAAACATTTCAAAGATTTCTTACACACTGATTGAACGAACGTTCAGGTGCAGTTATACTAATTTTATTGGACATAAGTATACTTAAACTATAAGTATATTTAATAAAGGACTGATAGGGATTAAGCACAAAAGGATGAGTGTGAAATGGATACTATTCAAAACAAGGAAGTCATTACCTACGATCTAAATTTAGTGACGATATATACTGCGAGTTTTCAACTTGTTGGAGAGCCTGATGGAATGACTCAACGAGACAGTCGAGATCAAGGAAATCAAGATAACCCTGCGCCCCCTAAGCTAGGCAGATTACACTATGCTTGGATCGTTGCTGCGACAGGCTCTGTAGCAATGTTCTGCGGACTTGGGTTAGGACGATTCGCATTTGGCATGTTACTACCGTCAATGTCATCCTCTTTAGGATTAAATTATACTCAAAGCGGAATCTTGGGATTTACCAACCTGATAGGATATCTGGTTGCGGTGCTTCTAAGCCCTTTTATTCTACCTCGGTTGGGTACACGAACGACTGCGACAGCTAGCCTACTCCTTATTGCAGTCTCTATGTTCGGTATGGCTTTTACCACCAGTTTTCCAATACTTTGCGCACTCTATGTGTTGACAGGCATTGGTAGCGGCGGCGTGGTCTTACCAATGATGAGCGTCATGTCGCATTGGTTTTTTCCTTCACACCGCGGGCTCGCTCTAGGATTGGTCATGGCGGGACCCGGCTTTGGTATCATTTTATCAGGCTTTGTCGTACCCAAACTTTTACCCATCTCTACTCTACTGTCTTGGCAAACAGGTTGGCTAATTTTTGCCGTGATTAATGTTGCGGTAGCTTGGCTTACCTTTACTTTGATTCGCAATCATCCAGATGATGTCAGCCAAAGCCCTTTTGGGCGCGCACCTATCTTGCCTGTTAAAAATAAGAAAAAGCTAGAACGTAGCAATATTAAGCTGCTCGTACATTTAGGTGTCATCTTTGCTATTTATGGCGCCACCTATATGGTTTACGTCACCTTCATTGTCACCAGTATGGTTGGCTCGTATCAACTAAGTGAAGCGACTGCTGGTGGTGTTTGGGCATGGATTGGACTGCTGAGCATATTCTCAGGCATGTTGTTTGGCTGGATTTCTGACCATATTGGTAGACGCCTTGGTCTGACGCTGGCTTTTTTCTTCCTTGCCATCGCTTATCTGTTGGTCGGACTTACTGATTGGAGTTTAGGGCTATATTTGTCCATTATCTTGTTTGGCCTAGTGGTTTGGAGTGTGCCTGTCATTATGGCAGCTTCTGCAGGCGATTATTTCGGGCCTGCGGCAGCAGCGAGTGCACTTGCGGCACTGACTTTTGCCTTTTCAGGTGGACAGGCTCTCGGGCCAGTGGCAGCAGGCTATCTTGCAGAAGCCACTGGAGACTTTAGTATCAGTTATATGATATCTGGTATCGCCGCTTTTGTAGCGCTTGGACTTGCCTTATTATTGCGTCCACAAAAACAAGCTTAATTTCAGTTTCTATAGTATTGATACTGCTAGCTATACTTTGCTATTACCGCCAGTGACATCTGTATGCGCATTTGGCCTGATTATCTTATTATGGAGTGCGGAGTTTATACTATATATAATTGGGCAGTTACTTGGGTTAAACAAGCAATATCAATAGATAAGCCTTATACTTTCAATAAAAATAACTGAATAAAAATTAGGTGCTTACAGCATAATTACATAGAAGGAAACAAAATATTATGTGAGCGAGACAGTATGATTTTTTAATACTTGAATACCCCTTTTTTATGCTCTAAAAACTTACTTAGATAAGGCAATATTCTTGCAATTTTGCAATCAAAACGATTGCTAGCTTTCTAAAAAGTGGTTACACTCGGTTGACAAACTATTACATTGATGACAAGGAAGTCGCTATGCCTCGTAATACCTCAGGTTCTAAAATTAGCCATACCACTCTCAAAATTTTTACCAAAAGCATGCTGGCTGTCAGCCTATCTATCGCTGGTATTTCTCACGCAAATGCTTATGACAGTGTCACTTTTTTCGGTGATAGCCTGACCGATGGGGGCTATTTTAGTTCTATAACTCAAGGTAACTTAGGACTCACAGAATCAGGTCAGTTCACTACCAATCCCGATAACACATGGGCGACCTCATTCGCTGAGCAGCTAGGTACCACGGCTGTTCCCATTGTCTATCTTGGAAATCAAACTGGCAATAACTACGCTATTGGCGGGGCAAGAGCCGGTGAAGAAGTTATAAATACAGATTTTGGATTTCCAGTGGATGTAGCCTCTGCCAAAACTCAAACAAACAATTATTTAGCCAATAACAAAGTAGACCCTAATGGTCTATATGTAGTATGGGCCGGTGCAAATGATTTACGTGAAGCGGCTGAAGCTGAAGATCCTGCTAATGCTCAAGCGACCATACTTGGCGCAGTAGAAAGACAGACCGAAACGATTCAGGCACTAAAAGACAATGGTGCCAAATATATTTTAGTGCCTAATATTCCTGATATTGGTTTGACCCCTGAAGCTATTGGTCAAGGACCTATTGCTCAGGCGCAAAGTACTGGCGCTACCAGGCTATACAATCAATTTATGCTGAGTGGCGTAGCGGGTACTGGTGCTAATATCATCCCGTTAGACACTTTTAGCTTATTACAACAAATCGCTAGTAATCCTACGGCTTATGGATTTACTAATATGACCACGCCAGCCTGTACTGAAGACTTGGTTACTGATAGCTCACTATTTTGCGGGTCAAGCAACCTAAAAATACCTGATGCCAACGAAACCTACTTTTTCGCTGATGGCATTCACCCGACTGGTCAAGCACATCAAATGATTGCCGACTATGCAAATGCTGTAGTCACAGCGCCTAGCTTAATCGGTGTACTGCCTCATATTGCAACGACAACCGGACTTGCAACCAATGAGCTCTTACAGTCACATGTTAACCAAATCCAAAGCAGTGAGCAAAAACCTGCCCGTACACTATGGGCCGTCGGTGAAGTCGCTAATCAAGAAATTGCAGGGTTTGATGGTGATAATAATACCCAAGTATTGCTTGGCGTAGATTTTGCTCATCCTAACTCAGCAAATGCAGTGACAGGCTTATACGGCAACATCACTCAGAAAGACTTTGAAAACTCAGACGTCGGCACAGGTTTGAGTGATATTGATCTGGGAGAGATCGGTTTTGGTGTCTATCATAGCAACAAGTTTGGTGGTTTACAAATCAATGGTGCTGCAGGATTTGGCAACATGGATGTCGATGTCACACGTGCTGTCACACTAGGCAGTAACCAACAGCAGTTTAAGTCAAATGCTGATGGCAAGCGCTTTTATGCCAACTTGCAGGCAGGCTATCCGATGCAAGTGAGCAATATTGCCGTTACGCCTTATATCGGTGCCACAGCGAGCCGCGTAAAAATTGACGGACTCAAAGAAAAAGAGATGTCTGGCATTGCTATGCAGTTCGATGAGCAGAAATACTCTACGACATATGGCAAGCTTGGTCTTAAGGCTAATCATAGCTTAATGGAGAACCTCAACTTATTTGGCGATATTCATTACCAAAAGCAGCTGAGTGACAATCGCGAAGCAGTAACCGCACGTTTGAATACGCTACCAAATATCAGCTTTGAGACGCCTATGGTCGAAACTGATGATGATAACGTTGCTATGACACTTGGCCTATCTAGAAGCTTTGGTCTATTGAATGCCAACGCTGGTGTCACACATTCACAAGGTGATGACGACGACTCAACCAGCTTATTCGTTGGACTTAATGGTGCATTCTAAATAAGTCGTTAATCTAGAATAATGGTATAGGTGGTAATTAATCGCCTATACCATTATAAATTCAAAAAAACCTCATAACCTACTATGGCTTTTGCTCTACAAGTTTTCTGCCGCACAACTTCTCAACGACAAAATCTACTATCACAAGTTCTCTAAAAATCTACTTTACCGCGCAAAGCCTTTGTCTTACCGCGCTGTGTCTTTTTATCCACCCGTTTACGTTTGGCATTTCTGCTTGGCTTGGTCGGCCTTCTCGTTTTATTAACGTAAGTGGCTTTGGTGATAAAGCTTTGCAAACGCTCAAGCGCATCTATTTTATTGCGCTCTTGCGTTCGAAACTGCTGCGCCTTGATAATCAGTACGCCTTCCTTAGTTATTCGACTATCTTTGCTATTTAGCAGTCGCTGCTTGTACTCATCACTCAGACTTGAGTTGTTAATATCAAAACGTAGGTGAATGGCAGAAGATACTTTGTTGACATTCTGCCCACCTGCGCCTTGCGCTCGTATGGCGCTGATCTCTACCTCATTATCATTGAGGCTGATATTATTATTAATGAAAATCATAGTATGCTGTTATCGAATGTGAATGGATATGGTTTATGATAAAGCATTATATAGTCAATCCTCTATAAATTAGGTACGGTGTCAGTCTCGCTTAGTATACTGCTTGTAATACTTTCACTCGGCTTCCTAGGGCGTGTCCTCATTTTAAGAATGATAATAAAAATGAGATAAATCGCAGTCAAACAAGGAAAATAGCGCAGATAATATCGAGATATTAGTCAGATATTTGACGCCATTTGGCAAGATTTAGCCATTTTTAACCCATTTAGATAACTATCGATTGAATTGAGGACACGCCCTAGTATCTAAATTATACTGAACCGACTACTTATATTTAACTATATACGGATTGGTCTGCTACTTTGCCAACAGTTGACGGCTGCGCTCAATTACAGGTGCATCTACCATCTCGCCATCTATTTTGAATACTGCCTGCCCGCTTCGGTCGTATTCTTCAATCACACGCTGTGCGAATAATAAGGCCTCATCTGTTGGTTGCAATGCTTGTTGCACAGCTGCCACTTGTTTAGGATGAATACACAACATTCCAGACATACCCATTTGTGACCATAGCTGTACTCGGGCGCTTAGGCCTACTTTATCATTGAAATCAGGATAAATAGTATCGATAGGCGGCGATAATTGGTGCACTTTTGACGTCAGGATTAGTTGATAGCGGATTTGATTGGCGATGATATCTGCGGCAGGTGTTCCTACTTGTACTTGCAAATCATTGCACAAATCTAAAAATCCATAACTAAACGCGGCCAAGCCGACTGCTTTTGCCATACTATCGATTTGATACAATCCTATCGCACTCTCAATCAGTGCAATCACGGGTAAATTGGTAAGCTGATGTACGTTATTAATATCTTCTGCTTGCTCGGCTTTGGCCAATAACACGCCAGCCAAATTAGGCATCTTCTGACAGAGCACTATGTCCTTAAAAAACTCCTCGCTACCTGCCTTATTAATACGCACCCAAATCGGCTGATAACCTGCACTGTCGTGATATTGCTGTAATGCTTCGCGTGCGGATGCTTTATCCTCTGGCGCAACAGCATCCTCTAAATCGACAATAACCGCATCTGCACCACTAGCAAAGGCTTTCGCTACTCTATCAATGCGAGTCGCTGGCACAAACAGCCATGTTTTATTTTGAGAAATCGTTTTTATTTTATTGTGGATAATTGAATCCATGCGTGACTCCATTATATTGTCCAAGTAGCTATTAGCATATTTATTATGCCACTATACAGCTGATGCTCATTTAAAATTAGCAATTTATTCGATAGTGCAAAACCAAGATTACTTAGACATTTTATTAAAAAATAAATCAAAAAAACCGCATGAAAATAAATTTCATGCGGCTCTTGAGTCTAATGCAGTTTTGAACAATTACTTTCTTATCTAACCTATGTCTTATAGATTAGCTAATTAAGCTAGCATGCCACCATCGACAACGATAGTCGCGCCTGTGGTATAGCTTGAAGCGTCCGACACTAGATACAATACGGTACCAGCCATTTCGTCAGGTTCAGCCACGCGTCCTAGCGGAATCGAGTGTAATGCCATTTTTAAGACTTTATCGTTAGTAGTCAATGCAGAGGCAAACTTAGTATCCGTCAAACCTGGCAATAGCGCGTTGACACGGATATTAAGTGGACCACATTCTTTAGCAAATGCTTTGGTCATGCTGATGACTGCCGCTTTGGTAATTGAGTAGATACCTTGCTTATCGCCTGCTACTAAGCCGTTGACCGATGCGGTATTCAAGATGACACCGCCACCCTGCTCTTTCATCATTTTGCCAGCAGCAGTCGACATAAAGAAGTAACCACGGATATTAACTTCAACCGTTTTATCAAAGGCGGCTAAATCTGTATCTAAGATATGACCATAGTAAGGGTTAGCTGCAGCGTTATTGACTAAGATATCAATTTGACCAAATTCACTTTTGATATGCTCAAAAATTGCGTCAATTTGCTCCATGTCTCCTACGTGACAAGCAAAAGCACTGGCCTTATGACCGTCAGCTTTGATGCTATCAGCGACTGCTTGGCAAGCATCGATTTTTCGGCTTGAGACAATCACATGTGCGCCTCTTGATGCCAATAGACGAGCAATAGACTCACCAATACCGCGGCTAGCACCAGTTACTAGAGCAACCTTACCGGTTAAATCAAATAAATCTTTCATCGTTATTCCTTATATTTTTATAAACTTTATATTTTCAATAATTTTTGAGCGCTGAACTCATGTATCTAAAACGTGTATCTAAAATCAGATAACTAAACGCAGATAATCGCTGTCACAACTAACAGCGATTATCGAGCACTAATGAACTGAACAAAGAGCGCTCAACGATCACGGTTACGCTAGCATACCACCATCGAGTGTAAAGGCATGACCGTTCATAAAGCTGCTTTCATCGCTGGCAAGCCATGCAATTGCACTAGAGATTTCACTGACGTTTCCTAGGCGGCGCAGTGGACTGGCCTTAATCGTTGCTTGCTGCGTACGCTCATCCATCGTTGCCATGGTATTGCGTACCATCGGCGTATCAATGAAGCTTGGGCATACCGCGTTAAAGCGGATATTGGCACGAGCATACTCATGAGCAGCAGATTTGGTCAGACCCATAACCCCATGTTTAGCTGCACTATAAGCTGAGATCATAGGCGCTGAACGCAGACCTGCAATAGATGCGACATTAATCACATGACCACCGCCATTAGGTATCATACAATTGACCGCAGCACGCATACAGTGCCAAACACCCTTTAAATTCACTGCGATATTACGATCAAAATCATCATCGCTTAGCTCATGCATTGGTGAAGGCTTGTGGTCGATACCAGCGTTGTTTACTACAACATCTAGGCCACCAAGCGTTTCTACTGCAAAGTCAAACAACGCACGTACTTCATCACCACTGGTCACGTCTACTTTTTTGAAGACGATACTGTTGCCAGCGTCTTGACCTTGTTTGGCAACTGCTTCGCCCATTTCTTCTGCCATATCACCAATGACGACTTTTGCGCCACGACTGGCCAGCAACAATGCACTGGCTGCACCGATGCCTGATGCACCGCCCGTGATCAAAATTCGTTTGCCAGCTACATCTGATGCAATTCCGTTTGTATTCAGTGTCATGATCTATCCCTCTACCTTAAGTACTAGTTTGCCGAAATTTTCACCGTTAAAGAGCATCATCAAAGTATCTGGGAACGTCTCGATACCTTCAACGATATGATCTTTTACTTTCATATCACCTGACTGAATCCAGCCAGCGATATCCTTCATTGCGATTGGATATTCTTTGATATTATCGAACACCACGATGCCTTCCATGCGAGCACGATTGACCAATAATGATAAATAGTTCGATGGGCCTTTTACTGCTGTGGTGTTGTTATATTGACTGATAGCTCCGCAAATAACGATACGCGCATGTAGATTAATCTGGGTAAGCACGTCATTTAAGATATCTCCGCCTACGTTGTCAAAGTATACATCGACGCCGTCTGGGCAAGTTTTCTTTAGTGCTTTTTTCACATCTTCATTTTTGTAATCAATCGTCGCATCAAACCCAAGCTCATCGACCAAGAATTTGCATTTCTCAGCGCCGCCCGCGATACCAACGACACGGCAGCCTTTAATTTTGGCAATCTGACCGACCAAGCTACCAACCGCACCAGCAGCTCCTGATACCACTATCGTCTCGCCTGCTTTTGGCTGACCCGTTTTTAGCAACCCAAAATATCCTGTCATCCCCGGCATACCGAGGACGCCTAAGTAGTAAGACAGCGGCGCTAGACTTGGATCAACTTTATGTAGACCTGTACCATCGCTGACTGCATATGACTGCACGCCGTCGTGACCTGCGACATAGTCACCTACTGCAAATTTCTCATGCTTACTTTCAATCACTTCGCCCACAGTACCGGCGCGCATCACTTCACCAATTTGTACTGGCGCGATGTAAGATTTGGCATCGTTCAACCAACCACGCATCGCCGGATCGATAGAGATGTATTCAACCTTGATCAGTAGCTGACCATCAGTAATCGTCGGTATTTCTGTCTCGGTATAATCCCAAGTTTCAGCGCTCGGCTCGCCTACTGGTCTTGCTTTTAGGCGCCATTGTTTATTTATCTTTGTCATGTCTCTTTCCTTAGAGTTGTCCTTAGAACCAGTCCGCTTGCATATCAGTGCAAACTGAATTGGTGTTGGTTAATAATTCGATGTCGCGTTTAACTAATGGTAGTTCCCAATCGATGAAGTATTTGGCTGCTTGTATCTTGCCTTTGTAAAAGTTTTGCTGCTCGACATCTTGCGTCGTACTTAGCAGCTGCTCGGCTTTACTGGCTTGGCGAATCCAAATCCAGCTCAGTACAATTGAGGCAAAAATATTCATTAGTGCTTGAGCATTACCAGTCAATGTCAGTGCTTCTTCTGTCTGCAACACTTTGCCCAAATGCACGAGCACTTCATGCAACTGACCCATATAAGGCATCAGCTTGCCTGCAAGTTGCGCGCTCTCAGGCGTAGTGATGCTTTCTAAATCTTGTGTAATTTCACGTTTTAGGATTTGAATGCCTAACCCACCTTTTTGCCATAACTTACGGAATGACAAATCTAGCGCCTGCACACCGTTTGTGCCTTCATGGATAGGATTTAGACGATTGTCACGCCAAAACTGCTCAGCCTGATATTCACGTGTATAGCCTGCGCCGCCCAATACTTGAATACCCAAATCATTGGCTTTTGGACCATATTCAGATGGCCATGCTTTTAGCACTGGCGTTAGCAAATCTAATAGTTCAGTTAGCTCATTTTTTAGTGTTTCGTCTTCACAGGTATTGATACGGTCAATTAGGTTTGAGCCATATAAGCATAATGAGATGCCGCCTTCAGAATAAGCTTTTTGTGCCAATAGCATGCGCTTTACGTCACCATGCTGAATAATGGCCGTTGCATCATCTTCAGGCTTATTGTTTGGCGCAATGCGACCTTGTGTACGGTCTTTGGCATAATCTAGCGAATACTGATAGCCGCGATAACCAATCATAGAAGCACCAAAACCAACTGCGATACGTGCTTCATTCATCATCTTGAACATATAACGCAAGCCAAAATGCTCTTCGCCGATCAAATAACCATAACAATCGCCTTCATCGCCGAAGCTCAATGCCGTAGAAGTCGCACCTCTATAACCAAGCTTATGAATCAGTCCAGTCAGATGTACATCGTTACGCTCGCCAACAGACAAGTCATCGTTCAAGCGATACTTAGGCACGGCAAATAAAGAGATGCCTTTTACGCCACCTGGACCACCTGGCACTTTGGCCAATACCAAATGCACGATATTGTCAGATAGCTCATGATCACCTGCTGAAATATAAATCTTGCTGCCCTTGACGCGGTACGAGCCATCGTTTTGTTTTACCGCGATGGTTTTGATATCGGCAAGCGATGAACCTGCATGTGGTTCAGTCAGTGCCATGGTGCCGGTGAACTCACCTGTCAGCATACGCGGCATAAAGGCTGCTTTGATATCATCGCTAGCAAAATGCGAGATAACGTTGATTGCCGCAGTGGTCAAAAATGGATAGGCAGTCGTTGATGGATTGGCTGCCATAAAGTAGCCTGCCACAGCAGTCATAACCGTCTCAGGTAACTGCATGCCACCATCTTCGAAGCTATAACGACCTGCGATAAAGCCAGACTCACGGAACGCATCAAAAGCGACTTTTACATCGTTTATCATGCTGACTTTTTTACCATCGAACTGCGGCTCGTTCTTATCTGCGATATGGTTGTGTGGTAAAAATAAATCTGTCGCAATCTTATTTGCCGTCTCTAACACAGCATCAAATGTCTCGCGGCTATGTTCTGAGAACTTTGCGTGCTCGGTGAGTGATTCTGTGCCTAGTACATCATACAATTGGAAAGGTAATTCAAAATCGTTTAGGAGGGTATCTGCGGCCATAGTATTCTCGTTAACTGATTAAATGTGGTTATCAATTGATATTAGTCTAATTTGACACCTGTCCGTATTGTCATTTATGACATAATTATGGTTAAATAAGACATAAACAGAGTATCTAACCAGTTAAAATCAACCAAATAATGGCTATTTTGGTCAGTACAGCAAAGGAAAAGAGTGACTTATGCCCTATTTCAAACCTTTTAAAATGATTATTCTTGGCTTTGATGGTGTACTTGGCAGTGTGCTCTCTGGCGCATTGGACTTGTTTTCATTCACAGGGGTCAGCTGGCAACGCTTTTCGAATGAGTCTGTAGAACCACGATTTAATGTGCAGATTGCAAGCTTAGGTGGTGGCGATATTAGGTGCAGTAATCGGTTAATCATGCAAGCCCACTGCGATATTCGAGACGTAACAGAGTGCGATTTATTGCTCGTACCCACTATTGGCGACTCTATTGATAAGGTATTGACGCAAAACAGTGAGCTATTGCCACACTTAGTACGGCTTGCGAATACCAAGGCCGATATAGCAAGCAACTGTAGCGGTGCATTTTTTTTGGCAAAGGCGGGATTATTAGATCATAAGATAGCCACCACACACTGGGGCTATGCCAATAAGTTTAAGGCAGATTTTCCATTGGTGGATCTACAAGAGAATCAGTTTGTGACCCATTCAAGAAGCGAGTCAACAAACCAATCAGGCAATATATTTTGTGCAGCTGGCGGCAGCGCCTTTTATGATTTGGGGCTATTATTGATAGAGCGGTACTGCGGACGTGAGATTTCTACACAGGTGGCAAAAACCCAAATTATCGATAGCAAAAGAGGTAGTCAAAATAGCTATACCAATGTGACCTTGCACAAGCCACATTCGGATCATTTGATTAAACAAGTACAAGAATATATTGAAGAAAACTTTCAGCATTCTTTACAGGTCAGTAGTTTAGCCGCTATGGTAAATATTACCCCGCGCACTTTAAACAGGCGCTTCCAGTCCTGCGTGGCGATGCGACCGATTGAGTATATTCAGGCTGTCAGAATTGAACAAGCCAAACGCTTACTTGAATTAGGCGATGTATCGATAAAGTCGCTTGCCGATCAAGTAGGTTATGATGATATCTCTTCATTCACGCGTCTATTTAAACGCGCGACAGAGCTGACGCCTAAAGAGTATCAAGATAAGTTTTCGCGGTTGGCTATTTAAAAAGGACAGTGATTAACGTTTAAGCAGTCTGCCACAAGCCTTCTACTTGGATAGCATCAGCTTTAATAGTTGGGTAATCGTTAAATGATAACTGATAGCCACCATCTGTATTAGGTATAAGCTGGCAAGTCGCTCCCAGCGGAAAGCTGTATTTTTTGCCGATATGACCAAAAGGCATACCACTATATATCAGCAATCCTGTTAATTCATGCAGCTGACGAATGACTGTGGCGACATCATAACGTTTGTCATAGCTGTCCTCGCCCGTACCAGACAATGCCCCAAATACAATCGCTTGCTGCCCTTTGAACACACCTGCGAGATATAAGTCATATAACATGCGCTCAATACGATACGCCTGCTCGCCGACATCTTCTAAAAACACAATGCCGCCATCGATACGCGGTAAGTACTCACTACCTGCCAGCGCCGATACGACACTTAGGTTGCCACCCCAAATCGTACCAGTTAATGGTTTCGGCTCACCCTTTGTCAGTATGACAGGTAGCTGCTGACTGGTTAATGAAGCATCTTGTATGCTGATAGTTAGATTGGGATTGGTTAGTGCTTCAACAAACTGCTGACAGCTGACTTTATCGGGCGCGGTTTTACCAAATTCGCTATAGAGCATTGGCGCGGCAAGCGAGCTCATTGACCCTTTTGCCAATAGCGCACACTGAATAGCCGTTACATCGCTAAAGCCTGCGAGTATCGTGCCACGCTCCTTCATAATCCGTCCTAGCGTCGCCCAATCCACCATAGGCAATATGCGCATGGCACCGTAACCACCGCGCACACCTAGCAGCAGCTTTGGCGCGGCTATTGCCCCAGTGGCAAGATTTTGAAAATCGCTAGCACGCTGTGAGTCCGTTCCCGCAAAGCGTAAATACTGACGATTGGTAATAGCAGGATTCTCTACTTTAAACCCAGCGCAAGCCACACGATCTAATGCCAATTGATTACGCTCATCACTACCACCAACGTTAGAGCTAGCAAAAAGTCGCGTCTCAATCATAGCCGTGATACAACCTGTCTGCGTCAATAATTCCTGTGACGTTTGTGATGATGAGCTATCATCCAATAACGAAGTTGGCAGATCATCCTTGGTCAGCTGCGTACTATGACCAGACTCGATAGGACTGGCTGCCAGCGCTTGAGACATACCTTGGCTCGCTAGTACTGCTGTGCCTGCACTCACACCGATTCGACGTAGAAACTGCCGACGGTTTAGCCCAGATGTTGTTTCAGTTGCACGATTATTTTTATCATCTTTCCATGACTGACGCTTAATCCCCATATCTTACTGCTACCTTATCGCTTTTATTTTTATGATTTTTTTAAACCTTATGACAGCATATTGTAGACGCTTTTCTGACATTGATGGTTGCCTGATCTTTACCGATATTTACTTTTTCGCTACTGAGACACACAATATAGGTCGACTAGATTTGTTACTGTAAATACAAATTCATCGCAAAAAACAAAGGGTAATAATTATGTTTAATAAAAAAACCGATAAAAACAAGTCACTTGATTCTAATTTGGAATACTTGCTGGGCAAAGAAGACAAGCTGAAAGAAAAGTTAGAGGACAACGGCTACCTTGAGCCGTTTAGTGATGATTTAATGCTATTTATGAGTCTTGTCAAAGACTATTACAAAGGTGACTACCGTAAAATTCCTTTTAAGACAATCTCAGCTGGCGTTATTGGTACGCTCTATGTGCTAAATCCAATTGACCTCATTCCTGATTCTATTCCGTTTATCGGCCATATCGATGATGCGTTAGTACTTAAATTTTGTTTAAAGCAGGCCCGAAAAGATCTGCAAAAATATAAAGAATGGAAGCAGGAACAATCAGCTACTAAGGATAAATTAGAAGATAAGAACGACACGGATAAGACTGATAACGATAAAACTAGTAGTGATCAGAAAGACAGCGACGAGACTGGTACGAATCTGAAGAAAGCCTCATAAATATTAATACTTTCAGCGATTAAAAACTGCACTATCGAAAAAGCCACAACCGCGAATTAATATTTCGGTCGTGGCTTTTGTTATTTTTGACTTATTCAATACTATATTTTAATCAGGCACTTCATAATTGGCTTTTTCTGGGTTAAGACCAAACGAGTAAACGAATGTCGCAACGAGGCTGTTGACAATAATGAAAGGTAAATCAATCGCAGCATGACCAAGTGCATAGCGACCAAGCAGCCAAGAGACGATCAACATGATAATAAAGAATGCACCCAAATATGCCAAAATCGCAGGATGTTTCAAATTATAAGGCTGCTCAGGCGTCGGTTGTTTGTCTAATACATACGTTCTTACCGCCCAACCAGCTGCATAAGAGAGTCCACCTAACACCACGTAACTAAAAAAATTCATATTGCTTAACTCTAATGGTATGACTGTTTATAACAAAATACTGTCTATGCAAATATCATCCACCAACAATGATATTTATAGTCGATACTTATCCAAGTACTATCGTTAATGCTTATTTAAATACTATCATCAACATTATCGATAACAAGATTGGCATGTGGATTGGCTAAAATATCGGTATTCACCTCATCGCACTCTACACGGTAGATCGTGTTGGCGCCTCGATAAATGTACGACAAGTACTCACTGTCTAAGAGCGGATCAATATTTGCGTAAGCTGGTTTGACATGAGCCAGTACAAGCACTCGATCAGGACGACCAATGACTGCATCGACATTGTCTGGATCGATAGAGAAAAACTGCGGTATATCGCTATTTTCAATCACTTCTAACGGCTCTGGAGTATCCCAGACGCGCTTAGCAGTGACGGGCTCTTTCATCTGCATCACCCAAGTGTCATCTTGCTGGCTGACCTTTATCTGAGCAGGCTCATCTTGACTCACCGTATAACAACCTTCAAAGACAGAAAGATCTGCCGCAACTTCGGTATCTGCTTGAAGGCTAGTATCACTACAAGCGCTCAGAAAAATCGCGCTGCTAGTAGTTACACTGAGCATCAGATACGTCAGTCTCTTATTAAATAAATTCGAGCGTAAGGACATAATGGGGTTATCCTGCAATCATGCATTAAAAACTTTTATTAAGTGTACTATTATCAAAATGTCACTAGATAGCTGTATAAGAAAAATGCGCTTAGGCATCTTGGTAGCAAAGACAGCTCAGTCATTAAAAACCAGTGGCTTTCAGTGAGCTTCGCTATTTTAACAGAAAACTAGGACGTTACTATTATGTTATAAGTTACCGTAACGGTTTTCTGACTTTGTGCGTCACGACTGCCCATATTTATGATAGATTTGCTATACTCACAACGTCATCATCATCGTTCGAATAACGTAAACGAGATGCTCTAGTACTACCCTATGCTTACCACTTATCAGGTCCATACTCTTTTATGTCAGACAACCGTAATTCAATGCCAAACACTCATAAAGACAACGCGATTGATCCATTGGCTGCTAAAACAAACACCACTGTGGCCTATACTGATGGTGCTTGCAAAGGCAATCCTGGCGCTGGCGGCTGGGGCGCACATCTTATATTTAGTGATGGCAGCACACAAGATTTATACGGCGGCGACAAAGAAACCACCAATAACCGTATGGAACTAATGGGTGCGATACAAGCCCTGACGCATAGCCCGCATGAGCATACTCTTGAGATTTGGACTGACTCCAGTTATGTCAAAAAAGGCATAACTGAATGGATTGAAGGTTGGAAGAAAAAGGGCTGGAAAACTGCCAGTAAAAAGCCCGTCGCCAATCAAGACCTATGGCAACAATTGGATAAGCTCTGCCAACAGCGTGATGTTAGCTGGCATTGGGTCAAGGGTCACGCTGGACATGCTGGTAACGAAAAAGCAGATGAGCTGGCAAACTTAGGTGTCACCTCAAACAGCGGCCATTCAGCTATAGTCAGTAAAGCAGATACGGCTAAAAAAAAAGACCACATAGCGACTGATATTAATCCTAACATTGTTACTAATACTGACACTAACATTGATACTTCGCAAAAATCATCTAGCGCTGACTGGCTAAGTTTCGATCCATTGGGTCTAGATATGATGGACGATGAGTTTGATGAAGAGCTCTTAGAACCTGAGCCGCTAAGAGAAGATAGTCAGCGTGCTGCTAACACCCTTAAAATAAATAAAGACATTGCTGTAGAATCTAACAGCCATCAAGACAATACATCCAACCCGACGAGTACCAAAGCTATGCCAGATATTCAAACGCACCTAGATGATACCGTCGACAATGATATGTTGCCAAGTGTAGAATCTGACGCCCCTAAGTTCGATGGGGATACTAGCCGTGCCAACCCACATTTTAAGCCGCTACTACCAAAGCCGATACATCGTCATGAAGCAGATCGCCAGCTTATCATGGATACAGAAACCACAGGGCTTGATGCACTAAAAGGCGACCGTATTATCGAGGTCGGTATTGTGGAGCTGGTCGGACGTAAGTTTACTGGTGAAAAGCTGCACGTTTATATCAATCCGCAGCGCGGTATGGATGATGAAGTCATTCGTATTCATGGTATCTCTGAAGCATTTTTGACTGACAAGCCGACCTTTGATCAAGTGGCTCAGTCTTTGTATGACTTTATGGACGGCGCTGAGATTATCGCTCATAACGCTACTTTTGATATGAACTTCTTAAATATGGAGTTTGCAAAAGTTGGTCTGAATGACTTTGCCAATCGAGTGCAAGTAACCGATTCACTGGCGATGGCCAAGCAGCAATACCCTGGGCAAAAAAACACGTTAGATGCCCTCGTGCGTCGCCTAGATGTTGGTAAGCAAGACCGTACTTTTCACGGGGCATTACTTGACTCAGAGATTTTAGCCGAAGTTTATTTGGCGATGACTGGTGGACAGGTCACGCTTGCCATCGAAGAGGATACAGATACCGATGGCGGACAAACTGCTCATGCAAGTTTCGCCAATTTAGCGAATTTATTACTGGCTTCAACATCGAATGAAACTGCTGACCAAAGCTGGTATGCCGCTTTGGCAGACGATTATCCTGCCCTAAAAGCTAGCATGTAATTGTCGTTCGAATTTTTATTGAACCGACATTTGTATAATTTAGTCTTGATTATTATGATAGAAAGCGTTAAAACATCACTAGCTAATACTTTCTAAATCAAATTTATCATATTGCTATTCTCATCAGTACATTATGGAAAAATACTTATGGACCAGTCTGCGCAAATGAAGCTAACCGCCCCAACGCTTAGTGTTACTGATTTTAACCTACCGTCACTCCATTTACTGCATGATGAGGTTATAGCAACGCTTAAAGATACTGAAATTCATCTAGGTGAGTTCAATGATGATAGTAGTCAGGCGCCTTTGTTGTCAGACTCTATCGAAGTATTAAAGCAGCTGTCTTGTATTTTCAAACTGATTTCTTTGGTCGGTGCAGAAGCATTGAATGATGCCATTGTTGGTGGTTTACAGAGACTTTATGACAATGGTGATAATAACGATACTGATTTGATCATGGATCTATCAGAAGCCATCATGACCTTGGATCGTTATGTTGAGTTTGTCCTCTTGACTGAATCGGTAGAGCCTACTCTACTGATACCTGTAATCAACAAGCTTAATGCGCATAGTCAAGAAGCTCCTATTACGGCAGACTATTTCTCTGCATTTGGTAGCAGTAGTGTCATCATCGCCAACCCTGAACAAAACTTTGAATCTCTAAGCACGCTTAATCTAGACACAGAGCTGCTGACCAACGCGTATCGTAGTGGCCTTAGCATTGCACTACTCAATCAAGATGGCAAAATTGACTCAGCAGATCAGCAAAAGCTGGATGCTATGAGTGCAGCTTGTGCATTAATTGCCTCAAATACTGATAGCTTATTTTGGCAAGCGGCGACTGCTGCTGTGACTGATATCGCAGCAGTATTACCATTAAACCTAAGTCAAAAACACACACTTATTTATTTAGAGCAGCAATTTCAAAGCTATTTGCCAGTAATGGATATTCGTTTTGCAGATTTAGTGAGCTTTGCCTGTCAACGTGATAACGAGCAAGCGCAGCAATTACGTGAACAGTATGCAAGCAATCATTTAGAAGGTGCTCAGTTAGAACAAATGAAGCGCTTTTTATTCGGTCCTAACCGCGAACTTACTGATACGTTAAACACAATTATTCAAAATCAGATCAATAACATTAAAGAACACGTCGATAGTTATGCACGTGGCGATTCAATCAACCCTGTTGACATGCAGACAGCGCAGATTATTAAAGAGCTGACTGAACTGAGTTCGGCATTGCGTCTGTTAGGCCTGTCCAACGCAGCCAATAGTCTTAGCGAAGCAGCAGAAGCTGTGAGCCATTGGCAAGCGCCTTCTCCTGAAGATTTTGATCATTTGCTACTAGCATTAATGCATGCAGAGAACGCCACCATTGCTATGGCAGAGATGCATACACCAGGGGCAATCTATCTGCCACTGAATAACCCGCATATCTCATTGCATCAGCTTAATACGGCCAATGATACCTTGATACAAGAAAGCCGAACTGCGATTGCTAGTGCTGAGCAAGCCATCAATGATTATTTGGCGGAGCCTGAGCGCGACATGCTCAACATCCAAAATATTCCTGGGATGATGCGTCAAGTAGCAGGCGCAGTACGTTTCTTACAGTTGGCCACACCTGCCAGCATGCTGAGTCAGCTAGCCAACTATATCGAACAACGTATTGATGGCGGACGACGTATCGAAGACAGTACGTTAGCCTGTATCGCTGATGTTATCATGGCGGTTGATCATCACTTAGATGGTTTTGAGAATAATCGCCCTGTCAGCAAACAAGCGCTTGATGTGGGGCAGCAAAGCTTAAGCCACCTACTTGCTGCTTAACTTTTCTTATTGTCATGGCATGGTTATTATCTCTTAGCCATGACATCTCATTTACGTATAGATAATTCAAGATAATGTAGGTACGAGTCAGGCACGTGAAAGCGCTATATTCATTAGGTTAAACTAGCCTAGTCATTAGGCTGAACCAACCTGACAATATATATGGATATCTGGGTATCTGGTTTACATAGAATTGATGATATTTTACTCTTAATAAGTCTGTGTCTACGTCGATGCGGACTTACTTTATAATGTTTGGAATTTTATATGGCCCATGCTTTTGTATTAAGTGATGACAGTATCTTATGCCGTCAAATGCCAGATGGTTGGTGGCCTTTGCAAGTTCAGCTATCGTCTGATAGTAATGACTCAAATGAGCAAGCTTATCAAGTCGGTCATGTAACGCTGCACGAGAGCCTAGCACCAAATCATTGGTTATCAGACAACAACAATAGCGCTGGCAACCATGCAAAGGGTACGGTTGACGCCAATATGGCTCATAGCTTTACCGCTCAAGCGACGAGCGCCATGACTTATGACTATGCAGTTGCTCATAACGTGACGCTACCAATTATTGCTGAAAGCAGTGGTAACACCTTTGTTCCTTATCGAAAACTAATGACTCATTTGCCAGTCGCTTTATCAGATCAGATTAGCCAGGCAATACAACTATTAAGCTGGCAAGCAGATACGCAGTTTTGTAGTCGCTGTGCTAGCCCTACCGTGCATGCTGACCAAGGCGAACGTGCCATGGTTTGTCCAATATGTCGATTGCGCCAATACCCTCGCGTACAACCGTGCGTCATTACTGCTATTACTCGTCCAAATCCAGCGACAGGTGAGATGCAAATTTTACTGGCTCATCATCATCGTCATGGACAGCAAAACCTGCCGCCAATGTATGGTTTGATCGCAGGGTTTGTAGAAGTTGGAGAGAGTCTGGAGCATGCCGTAGTACGTGAAGTCGCAGAAGAGGTCAATATCAGAGTATCAGATATCCGCTATGTGAGCAGTCAGCCATGGCCATTCCCCTCTAATTTGATGCTTGGTTTTCGTGCATCGTATGCCAATGGCGATATTATCTTGCAAGAAGATGAGCTAGCACATGCTGATTTCTTTGATCTCTCAAACCTACCCAGAATTCCACCAAAGGGTAGTATCGCTCGCGATTTGATTGATCAAGTGGCTAAAGAACAAAATATAGATTTATAATCAGTACTTATCTATAAACACCACATTTCGCTATAGTATTGTATTTTCAATCTCATCTCTTTAAAATCGCTGCTCCTGTGATAAGCGTTTTACTTTAAATCTTATTTTTTAATAAGTAACACGCTAACCTGAGCAGTAAGACGCTGACAGAGCAGATGCTCTTATAGATACTGTTTTACAAAGACCGCTTTCTCAACCTTTTATCTCTATTTATACTAATACCAATTCTTACGACTGGTATTAAGGTCCTTAATTAAATGCAAAGTAGCACCAATATACGCTTAGTCAATCTACCTATCTTATTCGATGCATTACACATTGATACCTTGTCCGCTGACATACAGGCAAAAATTGCACGTGTGGATGCGTGTCTGCCACAGACGCAGTGCGGTCTATGTGAGCATCCAGATGGTTGCCTGCCATATGCCGCTGCAATTGTATTAGATGGCGAGCCGTATAATAAATGTGTGCCTGGTGGTCAGCCAGTCACCAATGCGATTGCTCAGACTCTCGATATAGATACTTCTAACACTACGCTGACGGCAGTGCCTTCACAGTGGCCAATAGATGCCACCTCTGAACGTCCGACTGAGGTTCATGCGGTTATCCGTGAAGATGACTGTATCGGCTGTACCAAATGCATTCCTGCTTGTCCAGTCGATGCTATCGTTGGTACTGGCAAGCATATGCATACGATTTTTACAGATTTGTGCACGGGCTGTGAGCTATGTATCGCGCCCTGCCCTGTTGATTGCATCGACTTAGTTACGATTGAGCGGGAAATATCTGAGCCTGAGCGAATAGCAGAGCAAGAGGATTTAAGACAACGCTACCACACTCATTTGAAACGTGTGACAGAACAGCTTGCTGATACGAGCAATAGTAGACCTGTCGTTAGTATGGTAGAGGCTAAGCTCAATAACGCAGCAAGCCAGTCTCTAAACATCAGTGAGTCGCAAGCGAAAAATACCATTGCGGCTGCCAAGCTCCGTACCAAAATCAAAAAACTGGAAAAGCAACTGAGTGTGCGTGCAAACGATAAGAAACAAGTAGAGCTCGAATCTTTACAAGCCGAGCTTGAGTCATTGCAAGTAGCGCTATAACGGTAATAGCTGATTACGCAATTAATGCGTTAATAAATTGATACTTTAATCATTAACATGAATGCTAACGCTAGCATATAATTTGGCACAATCATTCATCAAAATAATAGTCAAAATGCCATGAGTAAAACGGTCAAACATAAAACAGCTGACACACCGCCCTCTAGACGAATGCCCAATCGTGACGTGCGTCCATTCTTTGAAAAGCTAGCAGCGACTATTGATGAGCCTGTCACCGAACTTAATTATGATAGTAATTTTGAGTTACTTATCGCGGTAATTTTGTCCGCACAAGCGACTGATATCAGTGTCAATATTGCCACCAAGCAATTGTACCCTGTGGCCAATACGCCTGAGGCGATACTAGCATTAGGCGAAGACGGTCTCAAATCCTATATCAAAAACATTGGTCTATATAATGCCAAAGCAAAAAACGTCATAAAAACTTGCCGTGATTTGATTGAGAAATTTGATAGCACTGTTCCTGATAACCGCAAAGATTTAGAGTCACTGGCAGGTGTCGGCCGAAAAACTGCCAATGTCGTGTTGAATACGGCCTTTGGCCAGCCGACCATGGCCGTTGATACGCATATCTTTCGGGTGGGCAATCGTACTGGGCTTGCTACTGGCAAAACCGTACTCATTGTCGAAAAAAAGCTGGTCGAGCGCATCCCAGAAGACTTCATCGTAGACGCTCATCATTATCTTATCTTACACGGCCGCTATACTTGTCAGGCACGTACACCCAAATGCGGCGCTTGCCCTGTCTATGAAGAATGCATGTTCAAAGATAAAGCTGCATTTTTAGAGTTGTAACGTATTGTTCATTTCAAGCAAACGCTACTGCTAGCTAATCACTCAGCTAGATAAACCGCTATCCAGTAACCACCTTTGATTGCAGTGAACTGCTTGTTGAGCATTTCTTATAGTAGAGCAAGTGTTGCTCACTAGAGTTTTATAACGTTTCAAGGTAGAATAACCCTATTTTGCGTTAAGAGATTTTGGCTATTACCCTGCTTCTGATAAGGCAATCTGCACATTAGCGTTGTCTATTAGGGCAAGTACTGCTTCAACTCGTTACCGCCAAGACCATATTAGAGCGAGGCAGTATCATTTTATATATTGATTAAATGATAGTCAGCTCACCCTTTGGTCATATTTATTAGCAAAGATTTTAGTCAAAACCGATTTTAAATTAAGAAATACCGATTATCTGCCGCGTAAATGCGTGGTCAAAATTAATTAGAGCAGCACCCAGATGTGCTGCTTTTCCTACCCTTATTGATTCAATTAAGCGATCCCATTATGCGTGAATACAACTTATTTACCTCAGAATCTGTGAGCGAAGGCCATCCTGACAAAATGGCTGACCAAATATCAGACGCTATCCTTGACGCTATCTTACGTGAAGATCTGCACGCACGTGTAGCATGCGAAACCTTAGTAAAAACAGGCGCAGTCATACTTGCAGGTGAAATCACTACAACCGCAAATATCGATTTAGAACGTCTGGTTCGTGACACCGTAAATGGCATTGGCTATCACCATTCAGACCTAGGCTTTGATGGCGAGACTTGTGCAGTCATCAACATGCTAGGCAAACAATCTCCTGAAATCGCGCAAGGTGTCGATCGTAGCGACCCTGAAGAGCAAGGTGCAGGCGACCAAGGCTTGATGTTTGGTTATGCCAGTAATGAGACCGAAGTATTAATGCCAGCACCTATCGAGTATGCCCATCGTTTGATGGAGCGTCAGTCGGAGCTGCGCCGTGCAGGTGAGCTGCCATGGTTGCGTCCAGATGCCAAAGCGCAGGTGACCTTGAAGTATGACGGCAATCGTCCTGTCGCCATCGATGCTGTTGTATTATCAACACAGCATGATCCAAGCATCTCGCAGTCAGATCTACAAGAAGCTGTGATGGAATCTATCATTAAGCAAGTGCTACCAGCTGACTTATTGCACGCTGGCACACGCTATCATATCAACCCAACTGGTAAGTTTGTGATTGGCGGTCCTGTTGGTGATGCTGGTCTGACTGGTCGTAAAATTATTGTTGATACTTACGGCGGTATGGCACGTCATGGTGGCGGTGCGTTCAGTGGTAAAGATCCTTCAAAAGTGGATCGCAGTGCTGCTTACGCAGTACGTTATGTGGCCAAAAACATCGTAGCAGCAGGTCTTGCTGAGCGCTGTGAAGTACAGGTCAGCTATGCAATTGGTGTCGCTGAGCCGACTTCTATCTCTGTTAATACCTTTGGTACTAGCAAAATCAGCAACGATGAGATCATTCGCTTGATTCGTACTCACTTTGACCTACGCCCTTACGGCATTACCCGTATGTTGAACTTACTACAGCCAATGTATCAGCAGACTGCTACCTTTGGACACTTTGGTCGTCCAGGCTCAGAGACTGCCTTTACGTGGGAAAAAACAGACAAAGCTGATATCTTAAAAGCAGACGCTGGTTTATAAGAGTCATTACTTTAAAACGTTTGCCACCCATTTTTATATACTAAAAACTACTGACACTTATTATTAGGAGTTGCTTATGTCTCAAGACAATATTCAAGACCAAAACGCTGATGCTAACATTGAAATCACCCCTGAAATGCAGGCATTCTATCAACGTGCTGACGCTATCATCGGTATCGCCAACAGCCAGCTAGGTCCTGAAGCACATTCAGGTCAAGTAGGTGCTTCTTTATTGTATGCTGCAGCACGCTATAGCGCGTCAGTTGCCTCTATCGGCTTCGTCAAAGGTGATGATTTCGCTAAAGAAAAAGACGATATCGTCGAGTTTTATGTTAAACAGTATCGCCAAATGCTAAGCGATAATTTAACTGATTATGCTCAAAACTTTGACAAGTACGTGCAGCTAAACCAAGATGACAAACCAGCTGAATAAGCGAATGTCGTCAGTCTAGATGTCTTTCATTTAGACATGCTGTCGTAGTATCAATATTTGATGGCAGAAAACAAAACCCCAAGCTTAATTGAGCTTGGGGTTTTTTGTATGGTGTTTAAGTGGATAGCTATTGATAAATGAGCTACCATAAATACTTAAGCGTTTAGCCTCAATAGGCAAATCCATCAGCGATAACAGGACGCTATCGAATATTATTAATAAGGACATTTCTTATGAAACAAACTCTATCCAATTGTCGATTTTCCAAAATTAATCAATCTTCGTTCAAACCATTATCACTTATATTGATATTAGTTCTAGCTTTGACGGGCTGTAGCTCTATGTCTGATGTAGGCACGTCTGGTCAAACACCTACCCCATCCATTCCTGATATCAGTCAGCAGTTTGAAGATGCTCTTACTCAATGTCCACCCGCTAATCCTGCCAATAATATCTGTACGGCACAATATGAACCCGTCTGTGTAAAAACGAAAGTTGGATCAATTGTTAGCTACCGAACGGCTAGTAATGCCTGCTCAGCCTGTAATATTCCTGAAGCCATTGGTTATACAAAAGGCGAATGCAATTAATCTATAAAGCGATTATATCGAGATCTGCTGTGCTGAAAGCTGCTGTATTGGAAGACTTTCTATTAAAAATATTGAACATCCATAAAAATACCCAGCTTATGACAAGCTGGGTATTTTTGTAGCTGAGAAATAAACTCTAAAGCTTAAGCATCTTTCTCAAGTGCTGGTGGGCCTTTTAGTAGCTCTTCATCACGGAATTCATTGGCCGAGTTGTGCTCTGCTGACTCTTCTGTGGTGAACCATTGCTGATTACGATACAGTATCAAGCGATCGCGACTGAGGCCACGCAATAGAGAATACATCATCACGACGATCACAATAGCAAAAGGAAATCCTGAGACAATCGATGCCGCTTGTAATGCACTCAAACCACCTGCTGCCAATAGTACAGCAGCGATAACGCCTTCAGCACCTGCCCAAAACAAACGTTGAATCTTTGGCGGATTAGTATCGCCGCCCGAGGTCAGCATGTCGATAACAAAGCTAGCTGAATCTGATGACGTAACAAACCACAGTACAATCATGACCACGATGAGTAGGTTCACCGCATCAGTAAGTGGATAAGATTCCATGAGCTTAAAGATAGCACTGCCTGTATCTGCTTTAACGGCTTCGATCAGACCTGGACTAACGAGATTAGGATCTGCCGCTGCCATCAATTCCATATTTACCGCAGAACCACCAAAGGCGGTAAACCACAAGAAAAGTATCGTGATAGGAATTAATAATACACCTAGTATGAACTCACGAATGGTACGGCCACGAGAAATACGCGCAACAAACACCCCTACGAATGGTGACCAGCTGATCCACCAAGCCCAATAAAAAATCGTCCAAGAAGCTTGCCAGTTTTCTTCGCCTCTATAAGACTCTGTCCATAGACCTAACGGCACGATTTGATGCAAATAGTTGCCGATGTTTTCTACGAAGCTATTAAAAATAAACTGCGTAGGCCCAAAGATAATCACAAAACTTAGCAATATCACAGTGAACAATATATTGGTATCACTTAGACGCTTGATGCCTTTATCCAATCCCATAAACAGAGACAACCCTGCTAGCATGGTGATAAGGCCAATCAAAATAATCTGCACCGTAATATTATTGGGTATACCAAATAACGTCTCAAGGCCTGAGTTAATCTGCAAAACGCCAAGACCTAACGTGGTCACTACCCCAAACATCGTACCAAACACGGCGAGCGTATCTACCGTATGCCCCCAACCGCCGTAGATCTTTTTACCCAATATTGGATAAAGTGTCGAACGGATAGCCAGTGGTAAACCTACTCGATAATGAAAATATGCGAGCGATAGCGCAACCATGCCATATAGCGCCCATACATGTAGACCATAATGTAGGAACGAGATATTCATCGCTTGCTTGGCAGCGGCAACTGTCTCCGCCTCGCCTAATGGTGGTGCCATAAAGTGATACAGCGGCTCAGCGGTGCCCCAATAAAGCAGCCCAATACCGATACCTGCTGAAAACAGCATACCAATCCAAGAAACCATATTGTACTCTGGCCTCTCATTCTGATGACCGAGTCTGATATCGCCGTAGCGGCTAAATATCATATAAATACTCATGACCAATGTTAAATTGACCACGACAATAAAGAACCAGCCGAAGCGTAAAGAGACAAATGCTTTTGCTTGGTTAAATACCACTTCTGCCTGTTCATTGAATAAAGCGCCAAAAATAATGAACGCCAGTATCAAGATTGCTGAAGTCAAAAATACAGGTTTACTTACCCGCGGAAAAGGGCCTAATCGGCCAACTTTTACATGATCCATAGGTATATCCCCAAAAAAGTGCGTAACCATACCAAGGTATGAACGAATTATCAAATATAACACCTTGTAAATACTACCGAATGTATATAAATGGTAGTAACATTTCGGTAATAATTTTCAACAATACGAATTTATCCTGAATAAATTTAAGTATCTTTACCCAACAAAGAAGCCCCAATTTAAAAATAAATTGGGGCTTCTTCTATCAAAAGCTTAAATAGCAGTCTTACTTTTACCTACTTTTAGTCACCTTTAACAATCTTAGGTGGCCCTTTTAGCAGATGCTCATCAGCAAATTCATCTGCCGAGTTATGATCTGCTGATTCTTCAGTAATATAATGCTGCTGCGCTCTATATAGTATCAGTCGATCACGACTCAAACCACGCAGTAGCGCATACATCATTGCAAATATAACCAAGGCAAATGGCAATCCTGCTACGATAGCGGCTGCTTGTAACGCGCTCAATCCACCAGCAGCCAACAACACAGCAGCAATGACACCTTCAGTGCTTGCCCAAAATAAACGTTGAATCTTTGGCGGATTGGTATCACCACCAGCCGTCAGCATATCGATGACAAAACTTGCTGAATCTGATGAGGTCACGAACCACAATACAATCATAATCACAATCATAAATGTGATGGGTTGCGCCAATGGATAGTATTCAACCAATTTAAAAATGGCACTACCAAAATCTGTTTGTACCGCCTCGACCAGTCCAGGACTAACCAACGCTGGATCAATAGCAGCGAGCAGCTCCATATGAATAGCAACGCCGCCGAAAGTTGAAAACCAAAAGAACAATATGGCCATAGGAATAAGTAACACCCCAAGTACAAACTCTCTAATCGTACGACCACGGCTGATACGAGCAATAAACACGCCGACAAATGGTGCCCAACTTACCCACCATGCCCAATAAAATATCGTCCATGCTGACTGCCAGTTTGCCTCACCTTCATAAGACTCTCCCCATAGACCTAATGGTACAACCACTGAAAGATAGTTGCCGATATTTTCTAGGAAGCTATCAAAAATGAAAAGCGTCGGCCCTAAGACGACCATAAAACCAAGTAGAATAGCCGTCAAACCGATATTCACATCGCTTAGACGCTTGATACCCTTATCCAAGCCCATCATGACAGAACAGGCGGCTAAAGCAGTAACAAAAGCAATCAGAGCGATTTGTATTGTGAGGTTATTAGGAATACCAAATAATTTCTCAAGCCCTGAGTTGATTTGCATAACCCCAAGACCGAGTGACGTCACCACACCAAACATCGTACCGAATACGGCTAAGATATCAACGGCATGACCCCACGAGCCATATATCTTTTTACCCAATATAGGATAAAGGGTTGAGCGAATCGATAGTGGTAAGCCACGGCGAAAATGGAAATAGGCTAAAGATAGCGCTACAATCGCGTACAATGCCCAAGCATGTAAGCCCCAATGTAAAAAGGTAATATTCATCGCCTGTTTGGCGGCTTCTATCGTTTCCTTTTCACCGAGTGGCGGTGCCATAAAGTGATGTAAGGGCTCTGCTGTACCCCAGTAGACAAGTCCAATACCGATGCCAGCAGAGAACAGCATACCGATCCACGAAAATAGACTGTACTGTGGTGTCTCAGTTTGAGCACCAAGACGAATATCGCCATAACGGCTCATAGACAAATAAACACAAAGTCCTAAGGCCACATTAACGAGAATAATGAAAAACCAACCAAATTTATCGGTAATAAAGCCTTGTAAAAAACTGAACAACGTACCGGCAGATTCAGTAAAAAAAACGCCAAGAACAATAAATATAATAATAAGTAATGCTGAAGTTAAAAAAACAGGTTTACTTACCCGCGGGAAAGGGCCTAACCTGCCAACTTTTACATGATCCATAGGTATATCCCCAAAAAAGAGCGTAACCATAGCAAGGTATGAACGAATCACTAAATATAACACCATGTAAATACTGCCGAATGTATAGAAATCGTAGTAACATTGCAGCAATAATATTTCGACAAACTGAATTTGTTCTGAACAAATTTAAATATCTTTACCCAATAAAGAAGCCCCAATTTACTTTTAAATTGGGGCTTCTTCTATTAAAAGCTTAAGTAGCTGTCTTAATCCTATCTACTTCTTAGTCACCTTTAACAATCTTAGGTGGCCCTTTTAGCAGATGCTCATCAACGAATTCATTCGCTGAGTTATGGTCTGCTGATTCATCCGTAATAAAGCCTTGTTGCGCTCTGTATAGAATCAGACGATCGCGACTCAAACCACGCAGTAGCGCATACATCATGACAAAGACCACTAAGGCAAACGGTAGTCCCGCTACGATAGCCGCCGCCTGTAGCGCAGACAATCCACCAGCCGCTAGCAAGATAGCGGCGATAACGCCTTCTGTCGTCGCCCAAAATAAGCGCTGGATTTTAGGTGGGTTGGTATCGCCACCAGCAGTCAACATATCGATGACAAAGCTAGCAGAATCTGACGAGGTCACGAACCATAGCATAATCATGACGACAATCAGTAGCGTAATTGGTTTTGCCAATGGGTAGTATTCAACCAGTTTAAAGATGGCACTACCAGAATCCGCTTGTACTGCTTCAACCAATCCTGGGCTAACACCTGACAGAGCAGAAGCAAGCTCCATATGAACAGCAACGCCGCCAAAGGTGGTAAACCAGAAGAACAAAATCAGCATTGGAATCAGTAGTACACCAAGCGTAAATTCACGGATAGTACGGCCACGAGAGATACGAGCAATAAAGATACCAACGAATGGTGCCCAGCTTACCCACCATGCCCAATAAAATATCGTCCAACTACTTTGCCAATCTGTACCGCTATAAGACTCACCCCATGTACCTAGAGGTACAATCACAGTCAGATAGTTGCCGATGTTTTCGATAAAGCTATCAAAGATAAATAGCGTTGGTCCTAAGATGACCATAAACGCTAATAAGACGATAGTGAAACCAATATTGATATCACTTAAACGCTTAATACCTTTATCCAAACCCATCAAGACTGAAGCTGCTGCTAGCGCTGTGATGAAAGCGATCAAACCAAACTGTACGGTAAGACTGTTAGGCATACCAAACAGCTTTTCGAGTCCAGAGTTGATCTGCATAACCCCAAGCCCGAGTGAGGTAACCACACCAAACATCGTACCAAACACAGCCAAGATATCGACCGTGTGTCCCCAACGACCATAGATCTTTTTACCAAGTAAAGGATACAAAGTAGATCGAATCGATAATGGTAGGCCGCGACGGAAATGGAAGTACGCTAAAGATAGCGCTACAATCGTATAAATCGCCCAAGCATGTAGACCCCAATGCATAAACGAGATATTCATTGCTTGCTTGGCGGCTTCTACTGTCTCGGCATCGCCCATTGGTGGTGCCATAAAGTGATACAACGGCTCGGCTGTACCCCAGTAGACAAGTCCAATACCGATGCCGGCAGAGAATAGCATGCCAATCCAAGAGAACAGATTGTACTGCGGTCGTTCTGTTTGGTTACCTAGTCGAATATCACCATAGCGACTCATTGCCAAGTAAATACAAAGCGCAAGCGCAGTATTAACTAGAATAATGAATAGCCAACCAAACTTATCGGTAATAAAATTTTGTAAAAAACTAAAAACAGCCCCTGCTGTTTCGGTGAAAAACGCACCGAAAATAATAAAGCCAACAATCAGCAGTGACGATGTAATAAACACAGGTTTACTTACCCGCGGAAAAGGTCCTAATCTGCCTACTTTTACTTCTTCCATGTGCAAGTCTCAAATTTCAAGGAACGTTACCTTAACAAAATAGGTCTTAACTATCAATCTATTACAAAATAAAACTTGATAAAACTATTAATTTACTCTAAAAGAATTCGATAGTTTTATTAAAATAATTAAATATACAGGTAGATAAATACGTCTTTAATTTGATGTTTTTTCAATATTGTTTCGATGTTATTTGGGCAATAATCTGAGTAATTGTGCATCATTACCGTCTTCAAGTGTCCACACTTGCCCGTCTACTGCTAGCACACTGCGTACACGCTCTCCCATGTCATAGCGATAACGCTCAGCCGCGGTATTGTCGTCGTTTATGCCCACTACGATAAGCGCTTTAGACGATAAGCCACTGATAAGCGCATTGCCCTGCCAGCTAGGAAAGTCATTATGAGTACCAGCCGCATAGATGCTCATAGCAGATGGTGATATGACAGGTGTCCAAGTAATTTTGGGTGCCGCAAACTCTGGCTTAGTATCATGGTCAGGAATATCTAGACCTGAATAATTGCGTCCATTGGATACCACTGGCCAGCCATAGTTGTTACCCTTCTCAATAATATTAAATTCATCCCCGCCCTTTGGTCCCATCTCGTGCGCCCAAAGCTGTCCGCTATCGTCAAATGCCATACCAAGCACATTGCGATGTCCGATGGTCCAAAACTGTTTGGCCAACTCATTATCAGTAAACGGATTGTCTGTCGGGGCGTTACCATCAGGACTCAACCGTATTATCTTACCCAAATTACCACTCATGTCTTGTGCTGGGTCTTTGTCTTGACGCTCGCCTGAGCTGATATATAGATAGCGGCCATCGGGTGAAAACAGCAGGCGATGACTATAATGTCCTTGCCCTGTGACTTTCGGAGACTGTTGCCAGATAGGTGTGATACCTTGCAACGTAGGTGTGGCTGTCTCTAATCCTGAGAGTGTCGCCTTGATCACTTTGGCACCAAATTTATTGCTATCATTTCCTGTTCCTGCTTCCGCGTAGCTAAGATAGACGGTATTGGACGTCGCAAAATCTGGAGCCACGATGATGTCTCCCAAGCCGCCTTGACCACCGTAAGCGACTGTAGGAACGCCTTCGATTTTGGACTTATTACCCGTCGCGGTATCTACGATAAATAGCTCACCTGTTTTTTGTGTTACTAGTAATTTTGGCGCTTTGCTATCTGTAATGGGTAACGCTGTCATGGCCCAAGGCTCATCAAAGGTTGCGACCGCTTTGGTTGTAAACTCAGGCTTGTCCGCGCTAACTTGAGCATCACTTGTCTGCATGTCTGCTTTAGAGGTTTGCATCTCTTTCTGTTCTGGTACGTTGTTGCTGGTATTGACGGTTGCAGGGTTGGAGCAAGCTGATGTGCTGAACAATAAAGCCGCGATTATTAACGGCGATGTTAAGGGGAGGCTTACACGTTCAATATGGATCATCATCATCTTTCCTCTTTATCCAGTTTGCACTTATATGATTAGTCGTTCATTTATTTATAGCATAGTCTTGATATTTAAATGGTAAAAGAATAGTAGCGTAAAACGCCCTTTCTCAAATGAGAAACCCCTTATCTACGCTTGCAGATAAGGGGCTGATTTTAAGAGTATCGTTAGATCATAAAGACATCGATGCCAATGTGATTAGCTCATTCTAAGCTTATCAAAGGTTAGCTTGTCATCGGCACCTACATCGACTTTGATAATATCACCAGCGACAAAATCACCTGCCAATAGCTTCAATGATAATGGGTTTTCAATCTCTTGTTGAATGGCACGCTTCAAAGGACGAGCACCATAAACAGGGTCATAACCCACGGCAACCAATTTATTCATCGCATCTGCTGACAGCTCAATATCCATCTCACGCTCTTGGATACGCTGACGTAAGCGATTCAGTTGAATATCTGCAATACCTGCCATCTGCGACATACCAAGCGGATGGAAGACTACGATTTCATCAATACGGTTGACGAACTCTGGACGGAAATGCTGCCCAACAGAATCCATTACTTCCGCTTTGATATCATCGTAACTTTCACCTACCATTTCTTGAATCTTATGCGAACCCAAGTTACTGGTCATGATAATCACAGTGTTTTTGAAATCTACCACCCGACCTTGCGAATCGGTTAAGCGACCATCGTCCAATACTTGCAGCAAGATGTTGAATACATCAGGATGCGCCTTCTCTACTTCATCGAACAATATGACGCTGTACGGCTTACGGCGTACTGCTTCAGTCAATGTACCGCCTTCTTCATAGCCAACATAGCCTGGAGGCGCTCCTACGAGGCGGCTGACACTGTGTTTTTCCATATACTCACTCATGTCGATACGTACAATCGCATCTTCAGAGTCAAACAAGAAGTTTGCTAGTGATTTGGTCAGCTCAGTTTTACCAACACCAGTAGGTCCCAAGAACAAGAACGAACCAGAAGGACGATTTGGATCAGATAAGCCTGCACGGCTACGACGTACCGCATTGGCCACCGATTCGACCGCTTCGTTTTGACCGATAACACGCTCATGGAGCTTTTCTTCCATTGCGATCATCTTATCACGCTCGCCTTGCATCATTTTGCTGACTGGAATACCAGTCGCGGCCGCAACCACTTCGGCGATTTCATTGTCTGTCACCTTATTACGTAGCAATTTGACACCGCTACCTTCACCTGTCTGTTCTTTTTGCTCTGCCAAGTCAGACTCATGAATACGTCGTTCTAACTGCGGAATGGTTTCGTATTGCAGCTTACTCATGGTCTCATAATCGCCTTCTCGGCTAGCCTTGTCATACGCAATACGGGCTTTATCTAGCTCGTCTTTTAGCTGTTGACTGCCTTTGACCAGTGCTTTCTCTGCCTGCCAAACCTCGTTGAGATCAGCATACTCTTTTTCCAATTCCGCTATTTGCGCATCGAGCACTTTACGCTCGGCTTGCGCGCCAGCATCTTCTTCATTTTTGAGCACTTCACGCTGCATTTTTAATTGAATCAAACGGCTATCAAGCTTACCTAATGATTCAGGCTTGCTATCCATCTCCATGCGCAGACGACTGGCCGCTTCGTCAATTAAATCAATCGCTTTATCTGGTAGCTTACGGTCAGTGATATAGCGATGACTCATGCGCGCAGCAGCGATAATGGCACTATCTTGAATATCGACGCCATGATGCAGCTCGTAACGCTCTTTTAGACCACGTAATATCGCAATGGTATCTTCGACCGTTGGCTCATCGACTAGTACTTTTTGGAAACGACGCTCAAGCGCTGCATCTTTTTCGATGTACTTGCGGTATTCATCAAGCGTCGTTGCACCAACACAATGTAGCTCACCGCGAGCTAGTGCAGGTTTTAGCATATTACCCGCATCCATTGCACCTTCAGATTTACCCGCACCAACCATCGTATGTAGCTCATCGATGAATAGGATGACATTGCCTTCTTGCTTGGCCAAATCACTGAGTACGCTTTTGAGGCGCTCTTCAAACTCACCGCGGAATTTCGCCCCTGCAATCAGTGCGCCTAAGTCTAACGACAGCACTTCTTTACGGCGCAGACCTTCTGGCACGTCACCATTGATGATTTTTTGCGCCAAGCCTTCAACGATAGCCGTCTTACCAACGCCCGGCTCGCCGATGAGTACAGGGTTGTTTTTGGTACGGCGTGATAGCACCTGAATGGTACGGCGAATCTCTTCATCACGGCCAATGACTGGATCTAGCTTGCCAAGCTCCGCTTGTTCAGTCAGGTTGATCGTATATTTGTTGAGTGCATCACGCTGATCTTCTGCGTTTTGGTTATTCACCGTATCGTCGCCACGCAGCTGCTCAATCACAGCTTTTAGTTTGCTAGCCGTTACGCCTGCACTTTCAAATATCTTTTTGGTTTCACCCTGCTCAGCAAGTGCCAACATGACCCATTCCGTCGCGATAAAATCATCGCCTTCTTTTTGCGCCTGACGATCAGCCAAGTTCAAGATTTTGACCGAGTTTGGGTTCAGGTTGACGTCACCTGTCGGCTCCGAAATCGTTGCTTGATTGTCCAATGCTTTGGCAACACCATTTTTTAGCGCTGGAATAGAAGCACCTGCTTGTTGGCAGATAGATAAATTAGACTCATCTTGTAGTAAGACCGCAAGCAAATGCACAGGATCAATACCCGTATGATCGCGACCTAATGCTAGGCTCTGTGCTTCTTGAATGGCGGATTGCAGTTTTTGAGTAAACTTCTCAAATCTCATGTCTATATCCTTTTATAATTGGTATTCTCAGTAGCACCTCTAAGGACTATCTTAGTCTAGTGCCTACTGTTATCTGTCACTTATATAAGGTATATATATACCTATTTCAAGACGATTACCAAATAAAACCTTACTTAAAGCAATGATATTTACTATTAATAATATTTAAATGAGCTATTAATATCAGTTAAAGGTAGTTAGTAGATAAGTTATGCCATTTTATCAATGAAAATTAAAAATAAATCTCCATTGGATACGGTAATGAGCAATGTACCTATTTGGCATAGACCCAATCATAAACCGACTATTCTACTCCACGATTTCGATAGGAGTACCAAGTGTCACCGCTGCCATAATTTCATCCATCTCATCATTGGTGACCGCGATACAACCATCGGTCCAATCGCGTTGTTGATTCAACCAGCCCAAATGTGCAAAGCCATTCATTTGCCCATGAATCATAATATCGCCGCCCGGATTGACCCCTACTGACTTCGCTCGTGCCTTGTCTTCATCATTTGGATAGCTAATATGAATGGAACGATACGCGATAGAGTTCTCATTTTTATAATCTAAGGTATAAACTCCAACGGGCGTACGCTGATCGCCTTCTTGTTGCTTATGACCTGATGGACTGCCCCCTAGCGCAATACGATATGACTTAATGGCTTTACCATCGCTCATCAGTTTTAAGATACGATCTGATTTGTCGACGAAGACTCGATCAATGACTGCCGACACAGGAATGGGGTTTTTGGATGTTGAGGAGTTTTTGGCATAAGCAATAGCACTGGTGCTTATAATAGCAACAAGGCTAATGCCTATAAGCAACCAATACGTGCGCTGCTTATTTGACGGGTGAAATTTATTATAAAAAAATAGCATATGCTTTGATCCTCACAATTAATTTTTCGTCATTAATCATATGTATCAAAGCACTATGCCAGATTCTGTATATACGTTTTGTGCAAAAATAATGAATCAATCGCTGTGCTGTTACACCATGCGAATCGCACCATCTAAGCGGATGACTTCACCATTTAGATAGGCATTGTCAATGATATGAGTGACCAATTTGGCAAACTCATTAGGAGCGCCTAAACGTTTAGGATAAGGCACGCCTGCCTCTAACTGTTCGCGTGCTTTTTCAGGAATGCTCTCCATCATCGGCGTAGCAAAAACACCCGGTGCGATAGTCATCACGCGAATGCCATGACGTGCCAGCTCACGAGCAAGCGGCAAGGTTAGGCCAACCACGCCTGCTTTGGACGAGGAATAGCTGGCTTGACCTACTTGACCATCGAAGGCTGCGATAGAGGCTGTATTAATAATAATACCTTGATCGGCATTTTTTCCTACATGGTTCTTTTCTACATCCTCGCCTGCATTGCTATCACTAGCTATGCGCTTGGCAATGCTAGCAGCGACCAAACGGGCGACATTAAATGAACCGACCAGATTGACATTGACCCCACGGCTAAATGCCTCAAGGTCTGCCGGATTATTATCGCGATCTAGCAGCTTTTGTACCACGACGATACCAGCACAGTTAATTGACCCTTGTAAGCCGCCAAAAGCTGACTCTGCCATTTCAACGGCTGATTGCACTTCATCGCCGTTAGTGATGTCACAGCGTACAAAGCGCGCGCGATCACCCAACTCAGCGACCAATGCTTGCCCAGCAGATTCATTTAAATCAGCGATAACGACGTTACCACCTTGACCTACAATCGCGCGAGCCACTGATTCGCCCAAACCTGATGCGCCGCCTGTGACCAAAAAGCTGTTTTCTTTAACTTGCATGATTATTCCTTTAAATTTTTGCTTCTTATTAGATATTTTTCTATTAAATTTATAGACGATTCACCAATTCATTTATGCAGCAGATAGACTACGCAGCAAAAAGCGTTGAATCTTGCCACTTGGCGTTTTCGGCAGTTCTGTCACAAACTCGACCTCACGTGGATAGGCATGAGTGGATAGACGTTTGCGCACCAGCTCTTGGATTTCTTTAGCGATTTGCTCACTGCCTTCGATGCCATCTTTTAGCACCACATAAGATTTGATCGTATGTCCACGCACTTCGTCTGGCACGCCTACTGCCGCTGATTCTGCCACTGCTTCATGCTCTAAGACGGTATTTTCGACATCAGTAGGCCCTACGCGATAACCTGCAGTAATAATGATGTCATCATCACGGCCTGAGAACCAATAACTGCCATCACTGTGGCGCTCGACCACGTCGCCTGTCAGATAGTAGTCATCTACAAAGGCTTGTTTTTCATTCCAGCTATAACCCCGGAAATAAAACGCAGGTGATTGACTGACGACGACTGCTAGCTGCCCTTGCTCACCATCTGGCAGTACATTCATGTCATCATCTAGTACGACTAGCGTATGACCTGGGAGCGCCATACCCATCGAGCCAACAGGACATTCATGTATCAGTGCATGATGCGCACAGCAAGTCATGCCCGTTTCTGTTTGCCCATATTGATCTTTTACTTGGCAGTTTAGATAGGTTTCGACCCAGTTGACCACTTCGGTGTTTAGCGTCTCTCCTGCTGAATTGGCACAGCGCAAAGACAGCTTGGCGTTAGTATCGTTATGAGCGCCTTCATTAACACTATCAAACACGCCGCTAGACTTCATCATTCGAAATGCAGTTGGTGAAGAGGCCAAATTGGTAATCTTATGACGCACCATAAACTCACGGGTATTGGTCGCGTCAAATCCTGCTTCATTAAAATAAGTCGTGATACCCAATAGCAGAGGCCCTGTGATGGCATAGTACAAGCCATACGCCCAGCCTGGATCTGCCATGTTCCAATATTGATCATCTTTGCGTAGGTCGATGGCATAACGCATATATAGGTAAAAAGCAGGTAACGCAGTCAATGGAACACTGACGCCTTTTGATTTACCGACTGTACCAGAGGTGAACATTTGCAAGAATGGCGCATCTGTATCGAGCGTTACTGGTTCAATCGTTTGCGACTGTGCTTCCATAGACTGGATATAGTGATCGTCACCCCATGTCTGAGCATCCTCAGTACTACCGACCAACACCATTTTGGTTTGCTCAGCCAAATCTTCAAACTTACTGCGATTTTCTAAGTTAGTAAAAACGACTTTGGTATCGGCTTTATCCATCCGATATTTGATTGAATCATAGCCAAACGCGGTAAATAGCGGCTGATATACCGCCCCGATACGCCATGTCGCCAATACAACGGTCAGCAGCTCTGGCGTGCGCGGTAGCATCGTCGCTACCTTATCTCCCGCTTTTACCCCATACGACTGTAGCAAGTTAGCGATTTGAGCACTCGCTTTGTCAAGCTCACCAAAAGTCATGCGCGTTACATTGCCTGTCGTGTCTTCGTGTACTAACGCAGCATTGTCAGCGCGGCCATCGCGTACATGGCGACCACAGCAAGCCATATAAGCATTTAGTCGATCGTCCACCTGCTCGCCAAAGATTTCTGACAGCAATGTATCCATATCAAAATTATTATAGTAATCGGTATAGTTTTTTGGTACGAAGGTAGTGTCTGTATCAATATTCGTCGGAGTTTGAGAGGTGGTGTTCATAAGCTAATCCTTTAGCAATAGCAGGTAACTGGTAAAATGGTATTTATGATTGAAAAACGGCCACATCCTATAGACCGTTTCATAGGTTCGTATTTATCATGCTCTATTAGTAACGCATTTCTACGTTTATTTCAATACATAACGTATCATTTTTATTTTATAGAAATAGAGGTAATCTATAACTAATTATCATTAATTCGCTATAAGTCCGCGAAGACACCTACAATCAATAGCCAAAGTACTGCCACATACTTTCGATTTCCTATTAAAGAATTAACACCTCAATATTATTATTTAAAACCTCACACCTAAACATCAGCTCTTAAAAACCCTAACAACGCTTTCTCTTCACAGCTTTGGTATTTCTTAGTTCGTCCACGGCGTGCTTGTTTGTAAATCTCAAAGAACTGTCCTGCCAAAAAACGCTCAATGACAATGGGATGAATATAAGAGGCACGGCATACGGTTGGTGTATTACCCAGCTCTGCTGCCACACTTTTTACCATATCAGTGACTAATTGCTGTCGCTCAGCGCTTTCTGGTGCACTGGTTAATATGTTAGCGCCTGCAGTTGTTTGCAGTTCGTCATATAGGTAGCTTGCTGCAAGAACACTTGCCATCCATGTACGAAAATCCTTTGCGCTGTACAGTTTACTTTCGCAGTCCATGCCGCACGTATGCATCCGTAAGTAGTCATTGATATCACTACTATCAACGACTTGCTTATGCCCATTATCATCTAGATATTTGAATATCTGATAGCCTGGCAGCTCAGAACAGGCTTGCACGATGTCAATCAATCGCTCGTCTTGTAGCTCAATATGATGCTCTTTTGCACTTTTTCCGACAAAATCAAACGCCAGTCCATTGTCGGTTTCGCTGACATGCTTACTACGTAACGTACTTAGACCATAGCTTTTATTTTGTTTGGCGTAGCGGCTATTACCAATACGAATCAAAGTAGTTTCAAGCAATTTAACAACGGCAGCAAGCACATTGGTACGTGATAAGGACTCTGCTTCCAAATCTGCCTCCACCTGCGCGCGTAGATTGGGCAGTGCCTCTGCAAATCCTATCATCGCATCAAACTTTGCTTGGTCACGGATGTTGTTCCATGACGGATGATACAGATACTGTTTGCGTGATTTTTCGTCTCGCCCTGTTGATTGCAAATGGCCTCTTTCGTCTTGGCATATCCACACCTCTGACCACATGGGCGGTATCACCAATGCATCAAAACGCTGACGCAATGCTTTGTCTTTGACCGTGTTGCCTGTTGCATCACGATAAGTAAAGCCGCAACCCCAACGTCTACGCTCGTAGCCTGGTTCGTCGTCACTCACATAACGCAAATTGGCACGGCGTGCGAGATGCTCGTAATCATGACGCACGTCTTTGGTCATTGTTTGCTGGCTTGCCTTTACTGTTGCCTTTGTCATAAACCTGTATACCTTTGAGAGTTCATGGTTTTAGCATAATTAATGACGGTAGTTTTTGCTGTTTATTTGGCACAGACAAAGTGTAATCGATGTGTAAAATAAAGCAGTGACAAAATCGTGATATGGGTTCTAAACGCTACTTTTTTGAGGCATAATTTAGCGCTATCCACAACTTAAGTTTATTAAAAAAAATGAAACATTCATCTGTAAAAATTAAGCTACTGGCTCACAAAGATTACGCTTCATGGTTAAATTTATGGCAAAATTATCTCAGATTTTATGAGACCAGTTTACCAATGAGCATAATTGATGCGACATGGCACAACCTGCTTAACAACGATATCCCTATTTATGGATTTGGAGCATGGAAGGATGATATCTTGGTAGGTTTTACCCATGTCGTGCTGCACCCCAATACTTGGAACACTACTGACTGTTGCTATTTAGAAGATCTATACGCGAGTGAAAATATGCGCGGTCAAGGCGTTGGACGTGCGTTGATCGAAGCGGTATATGCTTTTGCCAATGAGAAAAACTGCAACCGTGTCTATTGGGTAACGCAAGAAAATAATACATCTGCACGTAAGCTATACGACAATATCGCCAGCTTGACCAACATGGTGCAGTATCGTAAAAACCTATAATTTTAATTAACCCTGTGTTGACTGCTTTATTAAAGTTCATGCCTATTTTAAAAAACATGCATAAAAAAACGCCAAGCATAAAATACTTGGCGTTTTTCGTTTTGATACTGCTATAACTTAGAAGTCGTTATTTACCGTATACACATAGATAAGCGGTTTCGACGTCTACTTTTACTTGGAACTTCTGATTAGCTTCAACGGTAAACTGCTCGCCAGCGTTAAACGTTTGCCACTCATCACTCTCTGGTAATTTTACGGTCAATGCACCGCTCACCACGCTCATGGTTTCAAATTCACTGGTGCCAAACTCATACTCACCAATTTCCATGACGCCGACAGTTGCAGGCTTAGTAGCCGTTTGAAAAGCAATAGAAGTCACTTTATCATCAAAATAATTATTAACGCTTGGCATAATTTTCCTTAATTAAATATTGGTTACTATTTTAAAACGGCTGCTTATTTAAAACAGCCTTTTACAATCCTGCTTTTAGACTCGCTTCAATAAACTGATCGAGGTCACCATCTAGCACCGCACCAGTGTTAAAGGTCTCAACACCCGTACGTAAGTCCTTGATGCGTGAATCATCGAGCACGTACGAACGAATTTGACTGCCCCAGCCGACATCAGACTTACCGTCTTCGACTGCTTGCTGTGATTCCATACGTTTTTGCATCTCTAACTCATAGAGCTTAGCACGTAGCATCTTCATCGCCGTGGCTTTGTTACCATGTTGACTACGCTCATTCTGACAGGTCACTACCACGCCCGACGGCTCATGGGTAATACGTACCGCAGAATCTGTCGTGTTTACGTGCTGACCACCCGCTCCTGATGAGCGATAGGTATCGATACGCAAATCCGCTGGATTGATATCAATCTCGACATTGTCGTCAATCTCAGGCGACACAAACACCGCAGCAAACGACGTATGACGACCATTATTACTATCAAATGGTGACTTACGTACTAGACGGTGGACACCAATCTCGGTACGCAACCAGCCAAACGCATAATCGCCTTTAATCTCAATGGTTGCCGACTTGATACCAGCCACGCTACCTGATGACACTTCAATAACATCTACTTTGAAACCATGTGCTTCTGCCCAGCGCGTGTACATGCGTAGTAGCATTTCAGCCCAATCTTGCGCTTCAGTGCCGCCACTACCTGACTGAATATCCAAGTAGCAGTTATTTGGATCCATCTCACCGCTAAACATCCGGCGGAATTCTAAATCAGCAACACGTTTCTCAGCGCTATCTAGCTCGCTCTGCACATCGGCTAGCAATGACTCATCTTCTGCTTCAACTGCCAACTCTAACATAGCAGACGCATCTTCTAGTGTAGTTTCAAGTGACACTACCACATCGATGACACCATCAAGGTGACTTTTTTCTTTATTAATCTTGGTCGCGCGCTCTGGATCATTCCATAGCTCAGGGTTTTCTAATTCCAAATTGACTTCTTCTAAGCGTTCTTGCTTACCATCGAAGTCAAAGATACCTCCGCAAATCCTGCCCACGCTCTGATAAATCTTTAATTTGTTCTTGATACGGATTGATTTCCATAAATGTTCCTGTTTTTCTAATAAAATAAATAACGCATGTGGTGCTATTTTAAATGAGATTGAGACTAAACGGTTCACTAATTATCGCTATTGCCAATGTTGTTACTATTACTAGATTGGACAGCCTAGATCGACCAATCTTCTACTGCCCAGCGATGTGCCAAAGCATGCGCATGTAACGCATCATCAGGTGATACGCAAACGGCCACATCAGCCCATTCGAGTAACGGAATATCATTTTTGGAATCCGAATACGCATACGTCTTTTCAAACGTGATTCCAGAGGATTGCTGTTTATTTAGCCATTTATCCAAATGGTATATCTTGCCCGCTTGAAAGTTTGGTCTGTCAGTTAGCTTACCTGTATAGCGATTGTTTTTGATCTCTAATGGCGTTGCCAATACATTGGCTTCTTCTATACCAAACCGCTTAGCAATGGCGGATACTACAAAATCATTGGTCGCAGAAATAATCACTACATCGTGCCCTTGCTCAATGTGCTGGCACAACGCTTCCATTGCTTTTGGGCGAATATGCGGCTCAATTTCGCTTTTGATATAGTCTTCTCTTAGCTCATCCAGTCTATCAAGCGGCAGACTGCTTAAAAACTGCGCAACGAATTCATTGTACTCTGTCGCGTCTAGCGTGCCTTCAATATAGTCATTATAAAATTTCTGATTGGCAGTGCGGTACTGCGCCTCATCGACAAGGTCATGCTTGACGATATACTCGCCCCAGAGATAATCGCTATCGACATCAAGTAATGTATGATCTAAATCAAATAATGCCAGTTGTTTTTGTTTTGTTTGTGCTTGATTTGCCTGCATGGTGAGACCTTATCGTTGGTTGCGAAGAAATATGAATCGTTTAATAAAATTGGGTACAGTTATCTACTAAGGCTGAGCCGTATCACTTAAACAGCATGTAAATGAAATAAGTATGCGCCCTATCGTCTATCTATTTAAACTTAGCTCGTTTACTTACCCTTAGTCAGGCATCGCTATTTCTGTTAAGCCAGTTTTAAATTTCTGGCAACGCTCAGCATAATGTAGCGCTGACATTTTTAGCATTGCTGCTTGCTCATCGGTCAGTGTCTTGACGACTTTTGCAGGCGCGCCCATCACTAGCGAGTTATCTGGAATAACCTGACCTTCAGTAATTAAGGCTTTCGCCCCTATCAGACAGTTTTTACCGATTTTGACATTATTAAGTACCACAGCGCCAATACCAACCAGACTGTTATCACCGACTTCACAGCCATGTAGCATAGCTAGATGACCGATAGTCACGTAATTACCAATAGTGACTTTGATACCTGCATCAGTATGAATCACACTGTTTTCTTGTACATTACTATAGTCACCGATATGGATACGATCGTTGTCACCGCGTATCACTGCACCGAACCAAATATTGGCTTGATGGCCTAAATACACATCGCCCATCACTTGCGCTGAATCTGCCACCCAACCGTTGAACGGTGCGGCAAACTCAGGGGTTTTGTCTAAATACTGATAAATCATAACGACTCCTTGTCATCTTCATTATTGTTATAACAAACGATCATAAAAATTGGGTTTAGCGCTGCGCTGTCCATTGTGGCAAAGCCAACTGCGAAAATCCAGCGCTATTAATATACGCTTAATGTTGATTTTGATAAAAGAAAAGGTAGCTTGTATTTGCTTAGGCTATTTTATAAAGTTAATATCTTTATAAAGTCCTCATTATTAGCTATGAAATGACTAATAATCCAGTAAATCGGCTAGCTATAACCGTCTATTTTGTATATAATACGCAAAATCTGTGCCTAAGCGAGCGGACATGATGCAAGTTACCTATTCACTATCTAGTGGGTTTTGTAGTTTTCATCAATAATGTCTTCTCGCTTTTTTGTGGAAAATTTTTGTGTATCGCCCTTTTTTTACTTTTATATGACAACAGTCAAATGCCGTAAATAAAAGGATACGGAGCAATTTTAGTCCAACAAAACATGATGGCACTCACCAATAACAGCGGAGGCAATCCTTGAATTCATCGGCAGAAATACAAGCAATTTTGGCACTAGCAGACGGTACAATCTTTCGCGGTGTCAGTATCGGCAGCCTAGGTCATCGTATTGGTGAAGTGGTATTTAACACAGCCATGACAGGGTATCAAGAAATCCTAACCGATCCAAGTTATGCCCGCCAGCTGGTGACTTTGACTTACCCTCATATCGGTAATACAGGCACCAACGCTGAGGACACAGAATCTGGCAATGGCCATAAAGTATGGGCAGACGGTCTTATCATCCGTGATGCCACCATGGTAACCTCTAACTTCCGTAACTCAGAGTCACTTAGCGACTATTTACAGCGTAATGAGACAGTGGCTATCGCTGAAATTGATACCCGTCAGCTAACACGTCTATTACGTGATAAAGGTGCACAGAACGGCTGTATCATGACTGCCTCAAACGGCGAGACGATCAGTAGCGACGATGAGCAAAAAGCGATTGAGTTAGCGAAAGGATTTGCAGGTCTAAAAGGCATGGACTTGGCAAAAGAATGCTGTACTAAAGAGAACTTCGAGTGGACAGCGGGTACCTGGGATTTATCAGACACCCTACTCAACCGCGATATCCCTGGTAGTCATGATAGCGGTACTGGCGGCTTCTTTAAGCAACTCGGCACTCACATCGATTCTAAATACAACGTAGTCGCTTATGACTTCGGTAGCAAAACCAACATCCTACGCATGCTCGTCGACCGCGGTTGTCACGTAACGGTTGTACCAGCACAGACCCCTATCGCTGATGTGCTAGCAATGAACCCAGATGGCATCTTCTTATCAAACGGCCCTGGTGATCCTGCAGCTTGTGATTACGCAATCGATGCGGTACGCCACATCATTGAGCAAACTGACGTACCAACGTTTGGCATCTGCTTAGGCCATCAGCTGATTGGTCTGGCTAGCGGTGCAAATACCATCAAAATGAAAACTGGCCATCATGGTGCCAACCATCCAGTACAAGATTTGGCGAATGGCACGGTTATGATTACCAGTCAGAACCATGGTTTTGCGGTTGATGAAGACACGCTACCTGACAACGTTAAATCTACTCATCGCTCACTATTTGATGGTACCAACCAAGGTATCGAGCTGACCGATAAGCCTGTATTTAGCTTCCAAGGTCACCCAGAAGCCAGCCCTGGTCCACATGACTGCGCGCCATTGTTTGATAAGTTTGCGGATATGATGGAACAGTCTAAAGCTGCCCAAGCGTAAACGGTTGATTATAACTACATAATAAGTAAACGCTTGAATCGTCCATAGCGCTTCAAGCGGCATTAAATAAAGCACTGCAAGCATAAGACGCCATGAGCGTTATCAAAAATAAAGATTACTCAAATTATCACCCAAACGAAGGTAGCTCTAACTATGCCAAAACGTACCGACATAAAAAGCATTCTTATCATTGGCGCAGGCCCTATCGTCATCGGCCAAGCATGTGAGTTTGACTATTCAGGCGCACAGGCGTGTAAAGCACTAAAAGAAGAAGGCTACCGCGTCATCTTGGTCAACTCAAACCCTGCGACCATCATGACCGACCCTGTCATGGCTGACGCGACCTATATCGAGCCGATTACTTGGCAGACCGTTGAGCAAATCATTGCCAAAGAACGTCCAGATGCAATCTTGCCAACGATGGGCGGACAGACAGCTCTAAACTGTGCGCTAGAGCTAGACAAGCACGGCGTATTGACTAAGTATAACTGCGAGTTGATTGGCGCGACCAAAGACTCAATCGAGATGGCAGAAGATCGCAACTTGTTTGATAAAGCCATGAAGCGTATCGGCCTTGAGTGCCCTCGCGCTGAAACGGCTGAAACCATGGAAGAAGCCTTTGCGACTCAAGAAAAAATGGGCTATCCGTGTATCATTCGTCCATCATTTACGATGGGTGGTTCAGGCGGTGGTATCGCTTATAACCGCGATGAGTTCATTGAAATCTGCGAGCGTGGTTTTGATCTGTCACCAAACCATCAGCTACTCATCGATGAGTCACTCATCGGTTGGAAAGAGTACGAGATGGAAGTGGTTCGTGACAAAAATGACAACTGCATCATCATCTGTGCCATTGAAAACTTTGACCCAATGGGCGTACATACAGGTGACTCAATCACCGTCGCACCAGCACAGACCTTGACCGACAAAGAATACCAAATCATGCGTAATGCGTCATTAGCAGTATTGCGTGAGATCGGTGTTGAAACAGGCGGCTCAAACGTACAGTTCGGTATCAATCCTGATACTGGTCGTATGGTCGTCATTGAGATGAACCCACGTGTATCACGCTCATCTGCCCTAGCCTCAAAAGCCACTGGCTTCCCGATTGCCAAAATCGCAGCGAAACTGGCCATTGGTTATACGCTAGACGAATTGCAAAATGACATTACTGGTGGCAAAACACCAGCCAGCTTTGAGCCTGCGCTTGATTATGTTGTGACTAAGATACCTCGTTTTAACTTCGAAAAATTCCCACAAGCAGACAATATCTTATCGACTCAGATGAAATCGGTCGGTGAAGTGATGGCGATCGGTCGTAACTTCCAAGAGTCTATGCAAAAAGCATTGCGCGGTATGGAAACAGGTGCGGATGGTTTTGACGAGCAAATTGACTTGTCAAAAGTAAGCGCCGAAAAAGCGCGTAGCGAAATCATCAACCGCCTAACCATTCCAACACCTGAGCGTATCTACTACGTTGCTGATGCATTCCGTGTCGGTATGAGTGTCGATGAAGTGTTTAACTTTACTAAGATTGACCCATGGTTCTTGGTACAGATCGAAGACATCGTTAAAACAGAAGCCACTGTGAAATCACTTGGCTTTGGTGGATTGAACGAGAAGAATTTACGTAGCTTTAAACGTAAAGGCTTGTCAGATTTGCGTTTGGCTAAATTGCTTGGTATCTCACAAAAGCAGCTACGCAAAAAGCGTTGGGATCTAAACGTCTATCCAGTCTATAAGCGTGTCGATACCTGTGCAGCAGAGTTTGCTACTAGCACGGCCTATATGTACTCGACATACGATAGCGAATGTGAAGCGAACCCAACAGACAAAAAGAAAATCATGGTTATCGGTGGCGGCCCTAACCGTATCGGCCAAGGTATTGAGTTTGATTACTGCTGTGTGCATGCAGCGCTTGCTATGCGTGAAGACGGCTATGAGACCATCATGGTTAACTGTAACCCTGAAACGGTTTCAACCGATTATGACACTTCTGACCGTCTATACTTTGAGCCAATCACATTAGAGGACGTGCTAGAGATCGTTCGTATCGAAAATCCAGATGGCGTGATCGTACAGTTCGGTGGTCAAACGCCATTGAAACTTGCTCGTGCACTAGAGTCAGCAGGCGTTAAAATCATCGGTACTAGCCCAGATGCAATTGACCGTGCCGAAGATCGTGAACGCTTCCAGCACATGATTCAGCAGCTGAATTTAGTACAGCCATCAAACGCACTAGCAACCAGCTTAGAAGACGGCTTGGTTAAAGCCAAAGACGTAGGCTATCCACTGGTTGTACGTCCATCTTATGTATTAGGTGGCCGCGCGATGGAAATCGTCTATAACGAAGACGAGCTAAGACATTACCTACGTACTGCGGTACAAGCATCGAACGAAGCGCCTGTCCTACTAGATCGTTTCTTAGATGATGCTATCGAAGTCGACGTAGACTGTGTCTGTGATGGTACTGATGTCGTCATTGGCGGTATCATGCAGCATATCGAACAGGCTGGTGTTCACTCAGGTGACTCAGCATGCTCACTACCACCATACTCACTGTCTAAAGAGCTATGTGATGTGATGCGCGCACAGACAGTCGCTATGGCAAAAGAGCTAGGCGTTATCGGTCTAATGAACGTACAGTTCGCGGTAAAAGGCGAAACTGTATATATCCTAGAAGTGAACCCACGTGCTGCGCGTACAGTACCGTTCGTCTCTAAGTGTATCGGTACTTCTTTAGCACAGGTTGCTGCTCGCTGTATGGCTGGTACTTCACTTAAAGATCAAGGCTTTACCACTGAAATCGTTCCAGCATTCTATGCGGTCAAAGAAGCGGTATTCCCATTTGCTAAGTTCCCAGGTGTTGACCCAATCTTGAGTCCTGAGATGAAATCAACGGGCGAAGTTATGGGCGTGGGCAAAACCTTTGGCGAAGCATTTTACAAAGCCATTATCGGTAGTAACGAGCGTCTGCCAGGTTTACCGACTGAAGGCGAGACAAAAACCGTCTTTATCTCAGTTCGTGACAGTGATAAAGCCCAAATCGCTCCGATTGCTCGTCAGCTTGCAGACTTTGGCTTTAAGATTGTCTCGACCACTGGCACGCAAAAAGTACTGAGTGACGCTGGTATCGAAAGTCAACAAATCAACAAGGTCACTGAAGGTCGTCCGCATATCGTTGATGCCTTGAAAAATGGCAAAATCGACCTTATCATCAATACCACTGAAGGTAAGCAAGCTCAAGAGGATTCGTTCTCTATTCGCCGTAGTGCGCTACAGGGCAAAGTATTCTACGTCACCACGTTAGGTGCCGCTGATGCCGTCTGCAAATCTTACGCGATTGACTTACCGTTTGATGTCTATAAGTTACAAGATTTGCATGAGCAAGCAAAGTCTATTGACGTGGCTGAATAATTTCAGTAGATTAAGCATAACCGTTAGGCTTGCCTAAAAGCTCACTCAAGTATCGTTGTTTGCTTTAAATATAGCCAACCATGCTTGAGGAACGATACCTTTACCGTGATAGACCTAAAAAGCATAGTGGCTAAATTGCGACTATGCTTTTTATTACGTAAGCTTAAGGGCGCCTATGCTTGAATTGAGGTGAGATACACTCATAAATGATAGCCAACTTATTCATTACATCGTCTTAATTATCACTCTTTTATATTTTATATCCATTGCAACAACACTGACACCATCTCAATATGAGGTGGTGTGGTGTTATTGGTTTAAGGAAAAAACATGCAACGTTACCCAATGACTCCGCAAGGACACGCGGCTCTAGAAGCCGAATTAAAACAGCTAAAAAGTGTCGACCGTCCACGCATCACAGCATCGATTGCTGAAGCACGCGAACACGGCGATTTGAAAGAAAATGCTGAATACCATGCTGCCCGCGAGCAACAAGGTTTTTGTGAAGCACGTATTCGTGACATCGAAGCCAAACTTGGTGGCGCTCAAGTCATCGATCCTTCGACACTGCCAAAAGAAGGCCGTATCGTGTTTGGTGTTAGCGTCGTGATCGAAAACATGGACACCGAAGAAGAGAAACAGTACAAAATCGTTGGCGACGATGAAGCTGACTTTAAAGCTGGCAAAATCTCAGTCAACTCACCAATCGCTCGTGGTTTGATTGGTAAGTTCGAAGGCGACGAAGTACGCATCGAAACGCCAAAAGGCGTGGTTGAATATGAAGTCATGAAAGTTATATACGACTAATAGCTACACTGCGTTCTAATCTAGAGTTTTGATACTCTCAATTGTAGACAGTTCGAGAAATGACTTTTAGATAGTAGCTTCTATGACAATGATTGCGCCTGACTACTTAGTTATGCAATTCCATAGATGAAAGCTGTACTACACATAGATAGCATTTATACCGTTTCGGTTACACAATGCTGCTTTTATCCATGATTTGTTTTGGCGCATAATTATTTGAGTTTGAGTGCACAACAGCTTCAATATTAAGTTTATTCAATAAGAAATATTTAGGATTGAATAGCTTTTATACAAGTTAGTATTGCGGCGCTTTTACTAAAAATAATGATGGTCTGATCGCATACATAGGCTAATATCAGCACTACTACCCTCGTTATTTGGCATATTTTTCGGTGTCATTTAGCGGGGGTTTTGTTTATCTAAGCATTATCTATTGTTGTATTACTTACTATTATTTTTGAGGAGTCTTTTATGATTATGAACGATGGTTTTCAAGCATCAACTGCTAAAACGACTATGGCACAAAATGCAGCTATGTCTGCATTGCTAGCAGGTATTGTATTGGCCGCATCATCGGCCAATGCTGCCCCTGAGATTGCCATTAGCTCATCTGCGAGCGGTAGCACCACTGTTGTCGAGCAATACTCTGATGGCAAAACTGCTACGATTACGGCGACGCCAAACGGTATCACCATGCAGGATGGCATGCCGTACGCGGTAACTCAGGTGACCACTGTGCCACGCTACGTCGTGCGTCAGTCTCCTGTTGTACAAGGTACGACGACCGTTACTAGCGTACCAGTGACTAACTCTATTACCAATAAGGTCACTAAAGTAGATGTGATTACCACGCCTGCCAGCAGCGTGACGCAAGTACTACCTGTCGCAACCAACGTCACCCCGCCAGTGATTATGCAGCAGCCAGTGACCAATCAAGTAACGACAACGACGACAACTTTGGATACGTTGCAACTGACCCCAACTTTTAGCACGCCTGGCGTAGTCAATGCCAACACCAAAGTCATGAAAATTCTAAAAAATGCTGATGGACGTGAAGTTGCCGTTCCTGCCAATCATATTGCCCCTGGTGATGTGATTGAGTATCACACCACGTACACCAATACCACAGCAGAGCCGGTTAATGACATCAACGCCATGATCTCATTACCAAGTGGCGTCCAGTTAGTCTCGTTAAATAGTCCTCTGCCGACGCTTGCTACCACTGGCGGAGACAGCTATCAAACCATTCAGCAAGTTGGTAATACGGTAGTTGTCCAAGAAAACTACTCTGGTCTAAAATGGAACTTGGTGAACTTTGATGCCAATGCGGCCAAAACCGTCGTCATACGTGCCAAGGTTCAATAAACATTAAACTGTCGCATATTATTATTTAACAGCTATCTGAATATGTAAAAGGTCTTGTGGACTAGCTCTAGTCAGCAAGACCTTTTTTTGGAAAAAAGCCAAGCACAGGTATTCACGATACTAGCCATTCCTCTCTTATTACTCGGTATTGCAGGTATCGTTGGCGGTTTGGTCATTGGATTATTATCTGAAAAAATCTTTATATAAATTCAAATCACATCCAAAAATTCAGATTTTTGTGACGACAACCGTTGTCGCATATCATTCTAACTTCACCTATAAATACAATGACTTAGCGATAATTTTGGTAAAATAGTCTCTCAATAATTAATTGGTAAAACGCGACTTATGGCAAACATCAATTATGAAAGATTACAGGGCAAACTCAATATCTTGGCCGATGCTGCCAAGTATGATGTCTCTTGCTCATCCTCCGCTGGTACTCGTAAGAACCAAGGCGGCGGACTAGGTGATGCCTCAGCAACAGGTATCTGTCACAGCTACACCGAAGATGGTCGCTGCGTCAGCCTATTAAAGATTCTTTTGACCAATCACTGCATTTATGACTGTGCTTATTGCACTTCACGTAAAAGCAATGACACGCCGCGCGCTGCGTTTAGTGTGGAAGAAGTCGTCGACTTGACCATGCAGTTTTATCGCCGTAACTATATCGAAGGGCTATTTCTCAGCTCTGGTATCTTTAAAAGTGGCGACTATACAATGGAGCGACTGGTCGAAGTCGCCAAACTCTTACGTACGCGTGAGCGCTTTAATGGTTACATCCATCTAAAAACCATCCCAGGTGCCTCAAAAGAACTGCTGCTAGAAGCAGGGTTATATGCGGATCGTTTGAGCGTCAATATTGAGATTCCAACCAAATCAGGGTTGGCTTTGCTTGCGCCAGAAAAATCTCATGATCAATTAAAAGCACCGATGGAGACGGTAAAAGAAGAAATCATCACCATTCGTGAAAGCCGTAAAACTCACAAAAAAGCACCTAAGTTCACGCCAGCAGGTCAGACCAGTCAAATGATTGTCGGTGCGAGTAACGAGACTGACTTGCAGGTGATTCAGCTATCGAGTCACTTCTACAAAACGTATGATCTCAAGCGGGTCTATTACTCAGGTTATGTACCTATGCTCTCTGATAATCGCTTGCCTGCGATTGGAACGCCTGTGCCGATGGTACGAGAGAATCGTCTGTATCAGGCAGATTGGTTAATGCGCTTTTATGGTTTTGGCGCGCATGAGATTGTGGAGCCAGAGTCGCCATTTTTAGATTTAGACTGCGATCCAAAGCTTGCTTGGGCAATACGCCATCGCGAGCATTTCCCAGTCAATATCCAGACAGCGACTTATGAAATGATAGTGCGTATCCCAGGTATCGGTACAAAAACTGCTAAAAAAATCGTCAAAGCACGTAAGTTCAATCAATTAACGCTATACCATCTAAAAAAGATGGGCGCTGCGGTCAACCGTGCTAAATACTTCATCGCGACCACTGGCAAAAACGAACACCTTGCTCATTTAACGCGCGATAATTTCCGTCAGTATGTATTGGCTCAAACACAGACCAAGTTTAACGATCAACGTACTGGGCAGTTGGCTTTATTTTAGAATGGCTCTAGATAGTGGGTGTTAGAGAAAGTTGCCATCTGACTACTGTATTTATGATAGAAATGTAGGAAAAAACATGTCAGCACTTATGCAAAATGACTCTTACGCTGTCGGTCAATTGACGCCTAGCATTGTACTGTATGAGCCTAGCTTTGAAGGTTGGTTGAGTGCTGTGTTTTATGTCTATGCCAATCGTCTACAAAACGATATGTCACTAAAGCTAACCGCGCAAGATTGCTATGTGCCCTCACTCATCGCTCAGGCGACTAGCGTGGTAACTGATGAGGATAAAGCCGAGCGTGTGTTGGTCAAATTAAATACCTTATTAGGTAGATCAGGCATGCGAAATATCTTATGGGGGTTTTTATCAGAGAAGGACGATATCGGTACGACATTGTTTCGCGTGGTCAAATACGCCATCGACTATCCCAATCGTCAAATTATGCAAGATTTGGGTAATTTGGACGTGCTTGAACTAGTGCAGACAGTCAAATCAGTTGGCCGTGAGAAACATCGTATGGAGGCGTTTGTACGTTTTGAGCATACGACTGATGATATTTATTTTGCACGTGTAGAGCCTGATTTTAATGTACTGCCACTCATCGGGGAGCACTTTCGTCAGCGCTATCAGGATCAACACTGGGCAATCTATGATCTGACTCGGGGCTATGGCATCTATTATGATAAAAGTAATAGCATGCCATCACGTCCAGCAAAGCTGCAAACCATCACTGATCTTGATGATGCGGTACTACGCAATCCTGCCAGCATCCATAGTCCTGATGAACAGCGCTATCAAAAATTCTGGCAAGGTTACTTTACCAACGTCAATATCAAAGAGCGCAAAAACCCTAAGCTACATAAGCAATATCTCCCGCAGCGCTACTGGAAATACTTGAGTGAAAAACAAGTGCTGCCCAATGCTGAGCACTTACAAAAACGACGCTAACGGCTTTTGTTGTTTGTTAATCCACGTCTTACACTTATATATTCTAAAAACCCCCTGTCTGACCTTATCTTTTTATCTTGATGGTTGAGTTTTAATCGCTTTTAACTGACAATAGCAAATTGATATTACTAACCGGTGACCAACGCTATTATGAAAGTTATGCGCTTACTGTCGTCTCTAAAGCATGATGAATCCGAGCGCGGCATTTTTCATCTTGGGCGAGCATTAGTCAAAAATGAGCATACCTCTATCATTGTCTCCAGTGCCGATGAAGACAACGACTTAGTTAGACGTCTCAAACGTGATGGCAATATTTACCATCAGCTACATGTGAATAAAAAGTCTTGGCTATCGCTATTGCAAGTCTCTGCACTGCGGCATTTGATAGAAAAGTACGAACCTGATGTCATTCATGTACATTCTCGTACCCCTGCATGGATATTGCATTTGGCACTGCGCCGCGCACGCGTCAGGCGTTTTCCCAAACTGGTCTCGACCATGTATGGTTTTTATCCTATTAATAAGTACTCTCAGGCTCTACTCAATGTTGATACGATAATCACCGTATCTGATAGTGTCACTCAATACTTAAAAAAAGGACTGCGCATCGAAGACGTAGATCCTAAAGTCATCACGCGTATCTATCGTGGTATCGATACTCGGCGCTATCCTTATCGTCATAATCCGTCGGTCTATTGGTTACGTCATACCTTTGCCGAATACCCTGAGCTTGAGCACAAAAAATGGCTCGTATTCCCAACTGTAATCGGTAATGAGTACGGACAAGAGTGGCTGATAGATATTTTGGGTAACCTGCAAGAGCAATTCCCCAATATTCACGTTATTATTATGGATGAAGACTATAAAGACGGCGATGTCGCTCATGAAGATTTTCGTCAACGTACTAACAGCTTAGGACTGGCTGAGCGCATTACCTATGTGGGCAGCAAACGTAATGATATGCGAGAATGGCTATCGGCGGCCAACATTGTCATGGCACTTGCCAATGAGCCCGAGTCAATCGGTATCAATGCCCTACAAGCCATACATTTAGGTACGCCAGTCATTGGTTGGGATCAAGCAGCCTTTAGCGAGATTTTACAACCGCTCTACCCGCAAGGACTGGTAAAAAAATATAATGCCAATGCGCTCTGTAAAGCGGTTAGAAATCAGCTAGAGAGCGTGACGCGTCCTGAAATGACCAACAAATTCACCATGCGTGAGATGATTGAAAAGACGCTTGAAGTCTATCAAAGCTTACATGATGCAGCGCTTGCCGAAGAACAAGCAAAAGCAGATGCTATCGCAGTTCGACGCATCAAACGCAGTCTGAAGAAAGCATCTAAACCTGCGCTCAACGTCGCTGTAAAAAATATTGAACCTGTTGCTAAAAATCCAAAAATAAAGCTGACTAAAGAAAAATCGAAGACAACGGATAATGTAGAAACCACTGAAGACAATCAATAGCCATAAGCTAAGCGTTTTATTCGATAGGTAATTCTACAATCAAAAAAGGCTACTTCTAAAATGGAAGTAGCCTTCTTTGTTCAATCATCACTGGGCAATATTAAAACCAACGAAATTTTGCTTAGGTTTAATAAGTCGTCGGTGTATGGGCGCTTACGATACGGGTAACGCTATCGGTAGGATTAATAAAAGTATGCGGCTGAATGGTATCAATCACATAGCTATCACCTTGATTTAACAAGTAAGTACTGTCTTCGATACGGATAATAATCTTACCCTCGATGACCGTACCAATCTCCTCACCTTCGTGAGCGATTTTTTCTTCTGTTGAGCTATTTGGCTGATAGGTCTCAATCAAGAACCCTAAGTTTCTTGTCCTGCTGCAGTTATAGACCTGCTTTAGCGACACTCTGCTATTGGGTTCATTGAGCTCTAATAGATCCTTTGGCGTTACAATCACTCTAGCCTTTGGCTCTTTCCACTCATCACTGAAGAACGTGGTCAGATCAGAACCCAATACTGTCAAAATAGCCTTTAACGTATTGACCGCTGGACTGACCTTATTGCGCTCAATCGAGCTGATAGACGTGTTCGTCAACCCTGACAGTTTTGCCAATTTACGTTGCGAGTAACCTTTTGCTAGACGCAGCTGGTTAATCTTTTTGCCAATGTCTTCTTTCAACGATTCATCTGCTTCAGAATCATTCAGTTCATCATCATCGATATCATCTATTTCAATATCAATATCAGCCGCATTTTTGTCATCGACACTATCAACATCGTTCTCAATGTTATCACTATCAGTGACAGCAGTTTCTGCCTTACTTTTAGTTGTGCTATTCGGTTTGTGGTTCTCTGGCATGGTGAATAAATTCCGTGAATAGAAATTTGGACAAGCTATCTTGCGCATAATTTAACTCAGGATGCCATTGTACACCAATCATAAATGGATGTTGTAACAAGCTGATAGCCTCCACCAGACCATCAGGCGCTAACGCTTCGACGAATAAACGCTCGCCTACTTTATTGATGGCTTGTTTGTGCAATGAGTTGACGTGCCACTTTTCACCAAATGCTGCCAGCCTTCCTTGAGGTTGAATGATGACATCATGTATGGGCTGATACTGCACCTCAAGCGGCTGGGTATTGTCTTCTAAATGCTGCTCATAGAACCCATCGATATCACGCCAATCAGGATATAGCGTGCCACCAAAATGAACATTCATCTCTTGCAAGCCTCGACACACTGCAAATAGCGGAATGCTTTTTTCGTCTGCATAAGCCAATAATTTGAAGCTCAGCTCATCACGGCCTAGGTCTTGTTTGGCTTCGGTATGTGTCGCGCCATAACGAGTTGGGGCGACGTTACTATAACTACCGGTCAATAAGATTCCATCTGCTATTTCGAGCAGGGCATCAAAGTTTTCGCTATCGGCAGCTGTGTTTGGCAGCAGTATAGGATTGCCACCATAAAAGTTTACTGCATCGATGTATTTTTGATATACCGCCTGTGCTGGCTGTCCGTCAACCATCTTATGACAAGACACAATAGCAATAATAGGTCTGGAATTTTTCATCTCATTTTCCCTCGTTATAACAACTAGACCTCAGCTGTTTATGTTGTCTAATCCCTTATTTAGCTAAAATTTAACACAACGCCTCGTAAAATGTAAACTATAAACTTCATTAATGTTGGTATTTGTACTAAAATCCCGCATTTGAGTTATTTTAAGATAATTTTAAATAAAAATTGACAATTATAATTTTCATCCATATATTAAAAGTCAGCAGCAATGATAATCAACATAGTTTAACTTTTAGACTGAATAAAAACGCCTAAGAGCACAGTCTATAGGTCACTAATATCATTGATAAAAAATTTAGCAGTAGTACAAACACCTCAGATTCAACCCGTCATTTATCAAATACTTATTTATTAAGTGTTCGTTATAAATGCCACTAGCAGAGAATTTAGACACCATAGCCAAAACGTAGTAGCAGTAACAAACCCAGTAATTCTACAAATTCATAGGAAGAACAGACATGATGACAACCAATGGAATGGTCAAATCTGCAAACAGCACAGAGTACGTCTATGTTGCCGCAGGAGATATCAATGGCTTACTTCGTGGTAAGCGCATCCCCTTTGATCAAATGGAAAAAGCAGAAAACGGCGCAATCCGATTACCTCTGTCAATCTTAGGTGTCGATATATGGGGCGCTGATGTCATCGAGTCTTCGCAGTGCAATGGTGATATCGACGCCATTGCCCGTCCAACTGGTCGCGCTGCCTATCCGCTTCTCAATACCAGTGCCCCTTCATCGCTACTACCGATTTGGCTATATACCGAAGACAATGAGCCTTACTACGGTGATGCCCGCCACGTTTTGGACTACATCAGCAAAAAGTTCAAAGCACTGGGACTGACGCCAGTGATGGCAACCGAGCTAGAGTTTTATTTGGTTGACTATACCGAGGGGGAAACACCCAAGCCGCCTATCCGTCCCAAGAGCGGCCTAAGACTAAATAAGACATCCATCTTAAGTATCAATGACCTATTACAATTCGATGAATTTTTAGACGAAGTCTACGAGCAGTGTGAAAAGCTCGATATCCCTGTGGATGCAGCACTGGCTGAAAATGGTTGTGGTCAGTTTGAGATCAACTTATTACACGTCGATGACCCATTAAAAGCTGCTGACGACGCGATTTTGTTTAAACAAGTGGTCAAAGCCGTGGCAGCTCGTCGTAAGCTTACCGCGACCTTTATGGCAAAACCTTTTGGCTTACAGTCTGGCAATGGCTTTCATGTACATTGCAGCTTATTAGATAAAGATGGCAACAACGTATTCGATGACGGGTCAGATGAAGGCTCAGATATGTTGCGTCATGCCGTGGCTGGCCTACTAAAGACTATGTCAGATTGCACCTTATTGTTTGCACCGCATGTCAACTCTTACCGCCGCTTTACCCCTGGTACATTGGCCCCAAACAACGTGTCATGGGGTTATGAAAACCGCACTGCAGCTGTACGTATCCCTGGCGGTGACACCAAAGCACGCCGTATCGAACACCGTGTATCTGGCGCAGATGCCAACCCTTATTTAGTTTGTAGCGCAGTACTGGCGGGTATGCTGTATGGTATCGAAAACAAGCTTGAAGCACCTGAGCCGATTAACAGCATTACTTATGATGCAGCAGAACTAAAAACCTTACCGTTAGACTGGCTCTCAGCCATTCGTCAATTTGAGAGCAGCGATGTGGTTGACTCACTATTTCCAAGCGAAATGATTGAGCTATTGATTGCAGTCAAAAAGCAAGAGGCCAAACGTTTTGCTCAGCAAGTGACCAACCTTGAATACCTCACCTATTTACAGGATGTTTGATATGTCAAATAACAGCCCAAATAGCAATATGGCAACGAACCAAAACCCACCTTCTAACAACACGCGCAATATCCCGCATTACTCAGATAAGGGTCAATACCCTGATAGCTATTATGCAGCCAGTCGCAACCCTAAGCCTGACAGACCAACGCTTAAAAACGATATTCAAGTAGAAATCTGCGTGGTCGGTGGTGGTTACAGCGGCTTATCAACTGCCCTACATCTTATCGAAACAGATCATGAAGTCGTCGTGCTTGAAGGCGCACAGATTGGTTGGGGTGCATCAGGACGTAACGGCGGTCAAATCGTCAACGGTCTAAATGCTAGCCTGCAAAAAATCAAAAAATCTTACGGTCAGCAAAGCGCAGACTTCGTCGGTCAACTCGTGACTCGCGGTGGCAAAATTATTCGCCGTTTTGTCAGTGACTACGATATCAGTTGCGATCTGAAAGAAAAAAACATCTTTGCAGCATTGAATAACGGACAGCTAAAAGACTTGCAAGAGACACATGCACTGTGGGAAAGCCACGGTATGCACGACCGAGAAATGCTAGACAAAAACGGCATTCAAGAGCATATCAAATCAGATGCTTATGTAGGCGGCGTCATCGACCATTCAGGTGGACATTTTCATCCATTAAACCTTGCACTGGGTGAAGCGGCAGCTATCGAAAAAAATGGCGGCACGATTTATGAAAACACCTTAGTGGTAGATATTGAATACGCTGACGACTCTATTAAAGTCATTACTGAGTTTGGTACGGTGACCTGTAAGCAAGCCGTTCTATGCGGTAACGCTTATCTCAATAAAGTCATTCCTAAACTGACTGATCGCGTAATGCCAGTATCGACGCAGATTATCGCGACCGAACCATTGGGCGATTTGGCCGATCAACTACTCCCTACTGACGTCTGTGTCGAAGATGTGCGCTACATTCTTGACTACTATCGCCTCTCAGCAGACAAACGCATGTTGTTTGGCGGCGGTACGGTTTACGGCGGTCAAGATCCTGCTGATATCACGGCCAAAATCAGACCCAATATGAATAAGATTTTTCCAGAGCTGCGCGATGTAAAAATCGATTACGCGTGGAGTGGTAACTTTGCCCTGTCCTTCTCTCGTGTACCACAAATGGGCAAACTACATGAGCGCGTATATTTCGCCCACGGCTATAGTGGACACGGCGTAACAGGCTCTCATCTGTTCGGGCAAATCTTGGCTAATGCCATTAATGGCAAAACCAAAGAGTTTGACACCTTTGCACAGATACCTTGGATTCCATTCCCAGGTGGCAGGGCTCTACGAGTTCCTTACTCGGTCATGGGCTCATGGTGGTATGCACTAAAAGACACCACCGGCCTGTAAATATATGACCAACCGTGCATAAAAGCGGTCGACATAGACAACGCTTTTATCATAAAAACTACTGTTGCCTTGACCTATCACAGTAATGGATTGCTGTGATAGGACGCTCGATAGAAAGTTGATTCGCTACTGGCTGTCGAGCATCAACCACCGAATAGAGTTTGTTTTAAAAAATGAGGTTCTACAGGGAGCGCAAGTATGAACATGAAACTCAATGATGCTGTCGAAGGGCACTATCATAACAAGCGAGTCTTTCTCACCGTAATAGTAGCCGTCGTCATCTATCTGGCCTTTGCTTGGCTATCCATGAGCCGTGGTCCAGATGAATCTTGGGGTGCTTTATCTTTATTACCCACATTATTAGTATTAGTCACCGCCATTGTCTCTAGGCGACCGTTTGAATCTATGATCGCAGGCTGCGTCGCTGGCCTTGTGATGCTCAACCCCTTTGATCTGGTTTCCCCCTTTGCAGACAATATGTCGATGGTTTTGGGCAACGAGACCATTATCTGGATTGTCCTCGTCTGTGGTCTGATGGGCGGGTTAATTCAACTTCTTGAAATCAGTGGCTGCCTAGATGGTTTTAGTGAATGGCTACAAAAAATCATCAAGTCGCGTCGTCAGTCATTGTTGGCCACTTTTGCTTTGGGTGTTGTGGTCTTTATCGATGATTATTTGAACTGCTTGGCCGTATCCACCTCCGTCAAAAAACTCACTGACGTCTATAACGTCTCCCGTGAAAAGCTCGCCTATATCGTCGATTCAACCGCTGCCCCTATGTGTATTATCGTGCCTATCTCGACTTGGGCCGTTTACTTTGCAGGTCTGCTAGAAGAAAACGGCGTAGCAGCAGATGGCGAAGGCATTGGGCTTTATATCAGCGCTATCCCTTATATGGCCTATGCTTGGTTTGCTTTACTGATTGTATTCTTGGTTGCTTATGGCATATTGGGCGATTGGGGACCGATGAAAAAAGCAGAGAAACGCGCCAAGGCTGGCAACCCTGTTCCTGAAGCATTTGTCGAAGAACAACTGATATCAAACGTCAAAGCCAAGCGTAAGCTGTCGTTCAAAGCCAACATCGCTAACTTTGCTTTTCCAATGATTCTATTGATTGTCTCAACCGTTTACTTTGAAATCGATCTGTTACGCGGGGCGTTATTAACCTGTTTTGTGACTGTCGTTGTCTACTGGATGCAAGGTATCTTGAGCTTTGAGACACAAGTTGAAGCCATTTTTAAAGGCTTTAAAGTCATGCTCTATCCACTCTCAACCGTTATTGGTGGCTTTTTCCTAAAAGCAATCAACGATGAGCTTGGTATGACCATGTATGTGATTGAAGCTATCACGCCTTATATGACCATCATTATCTTCCCTGCGGTTATCTTTGCGGTCATGGCATTCTTGACCTTTGCCACTTCATCAAGCTGGGGTCTGTACGTATTGGCGATGCCTATCGTGTTCCCAATATCGCTCGCCCTTGGCGTGAGCACACCACTTATGATTGGCGCCTTGTTATCAGCCTCATCATTCGGTAGTCATGCGTGTTTCTTTAGTGACTCATCATTACTTGCCGCGCAAGGTGCTGGCTGCTCACCCATGCAGCATGCCTTTACCCAGTTCCCGTATGCGATGCTAGGTGCAGGACTGTCCGTCGTGACCTTCTTAGGATTGGGCTATATGATGGCTTAAGCCGATAAAACTTAACCAATATGGACTTAGCTATTGTCGCTATACACTAACGAATGATGAGAAATTGTTCGTTAGTAAATACGAATTATCATCTATATATAGTATTACTTATCTATCAATAAAAGGATTGAGATCATGCGAAACGTTACTGTGGCGACCACGCAAATGACATGCGGCTGGGATATCCAGAAAAACATTGCGACCGCGACTGACTTGGTCAAAAAAGCGGCCAACGATGGTGCCAATATTATCTTACTTCAAGAACTGTTTGAGACGCCCTACTTCTGCCAAGTTCATGACTTTGATTATTTTAAACTGGCAACTTCAGTCGAAGACAATGCAGCTATCAATCATTTCAAAAAACTAGCAAAAGAGTTAGAAGTGGTATTGCCAATTAGCTTTTATGAAAAATCAGGCAATACATTCTTTAATAGCATCACTGTGATCGATGCCGATGGCGAGATACTGGGCACTTATCGCAAAACTCATATACCAGATGGCATTCCTTATGCAGAAAAATTTTACTTCACCCCTGGTGATACAGGATTTAAGGTTTGGCAAACCAAATACGCTAAGATTGGTGTCGGTATCTGCTGGGATCAGTGGTTCCCTGAATGCGCCCGTAGCATGGCATTGATGGGTGCCGAGTTGCTGTTTTACCCGACTGCCATTGGTGATGAGCCAACACTCGGTATCGACTCAAAAGGCCATTGGCAGCGCTGTATGCAAGGCCATTCCGCCGCCAACTTAATGCCAGTTATTGCAGCCAATCGCATTGGCACAGAAACCATCAGCCAAAATGGCAATGACAGCACGATGCAGTTCTATGGTAGCTCGTTCATTACTGACGGCCGCGGCGACATCATAAAAGAAGCGTCAGCAGATACTAGCGAAGTGATTAGCGCCACCTTTGACTTAGATCAACTGGCTATCGATCGTCAGCAATGGGGTGTGTTCCGTGATCGTCGTCCATCGATGTATGGCACACTGCTGACTCACGGTTAATTTGATTTCCGTCTCTTTAGTTTACTCCCACTATTTTTATAGTCGCTCGTGTACGATAAGGTGATTTTATGTCTATATTACTGACAGACTCAACCCCGCAGCAGGATGGCTTTTATATGCCAGCAGAGTTTGAGCCAATACAAAAGGTATGGATGGTCTGGCCATACCGTGCTGATAACTGGCGACAACAAGCTGTCCCTGCCAAGAGGGCTTATGCTGAGGTTGCACTGGCAATTAACAATTTTTGTGACGTTGGCGTACTGGTCAATCCTGATGATTATCAGCAGTGCCGCGATAGCTTGCCTGATGATATCGACGTTATCTCTATGCCGAGCAACGATGCGTGGGCACGTGATACCGTGCCGACATTTTTAATCAATGACGCAGGCGAGCTACGCGCTTGTGATTGGACATTCAATGCGTGGGGCGGAGACTATGATGGCCTCTATTCACCATGGGATGACGATGATAAAATTGCAGAACGCTTGTGTGAGCAGCTAGATATTCCGCGTTATAGAACGGATGACTTTGTCATGGAAGGCGGCGCGTTTCATGTCGATGGTGAAGGCACGGTTTTGACCACGCGTATGTGTCTGCTAAGCCCGGGGCGCAATCCACATCTGAATGAGCAGCAAATCGAGGATAAGCTAAAAGCCTATCTCAATGTTCAAAAAGTGCTCTGGATTGATGATGGTATCGACCCTGATGAGACTACAGGTCACATCGATGATATCGCCTGCTTTGCGCGCCCTGGTGAAGTGGTTTGCTTATTCACGGATGATCCTGAAAACCCGTTCTATGAAGCAACGCAAAAAGCCTATAAACAGCTCTCAAATATGACTGACGCAAAAGGCAGACGACTAACAGTCCATAAGCTGTGCTGTACTCAGCAGCCAGTGACCTTGCCCGACGATTATGACATTGTACAGTCTCATGATGCCAAACCTCGCCTAACGGGTGATGTTTGTATCGCCTCCTATGCCAACTTTTTGATTTGTAATGACGCGGTCATCGTACCGCAATATGATGATATAAATGATGCACTCGCCATCCGGCAGCTTGAAAAAGTCTTTCCGCAGCATCAAGTAGTGGGAGTACGCACAAAAGAGATTGTCTATGGCGGCGGTAATATTCATTGTATTACCCAGCAACAACCTGTAACCAAAGCGTCACTCTAAAACACGCCGCTTGGTATAGAGTGAACCATAATAAATCGCACTTATTAGCAACTGAAAGTATAAGCATAAACCCAAAAATGGATTTTAAACCCAAAAACACGCTAAAAATAAGGAAAAAGTATGAGCGATTATCAAATCAACAATCCAGCCACTGGCGAACTAGAAGCCACTTACCCTACCGCCACTGAACAAGATATCCAACAAGTCATTGAGCAAGCAGATACCGCTTATCAAGACTGGCGTAAAGTGCCATTAAATGAGCGCAGTGCACTACTGCATAAAATTGCCGATAGCTATCTGGAACGTCAAGACGAGCTGGCTCGTATCGTGGCGGGTGAGATGGGTAAACCCGTTGCACAAGCCAAGGGTGAAATCGGTCTGGTCGCTGAGATCTATCGTTACTATGCAGACAATGCTGAGCAGCTACTCGCGCCGAATACCATTGACGTTGACTCAGGATCAGCTTCGGTAGAAAAACGTCCTGTTGGCGTTCTACTCGGTATCATGCCGTGGAACTATCCACATTATCAAGTGGCACGTTTTGTCGCGCCAAACTTTATGGCGGGTAATACAATTATTCTAAAACACGCACCGCAGTGTCCAAACACCGCAGAAGTCATCGTCGATATCTTCAAAGATGCAGGCGTACCTGAGGGCGTTTATAACAATATCTTTGCAACCAATGATCAATCAGCGACCATTATCAATGACACACGCGTACAAGGTGTCTCGCTAACAGGTTCTGAACGCGCTGGACAAGCCGTGGCAAAAGAAGCTGGCGGCGCACTCAAAAAAGTCGTTTTAGAATTGGGTGGTTCAGATGCCTTTATCGTCGCAGCCGATGCCGATATCGAACAAGCGATACAAGGCGCTATCTCTGGTCGTTTTGGTAATACTGGACAAGCCTGTAACGCAGCCAAGCGTTTGATCGTCATTGAATCAGTCTATGACAAATTCGTCGAAGGCTTTACCAATGCGGTCAGCAACATGACTTTGGCCGACCCGCTTAAAGAAGATACGTTTATTGGCCCAATGTCATCAAAAGCCGCTGCGGTCAACTTGCAAGCGCAGTTAGACAGTGCTATCCAAGCAGGTGCGACAGTATTAGTAGAAGGCGGCATGGACAAAGACAAGCCTGGTGCTTGGTTTAAGCCTGCGGTACTGACAGATGTAACTGAATCCATGGATGTATATCGTGAAGAGCTGTTTGGTCCTGTAGCAGTCGTCTATAAAGCAAATGATATCGACCATGCTATCAAGATTGCCAACGATGTGCCTTTCGGTCTTGGTGCCTCTATCCAAACGCAAGATGCTGCCCTAGCTGCTGATATTGCTGATAAATTAGAAGTGGGCATGGTCACTATCAACGCGCCGTCTGGTACCGAAGCCAATACGCCATTTGGCGGCGTTAAACGTTCAGGCTTTGGCCGTGAGCTTGGTACGCTTGGTATCACTGAGTTCTTAAACTATAAGCTGATTCGTGATAAGTCTTAATCGTATAAGCACTTGATTGTATGCACTAAAAAAGCCTAACGTTTGACGTTAGGCTTTTTTTATTTAACTCTTGTTCATTACTTTTACGCTAAATTGTCTCTACATAGCTAGATGATACGATGTCGAGTACACTGCCAAAAACCATAAAGTCTCTTTCTGCTTATTGAGCAGGGTATCGGCTAGTAGAAGTACCTCTATCAATCGTTTGACACTGGAATCTCGCAGCTTTCTCAATGAAATACTAATACTATTATTTTTCTAAAGCAAAAAAGGCGTCTTTGACTAAGTGGTCTTCTTCATTAAAACGAACATATATCCCTTCACTGTCCTTTGTTGCATACCAATACTCATCATTTGCACTAATATTTATTTGGAAAAACTTATTGCTTATAATATTACCGACAGTGTAGACCGAGCCTTCTACAAAAAAATCGTTGCCACAGATACATTTTAGTTTATCTCCACTTCTGATCATATAGCTAACCTTCACGACAACGATAATAGTAAACAAGAGTGAGCTATTTTACTTTTTTATCGTTAAATGTCAATATGCGAATATTATGCTAGTTGATTATTTAACAAAAATAATTAAGACTCTTATCTAATCAAGAAAGGATAGAAAACGACTTTAAGTAAATTATTACTGTCCTAAATGTGTAAACTCATTTTTGAACAGAACAAAAACAATAAAAAAAGCCTAACGTCAAACGTTAGGCTTTTTTATGAAAGATAGTTAAAGTAAATCTACTTTTTATATGGATTTTCTTTTAGCCATTGCTGGTTAGCCGTTTTTAGCTCACGCAGCTCATGATCCATAATATCTTTACTCTTACCAGGATTCTTCATCGTAGCATAACCGTACAATACGCCACCAAGTACGATCCAGCCAAGGAAAATCCACCATTCAATAGGAACAAGGGCTGATGGCATACCTGGTAAATATAGTGCCAACATACCAAGACTGAGGATAATAGTGATAATACCAACCAATTTACCTGCTGGTACTCTAAACGGACGTACCATATCAGGCTCACGGTAGCGCAGCACTAAGAATGAAAGAGCCACACAAGTATAAGCAATAACGATACCGAACCCACCAGCATCCACAATCCATACCAGCATTTTGCGACCAAATAATGGGGCAAGTGTCGCTAGACCACCGATTAACAAAATCGCATTAACGGGTGTATTGTATTTCGGATGCAGTTTGCATAGAAACTGCGGCAACATGTGCGTTTTTCCCATAGCATATAGCAGACGACTACCACCGATAAGAAACGCATTCCAGCTCGATAAAATACCTAGCACACCGCCAATAACTAGCAAGGTGCCTGCCCATTTACCATTCCAAGCATTGGTCATCGCATCAGCCGTTGCCAATGTCGAGTCTTGCGCCTGTAATAGCGGTAGAGTCTTGCCCACACTCCAAGCGACTGCTACATACCACAGCACCGCAATAATAATAGAGACAATCAAAAATTTGCCGATATTTGGACGGGTAAGATTGATCTCTTCTGCAGCTTGCGGAATAACATCGAAGCCAACGAACAAGAACGGTACCATTACCATCACCGTCATGATGCCACCCATACCACCAATAAAGTTAGGCGCTTGTACGGTATTAGAAGTTTCAGGACTAAACAGTAATGCACCCACGAACAGCAGTATACCTACACAGAAAATACCCACGACTGCCAGCTTTTGGAACCACGCGCTGACTTCCATACCGCGTATGTTCAGCCATGTGACGATCACTGAGCCGAGCATCCCGACGCCTACCCAAGTGGCGTAAACATCCCAGCCAGCAACATTCCAAAGATACCCTTGGCTATAATTAGGAATAATGTATTCGACGACGGTGGGCAGTGCTACTGCTTCAAAAGCAACGACGGAAAAATAACCAAACAAAATACTCCATGAGCAAATAAAGGAGACATTGACTCCTAACGCTCGATGGGTATAAGTATGCTCACCGCCAGTAATTGGCATGGAGGCCGCAAGTTCAGCATACGTCACACCAATCAATACGACTACCAGACCGCCTATTAAAAAGGCGCTAATTGCGCCCCATATACCTGCCGAAATGATCCAACTACCTGCCAGTACAACCCAGCCCCAACCGACCATTGCACCGAATGCCAGTGCAATGATATCGAACACCCCTAGCGACTTTTTTAATTCAGACATAACCTACTCCTTGTCTGTGTTTCATCCGTGTGAGCCTGTTACAGCTACACTATTTTTGTTTCATGGGATCATACCCATCATGTTTGTTGTGTCTGTCGTGTCGCCGCAAAGTTTAACTTTGCTATCGGTATAGTATTCAAACAGCAAAAACAAAAACGGCGTCTTGACTTGCAAGGCGCCGTTAAAAAACTCACTCAAAGCGAGTGTTATAAGGGCAACCTTGCCGTTATCTTTCATACAATCTTTTAACCAATATCGGTACTTGAACTAGCTGTACTTGGTTAAAAGCGCTCCATCGCTAAAGTAAATAACACTCAGTATTGCTTATGCCGTTAGAATACCTTTGATGATATCAAGGCCTTCTTGTAGCACTTCATCTTCAACCGTCAATGGCACCATCACACGAATGGCATTGCCATACATACCACAAGACGCTAGTAGCAAACCTTGCTCAAATGATTTTGCTTTTAGATTGGCTGCGGCGGCTGCATCAGGTTTGCCTTCGCTATCAATCAATTCAAACGCTAGCATAGCGCCCTTATGACGGATATGACCGATACTGCTAAGGTTCAAGCCTTTTAAGAATGAAGCAATGGTATCGCCAATCTCGATACTACGCTCAAGTAAGTTTTCTTCTTCGATCACTTCCATAACAGCAAGCGCCGCCACACAAGCAAGTGGGTTACCAGAATAAGTACCGCCCAAGCCGCCTACTTGCGGCGCATCCATGATGTCAGCACGACCGATGACCGCAGAGATAGGATAACCACCCGCCAAACTCTTGGCAGTCGTCATCAAATCAGGCTCAACACCTAGCTGCTCACCTGCAAACAACGTACCGGTTCTGGCGAAACCACACTGTACTTCGTCGAAAATAAGCACGATGCCATGCTCATCACAAATCTCGCGCAAGGCTTTAGCAAATGAAGGCGTTACCTGATGGAAACCACCCTCGCCTTGGACTGGCTCAATGATCATTGCAGCCACTTCACTAGGATCGATATCTGCTTGGAAAATCATGTCAAGGCTATGTAGCGCTTGCGCTTCTGTTACGTTCAACTCTTCTGCAGGGAACAACGCATGGAATACAGGTCCTGGCATCGGGCCAAAATTCTTTTTGTATGGTAGTACTTTGCCAGTTAGGCTCATACACATCATGGTACGACCATGCCAGCCACCAACAAAAGAAATCACGCCTGGACGACGGGTTTTAGCACGAGCAATCTTGATGCAGTTTTCGACCGCTTCTGCACCAGTGGTCAAAAAGAACGCCTTGGTATCACCGCTGATTGGGGCTTTTTCGCACAGCTTTTCTGCCAAATCCACGTAGCACTCATAGTTGATCATTTGCGCCGCAGTGTGCGTAAATTTGTCGAGCTGCTCATGCACACGCTGAGTGATTTTTGGATGGCTGTGACCGGTGTTCAATACTGAGATACCACCGACAAAGTCGATATAACGCTTGCCTTCGATGTCCCAGATTTCTGAGTTCTTTGCTTTTTCTGCAAAGATAGGAAAGGCAACCCCAAGTCCTGTTGGTAAAACAGCTTTGCGGCGCTCAAGTAATGATTGATTGGTAGTCATGGGAATGTCCTTTTCTGTGTTCGTAACATAAATGCCATCTAGTGATTGGCGGTTCATTTAAGACTTAGTGATATCAAACGGTGCTTGTCTGAGATAAAACACCGTAGATACCTATTAGGTTTTGTTAAATGCTCTATTAAATACTGGGCGAGTTATTTATTAGCTGATATCAGAACACCAGTATTTGGTCGTAATATAGTCTTCGATACCATATTTTGAGCCTTCACGGCCAAAGCCAGACTGCTTCACGCCGCCAAATGGGGCAACTTCTGTAGAAATCAAACCCGTGTTATGACCGATGATGCCGTACTCTAGCCCTTCGGTCACGCGCCATGAGCGTGCATAGTCACTACTATAGAAGTAAGCAGCCAAGCCATAAATGGTATCGTTGGCAGCACGAATCACTTCTGCTTCGTCTTTGAAAGTAAATATGGTCGCAATTGGTCCAAAGATTTCTTCAGAAGCGATATCCATATCACTGCTAATATCAGTGATAACGGTTGGGTTATACGTCAGCTCTGAGGCGTCATTGACACTACCGCCCGTGACCAGTTTGGCACCTTTATCGATTGCGTCTTTAAGGAGGGCTTGAACTTTATCTAACGCTTTTTTGTTGATAAGCGGGCCAATATCTACGCCCTCTTCCAAGCCGTTACCGACTTTTAATTCAGCCACTTTTTTGACAAAGACGTCTAAGAACTCATCTTTGATGCTGTCTTGCACGTACACACGGTTGGCGCACACACAGGTCTGACCCGCATTACGGTATTTAGAGGCGATAAGGCCTGCAGCAGCTTTCTCAAGATCGGCATCATCAAAGACAATAAATGGCGCGTTGCCACCAAGCTCTAATGACAGCTTCTTAATAGTCGGCGCGCATTGTGCCATTAGCGTACGACCGACTTCTGTAGAGCCCGTGAACGACAGCTTATGAATACGTGCATCACCCGTTAGGATTTCACCGATAGTTGATGATTTACCCGTTACAATCTGGAGCACACCTGCAGGAATACCTGCTTGCTCTGCCAAAGCGCCCAATGCCAATGCTGAAAATGGCGTTTCGGTGGCTGGTTTGACGATAATCGTACAACCTGCTGCCATCGCCGGTGCGACTTTTCGCGTGATCATCGCGGCTGGGAAATTCCAAGGCGTAATAGCGGCACAAACACCGACTGGCTGTTTGAGCACAACATGACGTAATTGCGTACTGTTAGCAGGAATGACATCACCATAAACGCGCTTGCCTTCTTCGGCGAACCAGCGAATAAAGCTATTGGCATAACCGATTTCGCCGCGTGACTCAGTCAGCGGCTTACCTTGCTCAGCGGTCATGATAATCGCGAGATCTTCTTTATTGGCATCGATAAGATCTGCCCACTTTTGCAACAACTCGGCACGCTCTTTAGCCGTTTTTGCCGCCCAAGCAACTTGAGCTTCATGAGCAAAAGCAACCGCTTCATTGACATCTTCTGTCGTGAGGCTTGGTACAGTACCAATGAGCTCGCCGTTAAAAGGATTGTCCACATTGAGGGCTTCATTGTCACTGGAGACATGCCAGCCGTCTTTAACGAAGCAAGATTGTTTGAGTAGGTCTGGATTTGATAACTGTAGCGTATTTGACATGTTGACGCTCCTTGTCATATAGGGGTATGTGTATGAGAATGGATATAGCCTGAGCTATTAAATAATTATTGATAATTGTTTTTTTGTTCAATATACTGAACGTGTATTCTATATACGAGACATCATTATAAGAACGATATGTCGCGATTTGCAACCCTTAATCTCATTATTTTAGAAATTATCTTGTACTTTTTCATTTTATTTCACTTTTATAGGTTACTTATGAGCTCGACTGCCGTGCCTGCGCTAGACAAAACCTTTCAGATTTTGGACTTGATTACCGATAGCTCACAGCCTCTGACAGCGGCTCATATCGCAAAAGAGCTTGGGCTACCGCGTAGCTCCACTCACAACATTTTGCAGAGTCTATTGACCAAGCATGTCATTTACAAAGACCCTGAAAGCCGTTTTTATTTGGGTTCATATTTGATGTACTGGGCAGGCAAGTACGAGCAGCAGCAAGGCGTGGTGCAGTTGTTTAAAGATTTGATTGTGCAGTATCCGGTACTTCTTCAGCACACAGTGACCTTGTCAAAACTTGATTTGGGCGAAGTGGTATTTTTGGCTTGTCATGAGTCACCTGCACCGCTTGGCTTTACTTTTCGAGCAGGCGTTCGCGTACCTGCCGTATTTTCTGCGACAGGCAAAGCCATGCTATCCACGTTGTCGATGGACAGCATCAAATCATTGTATAAAGATACGTTTCCAATGCCGATGACCCAGCATGGGGTCAAGAATTTTACCGATTTGGCAACTGAGCTTGCGGTGATACAAGAAAGCCGAGTGTCTCTCGATGATGGACAATTGCGCGATGGAATGTACTGCTTGGGCACTTATATTCGTAATGCGTCAGGCAATGCGGTTGCTGGTATGGCCGTGAGTTTTTTGCAAGGAGAGTATGAGTCTAAACGGGCTGAGGTCAGTGCGGTATTGATTGAATTGGCCGAGCAAATCGAGCAGCATTTAGGCTTCAATCCTAACGCTGAAAGGTAGCGTTAGGATTGAATATCAGTGCAGGTCTAAAAAATATAAACCAAAAAACTCTGTTAAACGACCCCATCGGCTTTTAGTTTAGCAATCATCTCACTGTCATAACCTAAATCAGCAAGCGTACTATCAGTGTGTTCGCTTAACTGCGGTGGCGGCGTACGATAGCTGACTGGTGATGCGGATAACTTAATAGGGTTACCAAGTGCGCGTACTGGACTGCCTTGCTCGGTGAAATTAACAATCATATTCCTCGCTTGCGCTTGCGGCATGGCCAAGGCTTCAGCCACATTATGAATCGCGCCGCATGGAATACCTGCCTGATCTAAAACCTCTAGCCAATAGGTACGTGGTTGCTCAGAAAATTTCTTGCTCAGCGCACCGCACAGCAGTTCGCGATTGGCAACGCGTTGTGGATTGGTCGCAAAGCGCTCATCGGTATGCCAATCGACTGAGAGTACGTCACACAGTTTGGCAAACTGACTGTCATTACCACAGGCTAAAATAAAGTGCTGCTCACCCTCGCCAGCAAATACTTGATACGGCACGATATTAGGATGCTGATTGCCTAGCCTTGGCGGTATCTTATCTGAGGCCAAATGATTCATACCGACATTGGCTAGCATGGCGAGCGCGCTATCGAGCAACGCCACATCGACATGTTGACCAACACCCGTATTTTGACGTGCCAGTAGTGCCGCTTGAATACCAATGGTCAACTGCAAACCTGCAAACAAATCAACCACTGCGACACCAACTTTGTGCGGCTCGCCATCGCTTGGACCCGTGATACTCATCAGACCTGACAGACCTTGGATAATATAATCGTAACCAGGGCGTTTGGCATCGGGACCTGTCTGCCCAAACCCTGTCAATGACGCATAAATCAGACGCGGATTGTCTTGTTTTAAGCTGTCATAATCCAAGCCATATTTTTTCAGACCACCGACTTTGAAGTTTTCGACCAAAATATCACTGTCAGCGATTAGCTGTTTAATAATGGTTTGCCCTATTGGCGTAGTGATATCTACCGTCAGTGATTTTTTATTGCGGTTAATCGTAGCGTAATAAGCGGAGGTGTCATCGCTGAATGTTGGCGGTGCCCAATGACGCGTTTCATCACCGATATGTGGACGCTCAACCTTGATAACTTCGGCACCCAGATCAGCAAGTACTTGGGTACAAGAAGGCCCTGCCAACACTCTCGATAAATCAAGCACTTTGATACCATGCAATGCGCCCTTTGGCATATTAGCCATATCAATCATATCTGTCATGAGCTTCCCTTACTCTGTCGCGTATTTTGCGACTTTTAATCATAAAATTGTTATTCATGATTTAGCTATTTAACCGTTGAATCATGAATAACAACTGAAAAACGTACGCTACTGTTAATGCTCTTTTGATAAAAAGCCAAGCAGTAACGTACGTCATAAAATACAGTTGTACCAAAAATTATTAGCTAAAAATTCTTAAAAGAACGCTTGAATGCCTGTCTGTGCACGGCCTAGGATAAGCGCATGAATATCATGTGTACCCTCGTAAGTGTTGACGGCTTCCAAGTTCATCACGTGGCGGATGATATGGAACTCATCAGAGATACCGTTACCGCCATGCATATCACGAGCGATACGTGCGATATCCAGTGCCTTACCACAGTTATTACGTTTAATGAGTGAGATCATTTCAGGCGCTGCATTGTCTTCATCCATCAAACGACCCACGCGTAGCGCCGCTTGTAGACCTAATGTGATTTCTGTCTGCATATTGGCAAGCTTTAACTGTACCAGCTGCGTTGCGGCTAGCGGACGACCAAACTGCTTACGATCGAGCGTATACTGACGAGCTGCTTTCCAGCAGAATTCAGCCGCACCCATCGAACCCCAAGCGATACCATAACGGGCTTTATTTAAGCAGCCAAATGGTCCTTTTAGGCCACGGATATCTGGGAAAGCATTGGCTTCAGGAACGAATACTTTGTCCATGACAATCTCACCCGTGACTGATGCACGTAATGAGAATTTGCCTTCGATTTTCGGTGCTGATAACCCTTTCATGCCTTTGTCTAAAACAAAACCGCGAATCTCGCCAGCATCATCTTTTGCCCACACGACAAACACGTCAGCGATAGGACTATTGGTGATCCACATTTTATTACCCGTCAGCTCATAACCGCCATCTACAGCGCGTGCACGAGTCGACATCGATGAAGGATCAGATCCTGAATCAGGCTCCGTCAGACCAAAGCAGCCAACATACTCACCCGAAGCAAGCTTAGGCAAATAACGCTCTCTTTGCTCTTCAGTACCGTACGCCCAAATAGGATGCATAACCAAGCTTGACTGCACGCTCATCGCTGAACGGTAGCCCGAATCAACCGCTTCCACTTCCTTGGCAATCAGACCATAGGCAACACTCGATAAACCAGCACAACCATAACCTTCAATCGTGACACCCAGCAAACCCATTTCACCCATTTGACGCATGATATTACGATCAAAATTCTCGTTGCGATTGGCCTCAACAATGCCCGGCATCAGCTCTTTTTGAAAAAACTGACGGGCGCTGTCTGTGACCATGCGTTCTTCTTCAGTGAGCTGGTCACGTAGTAAAAAAGGATCTTCCCAATCAAAGCGTGGGCTGGTAGATGTTGCCATGTGGATCTCCTTGGTATCAGTCATCCTGACTGACGAATAGTGATTGATACATCATTTGGTCTAACAAGTCATTGACTTTGTCATTCCGCTGTGCGAAACTTAGTTTCATAATGTAAAACCATTAAAGCAAACTTTCGCTGCGCTGTAAACCTTTATCAAAAAATATCGCCATCAAAAGAGATAGGAATAAAATGACAAAACCATCATCGACAGCTACGCCATTATTAGAACGCATGCATGGCGTTATGAGTCAGAGCAAAGAAGAGAACGACCGACAGTTTGTGACAGCATTGGGACGGGGACTGATCATACTGGCGGCTTTTGAGCATCATGAACGGCTCACCCATCAGCAGCTATGTCAGATGACAGATCTACCAAAAGCAACCATTACTCGCCTTATCCATACCTTAACCACGCTTGGGTTTTTACGAACGAATGATTATGGCCAGTATCAATTGGGCAGTAGTGCTGTACGGCTAAGTGCTACCGCTTGGAGTCGCCATGATATGGTCGCAGCGGCTGAGCCTTTACTGCGACAGTTTGCTAGTGAGAATGAAGTATCGGTGAATTTGGCTACCGAAGTCGAAGGAGAGATGCGCTATCACGCCTGCTGTCGTAGCCCCGCTCGCCTATCGGTCAACTTACAAGTTGGCTCAGCAGTTCCAGTGGCACGCACTGCTATCGGACGCGCTTTTTATGCGGTAAGTACGCAAGCGAGACAGGCTGTCATCATTAAAAATCTACAAGAGAATTTGTCTACCGAGGATTATAACCACGCACAAACTGCCCTAGCCAATGCGGCAGAGCATTATGAAAAATACGGCTATACCGTGTCTGATGGGGAGTTTTCTACCGATATATTGGCCGTCGCGGTTGGGGTATATGATGTTGCAACGGGGCAATATACGTATTCGCTCAATGCCAGTGTGCCAAGTGCAAACTGGAAAGCGGACGACTATGCGGTGATGATAGTGCCAAAATTGCAGGCGTTGGCGGAGCGGATTGGTGGTGGGGTTTAAAACAGTAATATGGTGAAGATATAAGCCTTCTAGCCAGTCATAATGCTTTTCTATTGATATAGGATAAAGGGCTGGTCAATTGGCTGGCTCTTTAGCGTCTAATACCCACACGGCATCGTGTCCAACAAAATACGTATGATGGTCCGCCACTTCTATGTTATAGACATAGTCTTCATAAGGATTGGGGCAGACATCGTTATAGCGTCGCATCTGCTCATGGATACTTTCTTCTGTTAATCCCATTGAATCGCCATACTTTTTGATACTGGCTAAAGCTTTTTTGAATAAACCTTCATCACCAATTCTATTTTCTTTGATTATTTTTCCCTCAAAGATTAGAGGTGAGTGCATCTCTCTTACAAACCTTTCTGCACTATGTGTCTTAGGCGCTATGTCTTGACGTAATCTTACATTCAATGTTTTATAAAGATCAGGGTCTATAATAAAGGGTGCCTTTTCATTGATGAGCAACTTGGCATCAGAAGTTTGCAGATTGACAGTTTTGATTTCTTCTTTGAACGCTTCTTCTGTATTGGCTAAACTGACAAACTGGTAGCCATCATCCGTAAATTTCACAAACTGAACCAGACCATCTGTCTCCCATAAGTCATGTTCCTCAATACTTTGAGTATACGCTGTACCTTCAGGGAAGTTAGGTAAGGTGCGTACAGGGATAAACGAGTAATCATCAAGTGCAATCGTATCACCATGAGCAGACGTTAGATATCCAGCTGGTAAACGCTCCGCCGATAACCACTCACCCTCTAAATCTTCAGGCTGCCGAGTTACCCAAAATGGGTGGTTGCTGGTACATAAGATATAGTTTCTACCCTTCTCACCTTGCTTGGCTACCGTTTCGTTAAAGTATTCAACTTTAAAGATTCTTTCCTTTTTCGGGGATGTAAACGTACTTATGACAGGCTTATACTCTATATCACCGCTACCATCTTCAGGCTTGAAGAGTACAGGCTTTGATAAAATTAAGTCGCCCACTTTGATATCTTGGATTGGCACTAGACCCTTATCCGTATGTACCAATGTACCTGCGACAAATCCTGGAACGTTTTTATTCATATTATCAACTCACTGAGATTATTTATTATAAAATTCACCGTCATACACCCAAATGCCTTTTTTTCCTACAAAATAAGTATGAGTATCGGCGACTTCAATGTTATAGACATAATCAGTGAAGGCATTGGATGTAGCTCTGGAGTCATTCTCCCAATCTGGCACTCTGTAGGCTGCAACTAACTTACTATAGTACTCTATCTCGACACGATTCTCAGGATTGTCTTTGTCTAAAAACTTATGAAACTTCGCATAAGGTTCAGAACCATCCTCCGAATGTAAGTCCCTACCTAAAAGACTATTGTCATCATTAGTAAACACCTCTACAGCTTCACCATTCCTAAAGTCAATCACCCCTATATCAATTTCACCTGGATCTGCATGCTTATCTTGACAGCTGTGCATATACAACCCAACCTTTGGATCGCTAGTTGCTATGACATACTTTCCTCCAATTTGATAAGGATCATACACCTCTTCGTGATATCTACCAGATATGTCAAGTATTTCACCTTGATGGCCTCTTTCTGGAAAAATATAATTAACAATATCGTTAGATGTAATGAACTTTGCAGCTACCCATCTTGGTTTTTCCTCATCACTGACATGCGTCCAGAATGGATGATTATCAGTACAGTAAATACCCTCAACAGGCGTTATAATCTTTTGTTTAGTAGCAGACTTGATGGTTCTTATCACAGGCTTATAGACCAGTTCTCCTTCACCACTTTCATCCTTAGACAGTACTTTATCACCGATTTTTAACTCCTGAATAGGTACTAATCCTTTATCTGTATGAACGAGCGTTCCCGCGACAAATCCTGTGTTGTTCATTAATTTTCCTTTCATTTTTTATTATTGATGTGGTTAGTTATTTAAACTCGCATCATGTACCCATACTCCTGCTCGACCAATAAAGTAGGTATGATTGTCTGCAACCTCAAAGTTATAGACGGTTGTCTTATAAAGAATAGGCTCGCCTTGATTGTCCTTTAAGTGGTTCGTTATCAGTATTTTACCTTTTTCGTCTTTGATACCAATGTCGAGATAACCGTGTTGCTGGTAATAGCTGACGTCTTTAACATAGCCCTTACCCTTATATTCTGCCTTACTATAGTCGAGCATGTGCGCTTCGGCATCTTGCACATAATCATCGTAGTAATCCTCATGATAGTGCTTTTGATACCAGTAATGATTTGGATTGAATTCTAAATTATCATTAGCGACTTGATAGGTAGGTTGCACACGCTCAACGGTATACATCACGCCATCGGTATTCACAGCAATTTCATACTGCTGTAGTTCGTCCACACGTTTAAAGTGAGGCTGATCATAGAACTCAATGTCCGCCTGTGGATTTTCCATAGCACCAACTACCCAAACAGGGTGATTGGGCGTCGCTAGAAAATGACTAATGGGACTAGCTGCTTGAATTTTTTCATCGACAAGCAGATAGTTGTGAATATCAAAATTTTCATCATCTGGTTTTAATCTATAAGGCGAAGTATTATTTTTCTCTAAACGCACGATCCACATCTCTTTGTCTTTATGCACAAAGGTCTTGAGCACTGGCTTATACTCTATGTCACCGCTACCATCTTCAGGCTTGGAGAGTACAGGCTTTGATAAAATTAAGTCGCCGACTTTAATGTCCTGAATCGGCACTAGTCCTTTATCCGTATGAACGAGCGTTCCTGCCACGAATCCTGTGTTATTCATGTCTTATCCTTTTTGATCTTGTCGTTTTAACCCATCAAACCTCAGCCCAAACTTTAGCAGATACTTACGCAGTCGGTCGCTGTCGTTATTGCTTTTTAGCTGAGTTCTGGAGTTGGCATACAGATAGCGCCCTGCTGGCGCTTGGTTTCTATGATTAATACAAATCTCAATCACATATGCCAATTGCACCGCATCAAATGGATCAATAGTTGTCAGCATGTCTTCATCGAAATATCTTCTTAAAATATTATGGCTACCCTGCTCGATGGTTTTCGCTATCTAAAGTAGCATATGAGCTATTTTTAATCACTTTATTGCATATACTGTCATTACTTGTTTGTGCAACCGAACTAACGCAGCTCCTAACGAAAGTGATTCTGACCAAACTGTTACCCATTGATACCGACGTAATGACGTCATGCGTGTATGATGTACGCGACCAATGTAAGCATCTTATCTATATCAATCATTACTATTGAGCCTCGCTATGCCTGAATCTCGTACCAATCTAAACCCTGAACCCAAAACCAGTTCGCCGTACTTTATCGGATTATTACTTCGCTATAGCACGTTTGGCGCGGCGATTTTAATTCTGTTAGCGGGTTTATTATTGGTAAGTTGGTGGCTGATTGTAATCGGTGGTTTGGCTGTGGCGCTTGGTATTTATGATTTGATTCAGTCTAAGCACGCGATATTGAGCAACTACCCTGTCGCTGGACATATTCGCTATGTGTTGGAAGATTTCCGTCCTGAGATTCGCCAGTACTTGCTTGAGGACGATAAAGAACAAGTACCGTTCTCACGTCAGCAGCGTGCGCTAGTCTATCAACGTGCTAAGAACGTTAGTGACACTAATGCCTTTGGTACGCTAGATAATTTATATACTCATGGCAAAGAATGGTTTTTGCAATCTACCATCAGTGCCCCACTAGAAAACAAAGACTTTCGTATTATGGTCGGTGGTGAGCGTTGTCAGCAGCCACACGATATGTCGGTATTTAATATCTCAGCGATGAGCTTTGGCAGCCTGTCAGCAAACGCCATCATGGCACTCAATCAAGGCGCAAAATTGGGCGGATTTACTCATGACACGGGCGAAGGCGCGATCAGCCCTTATCATCGTAAGTTCGGTGGTGATTTGATTTGGGAATTGGGTACAGGCTACTTTGGTTGCCGTGATAATGATGGTAACTTTGATCCACAGTCTTTTGCTGAAAAAGCCGTCGATCCTCAAGTTAAAATGATTGAAATCAAGCTTTCACAAGGTGCCAAGCCTGGTAAAGGTGGCGTCCTTCCCTCTAGCAAAATCACGCAAGAGATTGCAGACACACGTCAAGTACCTACGGGTCAAGACTGTATCTCGCCTTCTTCGCATACCGCATTTAGCACCCCGCGCGAGTTAGTCGCCTTTTGGCAGCAGCTGCGTGAGTTATCTGGCGGCAAGCCTGTTGGTTTTAAGCTATGTGTGGGTCAACCTTGGCAGTTTATGGCAATTGTCAAAGCCATGATCGAGACGGACAATTATCCTGATTTTATTGTCATTGATGGGGCTGAGGGCGGTACAGGTGCCGCGCCCGTCGAGTTCATGGACAATGTCGGTATGCCAATGGTTGAAGGGTTTCTGCTCGTTCATAATACTTTAGTCGGTGCAGGTATTCGTGACAAAATTAAGCTTGGTGTTAGTGGAAAAATCGTATCAGGCTTTGATATCGCGCGCATGATTGCGCTAGGTGCCGATTGGTGTAACTCAGCACGTGGCTTTATGTTTGCAGTCGGCTGCATTCAGTCGCGCTCTTGTCACACCAATACGTGCCCGACAGGTGTGGCAACTCAAGACCCTTACCGTCAAAAGGCGCTCGACGTCCCTAGTAAGGCTGAGCGTGTTGCAAGTTTCCACAAAAACACGCTAAAATCGCTTGCCAGTATCGTAGGCGCGGTCGGTTTACAGCATCCTAGCCAATTACAGCCGTATCATATCGCACGCCGCTTAGACGATGGGCAGATTAAGCTATTGTCCAAGTTTTTCTATTTTGCTGATAAAGGTGCGCTGCTAGATCATAGTGCCCGTGCTGACGTATTTAACCAGATGTGGGTCATGGCAAACCCTGATAGCTTCTTAGCTAATAATGATGCGCTCATTGCTTATAACAAAGACTCGCGCGATAAGGGCAAAGAAACTAGCGCACCAACAGAACACAGCGCTGGGTATAATTCTGAGCACTTGACCAATCTCACCGATGGTGGACGATTAATTGGTAATGTGAATAACACAATCCGTGACTTCCCGCCTACTAGCGACTGATTCAGCGCCTAAATCGTTGTTCTTAAAAAGTAGTAATGAAGGTGTAATTAAGCAGTAGATAGCCACCAAACTTAAATAATTTGTACATTAAAAGACGCGTGATTGATGCCAAGTTCTATTTTTACCTTATCCCTATCAACGATAGTGCTTGCGCTGGGCCTGAGCGCTTGCCAGCAGACCAATACTAATGCGGCTAGTAGCGACACCGATAGCTGGTCATGTCAGACTGAGGACACGCCTTTTACTTATAGTGTTTGCCGTGTGGATGCTACCGCGTTAGCGAGCGAGCGTTATTCATTACAACTTTTTTGGCAATCTTCTGATAACAATAAGCCTTTGCTAACCTTTGATGCGTTATTGGCCACATTACCGAATCATGAGACTCTCAACTTTGCCATGAATGCAGGCATGTACAATGAAAACTATGCGCCGATTGGCTATACAGTCATCGAAGGCAAAGAACTCAAATCGCTAAATATAAAAGAAGGTGGCGGTAATTTTCATCTATTACCTAATGGGGTTATGTGGTGGGACAAAGCTGGCAACGTGCAAATCACCGAAAGTAATGCGTTAAATGAGCAGCTAAACTATGGTGATGTGCAGCCTTGGTATGCGACGCAATCGGGTCCTATGCTGGTCATCAATAACGAGATACACCCACAGTTCAACCCTGATAGCAGCTCAATCAAACTGCGTAATGGTGCAGGCGTTTGCCGTGATGGCAGTATACAGCTCGTTAATAGCGATGAGCCTGTGACCTTTTATCAGTTTGCAGAACTATTTAAGAATGAGCTGGGTTGTTCAAACGCGCTGTTTTTGGATGGTGGTATTGCCTCAGCGTTGTATGCGCCTAGTATCGATAAGCAAGATAAAAAAGAGATGGGCGTGATGATTGGATTGGTTGAAAAGAAAGAGTAATGTACCTTGATACTCTTTCTTTTCAACTAAGATTAAAAAAGCACTTAGCGTGATTATTTCATGCTAAGTGCTTTTTTATAAACGTTTATTTTGAATATTGTAGTCAAAGAACTCTAAAATGGGTACAAGGCAGCCGACTGCAGATTGTACAAACAGTACATCTAAGGAGGATAACGCCGTAGCGGTTTAGTAGTTCACCGACTATATGTTAAAAACTTAACCACCCAAACTCATCTTAGGGCCAAACGGTTCGTAATGAACGCTATCGGTACCATGATCTAAGGCTACTAACCCGTCAATCATGCTCTCCATAAATGGCATCGAGCCGCACACATAGATATCGGCAGGTTTAGGCAAGCTAGCAAGCCACGTCTCATCTAATATTTGCCCAGACTCAAAGTAAAATATATGCTTTTCTACGTTCTCAGCCTTAGCAAGTAATGCCTCTACCTGATCAGAAAAAGCATGATGAGCGACATTTTGACAGGCGTAAACCCAGATAGTAGGACGTTTAGGATTGGCTAATACTTGCGCCTCTAACATCGCCAGTACAGGCGTCACCCCGACTCCTGCACTCATCAATACTAACGGAATATCATTTTGCTGTACCAAATCTTGATTGAACGCAAAGTCACCAGCTGGCGCCGATAATAAAACCGTATCACCGACTTCTAGTTGATCATGCATATAGTTAGAGACCAACCCATGATGCGCATTACGGTTATCACGTCGAACCGCAAACTGAATGCCTGCATCGGTACTGGCAGAGTATAGAGAATAATGACGCAGGGCTATATGGTCGCTGTCTTTTGGGTCTGTTTTCACCGTGATATATTGACCAGCGGTTAAGGTCAACTTGCTTAAATCAATCTCTTGAGCGTTTGCTAAATCATCACCTGTTCTGTTCTCACTCTGATTAACTGGTACCACGGTAAAGGCTGCGATATCTGTAGCGACCGCTTCCTTTTTAATTACCTTAAATGATGCAAACCCCTGCCATATTGCCTCTTCATACATACCATGCTCAATCTGAATAAATACTGAAGCAATCTCATCATAAGCTTCTGTCCAAGCGGTAATGATGTCGTCAGTGGCTGCCTCTCCCAGCACTTCTTTTATCGCCCCAATTAAATGCTTGCCGACGATAGGATAATGCTCAGGCAATATCTGTAAGGCTCTATGCTTATGGCTAATCTGAGTCACTTGTGGCAATAGCGTAGCCAGTTTGTCCAAGTGCTTGGCAGCGGCCAATACTGTCATTGCTAGCGCCGTCTGCTGTCTTCCCAATTTTTGATTGGTCTCATTAAAAATATCTAACAATTCAGGATGCTCGTTAAACATATTTTTATAAAACACAGTGGTAATCGCAACGCCATGCTCTTCAAGTACAGGAACAGTTGCGGTGACGATTTCTAACGTTTTTGGTGAGGCCATGTTGTTTCTCTTAGTCATTAACTGCATTGATAAATTGAGATGTTAAAAATAATCCGTCTAAAATGGCAATAATGAGCAGACCTTTTTACAGTGGTCATCAAAATTTTTAACCGCCCAATTCGGAAGTGTGTTAACATTCATTTAAAATGAATGTTAACACACTTTACTAGGCATACCAATATACAATTAATATAGAACCGATTTGAATCGACAAAAAAACAGCCGCTATGTTGTCATAACAGCTGTTGTTATAAAGATTTAAGCTGTGTTAACAGGTTTTAGGAGTTAGATTGAATATTAAAATTACCGGGCCATATATTGAGTCATTTCTTCAACGCCATGTAGCGTCATCGGGTACATTTTATTTTCGAATAGCTTTTTAATTTCAACGATAGTTTGCGTATATTGCCAATACGACGGGTTTTCAGGGTTGAGCCAAGTTACTTTATCAAAATGCTCCAGTACGCGTTTCAACCATACGATGCCCGCTTCATTATTCATATACTCTACGCTGCCGCCTACTGTCATCAGTTCATAAGGTGACATCGATGCATCACCGACGAAGATGACACGATACTCACGGCCATATTTATTGAGTAGCTCAAACGTTGGCATCGGCGCACTATGACGACGATTATTGTCCTTCCACACATAGTCATACAAACAGTTATGAAAATAAAAGAACTCTAAGGTTTTAAATTCATTTTTTGCCGCAGAAAACAGTTTTTCGAGCGCTTCGACATGGATATCCATACTGCCGCCCACATCAAACAACATCAACACTTTGACACGGTTACGGCGCTCTGCCTGCATATGTATATCGAGCACCCCCTTTTTTGCCGTACGCTTAATCGTCTCATGAATATCTAGCTCGTCAGCACTGCCTGTCCGCGCAAACTGGCGCAGATTGCGTAGCGCCATCTGAATTTGGCGAGTACCGAGCTGATTATCATCATCGAGATTGCGATATTTACGCTGCTCCCAGACTTTTGCTGCGCTACGTTTGCGCGACTCACCGCCAACACGCACGCCTTCTGGATGGTCACCATAAGCACCAAATGGTGAAGTGCCGCCTGTGCCTACCCATTTACTACCACCTTGATGACGCTCTTTTTGCTCTTTTAACCGTTCCTCTAACGCCTTCATCAGCTCTTCAAGCGAGCCGTACTTTTTCAGTAGGCGTCTTTGCTCTTCGGTTAGATTCTTTGGATCGAGCTTTAGATCCAGCCACTCTTTGGGCACATCTGTCAGCTTGGCTAATAGCTCATCCATATCGAGGCTATCAACACCTTCAAAATAATCCGCCATGGCCCGATCGAACTTATCAAAATGGCGCTCGTCTTTGACCATGCACAGTCGAATCAGCCGATACATATCTTCGCGGCTAGCAAAAGTAGTCAGTGCTGGATCTTCAGGATGCGACTGCATCATCAGCCCTTTATCTAACGCGGCATTGAGATCGAGCAGCTCGCGCGTACTGACTGGCACGCCGTAAGTACGCAAGGTATAGAATAGTTTGATAAACATAAGAGTCGTATCACTTATTGGCTGATATTATTATCTGGTGATATTGCTGATATCATTGATTGGTACAGTCACAGGTTGAGCGCTTGCGTTGACTTTTACATCAGATATTGGATATAAAAGGTTAAAGCTAACGCAAGCGGCAAACATTAACGACGCATCATATTGGCAAAACGCTGTAATAAACTCACATCTGCTTCGTTTTTGAGCAACGCACCATATAGAGGTGGAATAGATTTCTCGCCGCGCAGATTTTCTTCTAGCTCGTCCTGAGCCATATCATCAGCAAGTAACAAGGTTAACCAGTCGACCAACTCAGACGTTGATGGCGGCTTTTTAAGACCTTGAATACCACGCAGTTTATAAAAGATATCCAATGCATCATTGACCAGTTTTTCTTGAATATCTGGAAAATGCACTTCGATGATTTGGCGCATGGTTTCTTCTTCTGGGAAGTCAATATAGTGGAAGAAACAACGACGCAAAAATGCATCTGGTAGCTCTTTTTCATTGTTTGAAGTAATAATAACTACTGGACGCTGCGCCGCTGTAATAGTCTCACCCGTCTCATAAACATAAAAAGACATCTTATCAAGCTCATGTAGCAAGTCATTTGGGAACTCGATATCGGCTTTATCAATCTCATCAATTAGCAGTACGCTACGCTCTGTACTGGTAAAAGCGTCCCACAGCTTGCCCGGCTTAATATAGTTGGCAATATCATAGACCTTATCATCACCCAACTGTGAATCCCGCAGGCGTGATACCGCATCATACTCATACAGTCCTTGCTCCGCTTTAGTCGTCGATTTGACATGCCAAGTAATCAGTGGCATACCCAAACTCTCAGCAACTTCTTCGGCAAGCAACGTCTTACCTGTGCCAGGCTCACCTTTGATCAGCAATGGCTTTTGTAAGGTCATGGCGGCATTTACGGCCAGTTGCAAATCGTCGGTAGCAATATAACTACTGGTACCAGTAAAGTTTTTCTTAGTATTGTCAGCTGTGGTCATAATCAGATCTCGATTGTTGTTATAGATAAGTTGTTATAAATGGATAGGTCTAAAACATGAATGACTAATAAAGGATAAATTAGTAAAGAATAAATTAGATTAGCACAGCCTGATGCATTGCCAAAATACTCATGCGTTCGCATTTATTAACAATTGTTATGTGCAGTTCATAGTGAGCAATTATTTATTTGACTACTAAACAATCTGGCACAAAAAAAGACACGCAGCGGTGTCTCTTTTTCTGGTATCAAATAAATTCTAAAACAATAGTACTATCTTAATGCCTAGCCTATTTTATCACTTATCAGACGTATCGCTATCTGTTCTTTTAGCCAATGTACTGTCTTTTTTTAAGCTTACATTAGTGTCAGGCTGGTCGGTTACGGTAGCGCCTTCTGGCAAATAGCTGCCTGTGGTCATTTGTAACGTTGCCTGTGTATCTTCTGCGCTGCGGCTACGGGCTTTGTCCAAACTTGATGCAAATGCGCTGCGTATCAGCTGCCATACAAAACCAACAAACAACCCTGCGACCAGTATCACTAATATCGGCAGCATATTGGCAACCGCGCCTGCGTAATCTTTCATCATCACAGCATAGACGACGCTGATACTGGCTGGTGCAAGCTCGCTCGGATCGCCAAGCGCTGTGCCTGGTGCTAGTAATACTGCAAACAGAACCATCCAACTCATACCGCCCAATGGTTTTGGCAGTACACGAGCAACGAGTATCCATAGCACTAGTACCAAAACAGCACCGCCAAGATAAGCATACATCGGCAAATCGGCGGGCGGTACGTTTTTTACCATTTGACCCCACCAAATGGCAATCTCACCGAGAATGTCACTGATAGATTCTAATGGTAAGCTATGTAAGATGTTTTTTAACCAGTCCATGCGTGTTTCATTACCTGCGTTTATCACCGTTGACACGTTATGTGCCTAGCAGTGTATGGTGCGTTCTGTCGTACCAAAATAAGATCAAATACATAATCGATGCACACATCAATGTGCGTTTCTATCTGTATTTTTTTATGTGGATGTCATGGGGTGTCAGTTTATCACGACTTTCTACCCAAATGCATGTGACCAAATGTGTCATGAGTGTTTTGTCCATAGCATTGTAAAGACCATTCTCTCAATCACCTTGCCACAACCGTCTTACCAATAAGCGTACCAATCGTCAATGTTATCTAGTGGTAAAATGTATCTAGTCGTAGATATTGTCTTGCGCTTCACGAGCGCGTAGCTCTGCTTGGCGGCGCATGACATCTTGTGGTGGCATCTGCACAAAATAACCTTGGGACGCTAGCTTTGCCAGTACTTCTTCTTTATCAACACGCGCCAGAGTGGGCGTCGCCGCCAGATCTAGGTGCATGACAAACTTGCTACGGCCCAACCCTGCACGAAAGTCTTTTGGCAGTACGCCAAGCCAATCTTTGATCTCATCGGTATCATCAGGATATTCAGGACGCGCAATATATACATACATGTCGTCATGTTTGGGAAATTTATAAATATCGCAATGCATAAAAACCACCTATCAGAAACTATGGTCGTAGGTTAGCATATTTCAGGCAAACACCAGTAGTCGCTTTGCGTGTTGCTATCGTAATTTTTGTCAAAATACACAGATAAAACGCTGATATGAGCAATAAAAATATCGTTGTAAAACACAACCTGTTTGACAGACTGCCCTATCAAAACATGATTTTTGCCAAATTTATTTATTTTAATGGCTTTGATGGCTTGTAAAAGCGCTTTGAACCTTTCATAATAAAAGCGTTTTTCAGGAGAGAGTTTATCAGCATCGTTTTTGTATTGAACCCTATTGGTTATACAACTATCGCAATTGCTAGATAACCACCGAAGGCGCATCCACCCTGCCAATCGCTCAGGTAAAAGGACTGAAAAACGCATGTCACTGTTGTTTGATAATATTTAGTAGTATGACGCTCATAGCGCACTACCTTATCAAACATAAGGCATAACAAATCTGGAGAGTGGTAAGAACGGACGACGTCTTACCCACCGAAGGGGAGAAAATACGCTATCATCAATGATAGGGCTCATATAACTGCCCAAAAATGATGGTTCGTGTTGAAAATCTCAGGTCACAGGACAGATAGGGCTTTAGCTCAAACTGACGTATAGCGTCTGTTTGGCTTATGTCTTCATCTTTGCTTTCTGTGTCACCCTTTGATGTGATATTTGCGCCTTGCAATATTGCTTCTCGCTACTTTTACGTTGCGCATCACTCCCTACTCTGCCGAGTACGACTGATGTACACATAAGGATTTGTTATGACTGATACCCATTTTCAAGACATCACTTCTCAAAACGCTCAAAGCCAAGCTCCTCAGCGCACCCCTTTTTACCAGTCTCATATTGATAGTGAGGGCAAACTGGTCGATTTTTCTGGTTGGGAATTGCCAATTCATTACGGTTCACAAATCGAAGAGCACGAAGCGGTACGTACAGATGCCGGTATGTTTGATGTCTCACATATGGTTGTGACTGATATCAAAGGCGCTGATACCAAAGCATGGCTACAAAAACTGCTCGCAAACGATGTCAACAAACTCACTACCGCTGGTAAAGCGCTGTACTCTGGTATGCTCAATGAGCAAGGCGGCGTCATCGATGATTTAATTGTCTACCTGATGAATGCAGAAGAAACTGAGTACCGTATCGTCTCTAACGCAGCCACTCGTGACAAAGACTTAGCACAGTTTAATAAAGTCGCTGAAGGTTTCAATATTGAGATTACCGAGCGTCCTGAGCTTGCCATGCTCGCCGTGCAAGGTCCAAATGCTATTACAAAACTGGCTCAAGCCAAACCAAGTTGGGCAGATACCTTAGCAGGGCTAAAACCTTTCGTTGGTGCTGACTTGACCGATATCGAAGGCACCGATTGGTTTGTAGCTCGTACTGGCTATACCGGTGAAGATGGCGTCGAAGTCATTATGCATGCCGATGATGCCCCTGCTTTTTTTAAGCAGCTAAAAGCAAATGGCATCAAACCTGCCGGTCTTGGCGCACGTGATACCTTGCGTATGGAAGCGGGCATGAACCTCTATGGCCATGACATGGACGAAACCATCAGTCCTTATGAGTGCAACATGGGCTGGACGCTAGCGCTCAAAGACGACCGCGCCTTTGTTGGCCGTGAAGCATTGGTCAGCAAACGTAAGCAGTCAAAAGAAGACAACACCGCTATGAAGCAAGTGGGTCTGCTATTGACCACGCGTGGCGTATTGCGTGAAGGCATGACAGTGACTATCAATCAAGGCACTGGCAATGAGCAAACTGGCATTATCACCAGTGGTACATTCTCCCCTAGCCTAAAAAATTCAATCGCGATTGCTCGTGTGCCTGCCAGCTTATCAGAAGATGACAGCGTACAAGTCGATCTACGCGGCAAAGGTAAATTCGTCGATGTACGCGTACTAAAGCTACCTTTTGTCCGTAACGGCAAGCAACAGTTTGACTCTTAGGTCTTATAAATTCTATCATTAGAGCGCGTTGTCATTTTACATACGATTATAAAAGTGACGACACGCCTAGCCTCCATTATTTTTGTTAATTAACCTCTATCACTTAGGAGAGAGATCATGAGCAACATCCCAGCAGAGCTAAAATATATTGCGAGTCACGAGTGGCTACGCCTAGAAGACGACGGTACGATCACTGTTGGTATCACTGACCATGCTCAAGATCTATTGGGTGATGTGGTATTCGTTGAGCTACCAGATGTGGGCGATATCATCGCTGTCGATGACGAAATCTCAGTTGTTGAATCAGTAAAAGCGGCTTCTGACGTTTATGCACCTATTTCAGGTGAAGTGATCGCTATTAACGAAGCACTAGAAGATGATCCTGAAATCATCAACTCTGACCCATACGGCGAAGGTTGGTTCTTCAGAATGAAGCCTGACAACATTGCTGACTACGAAGCACTAATGACTGCTGATGAGTACGAAAGCGACTTATAAGCTAAGCACGTAAGCTAAGCATGCTCTCACAAGGCATTAGCATTTGTAAAACTTTAGCTTATACAAAGCACTAGCCCCGACTAAACATCATAGATACTGGCAACAGCTGGTATCTATACTCTCTATTTAAACGATTTAAAAACCTTTCTCATGAAAAGTATTGGCTCATTGACCATGCTTGTTATTTGAAAGTAGCTTTATATGTAGATCTCCAACAATCATTATCGTCCGATGTTATTGCTACCAAGCGTTATCTCATTGACTCGTATTGATCACCTATTCGAATCCCAATGAATACGTGCTATCAATAACGACGCAAACTGATAACCCAATTCTCAGCATGGATCCTAATATGAATGCCAACACCGATAATAAAGACCCCATTGCTACACCAAACCATACGCCGCAGCTACAAGCCTTCCGTGATATCGTAGAGTCACGCCGTTCCGTGCGCCGTTTTACTGACACACCTATCCCTGATGACGTATTGGCAGACTGTCTGCGTTTGGCCATGCTAGCACCAAACTCTAGCAACCTACAGCCGTGGGAATTTTATGTTATCGATGATGCTGACAATCGCAAACGTGCTGTCAAAAACTGTATGAATCAAAATGCAGCAAAAACATCAGCCCGTTTGATTGCCATCGTTGCTCGTACTGACGTTTGGCATGATCACGCTCAGCAAGTATTGCGCGAATACCCTGATCAGCCAGTGCCTAAGAAAGTGAAAGACTACTACAACAAAGTTGTCACGATGGACTTTTTGCGCGGCCCGGCCAACGTGGTTTCAGCTGCGAAATGGGGCGCAACGCAAGTGGTCAGACGCGTAAAGGGCCCAATCAAATCGCCTTATTATACGTTTGAAGATACCAAAAACTGGGCAACCAATAATACCGCACTTGCCGCCGAAAACCTCATGCTAGCATTACGCGCTCATGGGTTTGATAGCTGTGCTATGGGCGGCTTCGATGAGCCTGCTATGAAACGCCTGCTAGGCTTAGGCGACGATCAGCATATCATTATGATGATTGGCGCAGGTGAACGTGCTGACAATGGCGTTTACAACACCCAGTTCCGTTTTGATCAAAAACAGTTTGTGCATTACGTATAACGTACCGCTCACACTATTCCCTTAATTGCTATTTTGTTTATTACTCCCTTAACCAAGGATTGTCATGACTATCTCTCAAAACCCATCGTTTGATACCTTTCAAGGATTGTTCAACGAAGCTGAATTTGTCTATCGCCACTTAGGTTCGAACGAGACCAAGCAAGCTGACCTACTTAGCGCTGTTGGTTATAAAGATATGCAAAGCTTTATCAATGACACTGTGCCTGAGCCAGTACGTTTGCACAAAGAGTTGGATTTGCCAGTAGCGATGAGTGAGCACGCTGCACTTGCCAAACTACGCACGATGGCAGACGACATCACTGTTAACAAAAGCTATATCGGTCAAGGCTACTCTCCGGTTCGTATGCCTGCGGTCATTCAGCGCAATGTGCTCGAAAATCCAGGCTGGTATACCGCTTATACGCCTTATCAAGCGGAAATCGCTCAAGGTCGTCTAGAAGCACTGCTTAACTTCCAACAAGTATGCATTGATCTAACTGGTCTTGAGTTAGCTGGTGCATCATTGCTTGATGAAGCAACAGCAGCGGCAGAAGCAATGGCCATGTCAAAGCGTGTGAGCAAAAGCAAATCAACGCAGTATTTCGTCGATGAGCGTGTCTATCCACAGACGCTAGATGTTATCAATACTCGTGCGAAATACTTCGGTTGGGAAGTGGTCGTTGGTGATTTTGAAACGGCTAAATCTGGCGACTATTTCGGTGCGCTATTCCAATATGTCGGTGCTGAAGGTGACGTTAAAGACCTAACAGACGTCATCAGTGCAGTAAAAGAAAACAAGACTTACGTCAGTGTCGTCAGTGACATCATGAGCTTGGTACTATTGAAATCACCAGCCGATATGGGTGCCGACGTAGCGCTAGGTAGTACTCAGCGTTTTGGTATTCCAATGGGCTTTGGTGGTCCGCATGCCGCTTACTTTGCGTTCTCTGACAAAGCCAAGCGTTCAGCGCCTGGTCGTATCATTGGCGTATCAAAAGACGCACAAGGCAATACAGCACTACGTATGGCTCTACAAACGCGTGAGCAGCATATCCGCCGCGAAAAAGCCAACTCAAACATCTGTACCTCACAAGTATTACTAGCTAACCTCGCTGGTATGTATGCGGTATATCATGGTCCAGGCGGTGTGAAACGTATTGCTACTCGTATTCATGCGTTTGCCACTGCGTTTGCTGATGCTATCACAGAATCTAACGACAGCAGCTTGAGCGTGGTACATGATCAATTCTTCGATACAGTCGTGGTTGATTGTGGTTCAGAGAAGCTTGCTACTCAAATTTTCAAAAATGCAGACAACGTTGGCTATAACTTATGGCGTCTAAGCGACACCAAATTGAGCGTTGCCTTTAGTGAAACCAGCGATCAGCAAGACTTCAACACCTTGACTCAGCTATTCGTCAACAAGTCACACGATCTACCTGAAACAGCTCGCGTCTCTCTAGATAGCGCACACCTGCGTACGGATGATATCTTGACTCATCCAGTATTCAACTCGCATCATACCGAGCATGAAATGCTACGCTACCTAAAGTCGCTTGAGGACAAAGATTTGGCGATGAACCGCAGCATGATTTCGCTGGGTAGCTGTACCATGAAGCTAAACGCCACCAGTGAGATGCTACCGATTACGTGGCCTGAGTTTGCCAACGTGCATCCTTTTGCACCGCGTGACCAAGTCACTGGCTATATTGCGATGATCGATAGTTTGCAAGATCAATTAAAAGCCATTACTGGTTTTGATGATGTCTCTATGCAGCCAAACTCTGGTGCCTCTGGTGAATATGCTGGTCTGTTAGCGATTCGCCGTTATCATGAGTCATTGGGCGAAACCAATCGTGATGTTTGCTTGATTCCGATGTCAGCGCACGGTACCAACCCTGCTACTGCCATGATGATGGGTATGCAAGTGGTCGTGGTCAAAACTGATGAAAACGGCAACGTTGATATTGATGATCTAACGGCCAAATGTGAAGAATATAGCGATCGCCTAGGTGCGCTAATGATCACTTATCCATCGACGCATGGTGTGTTCGAAGAAGGCATCCGTCATATCTGTGATTTGACTCACAAGCATGGTGGTCAGGTCTATATGGACGGCGCGAACATGAATGCTCAGGTAGGCATGATGCAGCCTGCAGACGTTGGTGCTGATGTACTACACATGAACCTGCACAAAACCTTCTGTATCCCGCATGGCGGCGGCGGTCCAGGCATGGGCCCTATCGGTATGAAGGCGCATTTGGCAACATTTATGGCCAACCATACCTTGAGCCCTGTGCACAATGCACAAAAAGACTGCTCAGCCGTATCAGCAGCACCTTATGGTTCAGCAAGCATCTTACCTATATCATGGATGTATATTGCTATGATGGGCCGCGATGGTCTATTAAAAGCAACGGAGTTGGCATTACTTAACGCCAACTACGTCGCTGCTGAATTAAAAGGTCACTACCCTGTCCTGTATGCAGGCAAAAACGGCCGCGTAGCTCACGAATGTATCATTGATATTCGTCCGTTAAAAGAAGAAACTGGCATCACAGAAAGCGATATCGCTAAGCGCTTGATGGATTATGGTTTCCATTCACCAACGATGAGCTTCCCAGTCGCTGGCACGCTTATGATTGAGCCAACAGAGTCTGAGTCAAAAGAAGAGTTGGATCGCTTTATCAGTGCGTTAAAATCTATCAAAGCTGAAGCCATGAAGGCCAAAGCTGGTGAAGATAACTGGACGCTAGAAGATAACCCATTGGTTAATGCACCGCATACCGCAGCTATGATTACTAGCGAAGAGTGGACGCATCCTTACAGCCGTGAGACTGCTGCATTCCCACTGCCGTATATTCGTGCCAACAAGTTCTGGCCAAGTGTCGCGCGTGTCGATGATGCGTATGGTGATAAGAACCTAATGTGCTCTTGCCCAAGTATCGAAAACTATATGTAATTATCATTTTCGATAGTTATTCTCTGTAGTAAAAAACCTCCAAGTCAGCAGCTGACTTGGAGGTTTTTATTTTGCTGATTTTTTATCTATTATATTAGCAGGTAATATTATCAATAAAATAAACGATAAGAACTCAATGTAATAAAAGCTTATATTGATAATAAGCTATTTATCTTAAATTTCTGAAGCATTGACTTGGATACTGCTATGCGACATAAAGCGCCTAAACACAAAACTCGCGTCATTCTAATCCACGGGCTACATCAAACCCCATGGATCATGCGGCCATTAGCCAAGCGCCTGCAAACAGCAGGATTTGATACCCATCAGTATGGCTACCGTAGTATGCGTGATGGTATCAAAACCAATAGCGCCCGCCTAAATAGCTGGCTAGAAACAAACCATCACCCAGATCATCCAATAGATTTGGTTGGGCATAGTTTGGGTGGTTTGATCATTCGTGATTTTGTCGCTCAGTACCCAAAATGGCAAATTGGACGTTGCGTGACTCTAGGAACACCGCATATAGGCAGTGTGTGTGCAGATTATATCTGGCGACTGACTCCTGCTGTCGTAGGTCGCTCATATGTCGACGCCCTCGACGGCACAGTCGTACCATTGCCCAAACATGTAACGCTAGGCGTTATCGCTGGCAACCGCCCTTATGGTCTAGGTCAGCTGTTTTTGCAATATCATAATCGCAAACTGCGCAAATCTGATAAGCCACCTCTTAACGAGCAACTTGCACATGACGGGACAGTATATATAGAAGAGACGAAGATAAAGGCTGCAGCTGATCATATCATTATGCCAGTCTCACATACTGGCATGCTAGTGAACCCGGAGGTCGCCGAGCAGACTCGATACTTTTTAGAGCATGGACGATTTAAACGCTAAGAGCTGTATGAATAAGAGCTGTATGAATACTTGAGTGTCAGTTTTCAGTCTTATCGAACGATTTTTTGTTAAACGGTGCCTTATCGAACGCTGCTTGGTTGAACGACTCCTTATTGAACACGAATACCCATGCCCTGCTGCAGTTCAGTTTTATGCTTTCTAATGACTGGAATTAAGGTTTTAATAACCCAGTCGTTACGCCAGCCTTTTAGCCCTTGTGGCAGTTCGCTCATGTCTTTATCAAGAGCAACCACTTCATATAATTGTCCTAGCCATTTTTTACGCATCAATACGCTAGCAGGTATACCGATTTCGCGCGCATGCTCATCAATCGCTTGCTGCACTGCTTTTGAGAGTACTTTATTTTTTGAGCGATATGGTGGCACTAGACAGTCTGGATGCTCTGTAGGGGGTAGACTCTTGGCATCTCTAATTACTTTCAGCAGCTCTTCGCCATATAGTCGCAGCATACTACGGTGCATGGTTGTTTTGTGTGCCAGCTCGCGCATACTGTTTGGCTTTTCAGTGACTATCTCACGCACTGCTTGTTTTTTTATGACAAAGGTACGCGGTTGATTGGTCGCACGTGCTAGCTCTTCTCGCCACGTAGCCACACCTTTGAGTATCGCCATTTGCTGTGAGTTATAGCGGTAATCTGCCATCGTTAGATACATCGCTTCATCTTCGACGTGCTGCGAGTCATACAAATCACTAGCATAGAGCTGACAGTCAGCCCAGACATAATCATATAAGCCTTGCGACTTAAGCGCATGCTCGATACTGAGATACAACGCTGGCAGATAACGCACATCATCGATGGCATACTGCTCTTGCTCATCTGTCAACGGGCGCTGTAGCCAATCAGACTGACTATGTTCTTTATCGATATGCATATCTAGCTGATCAGCCAGTGCCTGCTGATACCCCATTTGCAATTGACCCGTCAGATAAGACAACGCTATTTGCGTATCAAAAATATTGGTCAACGGTGGACAGCCAGACAATAGATAAAAAATACCCAAATCTTCGCCGCAGGCATGCCAGATAGCCACATCTACTTTGCGTAGCGCTTCCCACAGCTGAGCCAGTTGCAACTGGGGTGCATCCAGTAGATAAACATGATTACCAGTATTCAGCTGCACGAGTGCCAAGCGCGGGTAATAAGTGTCACGCTTAATAAACTCAGTATCTAAGGCTACGCGTCCACAAGTCGCTAAGGCATCAATAACCTCATCTAAATCGCCTTGCTTACGTACCCATGTAATAGCAACGTCATCAGCAATATCCAATAGTGAATCAATATCTAGCACCTCAGCATCTGGAGTATTAGACACTGACTCAGATGAAGTGGCTGCTGACATTGGCTCAGTATTAGCGGCTTCTTGTAATGAGCCATCATTGATATCAGAAGTATTTGATTGAGCTGAGGCGTTTGAAACGTTATTGGACACGGGCAGATACCTGCATTAATAGGAGAAAATAAAACGCTAAACCGCGCCTTAATAGAATTAAAAGATAAACAATAATAAAGTAATTATAGCAATTCCAAGAAATGAATTGGGTAAGACTTTTAAGCAATCAAAACATTATAAAAAAGAACGATTTTGCATGGCTTGACCAAGCGTCATACTATCCAGATACTCAAGCTCGCCGCCCATCGGGACGCCTTGTGCTAAGCGCGTCACTTTATTGACATGACGACTGACAGCCTCACTAATAAAGTGCGCCGTAGTCTGACCCTCAACCGTCGTACCTGTTGCTAGTATCAGCTCTTCGACAGGTTCTTGCTTCACTCGCCATACGAGCTGATCAATATTTAAGTCGTCGGCGCTGACACCATCAATTGGCGATAGATGCCCGCCCAACACAAAATAACGACCACGGTAACCAGCTGTCTGTTCAATCGCCATCACATCTGCTGCCGTTTCGACCACGCATAGCAGACTGTCATCACGTCTAACATCTTGGCAAAGCGGACATATAGTCTCATCACTAAAGCTATGACAGCGCTGACATTCAACGATATCGCGCATGGCTTCGTCTAGTGCTTGGGCAAGCGCCATGCCTTGCGGGCGTTTTTTACTAAGCAGATGTAATGCCATTCGTTGGGCACTTTTTTGACCCACACCCGGCAATATACGCAGCTGTTTGACCAGCTGATCAAATTTGGCTGTAAGCAAAGTAGCTTCCTTTAGTTGACTTTATTTAACTTAATTTAACTTAATTTAAAAAACCGTAGCTATAAAAATGGGGTCGTATCGTGTCGATAACAACCCCATTTTTGTGTTCAGTCTAAAGTATTTAATGCTTAGAACATGCCTTGCATACCTGGTGGCAGACCCATACCTGAGGTCGCGCCAGCCATGGTTTCTTCGTATAGCTCATCCGCTTGACGCACCGCATCGTTGATAGCCGCAGCGATAAGATCTTCGATCATATCTGGCTCATCTTCTAGCAGACTTGGATCAATAGTCAGACGCTTGACCACATGACGACCAGTCATGGTGACTTTAACCAGACCGCTGCCCGCTTCTGCTTGTACTTCTTTATTCGCGAGCTCTTTTTTAGCGTTTTCAACGTTTGCTTCTACTTTCTTTTGCATCGTTTGTGCTTGTTGCATCAATGCTTGAATGTTCATAGTTGCCTCTTTGTCTTATAATAATACATGGGATCATTTAAAGTTTAAAATAAAATACTGACGGCATTATACCGCTATCTTTACAAACTGTCTAAACCACGCGCCAAATCTTTGATAATATCTTCGACATCTTCCAAACCGACTGATAGACGAATCAGACCGTCTTTGACACCTGCTTCGGCACGAGCCTCAGGGGTGAGGCGGAAGTGCGTGGTGGTCGCAGGATGGGTAATCGTGGTTTTGGCATCGCCCAAGTTATTGGTGATAGAGACCATTTGAGTCGAGTCAATCACATGCCAAGCCGCTTCTTTTGTATCGCGACTATCAGATGCCTTGACTTCAAAACCCATGATAGCACCGTAGCCATCTTTCATATGATGTTGGCGAGTGGCGAGCTCATGTGCAGAATGGTCGCTCAGGCCGGAGAAATGCACCGTACTAACGTTAGGATGATTAACTAAAAATTCTGCGACTTGATTGGCATTTTGGCAATGCGCTTGCATACGGATTTTGAGCGTTTCAAGCCCTTTAGTAAACACCCAAGCATTGAACGGACTCATGCTGATACCGCCTGAGCGTACTACCGTAAACGCTTCTTGCATCAATTTGTCACTACCGACCAATGCACCGCCTAATACGCGACCCTGACCATCCAAATATTTGGTCGCAGAGTGAATCACCACATCGGCACCCAAATCTAATGGGCGCTGCAATGCTGGCGTGGCAAAGCAGTTGTCAACGACCAGTAGTATGTCATTGGCTTTGCACAGCTCGCTCAAATAACCAATATCGCAAATTTGCGCCAATGGATTGCTTGGGCTTTCGCAATAAATCACTTTGGTATTTGGTTGAACGGCGTTGGCCCATGCCTCATTGTCAAAACAGTCCACATAGCTGACTTCAACGCCAAATTTGGCCATATAGTTGTTAAACAGACCGATAGACGAGCCGAATAACTGATTGGCAGCGAGCAGATGGTCGCCCGCTTTTAGATACGCCAAACACATGGTCAAAATCGCACCCATACCAGAGGCCGTTGCAACCGCACGCTCACCGTTTTCTAGCGCGGCGAGACGACGCTCAAAAGTACGGACACTTGGGTTGGTATGACGCGAGTAGACATTCCCTGTCTTTGTACCATCGAAATGGGCGGCGGCATCAGCTGCTGATTGATAAACATAAGAGCTGGTGGTAAAGATCGGCTCTGAATGCTCGCCCTCGTCGGTACGGTGCTGACCTGCTCGCACGGCAATCGTCTGCATACCGTAATCTAATCCTAAATCTAAGGCATCGTTACGCCAGTTTGGATCTAACCCATCGTTTGAGTTTTTTTGGTTCAAATTATTCTCATCTTTCGTTTGCGACTGACTCATAGACGTTCCGTTGCTTTGTTTTGGTTGGTATAAAAGGACTGCTTATTTTTTTGATTATCAAGCAAATTCATCAGCGTTATCATAACATGCCGATTTATTCCACACATCTGGTTTCAGATAATATCTAATTATTAATTTTGCCTATTAAGATAACTGGATGTTCAATATGACAGCCATTATGCAGATTCAACCGACAGTAAATCACGATAAAATCAATCGTCAAACCTAACAAAAATAACGTATTTATAATAGGCAGATATGCTAACAGCTGCTAAGCTTAGCGACGATTTAGATTTTGCCACACATAATACAACAACAGTCTGGTAATTCGTCTAAAAAGAGTGGTTTAAGCACTCTGAATCATTATTTATCAGTACATTTAGGCTCATTAAGGTAAATTCGTTATGTCGATGTTCAGTATAGAACCAAGCAGCTTATCGTTGAGCCTAACCCTAGGACTGACTTTAGGGCTTAGTGCTTGCCAGAGTTTGCCCAAGCAACCACATTTACCGGAAAGCCAAGCACTATCAACACGCGTAGAGGCGCTATATTCAGACGAGCAAACGACGCAAGGTGAGACGATTAAGACCAGCAGCACTGACTTGGTCTCGGCCATTAGTGCGCAGAACGACATCCATCCTGATTTGTCTGGTTATCACCCAATCGTGACCGGAGCGAATGCTTTTGCGGCACGTAGCATCTTGACAGATATGGCCACGCGCAATATTGATGCACAGTACTATATTTGGCATAACGATCAGGCTGGCCAGCTTCTACTAAAAGACTTATGGGACGCGGCTGAGCGCGGCGTGATCGTGCGCTTATTGTTAGATGATTTTAATAACAGTGCCAAGTTCGATCAGCATTTATTACGCTTTGCCAGTCATCCTAACATTGCGGTACGTATCATCAATCCTTTGATGCATCGTAAGTTTCCAACATTGAACTATGTGACTGGTTTGCCACGTATCAATCGCCGCATGCACAATAAGAGCATGACCTTTGATAAGCAAATTACTATCATCGGCGGGCGTAATATCGGCAACGAATACCTTAGTAATGATCAAAGCAGCCAATTTGCAGATTTGGATGTCTTACTTATCGGTAAAGTCGTCGCAGATATTGATAACAGCTTTTATGACTATTGGTCATCGCCTTTATCATTTGATATCGAGACCTTAGCGAAATTTGATGATGACGTCACGCCTGATTTTTTAAAGGCCTTAGATAAGCTCGGTCTGGATGAAGAAAACAACGAAGGCAGCAGCTTGACGGTTTATAAAGCTGCGATCAAAGACTCTACGATTGATAGTGACTTGATTAATAAGCGTGTGCCTTTTCGTTGGACCGACATGCAGTTCTTAAGTGATGATGTGGGCAAACTAAGCAAAACAGTTCCTGCCGATACCAACTTGGTTCATCAGTTGCGTAACTTGCTCGGTAGCCCAACCAAGAAGTTGACGATTATTTCTTCTTATTTTGTACCGACCAAAGATGGGGTCGATACTTTGGTGAAGCTCGCCGAATCTGGCGTTGATATCAAAATATTAACCAACTCATTTGATGCGACCGATGTAACTGCCGTGCATTCTGGTTATAGCCAGTGGCGACCTCGCCTGCTTCGTTCAGGCGTCAAAATATATGAGCTTAAATCAACCGCTGCTGAAGAAAAACGTGATAACAAACTGTGGCGAGCACGTAGTCAATCATCGACCAGTTTGCACGCAAAAACATTCGCAGTAGATGATTATCAAGTCTTTATCGGTTCATACAACGTTGACCCACGCTCTGCCAATATCAATACCGAAATGGGTGTAATCATTAATGATGATGAACTAGCAAGGCAGCTGCATGGGGCGCTGAGTGATGATTTACTAAACCAAGCTTATGAAGTTAAGCTGCTAGACAACGGTAGCTTGGAGTGGCACACCATGGAAGATGGCAAAGAGGTCGTTTACGAATCAGAGCCACGAGTTGATATGGGTGATCATATTTGGCTTACTATCATGTCTTGGCTACCCATCGATTGGCTGCTGTAATATGTAAATTCTTTTCTAAATAGTCCCTAAAATTACAGGATGTGCAGTTTCGCTTCTGGTAAAAGCCAGATCCTGTAATCAAAGTTCTTATTACAACACACACAAAATTACTGTTTCGGCAAATCATTGTTTATATACTTTGATTTGCCGGTTTTTATCATGGCCGATTATCTAAACGATGATCGTCTTAATGGCCACTTTACCCTGTGGAAGCGTGATCTATTATGCCGTCTCGTTCTCAATACGCCTTGATGTCTACAAAAGACAAAAATACCGTTATGTTCGTAAGCTTCATCAGTGCGATCGTCTTTTTTGACTTTTTGATTTACTTATACATTGCAGATATCGTGACCGCTGCGTTTTTTCCTGTTGATACTGACCCCAATGTCGCCAAACTACAAGGACTGGGGCTTTTTGTCATTGGTTACTTAGCTCGTCCGCTTGGGGGTATTCTGTTCGGGCGTTATGGTGATCTCAAAGGTCGAAAACCGACCCTTTTTCTGAGCATAATCGTCACGGCAGGTAGCTTGCTTGCGATGGCCTGTCTGCCTACTTATGCGCAGTGGGGCGCGCTTGCACCTGCGTTATTCATACTGCTGAGAATCATACAAGGTATGGCATTTGGTCTTTACGTACCGTTATCTTGGGTGTTTGTGGCGGAGCATGTGCCTAGGCAGTATTTGTCAGTGGCTTGTAGCTACATTACCGCTAGCTTTTTGGTAGGGGTACTCTTCTCTAATGCGTTTTTTCTGTGGCTGACTGGTTTTATGACCACCGTACAGTTGACTGACTATGGCTGGCGTTTGCCGTTTTTTGTTGGTGCCTTACTAACCTGTCTACCATTGTTGGTATGGCGACTGGTTAAAGAGACCCCATTTTTCTTGGCGTTAGATAAGCCAAAAACTGGTAAGAATTTGGGTAGACCATTTACGGTGTTATTCAAGCGCTGCAAGCATTCTATCTTTGTCAGTATGGTACTGACTCTAGTGATATCTAACATCACCTCCGTCATTGTCCTACTACTGCCAGATTTAATAGAAATCAACTTTACTTTAGACAGTGATTTGTTTAGCTTCTCTCACAGTTTGGGCATCGTATTTATGATTCTTGGCTGTGTCTTTTATGGCATGATCTCGACCCATGAGAACTTTGGTAAAATTTTGGTCATTGGTTCTGTTCTACTTATCGCTCAAACGTTGGCGTTCTTTTATCATTTGCAGGCGGGTGGCGATTATATATTGATTATGTATGCACTTTTGGGATTCTGTGCCGGTATCGTGGGCATGGTCCCTGCCATTTTAGTGCAGCTATTTCCGACCAATGTACGTCTCACAGGTATCGCTTTTTGTTATAATATTACCTACGGTATCGTTGGTGTACTGATCCCCTTTGGTCTTGGTTACGCCACGACGCTTATCAGCTTCTCACCAGCGCTATATATTGCCTTTGTGGGCTCTATCGGTATTATTATGGGGCTTTACTTCTATAATTTGCCCGAATTCAAAAAAATTGATCATGTTATTTTATAAATAATGGATCAGTCACTGATTTGAACAAAGCTTAAAACTAAGGTGCAATGGGATGTCTCATCCATTGCACCTTCTCCATTTATTTAAGACACAAATATTAAGGCTCAATAATCATGGTTGATATGACCAACAAACGCCTCTCAGTAGCTCCTATGATCGACTGGACAACAACAGATTATCGCTACTTTGCACGACTGTTCAACCCGCATACGTATCTATATACCGAGATGATCAGTACTGGTGCATTGATACATGGTAACCGAGCACGGCATCTACGTTTTGATACGCTCGAGCATCCGCTTGTATTACAGCTTGGCGGTGCAGACATCGATGAGATGACGCAGTGTGCTGAGTTTGCTCAGCAGTATGGCTATGATGAAGTCAATATCAACGTCGGTTGTCCCTCAGATCGCGTACAGCACAATAAGATAGGTGCTTGTCTGATGGCCGAGCCTAAGACGGTTGCTGATTTGGTCAAGCATATGCAAGCCGCAGTCGATATTCCTGTGACGGTCAAACATCGTATTGGCATCGATGACTTTGATAGTTATGAGTTTATGGTGGACTTTGTACAGACAGTTGCAGCGGCAGGTTGTACTCGATTTATCGTACATGCGCGTACAGCATGGTTGCAGGGGCTCAGCCCTAAGCAAAACCGCGAGATACCACCGCTACGTTACGATGATGTGTACCGTCTGAAGCAGGATTTTCCTGAGCTGGATATTGAAATCAATGGTGGTATCGATACAATTGAGGACATTAGAACGCATCTACAGCATATCGATGGCGTGATGATTGGTCGGGCGTTTTATCATAACCCGTATCTATTAGCAGAGGCCAATAGCTTATGGAACGAGGCAGCGTCCGAGACAATACCTAAGCGCTCAGAGATTTTAGCGCAGCTTTATCCATATCTCGAAGAACAACTCGCAAAAGGCGAAGCGTTGCCAACAATGACACGGCATTATTTAGGACTCTTCCAAGGTCTGATGGGCGCGCGTAAATGGCGTCAAGCATTGAGCGGTAAACCTCAGCTGACGATTGATGATATTAAGCGAGCTGCCGATGAAGTACTACTATTAAATCCTGATGCATAATCCTAACGCGTAGCCAAATTTTTATATCTAACTATTTCGATATAATTTATATAGTAGCAATCATTGAGGCTAGTATTTCATCTACGCCGCTTGCGCAATATACTGCCACATCGCTGCACCATTATTGACAATGTGCAGTACGATTGGCAGTAGTAGCGAGCCCGACTTAATCCGTGCATAGCAAAATATCAATGCCAACACTACGATAGTACTAATCTCGTATATACCATACTGCACATGGATCACAGCGAATATCAAACTTGTCACAATGCTGGCGACAATCGCCCCATGATTCGCTGAATATGATGATGCCGTAAACTGTTCTTCGATGGCTGACCACAATATACCACGAAAGATAACCTCTTCATAAATTGGTGCGACGATCACCATGGCAAACACCAACAGCCAAACCGAAATGACAGACTGATAGAGTGGATCAACAAACACCAACGGCGTCATATCGAGTACATACGTTAGTGCCTGACTGGCAATCATAAATATCAGTAGCAGCCCAAGCATTCCTATACCCACCGACAGTGAGAACGGCTTTAGTGCTAAATATTGACGCAGGCTGCCACCTTTTAAACGAATGATAAGCACGCTAATTGCCACTAGCAATATACAGCCGATAAGTATAGACAGGCTCACGACCGTTCCATCATTACTACCAAAATAGAATATACGCCCTACCGATGTCCTTTCATCGGCAGGTAATACCAGCTTGCCAGCGATATAGACACCTACCAACTGACTGATAAAAAAAGCAAGCACCATTCCTACTGTTAGCACGAATGTACCCACGCGCGAAAATAGCGGCAGAGACTTAGGTGAGGCAATCGTACTAGATGGAGCAGTTAGATTCTTTGGCATAAAAATGTCACTTAAAAATACTCTGGCAGCTCATATCCATTACAAGCATGACTGATAATATGTTGCATTTATTTTGACAATTGCTGCTTAATCAATCCTAACACCTGCGTTGAGACAGATTCTGGATGCTCAAGTGGGAACATATGCCCTCCTTCGTGAGTCTCATAAGGAATGCCCAAGCGCGATTTTATCTGCTGCGGAAAGCGACGTTTCAAAAATATACTGTCTTGACCAATGATTAAAGTCACAGGCACTTTAGGACCACGATTCGGTGCCAGCCAATACCAAGATGGATTGGTACGGAACACAGCGACTTCGCTGGCTTTAGGGATGGCCAATGTCACTTTGCCATCCGCGCGCTCATGCAAGCCATGATCGATATATCCTTGAAAGCTGCGCTCATCGAAATTCTTAAAAAACCCTTTATGTCGCATTTTATCATATGCTTCATCTCGGCTATCCCACACATCACGGCGATGTTTGGATACGCCAGCTGGTGACAGTTTGTCCATCAGACGGTTATTCATGAGCGGTAATCTGTCTGCTGTCTTTGCCAAATGCCATAACAAACTGACTTTGCCATAAATCCAAGGCGGATCCATAAGCACCGCTTGTGCAAACAGTTCAGGCTGACGATACGTGGCCTGCAACGTACACATAGCCCCAAGCGAATGCCCTACTCCTACTACCTGTGCAACGCCATGCTTTTCGCAGGCTCTGTTTACGCTATCAATAATTTGCTGCGTCAAACTGCGCCAATGATCGTCCACTGGATAATCAGGCGTATCACCCAACATCGCAATATATTCAACCGTAAAGAACTCTGATAGGCCTTCAAAGAACGGCTCATATACCGCACTTGGCATTCCATTAGCATGGGCAAAATGCAGCACAGGTTTATTGGTTATTTTAGAGACAGGCAGTTTAGCAAAGGACTGCAAATTTATTTCATCACTCATGACAGACTCTCGTGGGATCGTTTATGTTATATATTATTTTAATGATTGAACCTGGTACCATTATTAAAACCAATAGCATTAAAAATAACTTCTTCAAAACCAACCATGTTTATATGGCAAGTTTGACGACTATGTTTGATGGTTATAGTTGTATAGCTAATTCAATCAGGCTATCACTTGGGCTAAGGTTTTTTATTTGGTATTGCATACAATTAAGGCTGAGCACAATTATATGCTCAGCCTTAACAATCATACACATTATATCTAAAACATAAAACGCTTAACGCATCTGCCCAGTGTTGCTTTCTTGTGGCAATACATCAAGACTAACGCTAGAGCCAATACCTGCACCTAATTTCACTGCAAAACGATCCATAAACATTTGGAACGGATCAGTTGGGCTATAGCTAATGATCGTATCAAGGTCTAGTTGCTTACTTAGACTCGTGATACTACCTGTTTTGTCTGCCAAACCTAGCTCAATAGACTGCTCACCTGTCCAGAATAGCCCTGAGAACAGTTTGTTTTGTTCAGGATTCTTCAGGCGGTCACCGCGCCCTTCTTTGACAGCGTTGATGAAATGCTTGTGCGTATTTGCTAGTACTTTTTCGACATGGTTTTCTTCATAATCAGTCAACGGACGAGATAAGCTTAAGATATCTTTATACTCACCAGCCGTAATCGTACGATCTTCTACGCCAACTTTGTCCATCAAACCTTTAACGTTATAGCTTGGCATAATGACACCGATAGAACCGACCAAACTTGACGGATTGACATAAATCTCATCTGCGGCAGACGCAATATAATAAGCACCTGACGCACCGATATCACCAATCACCGCATAAAGCTTTTTGTCTGGGTATTCTTGGCGTAAGTCCATCATGGTCTGCCAAATCTCATCAGACTGTACCGGTGAACCGCCAGGTGAGTTGATATCCAATGCCACTGCTTTTGAGTTACTGTTTGCAAAAGCGTCTCTCAAGGCTTCATTAACATCATACGCATTAGCCACATCGTCATTACTGATGACACCTTGCAGCTCAACCACTGCCAAATGTGGATCGCTAGTATCGACTGCGTCCATACCTGTTGGTGCACTGCTACAACCACGACCAAGGGTCAAAAATATCAATAGGATATAACCAAAGGTCAGTAGTTTAAAAAAGATACTCCAGCGACGAGCGCGGCGCTGCTCAACCACACTCGCTAATAACGTGTTTTCCAGCACCTTCCATTCTTGTCCACTTGGCGGGCTTGGTTGCTGCAGTTGCGTTGGCTGATTTGCCGAGTTATCAGGACGTTTGTTAGGGTCTGGTGGCCAGTTGGGCATATAACTTCCTAAGTTAGAAACAATCTAAAACAATAAAATGAGGTTGTCGAGAAATACAGCTAGAACGGTGGTATATACCTGATACTGTCTCACAGTATCTGTAACCTATGTTAATAGTCAGTGACCTGTATTAATAGGCTGCTAAGTATGGTGGTATTTCGATAATGGTTCAATAGTATAACTGTGAAATATCACTATATTGTAACGCTGATAATATAAGCCTTATTTTTCAGGATTAGCAGTCTCGGCATTGGGAATGCTATCAATGTTATTTAGCGATTTAGTTGTTTAGCGATAATGCAGCTTCTAAAGGATTATTATCATAGGTTATAACTTCATCGACTCTCTGACGATTTATGACATCAGCTGTAATCTGCGAGTCACTATGACCAAGCCAACGTGTATTTTTGAATAGCATGTCATCATTATTTGATTCAGCTGAACATAGTAATGACCACAGTTGCCAAACGCGTTGATGAGTAGCAGTATCTAGAATCAAACGCGACTGGGAAAACGCTGACTGTTTGCTAGTTAACTGATTGGTGACTATTTGTGCTTGACGGCTAACAGGTGAATTGGCAGGTAACGAGTTAAGTGGGTCTGCTGCATTGTATCTAAGAACGCGTATAGGCAAGTTAGTATCAAGAGCAATCGTACAATTCCAAACGCTAGCATCACCTATCTCGCTCCAACCAGTGATGGCCTGTACTGACAACTCATCGTTAATCGACTGCCATGTTTTACCTTGCTCACAACGTTGAGCACTGATAGTAGGCGTATCTTCAGACTGCCTAACTGTTTTGTAAGCTTGCTGAAATGCAGACCAACGATCAGAGCGCCCTGCTTGCCAATATTGGCTAATGGTTAAGCGGTCATTTAATTGCGCAACGGTCATCGGTAGTAATTCAGGATTTTCGGTATTATTAGCAATATTCTTACCGTCAAAGATTAACGTATCCGTCAGACCGACCCTGCTACTCTGTACGACAATACTCTCTAACTTATCGACAGATAAAATGCCCAATTGCTGCTTTAAATTTTCAGATAATTTGTCTGCTGTCAGGTTACTTGGCATCGTTCGTGTAGAGGCTGGTCTATGATCAGCTAAGAACAACCAATTGGTACTGTCTTCATTGGCGGTAGGATATTGCAGCAATGCTGCCGTTATATATGAATCACCCGTTGGCAAAATATATAGTGTCGGTACCGTGACGAATGACTGCTGATTAGCATACACTGTCATTATCAGTAACGTTAATGGTGGCAACATCAACCAACGACTGAGTAAACCCCTTGGCAACAGCCAAGGCAATGCACTTAGCAAAGCCATCGATAGTATCGCGATATTAAATGGTGTATAGAGCCATGCATCCGATAGCGCTGGCAATGACGTCAGCCAACTCATCAAATCGTGTAGATGACCAACTATTGTACTAATAATTACCCAAAGAATATCAGCGATACTCGGCATTAAAAGGTAACATAGTCCTGCTAATAGATTGAGCGGTACAATTACCCAACCAAATAGCCCGATAGCAAATAAATTGATAAAAAGTCCCCATAACGACGCCTTACCAAATAAAAGCAACGTAACGGGTAATAAAGTAAGAAACAGCCAAAACTGTAATTTAAACACACGCTTGATCGTTTGCCAAACACGGTTAGATAGCGCGTTATTGATATGAGTACGCGGCTTATCATTGTATAAATTCGTTACAGCAGTAGTCTGATTCTGATACGACTTATCGTCATACTTAAGCAATAACGCCACTGCAATAAAAGACAGCCAATACCCTGCCTGCCATAATACGTAAGGGTCACCCCAAGCCATCAACACAGCTAGAGCCAATAGCACACGCATCGTACTGATAGGAAGCAATGTTAATCTGACAAATCCAATCGCTAATAACATCCAAGCCGTACGGGCAGCAGGTACGTCAAAACCAGTAAATAGCGCATAAATAAAAGCGGCACCAATCATTACCCACCAGCGCACTTGCCAACGCGGAATACGACGATAAATCGCTGAATAATTACGATCAAACAGCAGTACAACTATGCCTGCCAATACAATAGCTAAAAACAGTACGTGCGTGCCTGAAATAGCGAGCAGGTGTGAGATACCGGCCAGTTGATATAAGTCCTTAGTATCACGATTAATTAAGCTACGATCACCCGTAAGCAGACTTAATGTCACGGCTTTTGCTTGTTGCTCTGCTGTCGATTGCGCTGACCAGTCTTGATAGAAATGCTGTCGTAATCGCCAACGTCCTTGATCGATACGAGTACGAAAGTGCTGAAGATATGAATCAAAGTCTAGCGACTGCTTCGAATATTTTTCATCTCTTATTTTATTGCTGATTTCGTTACTGTTTACCAATATAGGACTAACGGCCAAAATATTTGCAACGCTATCAATATGCCGACCTCGTAACCAGCGATAACTGTCAAAACCAGTAGGGTTATTGACTGCTTGCTCAGAAGTAGCCAATGGCGCCAGTGCTAGGCTCATGAATACCTCATCACCGGGCTGCAAATCGTTTAAGGATGTAAGCTGATTATCATTTGCAGACTTTCTTGGATAGGCGTTAAGTAGGACTCGGTGTTCGCTAACTTTGATATTAATTTCATTGGAATTAACATTGTAATTTCTGCTTAGGCTATTTTTATTTGCATCTAAGTAGTCGGATGTTTTAGTTTCTAATTCTATCGGCGTCAGCTCAGCGACCAATGGAGTGATATTCGTTATTACCGCTACTTGGCGATAACCGCTATCTGTAGCGGCATCATAAACACTGTCGCTCAACCCTTCAATACGCACGAGCGCTTGTACTCGTATCGGAGCAGTTATTTCAGTGGTTTCTGCTTGTTGATGAGTAACTAAAGCTTGCAGTGCACTGCCTATCACCAGCGCAGTCGCTAACAAAGCTAAGACCAAGTATCTAATAATTCGGAAAGGAAGTTTAGTATGACGAGATGCGTTATTAAAGGTACTGTTATCAGCGCTGTGGCTGTCTATCGGGGGTATGTTGAATTGAGCAGAAGCCAACAGAAATATAGCAAATACAATCAGCGTCAACGACAGATTAGACGTACCAACTGTCTCTAGCAAGGATAAGTCAGTTGGCAATATAACATTATCTGCGACTGCCAATACGCCCATCATAACTATAATTATGAGGCTACCAATTAACCAGTACACCAGCACTCCTTGCTTGATGACTTAAATATTATTCGGCCAAATATGGTTACTTACTATAGCAAATGGCACGCGATGCAATAGCATTTATATTTATATTACCCTATACTGAGGCAACGTATTAGATGGTAACTATCTGACACCACTATTCTGTGTGTTCTAACCTTTATCCTACTCACCATATATTACTTTATACCAGCTTCTCAATACCATTGAGTAGACTGTAGTTAATGATTAAAGGCGATCCTGTGCCCCAAAAACGTCTAAAAGACCTACTTCCTACACCTGAGAAAATCTTAGAAAGTCGCACTTTAAAGCTGTTTGCACCGCACTTGGCTGATCCAAGGTTATGGCATTTCAATCGACACAGCCTAAATAAGGCTGTCTATATCGGTGTACTAAGTGCATTTTTTCCGCTGCCAGGACAGATGTTACTGGCACTTATTGGCTCGCTTATTTTTCGTGCCAATGTCCCTATGGCGCTTGGTTTGACATGGATTACTAACCCAGTCACTAGCTTGCCAATCTTTTATGCTGGATACTATATCGGTGCAAAGATCATTGATGCACCTGTGATTAGCTTGCGATTCATCGGTAGAATGATTGCTGATTTTAGCTTATGGGCATTATCAAACGGTGCCAATCCGTTCATTACTTATCGCGGTACAGTATCGCTTGCTGCATTTTGTATCGGGCTAACGATTTTGGCCGTGGTCACCAGTCTTATTTGCGGTTTGGCATTTAAGGCCATTTGGCGTTATAAAACCGTGGCGAGCTGGCAGAAACGTCAGCAGAAACCTTCTGACGAATCTGACAAGTTATAAGGCAATTTATCTTTGTTATACGCTTATAACGCTTACGCCCTAGATAAACTAAGCTAGCGCAGCTTATTCTTCTTTACTGTTCTCTATAGCATTTAAGACTTTGTCAGTGAAATCCCTATCCATCGGTACGATCTCAATGACTTCATCATTTTTGCAGAGCGTATAACGCTTACCTGTCGCGCTGTCTTGAACTTTTAGGTCGTAATCAACCCCAGCCAAAGTGATGGCATCAAATACAGGTGTTAGTAGCTCAGTTTGCGCCTGTCTATCGAGCGTTTCAAATAAAGTTGGATCGATGTAAGGCTTTAACGGCTCATCACCCTCTTCCGCACTGCCAAAAGCCGCAATTGGATTATCATCTTCACGCATTTTACGCATCCTTATAAAATAGATAAGGCGGCTGGCTCACAACCGCTTAATCGCTAGTTTCTATGATATATTTTCTTAATAATACAACAATAAACCTTTAACGTAACAGTCCTAAAAAACACAAACAGATGGCGTTTCGGTCAGTTTTTCAACCTAATACACAAAATTATTAATACTGTTCCCAATGCCCATTGCGTAGCAACAACTGACGATCAGCAAGCGCTGCCAAATTACGGTCATGCGTCACCATAAGTAGCGCCGTTTGCATGGTGCTTTGTAGCTCTGATAACAGGCCAAAGACGCTCTGCGCATTATCATAGTCCAAGTTACCTGTTGGCTCGTCCGCCAAAATAAGCGATGGCTTAGTCACTAGCGCGCGTGCAATTGCCACACGTTGGCGCTCGCCACCTGATAGCTCACCTGGTCTATGCATCAAACGATGCTCAAGACCGACATTTTCTAGAATCTCAACTGCCTGCTTACGAGCATCAGTCGTTGATACTTCTGGACGCATGAGCAATGGCATGGCTACGTTTTCGATTGCTGTAAATTCTGCTAGCAGATGGTGAAACTGATAAATAAAGCCCAAATGCTTGTTGCGCATAGCTCCGCGCTCAGTTTCATTCATGCTATTTAATAACTGACCGTGCAACCAAACTTCACCACTGGTTGGCGTATCTAGACCACCAAGCAAATGTAGCAACGTACTTTTACCTGAACCGCTAGTTCCAACGATAGCGATGCGCTCACCCGCATGAACAGTCAGATCAAGACCAGTCAATACTTGCGTACTGACCGCGCCTTCATCATATATCTTATTGATATTGGTCGCCTCTAAAATGGCAGACATAGCGCTTCCTTTATTTTATTTATTTCGGTATTTATTTCGACAATTAGGCGTTTGGGATTACTCATAGCGTAGCGTTTGAGCAGGCTGAATCTTAGCCGCTCGGCGCGCTGGATAAATTGTAGCCAAAAAGCTCAGTACAAATGATGCACCTGTGATTAATACCACGTCTAACAAACGCAACTGCGATGGCAAGTAATTGACAAAATACGCATCAAACAGGTTCAGACCAAAGGCTTGATTAATAAAGCCTAAAATATCGCTGACCGTAAGCGCAAATATCACACCCAGTATCGTACCAGCAATAGTACCGATAACACCGATGACCACACCTTGTACCATAAAGACTTGCGTAATCAAGCGAGGAGACGCACCAAAAGTTTTTAAGATTGCGATATCTGCTTTTTTATCGGTTACTAGCATGACCAGACTTGAGACAATGTTAAAAGCAGCAACTAAGATAATCAAAAATAGTAATAACCCGACCATGGCTTTTTCCATTTGAATAGCCCCAAACAGATTGCCATGAGTTTGTGTCCAGTCATTTGGATATAGCTTTTCAGGTGCGATAGCAGCCGCTTTTTCCGCAGCTATCGGCGCAGTAAAGATGTCGTTAAGCTTCATGCGTACGCCCTGCGCGCCTTCTGGCAAACGCAGTAATTTTGCCGCATCTCCCATCGGGATAAACGCCATGAGACTGTCTACTTCTGGGCTGATCGTAAAGATACCTGTCAGAGTAAATCGCTTAAATCGCGGTATCACGCCTGCTGGTGATGGCGACGCTTCTGGCAATACCAGCGTCACTTTATCCCCTATTTGCAGACCTAAAGACTGCACCATCTCCTCGCCCAACACGATACTGAAGTCACCACTTTTCAGGGTGTCAATACTACCTTCAATCATATGCTCGTTAATGATGGAGACGTTTTTCTCATATTCAGGCTCGACGCCTGTCACCATGATACCTGCGACCTGACCATTTGATGTCAGCATCCCTTGCAGTTGAATGAATGGTGCCACAGCTGCCACTTCTGGGTCTTCTTTGATCTGATCAGCGAGCTGTTCCCAGTCGCCAATAATTTCTGATGAGACCACAGTAGCCTGCGGTACCATTCCCAAAATACGGGTTTTCAGTTCACGGTCAAAGCCGTTCATCACTGATAGCACCGTAATCAATACGGCAACCCCAAGCGTCAGACCAATCATCGAGATGAGAGATATAAAGGAGATAAAGCCATTACTACGTTCTGCTCGGGTATATCGTAAGCCGATAAATAACGCTAAAGGACGAAACATATTCAAACTCTTTATCTTATCTACGTGCGACTTTATATAGGTTGCATAACGAGCAGTAGTAAATGCATCATACAGTTGCTACTACTCACATATAAATCAAACACAAAAACAGGGTGTCAGACGAGCCAATAACAGCTGTCAAAAGGGAGCTAGTTTGACACAAACTAGCTGATATGTGCCAGTCATTAGCAACAACTGAGAGTATTTTTTACCAAAAAACTGGGTTTTGTTATTATTTTTTATAGGGGGCTTGCTATTAGCTGTACCAATACCTATATATTATATGCTAAAGACAATTGTCATTAACCCCTCATTGAGGTTTCTGATCTTTTACTGGCTAGGCTGCTGACCATCATAAACCAATCATTTAAAATGTTGGATGGTACACAAGCAAATATAGTATTAGATACAAACCTCACGCTGACTTAATTTTGAGTATTTTCATGACCATAAATTATCAATACAAAAACATTCAATCTCCCACCAAGATTACGTTGACCGATGAGCAGTCTGCAGGTCACGCCGATCACTGGCGTATTCTGACCGATGATATGAGTCATGATGTGCCTGAGTGGCTACAAAAAATGATTGAAGTCGCAGCGATGCCTAAAGGCCTGAACAACAACGTTAGTGCAAAAGACAGCTGCCTGCTTTTATCAGAAGATCAGCCTTGCCATATTAATCAAGTGCTCGCGATGAAGGATGGTAAGCCAGAATGCTTTATCAATGCCTATCCTTGTGTCGATAGTCCTTACGGATTGAACTGCAAAATTGAGCGTGTCATCGCTAATGACAACTCGCATGATGCAGTGTTGCGCTTACGTACTGCTGATGGCAGCATTATTTATGCGTTTGATCAACTCTATACGACTAATCGCCATCTCTATCAACGCGACACCTCTTACTATGTGAACTTTAGTGCTTGGGCGCACGAAATTAAGCTAAGCGAGCAAAACGAAGTCATCATGGTCGAAGATCAAGAGTCTATCCGTTATCATCGTGCCTTTAATGACATCGTGGCAGCAAATGACGGAAAAATCCCTGATGATCTGCAAGAGCAAATCAGTGAATGGAAACCTGAAACCAAAGAGCAAATGGCACCTGTTGAGATTAATTTAGGCCATATGTGCGCTTACTTGTTTGGCGATACGCTAGGACAAGAAGATGAAGCTTGGTGTCAGGGGCAAGTGCTTGGCAAGCAAGAAACCGTGTTTAACGGTAAATCTATCATATTGTTTGATGTGGTAACGCTACGTGAGCAAGATGCAGATCCTTTTGTAGTGCGTATTGGTGCGCTCAACACTGCTGAAACCAATAGCATCAAAGTACATGACTACGTTCAAGCGAACGTATGGCTACAAGCAGCGATATACAAAGAAAACCAATCAAATGTGACGCAGCAATCAAAAGCTAGCTAGCCTGTTTGAGAAATCTTCTCTAGCTTTCATGCTTACTTATGTACTTACGCAATAAAAAAGCCCCTAATATGAATTAGGGGCTTTTCTGTGTCTTATGAATTCTTTCAATGCAAAACGTAACGTAAAAATCGTATAGGTATATGATTAAGCCATCGTCGTCATTGATTTGATGCGAGTATATAGCTCTTTTTGCTCTGCGCTTGGACGTGCAGTCTGTACGGCCATTAGCTGTGACATATCGCCTTCGACACGGATTTTGCCACTCATAAACGCACCCATGATTTGGTTGGTATCAAAATCAGTGATGATAGACTGTAGGATATCGCGATCTAATAGCAGCGTCGTCGTTGCATTATCATTTAAGCCACGATGCAGCAAACCATTTGCAAAATTGGCTTCGATAGTTTTATCAGCTTCAGCCACTTTTAGGTTGACGACCATATTGGCAAGTACTGGTGGTAAATTTAACTCACCTGCTTCGTTGCCCATTTTTTCTACTTGCTCAAACCATTCATCTGTCAAAAAAACTGCCATATTATATTATCCTTAATTGATATTCTGTCAGACCAATATCCCTTGAGGCACTATTGGCCTAACTATTAGAATTATTAAAATGATTGCTATCAATAGACCTATGCGATACATAGCCATTAATGACGTTCAGCCTCATTATAAAGGGCGACTTGATAAGAAGTAAAACCTATTTATCGGCTCAGCAATGTTATTGTTACAAAACTTCTTTGCAAGCCTACGCTTATGTCTAGCGAGCGCTTCCCCTATTCAATCAAAATGAGCATCTAGAATAGTGACAAAATTGTGTATAAAATAGAGGAGTAGCACAGCAATAATAAGTTGCTCGCTAACATTTATACCAAAGAGTTTGTATTTTGGCGCATAGTTCTGATGATATTTAATTAGGATTGCGTTACAATACCCTTAAACAGAGTCGGGAGTTTTAACCAAACATTACATAATCGTGTTTTTTGTCAGCCGCCGCTAGCATACATCTATGGTCAATGCGTTTTAATAGCCCTATAGATATGGGTATCTATCTTCATTAGTACAGATTTTTTCGTAATAATTAAGATACATATTTAGCCTTATGAGATGTTTGATGCTCAAAACGGCGCGTCTTCTTATTTACCTTGATGATCTATTAACAATCCTACTATCGATTGACCTTGAGCAAGGTGTATGAAATGCCTATTTCTATTTATTAGTATTAACTAATAGACAGTAAGGGCCTAAATCGATAGTTAATGACGTCATTGCGCTAAATAAGCCAAAAAACAACATGTGTTGGCGCTAGTATAAATACAAATTTGAGAGTATTTATAGTGCAGACAACATAGATTGTTGGTTAATTCTGTTGATAATTCGGGCTGTAAAGGAATCATCCAATGAGTTTACAAAACACAGCAGTCGCCCCAGTTGACCGTGAGTATGAAATTACTATCGTAAGATTTTTTACGATCATGGCTGTCGTTTGGGGCATCGTCGGCATGAGTCTTGGTGTGTTCATTGCTTCACAGTTAGCATGGCCAGCACTCAACTTTGACATTCCATGGCTGACCTTTAGTCGTTTAAGACCACTGCATACCAATGCGGTGATTTTTGCGTTCGGTGGCTCTGCCCTGTTCGCAACGTCTTACTACATCGTTCAGCGTACCTGTAAGACGCGTTTATTTGCGCCATATTTGGCTTGGTTTACCTTTTGGGGTTGGCAAGCGGTTATCGTATCCGCTGTTATTACCCTTCCTCTAGGTTTGACCTCAACTAAAGAATACGCTGAGCTTGAGTGGCCGATCGATATCCTAATTGCCTTGGTATGGATCTCTTATGCCATTGTATTTTTTGGTACGCTCATCAAACGTAAAACCTCACATATCTATGTGGCTAACTGGTTCTTTGCCGCTTTCATCATTACGATTGCATTACTACACATCGTAAACAGCATGGCGATTCCAGTTAGCGCGTTCAAATCTTATTCGCTATTTGGCGGTGCAACTGATGCGATGGTGCAGTGGTGGTACGGGCATAATGCGGTAGGTTTTTACTTAACGGCAGCCTTCCTTGGAATGATGTATTATTTCGTTCCTGTACAGATTGGTCGTCCTATCTATTCTTATCGTTTGTCTATCGTTCACTTTTGGGCATTGATTGCTTCATATATGTGGGCTGGTGGTCACCATTTGCATTATTCAGCGCTTCCTGATTGGACGCAGTCTCTTGCTATGGTCTTCTCAATCATCCTGTTCGCACCATCTTGGGGTGGTATGATTAACGGTGTACTAACGCTATCAGGTAGTTGGGATAAGCTGCGTACCGATCCAATCATTCGCTTTATGATTGTTGCATTGTCGTTCTACGCGATGTCAACGTTCGAAGGCCCAATGATGTCTATCAAAACAGTGAATGCGCTATCGCATAATACTGATTGGACAGTTGGTCACGTACACTCAGGCGCACTTGGCTGGGTTGGTATGATTACCATTGGTTCGCTATACGTACTGTTACCACGTATTTATAACAAACCGAAGATGTACTCTATCAGCTTAATCACCACGCATTTTTGGCTTGCGACTGCAGGAACGATTTTCTATATCGTGTCTATGTGGATCTCAGGTATTGGCCAAGGCATGATGTGGCTTGCTACTAACCCAGACGGTACTTTGGTATATAGCTTCGTTGATACTGTTGAATTCTCGCATTTCCCATATATTGGCCGTGCATTTGGTGGCTTCTTATATGTATCGGGTATGTTTGTAATGGCTTATAACTGCTATAAAACACTCAAAATGCCAGAAGGTAAGCCTGTAGATGTCGCTGATCCAACGGATCATGAACCTAGTGTCGAAAAACCTTCGACAGCTAACGTATAAGGAGCGATCATGGCTGGTACACCGCATGAAATTATTGAAAAAAATACAGGCTTGTTAGTCATTGGTATCGTGATTGCTATTAGTTTTGCAACGCTAGTTGAAATCGTGCCATTGATCTATGACAACAAGGGTCCTGAAGAAGGTGGGGTGAACGCTCCCCTTCCTGCTATGGAGCCTTGGACAGCGCTTGAATTTGAAGGTCGTGATATTTATATCCGTGAAGGATGTCACGTTTGTCATACTCAAATGGTTCGCCCATTACGTGCAGAAGTTGAACGTTATGGACCATATTCACGTGCCGCCGAGTCGACGTGGGATCATCCATTCTTATGGGGATCGAAACGTACTGGACCAGATTTAGCACGTGTTGGTGGCCGTTATTCTGAAGATTGGCAAAAGCAACATTTGATCAATCCACGTTCGCTAGTGCCTGAATCAGTTATGCCAGGTTTCCCTTGGTTGGCGACTAACGAAGTAGATGGCGAAAACATTCAAGCTAAAATGCGTCTATTCCGCGATCGCTTCGGTGTTCCTTATACTGAAGAAGACATTGAAGGCGCTCCAGATGCAGTGCTTGGCGCTACTGAGCTTGACGCTTTGGTCGCCTATCTACAGCAGTTAGGTACCGCAATGGAAGGACAGCGCTAATGGGTATTGGTGAATTACAAACAATTGCGACCGTTTCTGCCTTTATTGCCTTCGTAGGCGTTGCATGGTGGGCGTATTCGCCAAAAAACAAAAAACGCTTCGAAGAAGATGCACAACTTGCGCTTGATGACGAGGATATAAAATCTCTGTCTGAAGAGCAGCGCAATAAGGATAAATGATGACATTTTTTTGGAGTTCTTGGATCACGCTAATCAGTTTCGGTTGCTGGCTTTTTATTCTTGGCGTTCTGTTGTTTGTACTAAAATACAAACCAGACGTTGAGGAAGACGGTACTACTGGTCATGAATACGATGGTATCCGAGAATACGACAAGCCGCTTCCTAAATGGTGGTTGGTGATATTTTTTGGCTCGATCGTTTGGGGTGTGGCGTACTGGGTATTCTTTCCAGCTATGTTCCCGAAACACTGGGAAGGTATCGCCACCGTAGAAGTTGACGGTGAGACTGTACCGTGGACCTCTAAAAACGAGTTGTTCAGTGAGCTTGAAAGTAACAATAAAGTATTTACCGATAACTTTGAAAAAAGCATTCTGGTAAAAGCAGATGCTGCAGGTGCGACTGCAACATTGGGTACGCTAAATGAGCTACAAGCGACCATGCGTCGTAGCGAAAACCCACCAGCAGATCTACAGACTAAAATTGACGAAAAAGTTGCAGAACTTGCTCCTTACGTCGAAAAACTGTCTGAAAATCCAAATGCGTTAAAAGTTGGTAGCCGTTTGTTCTTACAGAACTGTTCTGTATGTCATGGCTCTAACGCGAAAGGTGCAACAGGCTACCCTAACCTAACCGATAATGATTGGTTATATGGTGGCGAAGCTAGCAACATCCTGACCACGCTACACAATGGTCGTATCGGCGGTATGCCTGCTTGGCGCGATCAGATCGGTGAAGACGGTGTACGTGCAGCTTCTGAGTATGTATTGTCACTATCTTCAAATAACGGTAGTAAGAGTAACGGTGAACTTGATCAAACCTTGGTTAATCAAGGCGAAGCTATCTTTAAGCAACAGTGTGCACTATGTCACTCTGAAAGCGGTAAAGGTATGATTTCAGCTGGTGCACCGAACTTGACTGATAATATCTGGTTGTATGGCGGTGAGCGTGAGACTGTACGTAATACACTACGTTATGGCCGTGCTGGCGTTATGCCTCAGTGGGAAACTAAGCTAGGTAATGAGCGTATCATGCTACTTGCTGCTTATATCTACTCACTATCAGATAAAACAGGAAAATCACCTGAAGCAGCACCAGTTACTGCTGCAGCTACTCAGCCTGTAGCAACTGAAGAAGCAACTGCTAACTAAGACGTTGTTACTGTACTGAATATGGACGAGATTTAATGAAGGGAGAACTGTTATTGCAGTTCTCCCTTTTGCGTATAGCGGTATTGATTTTCATTTAGAAATGACAGTGATGAGCGGCTATAAATACTAGAAAACGTTCTCGTATATTCGTTGCTTTTTACGATTATCACCCCATTATTAGTAGGGAGAATGTTAGAATAGCTATTTTTTAAAATAGTCTATTGGTCATGGCTTTATATCGCTCTGACTCAATCACATAACAAGATAGTCAACTTCAGATAAATTAGATACAGGCTCGTTTAGTCTACTATTTGTAGTACTTTCACTTCCCTTTACTTGTATCAAGATTATGTTGAACCGACTATATTTACAATCGATCATTTGGTAAGCAGATTAGAAAGTTTTTTATCGAATTTTCTATCCGCTATTTACTGACATTGATAACATCATACACTCATATACCTCGACGCTAGAGGTGTTTGTTCATCATGCCAGCAGACTGATTCTTTTTTTAAAGAGGCACGTTTATGTCAGCACAACAATCCAATAAAATTCCTGTACAACAAGTCGACCTTGATGCAACCAAGCATCGTGTACACCCAAGGTTTGTCACAGGTTTTTATCAAAATATTCGTGTCATCACGATGTATGCTCTTTTTGCGGCTTTTTTACTTTTGCCATGGCTGCGCTATAATGATAGACAAGCAATATGGTTTGATGTGCCATCGCAGCATTATTATATTTTTGGCATGACCTTTTTGACGCAAGATTTTTATTTTATTGCTGCATTTGCCATTATTGCCGCGTTTACGCTGTTTATGGTGACGGTATATGCAGGACGCGTTTGGTGTGGTTATGCCTGTCCTCAAACGATATGGACGCATCTATACCAATATGTTGAAAAGTGGGTGATTGGCGATCGTAATAAGCGCATCAAGTTTGATAAAGCACCGTTAAGTGCGAGCAAAGTATTCAAACGCACGGTGGTATATTCAATTTGGTTTTTGCTTTCTGTGATTACAGCAGCGACCTTTGTTAGTTATGTGGCAGGGACGGATTCTCTATATCATAGCTGGCAGTCAATAGGAGTGATTCCATTCCCTGATTGGCCAACGTGGGTATGGGTCTCAATGTTTATCTTCACCTTTGCTACTTATGCCAATGCAGGCTATATGCGTGAGCAGATGTGTGTACAGATTTGTCCTTATGGCCGCTTTCAAAGTGTGATGTTTGATAAAGACACATTGATCGTATCTTATGATTATGAACGCGGTGAGCCGCGCGGCGCTCGTAAAAAAGGTACAAATCCAGAGCACTTAGGCGACTGCATTGAATGTACCATGTGCGTGCAGGTCTGCCCTACTGGTATCGATATTCGTGATGGGTTACAAGTTGCCTGTATCCAGTGTGCGGCTTGTATCGATGCCTGTAATGAAGTGATGGACAAGGTCGGCTATCCGCGTGGACTGATTCGTTATACGACCGAACGTCAGCTGGCAGAAAAAGAGCCAAGCCGCGTACTGCGCCCACGACTATTTGCTTACTTAACATTGTTGGCTGTACTATGTGGCGGCGTTATATATGCGTTAACCGATCGCGTGCCACTGGAAATTGATATCCGCCGTGACCGTAATCAGTTATCGTCTATCAACAATCAAGGCATGATTGAAAATAGCTATATCGTTAAGCTAACCAATAAGACGCAGGATGCTCATACCTACACGATAACACTAGCACCGCAAAAAGGGCTGAGCTTAGAGCTACGCTTTAACGATGTACCATTAGAAGCTGGCGAAAGCTTTGATATGCCAGTCAGTATTTATGGTGATCCTGATGTAATAGAGTTTGGCCAAACGCCTGTCACGCTAAATGTGAGCAGCGAAAATGGCAAGTATAAGGTAAGTAAGCAAAATATCTTTACGACCCAAGGTCAGTAAACAATTAATATGTTCATTGTTTAATTTCATGTATGTCATTCGGTAGTCTGTAACTAGTGCAAGTAGTTAAATAGCTAATTGTTCTAGTGATAGGCTATCGAATAAATGTTTTACCATTAAACTGGTAGCGCTTAGCCGCCAAATTATCCGTTGATACCATTTATAGATGTCTAATGAACAGCTATCTATTAAATGCGTATCTGATGCATAGGTATTTTATGTCTACTCCAGCACCGAACTTTAAACATCAAGATAAGCAGCCATGGTATAAAAATTACATGGTCGTTATCTTTGTGATTGGCATGCCTGCTGCGGTCGTGATCGCTTGTATTTGGTTTGTTTATTACTCTTACCAGATCCGTGATAGCGTGGTACGTGACGACTGGTATATGGATGGCAAAACGCTCTATCATGATGTGTCTCGTGACAAGCTCACGTATGATTTAGACTTGCATGGACAAATGCAGTTTGCAGAAAATGGCGATATTGTGTTTTATCTCAACTACCCTGAGCAAAGCGTGCAGTCAGGCAAGCTGTTAAATGGTACGCCACTTACTTATCCTGATACGTTGGAGCTTTCTATTTCTCATGCAACGGATATCAAAAAAGACCGCGACGTTGTCCTTAAGCATGTTGAGGGCAATAAATACAGCGCACAAGTCGATATTGATCCTGTAAAAGCCAAGTATTACCTTCAGGTTAGCAATGACGGTAAAGATGATTGGCGTATGCAAGACGTCGCAAAATTGCCGCGCTCAAAGATCAGCTTTGACCCACTACCCGTTTTTGCTAAGAGTTAATACTGTTAGTAGCATCCAGACATAAAAAAACCAGCCGCTCGTCAGAGATCGGCTGGTTTTTTTTGAGCTATTTAATATTCTACTAATGAATAAATACGGTTTAATCTCGCACTAATTTATAAACTACTAAATCACTGGGTTAATCGTTGGAATTTTCTGTGCTTTACGCTCGTTCTGCGCGGCTTTATCCGTCTCTGTCGAATAAGGCTTGTCACTAGCGAACTTAGGATTGAACGTTTGCGTCCTTGGCGATACAGGTAAACCAATCTCAGCCAAACTATCCGTCTGCCCAGCTTGAATATTATCACCCTCAAATAAACGCTCATCGTTATCACGGTCAAGACTGAGTGTTTCAAAGTCAAAAAGCTCACGATCAGCTAACTGTGATGGTGCAACGTTTTGCATTGCCTTAAAGATAGAAGCCAAACGCTGCGGGTGAGCGTCATCCCATTCACGCAGCATATCGTTGATGATGGCGCGTTGTAGATTGGTCTGGCTACCACATAAATTACAAGGAATGATTGGAAATCCCTTTAATTTGGCATACTCAATGATGTCTTTTTCTTCGACATAGGCCAATGGGCGAATCAGCATATTTTGCTTATCATCACTCAGTAACTTGGGCGGCATTGATTTGAGCGCACCACCATGAAATAAGTTCAAAAAGAAGGTCGCCAGCATATCGTCACGGTGATGGCCAAGGGCAATCTTAGTCGCGCCAATTTGTTTAGCAAAGCCATATAGTGAACCGCGGCGCAAACGTGAGCACGCCGAGCAGTAAGTCTTTCCTTCTGGCACCACGCTTTTAACGATGCTATACGTGTCTTTTTCTAAAATATAGTGAGCAATGCCCTGCTCGTTTAGATACGCAGGTAAAATATCTTCTGGATAGCCTGGCTGCTTCTGATCGAGATTCACCGCGACGATATCAAAATGAATTGGTGCAATGCGTTTTAGCAGCAATAAAATATCAAGTAAGGTATAGCTGTCTTTACCACCCGAAACACAGACCATCACCACATCGCCATCTTCGATCATATTAAAATCGCGGATTGCCCAAGAGACTTGGCGACGCAGCTTCTTTTGTAGTTTACGAAAGTACGCTGATTCGGTAGGTGCTTGCGCATCGGCAAACTGCTCGTCAATCATGTCCTCATCACTGCCATCTTCAGAGACGTCATCGTACTCTCTACTATCAGTATCGGTCTCCAAAGCCTGACTATCAAAGCTCATTGCATCAGATACATCATCAGCTTGAGAAGGAATATTTGGCGTAAATAAGGTTGCTGCGGTCATAAATTACTCAATATCTTTATAAGGGTGATTTTACTATAAAGCGATTTGCGATAAGGCTTTTAAAGCATTAGCACCAATGTCATGTGACTGATACTTTAAAAGCTGCGATTATAACAAATATTGCTAACAGATTGAAAAGATGACAGTAATACCGACTTTATTTTATTGCAGTGCTATGTAAACTAGCTTTGACAGCTTAGTGACGGGTGATTGGTCGCTTCGTGGTTCTGTAGTAGACGTATTTTTGCTAAAATAGCCGTTTTCGTAAACCAATAATAGATATCACTATGACTAACGTTACTTTGCAAAACACCCCCAATCAAGTATCAGATGCTGATTTAGCTGCTCTTACCAAAAGCGAAAATGCGGTTGTCCTTTTATCAGGCGGTCTCGATTCGGTGACTTGCTTATATTGGGCAAAAGCGCGCTATGCATCAGTGACAGCAGTCAGCTTTAACTATGGTCAGCGTCATAATAGTGAACTTGTGGCCGCAAAGACCATCGCTGAGACAGCAGGCGTCAATCATAGAATCATCGATATTGATATCGCACAACTGGGTGGTTCATCATTAACAGACCACAGCATGATCGTGCCAGACGGTGATTCGGATAAATTCCCTAGCAAAAAACGCGACGAAATCGATAACGACGCTATCCCAAATACCTATGTGCCTGCGCGCAATACTATTTTCTTATCATACGCGTTAGCAGTCGCCGAAGTCGCTGATGCCAATCATATTGTCATCGGTGTCAGCTCAGTTGACTACTCGGGCTATCCTGATTGTCGCCCAGAGTATATAGCTGCCTTTGAATATATGGCCAACCTTGCGACAAAAGCAGGCGTTACTGGTCATCGCTTATCGATTCAAACGCCATTGCAGCAATTGTCAAAAGCCCAAACCATTGAGCTTGGTCTATCATTAGGTGTCGATTACGGACAGACGATTTCTTGTTATCGTGCAGATGCCAACGGTCTTGCTTGTGGTGTTTGTGATAGTTGCGCATTGCGTCGTCAAGGCTTTGCCCAAGCTGGCGTAACTGACCCTACTCATTATCAGTCTTAGTTAATTTTAGTAGGTCCTATATAAGTTGGATATGTAGTGGTCAACTAATTTAGGACAGCTGATAAGAGGTTTTGATTAAAGTAACGTCTCTCTTTTTCTGCTGGCGGCAAATAATCGTTGAAAGCATGCGGTCTCACGGTCTGATAATAGCCCCAGATG